>JBGVOM010000064.1:0-2114 GCA_045126515.1 Lachnospiraceae bacterium
TGCAACGAGCAGTATGGAGCAGATTCATAAAAGTACCAGCGAATGTAAGGATATCATTTGGAAATTAGGAGAGGAGTCCAAAGAAATATTGGGCATTATCAATGTGATTACAGGTATTTCCAACCAGACTAATATTCTTGCGTTGAATGCGTCGATAGAAGCAGCCAGAGCAGGCGAGCAGGGAAAAGGCTTTGCAGTGGTTGCTAGTGAAATTCAGAATCTGGCTGAACAGACAAGAGGTGCAGTTGAGGATATCGGAAAAATTGTAAATGAAACAGTGGGACATACAGAAAACGCAGTAAGTGTGATGGAGCAGAGTGTGAGGCTGACGGAAGCAGGTATGGAGAGCATTCGTGAGGTAGGAAGTTCCACTGCGGTGATTACAAGTTCAAACAGACAGATGTCGGACCAGATATTGAAAATGGACAAGACGGTTGAAAATATTAGAGAGCAAAGTGATGAAGTGGCAAGGGGAATGGAACAGGTAAATGTCAACACCCAGGGCAATTACAGGGCAATTGAGCATGTGACAGCAGCAACGCAGGAAAACAGTGCCGGCGTGGAAGAAATTGAGCGAATGGTAGAAAGAATTGCGGACCTTGCACACAAGGCAGTGGAAGAGCTTTAATGGGTAAGCCATCATGAGAAGATTATTTAAGTATTAATAGTAAGAATGGAGAAATTATTTTGATTAGAATTGAATTATTATCTGAAAAAAACTTTTCTGAATCTTCTTTGGATTCATATGCTAGAAGACAAGAGGTTCATAGAGTTTATCGAAAAAAAGATGAAGAATATGTACTTGTAGAAATGCCTTATATTGAGGACTGGACATTGGAACGGCGTCGCCAAATTGCAAATAATATTAGTAGTGATGAATATATTTCCTATGTTGCATTGGAAGAAGAAAAAGTAATTGGATTTATTGGCTTAAAAAGACAATTGCTGAATGAATATATGATATTAGATATGATGCATGTATCTGCTGAATATAGAGGAATGGGGATAGGAAGAAAATTGTTCGAATTAGGTAAAGAAAAAGCTACTAATAGAGGAGCAAAAGCATTATACATATCAGCATGTTCATCCGAAGAAACCATTGCTTTTTATAAGGCAATGGGAGCGAAAATCACGAATCATCCAATCAAAGAAATAGCAGATGAGGAACCTTATGATTTACAGATGATCTGTGTTGTAGGTTAAGTATCAACTTTTAGCGATTCGGTCACGTTAATGTTGTTTCAGCATATGGAAGGAAATGAGATGTTTCTTTTGAACCAATTGAGTCATTGTCTCCAATTAACCATGATAGTCCATATTCAAAAGATAAAATAAAATGTTTGCCAAAATGTTGTATTACATATACGAATGGTGAATTCAAATTATGGTATGACGGCAGATATTATGGTTCAGATGTTGCAGAAGAAGATAGAACCATATGCTATTTGGAAATAAAGACGCAGTGAAGGAAGTAATACATTGTGGTCGAAATTATAATTCAAAAATCGGGACTTCCGGTTGTTTTATTTAGGAGAAGTATGAACATGGCAAATATAATATCAGGTTTTATAATACAGAGATGTGTGGAGTAAATTGGCGGATAGCATCCGTTTTGGAACGGGGGAAGAAAATGAAACCACCTTTCAGGTAACTGTTCTGGAAGACGGAGATTATATTTTTTCCGTACCTGGAAAACGTGCGGAAGGAAGTATTTCTTTTTGTATAAATTAGGAAAATTCTTCTCTCAACCGCATAAGCTGAAATGCAACGTTTTCTCACATGGCTGTTTGTCATGCACAGCCCCTAATAAATACAGACGCTTCCCGAGCTGTTTGGGTCTGCTCGGGAAGCGTCTGTATTTATTAGGGGCGTCCTAACCAACATCAGAGAAAAAACGTTACATTCCACTTAAAAAATCCAAAATTTACCTTGACAAATCCAAAATTAAGGTATAAACTAAGTTTCAGTGAGATAACCTGACTTTTGCAGAAAATTGAGTATAAAATACCCGTCAAGCCCAGTAATTACAAGGCTTGACGGGTTTGTCATTTTGTCAGATTTTCATAGTGTATTTTCCAAAATTAAGGTTTTCAAAAAAATTTTTTTGGCTCTTG
>JBGVOM010000065.1:0-2067 GCA_045126515.1 Lachnospiraceae bacterium
ATAAGTCGGTTGTTTCTGAATATTTACGATATGCTTTATATTCTGCTCGCTGAAATCTTTTGTGAAATCAATCTGTGAGTAATACGCTGTATAGACTTTTTTCAGATGCTCTTTTTCAGTTTCGTTCATTCTTCTACTCCATGCACATATAAATATTCTTCCACTGGCAAATCCTCCACATCACTAAAAAAAGCTTTCTCCGCTTCCTCCATAGTACCCCAATACCCTTTATAAGTTGGTGTATTATATCTATGCATTCTGTACCAGTTTCGCTTTTCTTTCGGTATGCTACTTTCTGGAATGTAGAAAGCATAATTCTTCTCATCATAATCAGCTTCACCATATGGATCACACCATTTAGTATTACTACAGTACCGGCGTTCACGATTATCGTTATAATCAATTAATTCACCATATACATAAGCATATTTATGTACTTTCTTATTATCAAATGCTTCCATATTATCAGTGAAATAACCCATTTCATACAATTTAGGTTTTCTAAAGGAATGTGGTGTATAAACATCTGCTTCCCTATATAAATAGCGCTCGTTTTCAAATTTTTTATTTTCAGTCATTCTTCTACTCCAAAACAAAGCCAATTATCACTATCACCATCGCAATATTCATAGCTACTGAATAACTCTTTCAGTGAATAACGGTGCTGTCCTAAAATTACAAATGTTTCTTTGTCGGTTTCCATGTAACCATCAAACAGCACATGGCATACAATGTTTGGCATGGCTTTACTTCTGAAAACTATCACTTCGCCAATATCAAAATGATTTAAAAATTCATCAATGTTAAATGCTCTGTATTGCTTTTCCTGTTCTACAAATTCACATGGTAGAATAAATCTGTACTGCTGACCACCAACTAGAAACGGTTTACATTCTTCTGGAAAAACATTTTTTAAAACAAATTTATTTGTATAAAGTTTCAGATTAGTAAAATTTTCAATAAAATCTGCACAGTACACTTCTTTGCCATAATACTTTTTTACTTCTTCGAAATCTGAAAAAACATCAAATATTTTTTTAACTTTTATTTTTTTATCTAATTCCATAATTTAATCTCTCTCTGCCAGGTAAACATCTTCATAAATTCCACCGTTAATGTTTTCATACTCAATGCGTATAACAGTGTCGTTCTCGTATTCTTTATACACTGCATCCGGTCCACTATCACGGTTTAAAATTGAAATCATTTCAGCGTCTATTGATTCCAGAAGTATGTGCTGTGATGGCTCTGTTGCTGTGCATGGCATAACTCGATAAAAAGCTATTCCGGCTAATGGCAGTGTATGAATATTTTTTAAAGTTACATCTTTGCGTTGCATGATTGGTTTTCCTTATTTATCCCTCTGAAAAAAGCGGCAGTTCCCCACCGCTTTAACTCTTTATATGAGGATAAACACATGACAAAATTCTAAAAATCTATGTCCTCACCATCGTCAGCAAATTCGCTATCGTCAAGTCCACCGAAATCACCGCCCTGTGCTGGCTTTTCCGCAAATTCTCCAAACTCTGCCTGAGCATTTACACTGCCATCTATACGCTCGGTTTGTTTTCTTAACATTACCGCATTTAATGCAGCACTCACGCCACGATTACCGTTTTTATCGAACGCATAAAAATTCACAGACACGCAGAAAGTAGCACCACTATAGCAATAGTCGTCTAAATCTTTTTCGCTGGCAAACTCGTTATACTTGTTTACAATCTGTGGCTGTTTCTTTGCCTTGGCATTGAAAAAGTAGCAATTCTGATATTCTGGAGTGTCTTTTTCAGTATCACCATCACGCAGTGGGATTTTGAGCATAGACAGTTTTATTTTTTCACCAAAATGCTCTTTTGCAACCTCGGTAATAGCTTTTTTAATCTGCTCAACTTGTGGATGGTTCTTTGGTAGAATAATCTGCATACTGTAGTCCTTTTCACCGTTTTGGTTTTCTCTAGCCTCACGCAGATATACATAACTGCCAATAACATCTTTTATAACAACTTTTGTACTCATAGTTAAATTACCTCTTTTTTCTGTTTAAAAAATACACTGTTTTACTGTTTT
>JBGVOM010000066.1:0-23200 GCA_045126515.1 Lachnospiraceae bacterium
CTGTGATCCACGCTTTTAGATCGTAGAACTCGTCGGCGGACCATTAGCCTGTAGGTAACCAATCCACGAATAACAGAGTGGCCAACTGCCGGGGACTGTTAAACTAGAGCTCTTTTCTAATGCTGTCAGGTAAAAAATGTGTCTAGAGTTGAGAAAAAAGTTTCTTAAATTTACTCTTGACAAAAGTCACTTCATAACAGTAAATGCGAAATCCACTGTCTAGGGCGACTTAGGCGTGACAGCCTTCTGGAACGTCTTAGTCGCCCTTGACAGTTAGTTTGCATTCACGTTGCCTCTGCCTTCCAAGGAAGCATTTGTCCCACTTATGAGCGTCCTTCCCCCAATTAAACTGTTACAAGGAATAACGTCTTTGCTTTGGTAAGCCGTTCTTCAAATTGTTCATAAAATGCTACTTCTGTATTATATGGTCTCAAATAGAATTCCTGTAATATGTACATACTGACCTTTTTTCTCATTTCATCGCTCTGGGATTCTAACATTTTCTGTAAATCCTTCTGAAAATAATGCCATTTGTTAATGTAGTTCTCATACTCTTTTAAGTTCGGCGTATCTAACCACTTTTTCACTTTTACTTTTGTACGGTTCTTTTGACATTCATGTACCTGCAAAAAATACTGAAATGTATTGTTTTCATAAAATCTTCCCAAAGGGAACAAGCGACAAATTCCCGGTCTTGCCGGATGAACACTGCATCTACCCTCCTGATTTAAAAAGCTACAGGCTTCTTCCTTTCCTGACATTTTAAGATTTGGCAAAATGATGCCATCCACCACATTCAGCTCCACATATCCTGTCAACAATTCTTCCATGGTTTTTCCTAAATAATTTGTTAGGCGATGGATATCTAATGGGTCTAACACAATGGAATTTCCCATACCTTTGCAGCAGGCAGAACAACCTTCACAGTTGCCGGTGTCTGCTTTCACTAAATCATTGGCTGTGTATAATTTTCCGTCGGAAATATCTTCCATACGTACATTTCGTTGCATAACTTCCTCCTTAAGATTTCTGATTGTGGGCGTAAATAGCAAAAAGTACTATTCACAAACTTTTTTACCGTCACCAATTATTATTGTGCAAACATATTTGCACAATTTCATCCCTTAGAAACGCGCCCCTCAAGACGTGCCAGAACAATAGCAACCGTCTACAAGAAAACGGTTGCTATTGTTGTCAATATACTCACTATGGAGCGTTTACTTTCTTAATAATAGTATACTAAAAATGGGCCGGGCACCTTATGCTGATTTAACATTCGTTTGTTACATTTACTAATCCTTGGGTAATTGCAACAATATCTTCATACCCCTTAATGATAGAACAGATATTCTCTTGCAATATAGCCACGCTTTCAGTTATTTGTTGCATGGATGTAGATGTTGCTTCAACATTATCACTGATTGAGGTTACATCATAATAAGTGGTCTGATATTCTTTATGAAGATTCCCAGACTGGCTTTCAATACGGTTTGCCAATTGTAATATTTCGTTTGTGTTAGTAGAAATTGTTTGGAAAGAGTTATCGACAATAGTTGTGTACTGCGTGCAATCTTCCATCGATTGCTGGCTATCCACAATTTCATTTCTTATATCAAAAGTCATTTTCATGATGTTATTTAAAATACCGTGAATTTGTTCTGTAAACTGTGCAGAGTTGTCAGAGAGAGAACGGATTTCTGTGGCAACAACTGCAAACCCTTTCCCATGTTCACCAGCTCGAGCTGCTTCAATTGAAGCATTTAAAGATAGCAAGCTGGTTTGGGCTGTAATATCATCCATAGTTTCTAAAATATGGCCAATCGTTTCTGTGTGTTCATATAGTTCAATAATAGAAGTTGTAATATGCTCCATCTTTGTTTTTAGATGATTCATTCTGGTGGATAATTGATTAACAAGTTCTCCACCTTTTTGCACACTTTCCGTTGTTTGCTCTGAATTTTGGCTCATGGTGCTACTTGACGAAGAAATATCCTGTATTTTTTCAACACCTGTTTTAACGGACGATTTGATTTTTTCAGCAAAAGATACTTCGGCTGTAGTTTGTTCACTGACATTAGCAGTTGAAGAACTAACCTCGTTGATTGCATTGGTAGTACTAGCTACTTTATCCTTAATTACATCCGTTGTTTGATTCAGAATAATTATAGACTTTTGAATTTCATGTAAAAGTTGTTCTGCCTTTTCTTTTTCAAGGATATTTTCTTTGTTCATAGTTTCGATTTGCTTTAACTGCTTATTGCTTAAATAGCATAGGGAAACAAAAATGAACATACCACTTATGATGTAAACAATACACATTGCCATTGCATCTATGCTCCAGCTTTGGGCTAATTTCTCATGAAAAGTCAGGTAAAAATAAACAAAGCAGAAGATAGATATAATGCTCTGTAAAATGATTGGTTTGATATCTTCGTAAATGACAACCATAAACATAGCCATAAAAACCATCATAAAATTTGTAGTGCAAGGCCATAAAGTCATTAACGCAAATGTAATACCCAACATGAAAATAACCATTAAATACATCATAATGGTAGGTGGAATTTTTTGGTTTAATAGAAGTAAAATTGATACAATTGCAATGCCCATTACGCCTAACGGAATAACAGTTTGTATCCCGGAAAAAAAGCATTTACAATACAGCGTAGTAGGATGCTTAATAGTAAAGCATAGGACAAAAACTTACTTTTGGTTCTTATTAATGTGTTATAGTTCATAACGCTCCCCCTTCTTAAATTTGAATGATTACCTAAAAAAATACACTCCTTATGTATTTGCTTTGTATATACCCCAAAATAAGTATAACATAAGAATCCTGTAAACAACAAGTACTTTCCCGTACAAGTTTGTGAGTGAAGTGAAAAATGAATTTAATTGCCAATCTGTATACTAACATACTCCCATATGACTTGAGTTGCTAAGAATCTTCACTTTTTATGATTTGTCACATTTATTCAGTTTTATTCATATGCTTATAAGCTAGAAGCGGTACCACTACAGACACAGCAAAAACTACGATTACAGAAAAAATCAGCGGTCTTACTGTAATTCTAAAGGCCCAACTCTCACCAATGAGCACAAGTTTACCAAACAATTCAATGAAAATCGAAATCACAATACAGATAACCGATATAAAAATACCATAAGTAATTCCTTCCCCAAGGATCATTTGCCGAATTTGTCCATGAGTCATACCAATATTTCCCAATATAATAAACTCTTTTCTTCTATCAATATAAGAAACAATCAAAATATTCATATATACAAAGAATCCTATACCAACACAACCAAGTGCAAAGAAAATGGCACTATTTTTAATGGTTTCCATATCTCTCATGTATTGTTCACACCAACCATGTCTTGACTCAAATTCAATTCCAGATAATTGTCCATCAACTACCGCTGAATTTTCAGTGTTGAATAAATATCTCATAACATCATCATTACCAAATGACAAATATTCCTTTGTGGGAAGATAAAAAACTAATTCCTTCCCAGGATAACTGTAACTATGCTCTTCCGCATAGGTATGATTAACAATACAAATTGCCATTATTTCATATTTTTTTCCCCCATTTTCTCCAACAAGTTCAATCTGATCGCCAACCTTAAAATACTTCCAATCATCACAAACATCACCTGTATATGCTACATTTTCTGGCTTTCTCTCCAATCCGTAAATGATATATTTTCCTGAAGCAAGCTTTTCATAATCAATTTTCCCCTCATAAAGCTCCATATTAGAAAAAACAAAATCGTCAGCGCCATATAAATTTACGAAATAATTACCTTGAGCATTTTTTTCGAATTCTAATTGATAAAAAAGTGAAAATTTTGAAGTTTCAGGGAGTGCGTTTGTAATCAATGATACCCGATTGACATCTAGACTATGATAAATTCTTCCTCCAGCTTGAAAATACTTTCCCTTCTCAACCTTTTCTATATCACTTTCTTTTACAATTTCTTCAGGTGTTCTTAACTTATCACTTCTTGTACTATGTCCAGTCAGAAAATAATCTACTGAAATTGCTTTGTCCAAATAGGCTTCACTCTTATCACAATTCAACAAAAAAAGGATTCCATTACAAACAATTACACCAGTGCAGATAATCCCTACTACAACTCGCATTTTTTCTCTGTTTCTTAGCACATTTTTCAAAAAAAGAGGTGCATTTTCATAGATTTTGTAGGATTGAACTCTTTGCTCTCTTTCACATACATTTGTAAGAAAAAAGTTTTGATTAACAAATGCTATTCCCGATAACACAATTTCAACCAAAGTGCAAAAAGATAAAATCACCCCAAATCCATTATGATGCTTCATCAAGCATCCCAACACATAATGACTTACTATCTTGCTAGCCGGAAGACTGATAACAAACAACAAAAAGTCAAAGCCCGCAGTAATTACATATTTTTCCTTGGAAAGCAGGCCAAAACGGAACAAACTTTTCCAAATTTTTCGATCAATAATAGCCTGGAGTTTTAATATTGTAGAAAGAATGATGAATAAATATAAAACCGTCGCCCCCGTCAGAAGTATACCTGTAAAAGATTTTAATTGATATCCCATATAAATACTGACATCTGTGAACACAAAACCAATAAAGAAAATTATGGAATAAATTATAATCTGTATGATATTTTTTCTCACAAAACCTTTTACTATTTCCACTGTTCCAACCTGCCATCCTCTATGTTGATTATCATATCTGCAAATTCTACAATCGTCTGATCATGCGTAATCATAAAAATCGTTGTATGCATTTCCTGATGAATACTTGCCAATAACTTCATAACTTCCATCGTATTTTTACGATCCAGATTTCCTGTTGGTTCATCCGCACAAATCAAATCCGGTCTTGTAATCAGTGCTCTTGCAATCGCAACTCTTTGTTGTTGACCTCCGGATAAATTGTTGATAGAAGTGTTTAATTTATCATTTATTCCAAGTGTAGAAACAATCTGATTAAAATAAGCTTCATCCAAGGTCATCTTATTTAACTTAAGAGGTAAAAGAATATTCTCTTTTACATTTAAAATCGGAAGAAGATCATAATCCTGAAACACCATTCCTATATGCTCACGTCGAAATTTTTTCCTCTCCTCATCAGAAAGACTGCATAAATTGGTATCCCCATAAAGCACCTCTCCAGAATCCACTAATTCTATTCCAGAAATACATTTAAGCAATGTTGTTTTACCACTTCCTGAAGTCCCTAATACAGTAACAAAACTTCCTTCAGGAATTGATAAAGATATATCATTTAATACAGTAATTCGATTATCATTTTGTCCATAAGATTTTGTAACGCCATTTACTTGAATCATTTATTCTTTTTTTATCCTTTCTTGAAATTACACTTGATGCAAATGCACAAGCATAACAATACAATTGATAAACAGCCTTCCGCTATCAACGTAATGAATACATACTCGCTAGGACGGATGAATCCTGTCCAATACCGGCTCAGCCCCTTGGCTGCACAAAAATAGCGTAGCAGCCGCTAAAACTGCTACGCCAAAAAAATCTTACTGGAAATACTTCACTCCAGATTCAAACAGCTTCATATCCTGTTCTCCATAAATGTTGATTGCCACAGAAGAATCCCTTCTCTCGCTGTGAGCCATCTTACCAAGCACACGTCCATCCGGGCTGGTAATACCTTCGATGGCAAGATAAGAACCATTTGGATTCCATTCTTCATCCATAGTAGGATTTCCGTTAGCATCCACATACTGGGTTGCTACCTGACCATTTTCAAATAATTTATCTAACCATTCCTTCGGTGCAACAAAGCGTCCTTCACCGTGGGAAGCCGGGTTTACATAGACACCGCCTAATTCTGCTCCTGCAAGCCATGGGGACTTGTTGGTAACTACTTTTGTATAAACCATCTTGGAAATATGACGTCCAATGGTGTTGTAAGTCAGTGTCGGTGAGTCTGGTTTTTGTTCTGTAATCTGACCGTATGGAACTAATCCTAATTTAATCAATGCCTGGAATCCGTTACAGATACCAAGAACAAGACCATCTCTTTCATTTAACAGCTTATTCACTGCTTCTTTAATCTTCTCGTTGCGGAATGCAGTTGCGAAGAATTTTGCAGAACCTTCCGGTTCATCACCTGCACTAAATCCGCCTGGGAACATAATAATCTGTGATTTATTAATATTTTCCTCAAAAATTCTTACGGAATCACGGATATCTTCTGCATCTAAGTTCTTAAATACCTTTGTAATTACATTCGCACCTGCACGTTCAAAGGCTCTTGTGCTATCGTATTCACAGTTAGTTCCCGGGAATACCGGAATAAATACCGTTGGTTTTGCAATCTTGTTCTTACATACATAGATGCTGTCTGCTTTGTAAAGCCCTGTATTGATTTCTGTCTGTTCTACATTAGAACGTGTTGGGAACACTTTTTCCAAAGTAGATGTCCATGCTTCCTCTGCATCCTTTAAGGAAATTGTCATGTCTTTATATTCAATGGCTGCCTTATCTGTCACTTCGCCAATAACTGTATATGCGATTCCAAGAGAAGCAACTTTTTCTGCCGGAACTTCTGCGATAATATTACCAAATCCTACGCTGAATAAGTCTTCCGGAGCAACGTTATCTTCTATCTTAACACCCATACCGTTACCGAATGCCATCTTGCTTACTGCCGCTGCAATACCCTTGCTGTCTAATGCATAAGCAGAAATAATATTTCCTGCCTGTACATCTGCGTGGAATTTCTCGTATGCATCCATCACTTTATCGTATTCCGGTAAGTCATATTCATTTCTAGGCACTTCCATAAGTACAATCTTACTTCCTGCCTTCTTAAATTCCGGAGTAATAATATCTTTATCCTTGGCAACATCTACTGCGAAAGATACTAAAGTCGGTGGAACATCAATATCATTGAATGTACCAGACATACTGTCTTTACCACCGATAGATGGCAGACCAAATCCCATCTGTGCATCATAAGCACCAAGCAGTGCTGCAAACGGCTGGCTCCATCTCTTTGGATCCTCTGTCATACGACGGAAGTATTCCTGGAAAGTAAATCTGATTTTCTTGTAATCTCCACCATTGGCTACAATTTTAGCTACAGATTCCACTACTGCATATACTGCACCATGGTATGGGCTCCAGGAAGAAAGGTAAGGATCAAATCCGTAACTCATCATAGTAACGGTTGTGGTCTTTCCTTTTAACATAGGTACCTTTGCTACCATTGCCTGTGTTTCTGTCATCTGGTACTTTCCACCATGTGGCATATATACACTGGCAGCACCGATGGAACCATCAAACATTTCTACTAAGCCCTTCTGGGAACATACATTTAAGTCTTTTAAAGTATCCACCCATTTTGTTTTAACATCTGCTACTTCTTCTTTTACAAAGTAATTTTTATCTTCTTCCGGTACTTCTACTTCTACTTTCGTTTCCTGATGAGCACCGTTGGTATCTAAGAATGCTCTGGAAAGATTTACGATTTCCTTTCCTCTCCAGTTTAATACAAGTCTTGGCTCTTTGGTAACTACAGCAACCTCTACCGCCTCTAAGTTTTCCTCTTTAGCGTAGCCCATAAACTCTGCTACATCTTTCGGGTCTACCACAACTGCCATACGTTCCTGAGATTCGGAAATGGCAATTTCTGTTCCATCTAAACCTGCATATTTCTTTGGTACTCTGTCAAGGTTAACCTGAAGTCCGTCAGCTAATTCACCGATTGCTACAGATACACCGCCGGCACCAAAGTCATTACATTTCTTAATTAATTTACTTACTTCTTCTCTGCGGAACAATCTCTGAATCTTACGTTCTGTAGGTGGATTACCTTTCTGTACTTCCGCTCCACAAGTTTCAATAGATTCTTCTGTATGCACTTTAGAAGATCCTGTTGCACCGCCACAACCGTCACGTCCGGTTCTTCCACCAAGTAAAATAATGATATCGCCCGGGTCAGAAGTTTCACGGATTACGCTTCTTCTTGGAGCTGCACCAAGTACTGCACCAATTTCCATACGTTTTGCCACATAATCAGGATGATATACTTCCTTTACAAGACCTGTTGCAAGACCAATCTGGTTACCATAAGAACTGTAACCGCTGGCTGCACTTCTTACAATCTTCTTCTGTGGAAGTTTTCCTTTTAATGTGTCTTTTACAGATACTGTCGGGTCTGCTGCTCCGGTAACACGCATTGCCTGATATACATAAGTACGTCCTGACAACGGATCACGGATAGCACCACCAAGACAAGTTGCTGCACCACCAAATGGTTCAATTTCTGTTGGATGGTTGTGAGTTTCGTTCTTGAAGTTAATCAGCCATTCTTCTTCCACGCCATCTACGTCTACCGGCACAACGATAGAACATGCATTGATTTCATCGGATTCTTCCTGGTCAGCTAACTTTCCTT
Source organism: Lachnospiraceae bacterium (assembly GCA_045126515.1). Taxonomy (GTDB): domain Bacteria; phylum Bacillota; class Clostridia; order Lachnospirales; family Lachnospiraceae; genus RUG11237. Next base: position 8,442 of record JBGVOM010000066.1, read on the forward strand.
CTTTTTTGAGTTTTCTCATTGCCATCAAAGCTAAATCCATCAAACATACGAATTTATCAGCTCTGCCTTTAAAGATTTCTTCTCTGTCAGCTAAATATCTTTCGTAAGTATCTACCATAGGTTTCTTATAGAAACCATCATCAAATTTTACATCTGTCAATTCTGTGGAGAATGTAGTGTGACGGCAGTGGTCAGACCAATAAGTATCTAACACTCTGATTTCTGTTACACTTGGATCTCTGTTTTCTTCATTTTTATAGTAATTCTGAATATGAAGGAAATCCTTAAAAGTCATGGCAAGTCCTAAGGAATCATACAATGCTTTTAATTCTGCTTCCGGCATATCCTTAAAACCATCAAAAATCTTAACATCTTCCGGTTCTTCAAAATCCTGTACTAAAGTAGCCGGTTTACTTTCTCCTGCTTCTCTGGAATCTACCGGATTAATACAGAAATTCTTGATTGCTTCTAACTGCTCTGCACTTACTTCACCACTAATCACATAAGTTGTGGCTGTACGGATGACCGGCATTTCATCTTCTTTCAAAAGCTTCATACACTGTTCTGCGGAATCTGCTCTCTGGTCAAACTGTCCCGGAAGAAATTCCACGCTGAATACTTTACCGCCCTTGCTGTCAAAAGTTTCTTCGTATACATCATCTACCGGTGGCTCGGAAAAAACAGTACCTAATGCTCTCTTGTATGTTTCTTCTGAAATATTTTCCACATCATAACGAATTAAAACACGTACACCTGTTACAGTATCAATGCCAAGATAGCTCTTGATTTCCTTGGCTAATGACTTTGCCTGTACTGCATATGGTGTTTTCTTTTCAACATAAATTCTTTTTACGCTGCTCATTTACGTACCTCCATTTTCTTAAGTGCGCCTTCCGATGTTCTTTTCGATTATCACGCTATTATTCATCATAGCACATTTTTCGTGCTTATTCTACCTTATTTCTAATTTCTGTTACTTTTTCATCTTATTCATGGAATCGTTTGATAATTTCATACACAATTTCATTTTGATTTACTAGCGGTGCCTTGTGGGAGAAAAAAATCACTCCTTCAATTGGTGCTGTAATTTCTTCTAACACCTTTCCATCATATGGATCAATAATATCCGCCAGTATCTCGCCTCTTGCGATTTCATCTCCTGCTAATTTATATCTACGGTAAATTCCTGCCTTATGAGAACAAATCGGCAGCAAATCCTGTTCAGCAAATACACTGGCAATATAGCCGCCATGACTGTTATATTTAATAATTCCCATACGTGTCAGGAAACGCAATACCGCTGCCACCGCCTGTTTGGCAGATTTTTCATCAATTTCATCCGTCTCTCTGGTATATACAGAAAAAGCATTGGTTTTCCAAAGCTGCCAGTTATAATTCATGGTTGTGGTATCGTATGGCTTTGGTTTTCTTATCACCACATACGGCATACCAAACAAATTAGCAAGACTAGGACTCTGATATCCTGTTTCCATCATACGGATATGTGGCACAAAATCTCCCGGCCGGTAAAAGCTGGCAAACTGTATTCCATAACTGTAGCCCTGTGTCTTTTCGAAAATTCCCGCTGCAATACGCTCCGTGGTTTCTCCGTTTACATCGCCCGGAAACATACGGTTAATGTCACTTTCATCTCCCGGCCAGAAACGCTTTCCGATATTCATGGAATAGGAATTTACGCAAGGAATCACCATAATCTCATTGTTGGCATTAATTGCCCCTTTGTTTTCCAGTTCCTTTAATACTTTTACCAGCTGGGAACACACATACAGCTGCTGGATTTCATTTCCACGAATGGCGCCCACAATGCAGGCTGACTTCTCACCCTCTCCAAACTTAAAACCGGTAACCCGCATTTCATCACGAAAAGGTCCTTTCATTGAATATATTATTTCTTTTCTCATTTTGTGCCTCCAAGAATTCGCGCAATCAGCGAGCCTTCATATACAATAGGATATTCTCTTAAGGTAAATACGAAGCCGCTTTCCGGCGCTTCTACAATCTGGTTCACATCTCCAGTCAGGGAGTCTATGATACTTCCTATGGGCTGTCCCTTTTCCACCTTTTCACCATGCTGGATTTCCGGCACAAACACACCGGACACCCCGGCATGAATCAGGCTGACAGAACCATCTGTCGATACGATTGGCTCTTTCGGTGTTTCCACCGGTCCATCCCACATTCCCATTTCATGCATCATATAGAAAATCCCTTCTACCAGTTGCTCACCATAGGATTTCTGGATTCTCATACCCACTCCCATTTCCACTGCAAGGGTAGGTACTCCCATAATATTCAGACTGTGCGCCAAGGTAGATTCCAGCACCGTAGCAGAAGTATACACCCATACAAAATCTGCATTGATTTTTTTTGCAATAGGAACCAATTTTTCAGCCGTTTCCTCGGAAATTCTCACCTGTGGTGTTTCCATCAGAAAAATATTACTGGAATGAATATCAATACATAAATCCGAACCAATAATTTCATCTACAAGCCTTGCTGCCACATATTCTATGGTAGTTCCTTTTTCTGAACCTGGGAAAATACGATTCATGTCTAATTCAAACATTGGTACACCACGGGTAGTCGAAGCTAACCCCAAAGGATTACAGGCTGGAAAAATATCCACAATACCCTTTAAGTACTTTTTATTGGCATTAATTCTGCGAATCATTTCATAACAAATATATTGTCCGTCTAATTCATCACCGTAAAGTCCTGTAACGATGGATATACGCTTTTCCTGTCCTGTCAGTTGTTTCGGCTGCAAACGGTTTTTCTGAATTATTAACTTTTCATCGATGGGCAAATCTGCCGATACGACTGTTTCTATCATTGTTCTTCCTCCAAATCGCATACTACTTTTACTATAGGCATTCTTTCTTTAAAAGTCAATATTCTTCTGCCAGAATTCTTCCAACACTTCTGCCACTGTGGTCTGATTACAGTATTTTACATCCTGCCACTCTCTAGGGTACATCATACGGTATTCCTGAGTTGCAAAACGTTCATCCAGCAAAAGTACTACACCGGTATCCTCCATTGTACGGATTACTCTGCCCGCCGCCTGCAATACCTTGTTCATCCCCGGAAAACGATAGGCGTAATCGAATCCCCGCAGACCCTCTCTGTCAAAATATGATTTCAACAGTTCCTTTTCATTGCCAATGCCTGGCAGGCCGGTTCCCACAATAATGCTTCCAATCAGCCGTTCTGCCCTTAAATCAATACCTTCACTAAAAATACCACCCATAACGCAAAATCCAATTAACGTTCCACTGGTTTCTTCAAACTCATTCAGAAATATTTCCCGTTCTTCCTCTGTCATCTGGTTGGTCTGCATGACAATTTTTTCATCTTCTCCCAGAAATTCCCGGACATAAATATCATAAACCTGTTCCATAAACAGGTAAGATGGAAAGAACACCAGATAATTTCCCTGTTTTGCTCTCGATGCAGCTTTGATATAAGAAGCAATTTTCTCATATTCATTTCTGTTTCTTCTTGTATACTTAGAGCTTACATCCGTTGCCACCACCACACATCTTCTGGCAGAATCAAAAGGCGATATCCCATATACAGCATTATCACTTTCCTCTGTCAATAAGGATTTATAATATTTAATAGGAAGTAACGTGGCAGAAAACAATACTGTCGCCCTGCCCCGTTCCATACACTCTTTCAGGTTTGCGGCAGGATTAACACAAAACAATTTTATCTTAAACTTTCCGTCCTCTGTATGTTCTGTATAGGTTAGATAATTTTCCGAAGCCAGCTCATACATATTCAGGAAATGTCTTACATTCAGATACAATTCCACAACCATCTGCTTATCTGTTAAAACTTCATCATTATCCAAAAATTTTTCTATCTCACTTTGCAGACGTAAAAGGCTCATGGTAAATCCTGCAATATTCTCCACCACCTGACAGTTTTCACATTCCCGCTTGAATTCCAGCAGATGTTTATTGCAGGTTTCTAAACGGCTGGCAAGACGTTTGCTACTGTTCTTTACATAATTCTTAACTTCTAAAAAATCTTCTTTATATAATGTGGCACTATACATCTCTCTGCCCCGGTCTAACAGGTTGTGTGCCTCATCCGCAAGGAAAATGTAATCTCCCTTGACTCCTTCCTGAAAGAAACGCTTTAAATAGACATTAGGATCAAATACATAATTGTAATCGCAAATAATACAGTCTGCCCACAAAGAAATATCCAGTCCCAATTCAAAAGGGCATACCTGATGTTTCTTTCCATAGGACTCTATCATTTTCCGGTCAAACATGGTTTCATGAGTGATAATATCATACACTGCATCATTTACCCGGTCATAATGTCCTTTTGCGTAAGGACAGGTTAGTGGATTACACTCCATTTCCTCCATGAAACATATTTTTTCTTTTGCAGTCAGCATCAACACCCGATAATTTAATCCGTGTTCTCCAAGCATCGCCATGGTATCTTTTGCCACAGTTCTGGTAATGGTCTTTGCTGTCAGATAAAATATTTTTTCTCCTCTGCCTTTTCCCACCGACTTAATTGCCGGATATAGGGAAATCAAAGTCTTTCCAGTACCTGTAGGAGCCTGAATATATAGTCTTTTTCCTTCCTCCACGGTCTGATACACCATAGCTGCCAGCTCTTTTTGTCCTTTTCGATAGGCGAATGGAAATACCAGTTCTTCAATAGATTGATTTCTTACCTTTCTCCACCGGGCATAATCATCTATCCACTTTTTGTACTCAAGCACCAGCTCCTCAAACCATCTGCCTAGCCCAAAAAGTGTATGTGTTTCATGAAAATATTTCATTTCTTCTGTTTCTATATTGCAATAACTGATTCTGGTCTGTATTTCTCTCAAATCATTCTGCAGAGCATAAATGTAGGCATAACATTTTGCCTGTGCCATATGTATTTCTTCCGCTTCCTTAATATAACGAAGATTCTTATAGACACATTTTATTTCATCAATCACAACCGGGCGGTCTTCTTCCAGGGGCGTAATAATTCCATCTGCTCTTCCTTCTATAGATAATGTAATTTCATCTAACTGAATTTCATGCTTTAAACTTACTTCTGCCCTATATTCAATCCCCATTTTCCCTTGGATCTTCCGATGAAGTCTGCTACCCTCTGCCATGGCATCTCGTTCTTTAAACGCACCGCGCCTTTGATCAATATCCCCACTGCGAAGTAAAAATTCCACGAAATTACGAACGGAAACTCTTACCAGCATTTCATTTTCTATCTGCATACATTCTCTCACTATTTCTAAAATGTCAAAAACCCCTCTTTAAAAATTAAAGAGGGGCTTCAATTCATACAATAGAATATCTTTTCGACATTCTTCCTATCATTTTCCAACTATTATGCAACTGCATATTTGCTTAATACAGTTTCAAAGCTTCTATCTTCTCCAAAGTACTGTACTGTAAGATCATGTGTTAAATCCATGCTTAAAACACCAAGAATTGATTTTGCATCGATGGTTACTCTGTTGTAGAAGATATCAATATCAAAATCGCATTTACCAGCTGCTGATACAAATTCCTTTACTTCCTGTAACTCATTTAATTTGATTTTACGTTCCTGCATAATGAACTCTCCTTTTTAATAACAATCCGTTTATCACGTATGTTTCTTACTTAGATTTTACTTTAATTTCACAATCAATTAACTATGTTTGTATTATACACTGTTTGTTACAAATGTCAATCCCCGTGGAAACTATTTTCTTTTTCCAGTTTCCTCTGTTTTTGTGCATTTTTACCAGTTATCGTGTTGTATTTTGTCTAAATTATATACTTTTTCCACTTATCTTAATTTTTCCGTAACATTTTGTTATTTTTCGTGTAATTTTTACACAAATTCTGTCATAAATTTTCGGAATTTTAACGGTAAAAGCTGCCTCTGCAGGGATAAATTCCTTCTTTCCTCAATTTCAATGGACTGATAGAAAGTTTTCCAAAGTTTTTTAATACTTTCTTCACATTCTGACATCTGTAATTCTTTTTCCTCTACCATGATGTTTTGATATATTTCCCAGTACTTTTTCTTCTGATAAACTAATGCCGTCTTTCTGTTTTCATCATAGATTACAAAATTCTCATTTTTTAAGCGATCTGTAAAATGCTCTGCAAGCAATGGTAACACGTTATTTTCCGGTGCAATTTTAGAATACAGCACACCGTTAAGCAGCTCCTGAAACCGGATAAATTCAATATACCGTCCCGCTTCATTCGCCACTGTCCGGTTAATTTGAAACACTTGATAAATTTCTTTTCTTTTAAGATGATTTAACAAATCTGTTGCTACATTGTTGCTAATTCCATACTGAATTGTTCCAAAAATTGCCTGAGCTTTCTGCTCATTCTCTCCCGACAAAGCAACTCTTAAGAGTGAGTTATACACTTCCTGCCCAAATCTTCTCTGAACTGTTCTGGCAACTTTTACAGCATTTTGCATATCGACAGGTACAAATTCGTCAATTGTGAACAATTCATAATTTTCATTATTGCCCTCAACTTTCAATTCTATACTTGTTTTTTCATATTTTTTCTCATAGATGTAATAAACACCGGAAAATATCCCTTCAATAGAATCTTCACATACAACTCTCTTTTTCTCTATGTTTTCCAAAGACGCACCTTCTTTCTGCACACTACACATCCTGAAACATATTTAACTGCCGATACACCATACCATCACTGTACTGGTATGCTTCCTTACGGTCTATAAGATTGCTACTGATAAATTCTTCCGTGTACTTGATGGGATAACGGTTCTTTCCATTGCATGTAATGAAAAAAACTGCTCTTTTTAATACCACTCCAATTTTCTTTAAATCGTCAAAGTCAAGAATGGCTGTTCTTCTGGCTGCCACAATCCGTTTTGCAGACTTCACCCCGATTCCAGGCACTCGCAAAAGTGTGGCATAATCTGCACGATTAATTTCAATAGGAAACAATTCTAAATGACGCAGCGCCCAATCACACTTCGGATCCATTAAGGTATTAAAATTCTGCTGCTTTTCACTGAGCAGTTCTTCTGCCTCAAATCCATAAAACCGCATCAGCCAGTCTGCCTGATACATTCTGTGTTCCCGCAGCAAAGGCGGTCCTCCTGGCAATGCCGGTAAATCCTTATCTTCATTTACTTTTACAAACGCAGAATAAAACACTCTCTTTAAATCAAACTTTTTATACAAAGACTGTGCTACCATAAGCATCTGATAATCTGTTTCTCCCGATGCTCCCAAAATCATCTGGGTACTTTGTCCTGCTGGAACAAATGAGGGCGCATGCTTATAGACCACCAGTTCATTTTTATTTTCTGTAATTCCATTTTGAATCAACCGCATAGGAGTCAATATATTTTTCCGACTCTTATGAGGCGCAAGTTTTGACAGTGCTTCTTTGGTGGGAAGTTCTAAATTCACGCTCATTCTGTCTGCAAGAAAGCCTGTCTTTTCAATTAATTTGGGGTCTGCCCCGGGAATTGCCTTCACATGGATATAACCGTTAAATTTATACTCTGTGCGCAGCTTATAAAGTGTCTGATAAATTAACTCCATGGTATAATCCGGGCTATATAGAATGCCAGAGCTTAAGAAAAGCCCTTCAATATAATTTCTTTTATAAAAATTCATAGTAAGAAAACATACCTCATCCGGTGTAAAAGAGGCACGTTTCACATCGTTTGAGGAACGGTTGATACAATACTTGCAGTCATAAATACACTCATTCGTAAATAAAATCTTTAAAAGAGAAATACATCTCCCATCTGCAGAGAAGGAATGGCAGATTCCCGCCTGTACGCAATTTCCCAATCCTTCCCCCTTATTCTTACGTTCATTTCCGCTGGAAGTACATGCCACATCGTATTTTGCCGCATCCGTAAGGATTGCTAACTTCTCCATAACATCCATTTCATTGTCTGATATCCTAATTTCCATAAAACCACCTTCGCCCTATCGAATGTTTGTTCGTGTTTTTATGGTAACATATGTTCGATTTTGTGTCAACTGTTTTATCCTGTCACATCAAATTTCGGCTGCATCACCAGACGTTTTTCTTTCTCCACTTCATCCATATCCTCATTCGTAGAAAATATATCGTTTTCTTTAGAATCTTTATCCTTCTCCGGAAGACTTTTATACTGAGCAGTTTCTTTGAATTCGGCATATGCTTTGCTATAAGCCGCCTGAAGAGCTGCTTTATCCGGGTCCTCCTTTGCAATGGAATTCATTGCATCATTATAAATCCTTGCGGCATCCTCCTTTGACTTGGCTTGTTTTAATTGATTTTCCAATTGCTTCCTTTGTGCCTGAATCCGCATAACTCTTGGATACATTTCCGGATAATAATGCTGGATAAAGCTTAGTTCTTCCGCCGTAAGTTTGCTTCCATTTTTCAGTTTTTGTTGTATTCTCAATAACTGCTGTTGCTTTTTTTCTTCACTCATCTGGTTATTTTCCGTAGTAATATCCTGCATTTTCCTGAATATTTCCATAGTATATTCACCCATATTGCTTACCTTTTTCAATGCCTGATTTTCCAAAAACATAAAATCTCCCCTGACTTTCTTTTTTACTTATATCGTCAGGGGAGATTTAAATGTTTAGTATTTATGCTATATTGCCGGATCCTGTATTCCGTTGACCTCAAATGCTTTTCTCCGATCAATGCAGGTTCCACAAATACCGCATGGCTTTTCACCGCCTTCATAGCAGCTCCAGGTAAGTTCATAAGGTACCTGCAAACGCAGCCCTTCTGCTACTACCTGTGCCTTATTTTTATTAATAAAAGGAGCCTCCAGTCGATTCTGATGTCCGCTTCCCTCTATGATTGCTTCATTCATGGCATTGTAAAACCGTTCACTGCAATCCGGATACGCATTTCCCGCTGCATCATCCCTATGTGCCCCATAGTAAAGATACGAACATCCTTTAGCAAATCCAATGCTGGCTGCTGCCGAAAGAAACAGTCCATTTCGAAATGGTACATAAGTAGCCACGGGGCTGCCCGCCCTTTCTTTTAGCTGTTCCTCGTACGAACTTTTGGGAATTTCTCCCTCAGAACGACTTAGCAATGAACAATCACTAAAAGTAAACATTTCTGTTAAATCTATGGTCTGTCCCTTGATTTCATAATATTCTAACACTTTCGCTGCCGCTTGTATTTCTTTTTCATGTTTCTGACCATAGAAAATACTCAATGTTTCTACATTTTCTCTGCCAAACCGCTCAATAGCCAACCCCAAACAGGTGGTACTATCCACGCCGCCACTAAATAACACTAATGCTTTTTCACTCATCGATTATCCACCTTTTCCGGGTACATATCATGTTCTGTCAGCCGCTTCCATGCCACTTCCTCCCATTTACTGCCCACCTTTCCATAATTACAATAGGGATCAATGGAAATTCCACCTCTCGGTGTGAACTTTCCCCACACTTCTATATATTTTGGCTCCATTAACTTAATCAAATCCTTCATTATAATATTTACACAGTCCTCATGAAAATCTCCATGATTGCGAAAACTAAATAAATATAGCTTTAAGGACTTGCTTTCTACCATTTTTTCTGCAGGTACATAAGAAATATAAATGGTTGCAAAATCCGGCTGTCCGGTAATGGGGCATAGACTGGTAAATTCCGGACAATTGAACTTTACAAAATAATCATTTTCCGGATGCTTATTTGGAAACCATTCTAATACCTCCGGTGCATAATCGTCCTTATAAACTGTATTCTGATTTCCAAGCATTGTAACAGATTCTAACTCATGTTTGTTTCTTCCACTGCTCATAGTTCTTTTTTCACCTTTCTTTATGCTTCTGCCGGATATTTCTTAGTATTCCAGCGTTTTTCCATAACTGCCACGAGAACACATCCACACACTGCCGGCACAAACTGTCCCACGCAAAGACTTAGGGCTAATGCACCATACGGTATGTTTAAACAATAAGACAGCCAAGTTGCCACTCCCAGTCCCGGTATGAGAGTAATCACGGGCACAATACAGAGTTTTGGCAGTTTAAATTTACGGATGCCTGCAATACAGCCGGATGTTGCCATTCCTACCAAACAACCTCCTACCATATCTAAAATACCTAAACCACCAAACAAAGCATTGGCTATAAAATTTGCAAGACCAAGGGGAAAAACTAAGAACGGACAAAAATAAGCTAAGGCATACAATGTTGTCGCGATGCGAATCTGATATGCCCCGAATGAAAAACTCTGGGTAAAATAAAGCACTACAATATAAATTGCCATGACCATGGCGGAAATTGTAAGCTTCTGGGTTTTACTGAAATTCTTTTTCATATGTCCACCTCCAATGTTACACAACGATACAATTTACTTTGTTACAAATTGTCGTCCCTAGTTTTGTTTTGAGCCGCTAGAGGCTCGGACAGGATGGTTTCGAACTGTCCACATTTAAAGGTTTGCTTTATGATTATAATGGATTGTCTCGAAAAATACAAGAGGGGGAGTTTCTTTGATACTTATTGGGGGAGGGACGCTCATAGGCGGGGAGAGCTTTCTTTGATACTTATTGAGGAGAGGGACGCTCATAGGCGGGATAACTTCTTTCTTGGAAGGCAAAGTCTCCATTAAATTGCCTTCCAAGAAAGAAGTTATCCCGCCTATGAGCTGTGCTTCCACACCGATAAGTGTCGAAGAAGAATTTTTTCCACTTATGAGCTGTGCTTCGAAAACAGTAAGTATCAAGGAAGAATTAACCCTCTATGAATTGTTCTCGAAAAGTTGTTAAGTCTAATTGCATTAATTTAAAGATTCAACTTTTTGGGGGCTTGCATTACACAGCCCATGAGAGGGACAGAATCTTCCCAGACAGGCAATGAGGAAACGATTTTAGCGAAAGCAAAATCCAATTCTTAGGCAACACTTGGTGAAGAGCCCTAAGGCGATGAACCTAGTGTGCCTTAGAATTTAGTTTGCTTGAGCGTTGTTTCCGCCTGTCTGGGAAGATTCTGTCCCTCTCATGGGCGTCCCATCAACCAACAAGTTAAACCTGCTATTATTTATAAAACTGTTTCTTCCTTTTCACTAACTATGGTTTCTGCATACCGCTTAATATTAGAAGCATTCACATACTTCTTAGTCGCTCCGTTTTCCACTACCACCAGAGTCGGAGCCTGCATTACGCCATACTTTTCTGCCAATTCTGTATTTTCTTCTGCATCAATCAGCTGGTAATTTTCTTCTTTTAAATATTCCTTTGCTGCCTTACAGTTTGGACAGGTTTTTGTAGTGAATAAATATTTTACATCCTTTGCCGGACGAATAACTACCTTATCTTTGGATATGGTAACAATATTTTTCTTTACTTTATTTAACTTGGAATGCTCCGGTTCATACAGTTTTCTGTTTTCATATTCCTGAATTTTTCCTTCGTTCCAGTTCTGCACCGGACGATAGTAACCGGTAATTCTGCTGTATACTTCTGCCTTTTCACCACAAATCGGACAAGTAAAATGTTCTCCTGCGATATATCCATGTTCTTTACAGATTGAATATGTAGGCGACAAGGTATAATATGGTAATCTGTAATTTTCTGCTATCTTACGAACTAATGATGCCGCTGCCTTCCAATCCGGTAACTTTTCCCCAAGAAAAGCATGGAACACTGTTCCTGAAGTATATAATGTCTGCAACTCATCCTGAATATCCAATGCATCAAAAATATCTGCGGTATAATCCACCGGTAAATGGGAACTGTTGGTATAATAAGGAGTATCTCCGTTATGTCCTGCTGTGATAATGTCCGGAAACTCCTCTTTATCATGCTTTGCAAGACGATATGTAGTAGATTCTGCCGGTGTCGCTTCTAAATTATATAAATCACCGTACATTTCCTGATAATCCGACAAACGCTCTCTCATATGATTTAACACATTCTTTGTAAACTCCTGTGTTTCCCAGTTTGTCATATCTTTGCGAAGCCATTTTGCATTCAGCCCCACCTCGTTCATTCCGATTAAACCAATGGTAGAGAAATGATTTTCAAAAGTTCCAAGATATCTTTTGGTATATGGATACAATCCTTCATCTAACAGTTTTGTAATTACGTCACGCTTTATTTTCAATGAACGTGCGGAAATATCCATCAATTTATCCAAACGCTTGTAAAAATCTTCTTCGTTTTCTGCCTGATATGCAATCCTTGGCATATTGATGGTTACTACCCCCACAGAACCGGTACTTTCACCAGAGCCAAAGAAACCTCCTGTTTTTTTGCGGAGTTCTCTTAAATCCAAACGCAATCGGCAACACATACTGCGCACGTCACTTGGTTCCATATCGCTGTTAATATAATTTGAAAAATACGGAGTACCGTATTTTGCTGTCATCTCAAATAATAAGCGGTTATTTTCTGTATCAGACCAGTCAAAATCTTTGGTAATAGAATAGGTTGGGATAGGATACTGAAATCCCCGTCCATTGGCATCTCCCTCAATCATAGTTTCGATAAATGCCTTATTAACCATATCCATCTCTTTTTTACAATCCTTGTAACAGAAGTCCATTTTCTTACCGCCTACAATTGCAGGCAATTCCGCTAAATCTTCCGGCACTGTCCAATCCAAGGTAATATTTGAAAATGGTGCCTGTGTTCCCCAGCGGCTTGGTGTATTAACGCCATATACAAAAGCTTCAATACACTTTTTCACCTCTGCATAAGACAGGTTATCCACTTTCACAAAAGGTGCCAGATAGGTATCAAAAGAAGAAAATGCCTGCGCACCTGCCCATTCATTTTGCATAATTCCCAAAAAATTTACCATCTGATTACACAACACAGACAAGTGTGCTGCCGGTGCAGAAGTAATCTTCCCTGTAATTCCTCCCAAGCCCTCCTGAATCAATTGTTTTAACGACCAGCCGGCACAGTAACCCGTCAGCATAGACAGATCATGAATGTGAATATCTGCATTTCTATGTGCATTTGCAATCTCTTCATCATAAATTTCAGATAACCAATAGTTTGCTGTTACGGCACCGGAATTGCTTAAAATCAAGCCTCCCACGGAATAGGTTACTGTAGAGTTTTCTTTTACTCTCCAGTCTTCCACTTTCACATAACTATTTACAATTTCCTTGTAATCCAAAATGGTAGAACGCATATTTCGCATTTTTTCCCGCTGTTTTCGGTATAAAATATATGCTTTGGCAACATCTGTATATCCCGCCTGCTCCAATACCTTTTCTACGCTGTCCTGGATATCCTCCACGTGAATCAGCCCATCTTTTACCTTGTCATTAAAGTCTGCGGTTACACGCAAAGCCAGCAGCTGAATAATATCATTATTATATGATTTTTTTGTCGCTTCAAATGCTTTTGTAATTGCAGAACTAATCTTACTCAAATCAAATTCTGCTGTTTCTCCATCTCGTTTAATTACCTGGATCAAACCTCTCACCCTTTCACCCACTCCTGTACCACATCATTTCAATTTTTATATATATATTTCATTTTGTTACAGGGCTTTTATCTATTAGACAGATTGTATCAGATATTTTTAAGCCAGTCAACACGAAAAACACTATATCTTCCTTTATGCTTCATCGCGCATCACAAGATATAGTGTTTCTTCTTTAGTACCTTAATCCCATTTACTTTCCATTTTCTATCTAATTTTTCTAATTTTTCATCTTTATTTTTGATATTTCCTACAATTGACTTTTGCTGTCTACATCATTATTATACAATCTTTTTTATCTTGTTTTTAAAAATTCGTATTCCCTCTTGGCATTTTCATCATTTGGATATTTTGCAAGATACTCTGAAAACTTCGTCTTTGCTGTAGAAAAATCTGACATATATTCATATGCAGAAGCTTCATTAAATAGCAATTCCTGTAATACTTCTCCATCCCCTGTAGCTATTCCTTTTTGGAAACAATTGAGAGCCGTTTCATACTCCTTCATGTTCAATTTGCAAAGACCAAGCTGATTATACACTTCTCCATTGGTTTCATCTGTCTGAATATATTTTTCATATAAAGAAGCGGCATAATTCATATCTCCAAGAGCTTCATAAGATTTCCCCAGATATAAAGTCGCCCGGTTATCTCCCGAATCGGAAAGTGTCTCCAATGCACTCACAGCACCATTGTAATCTTCCATATAATATAGAAGCCTTCCCTTTTCATATGTCTGTTTCTCTTTCAAAAGTGCCATAGACTGTTCTAAATAAGTTTTTCCTTTTTCCTTCTCTCCCGCCTGCTCCAGTGCTTTATATATATTTATATAACGGTCGCAATTCTTACTGTCCAAAGACACCGTCTTATCAAAATCCTGTACTGCCCCCTCTAAATCGCCTGCTTCTAACCGTACAACACCTCTTAGATAATACACATCGGTATTTTTTTTAGAAACTTCTAATACGTTTGTATAAGTTGCAATAGCATTTTCATAATCTCCTGATTTATAATAGGCTGCTGCTAAATAACAGGAAATATCCTCTTCTAAATCTCCCACAGAAAAGCCGGCATTTTGCAGTGCCTGAATAAAGGCTTCCTTCGCACCTTCATATTCTCCCATATTCATGTAGGTCATTCCAAGACCTCGATAAGCCTGCTCTAACTGTTTGCCCTCTTCTATGGATTTATTAAAATATTCTGCTGCGGTTTCGTAAGATGCCTCATCTATCGCCTGCATACCAAGAACAATATTCCCTTCATTTTTGCTTGTCTTTCCGGAG
>JBGVOM010000067.1:0-9124 GCA_045126515.1 Lachnospiraceae bacterium
TGAGCATTGTCTCCTTTTGATTTTTGGAAGTTTGGTCACGGACATTATATCAAAAATGGGAGGTCAATGCTCTTTTTATTTGAAACTCCCGAAAAATAAAGGTTTAGAAACAAAAATAGGGTAGTAAACTTGACACTACCAAAAATTAAGTGGAGGAAAGATTATGAAATTAAAAGAATGTTTAAAAAAAGGAATATGCCTGACTTTAGCGTCAGTGCTTCTGTTAACCGGCTGTTCTTCTAGAGAATCATCTTTAAATGAAGATGCTTCTCCGATCAGTGAAATCTCAGAAGAGCAGACAAATCTTAATAAGATTAATTTATCTGAAGGAAATTCCAAGTTAGTATCCAATCTAAAGGAAAAATACAGTGCTGCCACTGTAGATTATTCTAGTAATGTAATTCAAGTAGACAGAAATGAAAAAATACAATATCAACTGGGATTTGATGCTCTGGAAAAAGAAATTGACGATTGGAGTGATTATTTTTGTGTCTATCAGGATGCTGATATGAAATATCCTGTCACAGACTGTTATATTGACTTTGATTATGAAAGTAATACCCTGACCATTGAACCACCAACCTTTGGATTTGTTGAAATCAGTACGCCTTCCGGCAGCGATATAGACTTAAGTGATTTATCCGGAAAATACTTATATGATGAGGAAACCTTTGATAACTGGGGTAATCTGGAAGAATTATACCTGGTACAAAAGCTTGATACTAACACAGGAGATACTTTAAAAACACCTCTGGTAACTATTATTAAAATAAATACGGAATTAAAAAAAGCTCCAAAAGTAACTTATTCCTGTAATGATAAGGGAGAAGCTCAGATTAACTGGACCCCTGTGGAGGGTGCAACAGATTACATCTTATTTACTGTTATGAAAACCGAGGATGGGTTTAATAATTACACCAAGGTCTTTGCAAGAACTACAAAAACCTCCTGGACCGCACCAAGAGAAACTTTAAGTGATGGAACAACAACCTACTTAATGAATGAAATATTTTGTAATTATATTACTTCCCAGGATGATATGGAAGCTGGCGGTTTGAAAGATATGAACGGGGACTATTTTGAAACAATGCCGGAATACGTTGGCGTAATTGCTGTGAATAAAACCGGAAGCTCACCTGTTAGTAATTTATACTCTTTAAATGATTACTCAAAGTTACTTCCTAACTCTTTCGCAAATTATGAAAATGAAAACGAATGTCCTGAATATTTTCATACCTCAATAGATTTACTTCCGGCTGAAATCTCAATTACCATGTGTGATGGTTCTACTTCAAGAAGAGTCATCGAATATGATATTGAAAATACCAAACTTGACAAAGAAACTTCTCAGACTTATTTAAATATTTTCGGATATGCTTCCGGAACTACATTGTGTAATGAATATACAGTTATCGTAAATGAAGAAACTATGGACGCTGATTTGGCAGCCTTAAAAGAAAGACAGGATGCATTAAAAAATAAAGGTGGAAATATAAACAAAGATATCACTATCGATGATGAAGCAGAACCTGCTAAAACGACCGAGACACCTGCCGAAAACTCTGAAGCAGATTTAAATACAGATATTCCGGTAACTGCAAACAGTGCTTTAAGCGAATATATAGCAATTTATTTGTTAAACAGTGCTGAAACCATTGATTTAAGCCAATTTTCGGAAAGTATGAATACGGATATCGTTATCGATGCTTTTTTCGAAGCTCAGTATCAGAATCCTTTAGTAATGGGAATTCAGGATGCCGGTTATGACTCAGAAAACCACATCTTATATGTTGCTTATGATGATTCACCAGAAGAAACTTCTTCCAAAAGAGAAGAAGTACAACAAAAAGCATCTGAAATCGTATCACAGATTATCACAGATGATATGAGCGACTTAGAAAAAGAAACAGCCATCAACCAGTATTTATGCGATAATGCAGAATATGACAATTCTGCATTGGAAAACGCAGAACAGTATGATTTTAAACAAGTAGATGATGAATTTTTAGATTCCTTTACCCCTTATGGTGTCTTAGTCAATGGTGTCGGTGTCTGTGCCAGCTATGCGGGTTCCTTTAAAATACTGGCAGACGAAGCCGGTTTGGAAAGTATGGTAATTACAGGCTATCTGGATGGAAATTTACCTCATGCATGGAACCGTGTAAAACTGGATGACCAGTGGGTATCTTTAGATGTTACAAACAATGACAACGATGTTGTTTCAAATGCCCTTATGAATGTTTCCGATATGGGTGTCAATGACGTTTTAGTAGAGGATGAACGTTTTGTGTTAGATGAGAAATTGTATGATTATAGCTGTGATACAGACGACAACGAATTTTATCACTACAACAATAAATATTATGATTTAGATTCTATTACAGGTAAATTGTCAGAAGAATTAAATGCAAACGGTTCTGCTGTTCTTCGTACAGATTATATGATTGATGATTCTGAATTTCAGGACATTGCACAAAATGTTGCAAACCAGGTAGGTGGCGATATCAAAGGTTACTACTGGCTTGGTGTAATTCACCTTACAAGATAATTTTATATTGTTGCTTCCTCCTAACTGTGGTAAAATCACATAAGTTAGGAGGGAATTTATGGAAGATAATAATTTAAATATAGATGAAATCGTAGACAGATATGCAGATATGGTGTATCGAATTGCTTTGACGCAGATGAAAAATATTCATGATGCTCAGGATATTTTCCAAGAAGTATTTCTTCGCTTGGTAAAAAATTTAGACCACATACAAAACGAAGAACACTTAAAATCCTGGTTAATTCGTGTAACTTTAAATTGTTCTAAAACAAATTTAATGAGTGCCTGGCGAAAACACACTCAGCCACTGGAAGAAGAACAAGAGCAAATTGCTTTTGAAACTAAAGAACAGTCTGATTTGTTTGAACACATACAGAAACTGCCTAAAAAATACCGGACAGTACTGTATTTATTCTACTATGAGGAACTGTCGGTAAAAGAAATTTGTGGAGTAACCGGACAAAAAGAAACTACTGTAAAATCTCAACTTTCCAGAGCCCGAGCCATGTTAAAAGAGCAGCTGGAGAAAACAGGATGGATTTATAGGAATTCTTAAGGAGTGAGCAAAATGGATAAACAAATAAAAGACACCTTCAATCAGATTCATGCACCAAAAGATTTAATTGAAGATACCAAAAAGAAAATGCATAACATTCAGGAAACGGACAAGGTTATAAGAAAAACGAAACGACCTCACTGGAAAGCAGCCGCAGGTATTGCAACGGTAGCTGCCTGTGCAGTCATTCTGATAACAGGAAAACATTTCTATGGAACTGAAAATTCTGAAGATTCGCCACAGGATATAGTAAATATAACTGATTTCACAGAGGGAAAAGATTCTTTTAATGGAAATGATAAAGATTCCATGAAAGAATTCGAATTTGAGGGAACAAGAAAACTTAGTGAGTGGCATCAAGTGTTAGAGGATATAAAGGTTAATTACAAAGAGCGGACTTATTTAGACGAAAATTATGTTATTTTTACTTTCAACTATCCCAAAGGTGAAGAAGAATATCAGATAGATTTGTTGGTGGAACGGGGAGAATTATATTCAGAAAATGATGAATTAATTCTACAGGGAAATTTTAAAGCAGAAGTATATCTCGGAGAAGAAAAAATAAGTGAAACAAGCCTAAATATTAATTCAAGCAGCCAGTTTACTTCTGACAACGCTAACTTGGAAATGAAGGATATCAATCAGGACGGCTCCATGGATTTTTTACTGGAAACTGCTTATAATGGGGAGCAGGACAGTACACTTGACTGGTATACTTTAGATGAAGATTTTAATATAACTATATGTAACTAACAGAAAGGACAGCCGCTACTTTGCGGCTGTCCGATTTACTATTTTTACACTTTTTACCTTACTATAAGAACTCTTATATGTTTTTTTCACAGCTCTGATTTTATAGTAATAAGTCTTATTCTTTTTCAGTTTCTTTTTATCAATATAGGTAACTTTCGTTCCCTTTTTTATTGTTGCTATTTTTTTATAACCACTGGCTTTTTTAGTACTTCGATAAATTTCATACCCTGTGGCACCCTTGACCTTTTTCCACTTCAGTGTAACTTTATCGTTCTGATATTTTGCAGAAGTAATCGTTGGCTTCTTCGGTACAATTTTAAATGTCACCTGTTTCTGATCCTTATAAGCTCCTACTCCCTTGATAACTATAGTGGCTTTTCCTATCTTCTTATTATTCTTGTAAGTTAACTTGTAATCCTTTCCCGCTTTTAATACAGTTCCTTGATATTTCAATTTAACAGCAGGTGTTATCTTCTTTCCTGTATATGATTTGTTACCTACTTTTGAACAGCTTACTTTTTTAATGGACACTGGTGCTAAAGCAGGTGTTACTGTCGCTTCTGGTAATGCTGTAGGTTTCACGGTTACTGTCGGAGTAACGTCAGCCATTGTAGGCTCAGGAATTTCTGTTACTGTAATGCTTGGACTTACCGTTACACTTGGTGTTGCTGTAGCACTTGGTGTCGCTGTAGCACTTGGTGTTACCGTTACGCTTGGTGTCGCTGTAACACTTGGTGTTGCTGTTACGCTTGGTGTTGCTGTAGCACTTGGTGTTGCCGTTACGCTTGGTGTTACTGTAGCACTTGGTGTCGCTGTAACACTTGGTGTTACTGTTACGCTTGGTGTTACCGTAATGCTAGGTGTTGGTATTATCGTTACAACACTAACCGGTGCTGTAATATTAATGCCATAGGAAAGTGTTTCTTCTGTTGTGTAATAGTCGTTTGCTACCTTTGTTGTAATTCTTACTTCCCCGGTGGCAAATCCATATTCATTTACATGTACCTCATAATTTGTTACCACTTCATTTCCGTTGGTATTTAATGCCGTTCCTGTCAATGTAATCGGTTTACTGCTGTCTATATTTCCATTAATGGAAATATTATATCCTGTTACATCCGGTTTGAAATTTTCTACATCCTTTGTTATGGGTTTTCCATCTGTTCCCGTGTATGTATAAGAGAATTTTACAAGCTTTGCAAGACTTCCTTCGAAGGCAAAATCATATCCTTCCACATCTGCAAATTTACAAAGCTGATGTGTAGAAGTAATTGTGCTTACATTATTTACAGCATCCCCTAAATAATTATTTAAAGTATCTGCTTTAAAAGATGTAGTCTTTGTTCCCGATGTATTGGAAGATGCTAAGGAAGTGCTTCCATCTGTCAACTGATAATAAGCATGATTTACCTTTCCTGCTTCATTCCAAGCAATTCCATAATTATTCTTTGCCTGAATCTTTCCTTTATAATAACAATTTTGAATAATTCCGTTTTCTTTTAAAGTCCAAGCAATTCCTCCGGCATCTTTCACCGCAGATAAATCTACTGTGGAATAACAGTTTACCATTACTCCATCTTCTCTAACAGAACGGACAATTCCTGCACAACCGCCTTCCGAAGGATAGGTATTTGTAATGGAACCTTTTGTTCCTAAATTCATAATAGTTCCACTTGTATATGGAAATACTGCAATACCATTTTCCGATGAAGCATTAATATTTACTGTTATGGTATGCCCCTGACCATCATAAGTACCGGCAAAAGTTCCATTAGAACCAATTCCCACATATCCCGCAACATTAGACATATCAATGTTTACAGTCTGCTTTATATACTTTCCTGCATAAGTTTCTCCGGCAATCATATTGTTGGTAAACTTTAAAAAGTTTTCTTTATTGGCAATGATATACGGATCTTCCTTGGTTCCGCTTCCTTGAATTTCCTTATCATCCCCAATAATCACAGTCATATCCAGTTTATCTAATAATTGTTTTGGAACATATACTTTATCTTTTACATAAAGAGAAATTTCTCCATTTAAATTCACAGAAACCTTATTTATGGTTGCCTGATCTGTATTAATTTTCACTGAGGCGTCTTTTTCACGAAATGTAAAAGTTCCATTGCTGTAAGTTCCCAGGTTTGTAACATCCACATACAATTTATTGGTAGCTTCCTTCAAAGTAGTATCACTGATTAAAGAAGCCAGATAAGGTGCTATCTGCGCATTGTCAATCTTAAATTTATCGGCATCTTTTACAGAAACTTTTTCTGTTGAAATTCCATCGATTCTCTCTACTCCTTCCGGAAGATAAATAAAGATTCCAACATCTGCACTTGTATGAGGATGCTCACCGCTTCCATTTGCCCAGTTTAAATCTGCATAATCATTTCCATTCTGGGTAGCAGAAACTGCACTTGCCAATTGAGTTCCCTCTGGTACACCATCAAGTCCCGTATTATGGTCCGGCACTACTACAATCATTGTGTCAGTTCTACCTTCAGCATAATCTAAAGCACTTTTAAAAGCTTCATCAAAAGCAATATATTCACTGGCAATCTCTACCGTCTTTCCATGATGGCAGCCATAGTCAACTTTGCTTCCTTCTACCATCAAGAAGAATCCATCTTTGTCTTTGCTTAAAATCTCAATGGCACTCTCTGTCATTTCTGCCAACGTCGGTGTGTTTTTGGAAGAATCATCAACTCCATCGTAATTGCTGCCATATTTATAATCATAAGGCATATGATGGCTGTAGGCTTGAAAGGTTCCCCACACTTTTGCATCTTCTCTGGCATTTTTGGCAGCGTTTTTTAATTCCGTTTCTGTTCCCACCAGTGTATATCCTGCCTGTTTTATTCCATCTGATTTATTGCCACCGGTATATCCACTATAATTAATACCGCCACCCAATACAAGATTTATTCCTGAATATTTCATCTGCTCTATGATTTCATTGTAATTTGCTCTATTGTCTGTATGAGAAACAAATGCAGCCGGAGTTGCATCATATTCATAGGAAGTAGCAATCACACCTGTACTTTTTCCTTCCAGCTGTGCCAGTTCCAAAATATTTGCCACTGGTTTATAATTTGGATTCACACCCATATAACTATTATTTGTCTTAGTTCCTGTAGAAAGTGCCGTTCCTGCAGCAGCTGAATCTGTGGTTTCATTGTTATTTGACCTTGTGGTAACAGAACCTGCCAGATAATCTGCCAGATACATTTTCTTATTTTCTTCTGTAACTCTGGTTCCATTAAAGTTAGAATCATTATACGCAAAGGTCATACCTCCGGCTTCCTTTACTGCTTTTGAAATCTCATAAGCCGGAAATCCTCCACCATCGGGTATCATATAAATAATATTTTTAATCTGCTTTTCATTTGTATTTTCCTGTGCATTTGAGGTAATACCTACGGATAAAACTTGTGTACTAATCAGCGTTGTAGTCAATAACGCCACAATAGTTCTTTTTACTAATTTTAATTTCATATAATTTCCCCTATCTTTAAATCGGTAGTGTCAAGTTTACTACCCTATTTTTGTTTCTAAACCTTTATTTTTCGGGAGTTTCAAATAAAAAGAGCATTGACCTCCCATTTTTGATATAATGTCCGTGACCAAACTTCCAAAAATCAAAAGGAGACAATGCTCATGGACATTATACTTTATTTACTTCAGTTAATTCAAGACCAACATAAACAAATCTGCTGGCTTTTAAATTTTATTTGCAGATACATTCCTCTCAAACAGTGGGCTTTCGATGATTCCCATTCTCCAAAGTACCAAAAATTTAAAGTGGATAAACTTCCTGTCATCAAAACCTTTATCAAACAGGACTGGCAGTTTCTTCTCGAATACTATCAGTGGAAGTATGGTAAGCCGCTCAAACCTGTTCAGCGTCGCAATGGCAAAACCATTCCCGAAGATACCATCTGTCCATTATGCGGTGCTCCTCACCATTTCATCTACGACAACAATGGTGGCAATGGGCAATATCAGTGCAAGGTCTGTGGCCAGACGTTCTGCTCCGGCGAACTCGTTACAACACCATTTCGGCTTATCTGTCCTCACTGTGGAAATACTCTTGTTGCCAAGAAAGACCGGAAATTTTTTCGCATACATAAATGTGTAAACCCAAAGTGTCCTTACTATCTCCACAACCTTTCCAAAGTGGATACAAAAGACTTGAAAGAGGACTATGGCAAAAACAAATATAAGCTGCATTACATCTACCGTGAATTCACTGTGGATTTCTTTGCCATGGACTTAAACTCCCTTCCCAAAAACGCTTCTTCCCTGAAATTCTCCAAACACAATGCACATGTCATGTCCCTGTGCCTGACTCTCCACATCAATCTCGGATTATCCTTAAGAAAAACATCACAGGCTCTGAAAGACCTTTATAACATCAGTATTTCCCACCAGCAGATAGCCAACTACTGTAAAACTGCCGCTGTCTGTATCAAACCTTTTGTTGATAATTATGACTACAAAGCCGGCAGTGTTTTTACTGCTGATGAAACTTATATCAAAGTCCGTGGTATCAAAGCTTATATCTGGTTTATCATGGATGCTGCCAGCCGTTCCATCATTGGCTATCAGGTATCTGACAACCGCAGTGTCGGTCCGTGTATTCTTGCCATGCGTATGGCTTTCCGGCATCTGTCCGAACTGCCAAAAAACTTCAAATTCATTGCTGACGGCTATAGTGCCTACCCGTTGGCTGCAATGGAGTTTGCCAAAAAGTTTAAAGATAATTTTAAATTCAGCATTACACAGGTAATCGGTCTCACCAATGATGACGAAGTATCCAAGGAATTCCGTCCATACAAACAAATGATTGAACGCCTCAACCGTACCTACAAAGCTTCTTATCGTCCCACAAACGGCTTTGATAACTACGATGGTGCCAACTATGATTTAGCCTTATGGGTGGCCTATTATAACTTTCTCCGCCCGCACAAGCACAATAAATATCAGGTTCTAAACAAAGTCGATATGCTAAGTGGTGCTGACAATATGCCCGGCAAATGGCAGTTACTTATCTTTCTCGGTCAGCAGACAATTCTTAATCTGCAAGCCGAAGGCTCCAACTGTTCTTAGATTCCAAGCCCGAGGCAATAAACCCAGCCACCGAAAGCCCTGCTTTCGGCTATGCCCTTGATGGCACGCAAAAGAACTGCTACACTGCTGTATTCGACGGAAGAATTTTTAACTGTTCTTGAGTTCTTCGCCCGTCGGTGATTCACCTACAGCAG
>JBGVOM010000068.1:0-2282 GCA_045126515.1 Lachnospiraceae bacterium
CTTCAGAGTCAAAGAAGCATCTGTTTTCATAACCACTTCTTTATAGAATTTGACAACAAAATTTCTTGTATCCGGTTGTACTTTTCCAAGCTGGTCTACTCGAATTCGACCATAAAGTCCTCCTGGATTGCGAATCTCCATTCTATCTTCAAACATAATAATTTGGATCGGCATTCCTTCTGTATGAATACTATAGTCTCTATGAACCAATTGGTCCTATGTCAAGATTTAGTACAAGTTAAAATGAGGTTTTCCTCATCTTAACTTGCCATCAGCAATTCGCCCTGTTGCACTCTACGATACAGTTCTTCGTAGTCATTTGGTGACATGTAATCACAGTGACTGTGAATGCGTTTTGTATTATAGAAAGCTTCCAGATATTCGAATACCAGTCGATACGCATGAGCAAAATCACGGATTTTAAAACGGTTCAGCCATTCTCGTTTGATTAATGAATGGAACGATTCGATGCAGGCATTATCCCAAGGATAAGCTTTTTTAGAATAACTGCACTGCATATTTGCAGTAACACGTTTGTATTCATTGGATACGTACTGGCTGCCACGATCCGAATGCAGGATCAATGGATCTTCGATTTTTCGTCTTGCTTTAGCTTTATTTATTGTTTCAATCACGCAGGATACCTCCAGTGTGTTTGAAAGTGTCCAGGCAATGATTTTTCTGGAATATAAGTCCATAATGCTGGTCAGATAGACGAATCCGTCTATCGTCCAGATATATGTGATGTCAGAACACCAAACGGCATTTGGTCGTTCCGGATTAAACTGTTCATCAAGGATATTTTGAAGTTCGCTGCTGAAGTCGGAATCTTTTGTGGTGATCGTCCATGGTTTTACCCATTGAGCTTTGATGCCCATTTGTTTCATATATTGACCAACGGTACGCTCAGAAATGATTTCCCCTGATTTACGCAATACCTGTGTTATCTTTGGGGCACCATAATTCTGCTTAGATTCATCGTAAATATCCTTGATTTTGGCTTTTACTGTTTCACGACGCTTTTCAGCATTTGAAGGAACATGTTTCAGCCATGCATTATAACCAGAACGGGAAACGCCAAGTATTTTCAACATTCCGGAGACAGAAACACGGCGTTTGACCTTACGGGCTGCTTCTGCCTTCTCAGTAACTTCGAGATAAATGGCTTCCGTCATTTTCCCAGAATGTTGATGGCTTTTTTTAGTACATCAAGCGCATCCTGCGCATCACGTAACTCACGCTTTAAACGTGCGATTTCTTTTGCTTCATCAGAAGAGTAGTTGCCGGAACCGCGGCTTTCAATATCACCTGTATCACGCAGTTCTTTCTGCCAGCGTGATAATGTCTGCTGACTGATTCCTAAGTTTGAAGCACAACCCTGCAGTCCTAATTCTCTGTGATCATGATAATACTGGACTGCATCCAGTTTGAATTGTTTGTCATAGTGCTTTGCCATAATGAGATCCTCCTTCAGTGCGGTACCTACATAGTACCATAAAATTTGTAATAAGGAATTCTCATTTTGACTTGTACTATTTGTATTCTAGCACCAAAAACATACATACTGACGATTAAAAATTCCCAATTAAAAAACACACACTTAAAACCGTTAAGTTATAAATGTGTGTTTTTGTACAGTCTCAGATAATTATTTAGTCTTTGTACCAGAAGTTTTATAGTTATATATAAAGGGCAAATGTCCTGAAGATAAAAGGTCATCTAGTCCTTTTCCGTTTTTTTCATTCCAATCCGCAATATATACCTCTAATTCTTCAGAAGTAAGCATATCAGCCAGATTATTCATAAACATCATAACTGCAGCATTATGATAACGATCTGCATCATATGCAATGATACAACGTCTGGCACCTTTATTTTTCATGATTTCCAGAGCTGTTTTACAATTTCTGTTCTTTTGAAGTCTTCCAAAGTCATTGACGCCGGATAAACCTATAAACGGTTGTTTTAGGATATGATTAGAAAAGATGGCTTTCTTTTCTCCTTCGATAATCCAAAATGTTTCATAATCATCATCAGGCTGCATCGCAAATAGTAACTGGTTTTTTGCTTCGCAGCCTTTGTTGAATACATTTTCTATAAATCCGCACTTATAGGCCTCTTCATTTTGAAGATAACTGGAAAAATTACGATACTTTCCTTCATGTGAAGAAAAACGTATCTTTATAGCCTCTTCTGCTGTTTTTTTGATTGGTCCCCCCATAGTTACCGATACTCTCTCACCCTCATCTTCATAAAAGAATCCATCAGAATCTTCCTTTAGT
>JBGVOM010000069.1:0-21033 GCA_045126515.1 Lachnospiraceae bacterium
ACCCGGACTGTTAATGTATAAATTAATGTCTTTACCCGGATCCTCTGACTCTAAAAATAACAACTGTGCTACTACAAGATTTGCAGTAACCTCATTTACTTCTTCCCCTAAAAAGATAATTCTATCCTTTAATAATCTGGAATAAATATCGTAGGAACGTTCTCCCCTGCTTGTTTGTTCAATGACATAAGGTACTAAACTCATTTACAATTCCTCCTGCCTTTTTATTTTTTGTTGAAAATTATTTTTCAACTGCTGCATCAACTACGAATTTCACTGCTTTTTTAACCGCGATATCCAGCATGATGCTCTTCTTTTCTTCTTCGCCGATAGATTCGCCTAATTTATCAGCTTCCATCTGATACATAGAAGCCATCTTTTCGATTTCTTCTTTATATTCTTCTTCTGTAGCTTCAATCTTTTCTGCTGCTACAACTGCCTCTAATACAAGACGGCTTTCAATTCTTTCCTGAGCCTGTGGGCGCATCTGTTCTAATAACTGTTCTGGTGTTGCACCTGTGAACTGCATGTACTGTTCAAAAGATAATCCCTGCATCTGTAATCTCTGTGCAAAATCATTTACCATATGTCTAACCTGTGTATCGATCATTGCATCTGGAATTTCCATAGTTGCATTTTCAACGATTTTTGCAATAACAGCATCTTCTTTTGCATTATCAGCTTCTGCTTTTTTCTTTTCTTCTAATTTTGTCTTAACATCTGCTTTGTATTCATCCATTGTATCAAATTCAGATACATCCTGTGCAAAATCATCATCTCATTCCGGTAATTCCTTTGTCTGAATTCCGTTAATCTTAACTTTGAATAAAGCAGGTTTTCCAGCCAAATCCGGTGCATGGTATTCTTCTGGGAAAGTAACATTTACATCTACGTCGTCTCCGATGTTCTTTCCAATTAACTGTTCTTCAAATGTATCAATAAAGGAATGGGAACCAATTGTTAAATCGTATCCTTCTCCTTTTCCGCCTTCGAAAGCTTCTCCGTCTGTAAATCCTTCAAAATCAATGTTAACAATATCACCATCAGCAACTGCTCTGTCTTCTACTGTGATTGTTCTTGCATTGTTTTCTCTTTCTCTGTTAATTTCTGCTTCTACTTCTTCATCAGATACTGTTGCTTCGCTCTTTTCTACTTCAATTCCCTTATAGTCACCCAAAGTAACTTCCGGCTTCAAAGCAACTTCAGCTGTGAAAATAAATGGCTTTCCTGCTTCAATCTGTGTTACATCGATTGTTGGCTGGGAAACAATATCTAAATCTTCGCATTCTTTTAAAGCATTTTCATAAGCTGTTGGAATTAATTCATTTGCAGCATCTTCATAGAAAATACTTGCACCATACATTTTTTCAACCATCTTACGAGGTACTTTTCCTTTACGGAAACCTGGTACGCTTAACTTGTTTTTATTCTTCTGATAAGCACTTTCAATTGCTTTTTCCAGCTCATCTGCGGAAACTTCGATTGTTAATTTTGCCATGTTCTTTTCAAGCTTTTCTACCTGTAAACTCATTTTTTTAATTTCCTCCTTAAATCTATAGCTATATATGTTACTATATTTTAACCCACTTTTACAGTCATTTCATTAGTATAGCATAGAGGGGTTGAAAATTCCAGTGTTTTTTCACATAAATTCTATTTTTCTTGCAATGATTCATATTTATTGGTTTGAGGGACGCTCATAGCCCATGCCAATGCTTCCCGGAAAGTCAGAGGCAACACTACTGAAAACTAACTGTTAACTGCGACTAAGCCGCTCCGGAGCGCCGTCGCGTCTAAGTCTTCGTAAACAGTGGATTTTTCATCCGTTAAGAGCGCCTCTTGAATTGCCTTTCCGGGAAGCATCGGCATGGGCTATGAGCTGTTCTTCGTAAAACGGTAAATTTCAAATGATATTATTCAAAATATTGTTTGAATTATAATTATATAAAAATTCAAAAAATTGAATTTTCAAACTTCGACTTTCGAAATCATCTTATAGCAATTTCATATCTATCGTCTGCCAGGCACAGCTCGTAGGTGGGACAGCTTCTTTCTTGGAAGGCAATCCAAGAGGCGTCCTTAGCCAATGTGAAATCCACTGTCTAGGGGGAGTTAGGCGCGATGGCTTTCTAGAGCGTCTTACTCCCCCTTGACAGTTAGTTCACATTCGCGTTGCCTCTGCCTTCCAAGAAAAAAGCTGTCCCGCCTATGAGCGTCCCGGGTAACCACAAAATGTGAACTGCTACTAATCTTTATTTTTTTGCAGTTGCTTTTACAATCAATTTTCTAATTACATCAATCGGATACATGGAAAGTGCCATTAAAATAACAATTCCCCATCCTTTTAAGCCAAATCTTTCACAGCTGAAGATTTCTCCAACAATTCCACCGATGGAAACTAATGCTACCTGTACTGCCATAATCAATGCCCATACTTTGATAAAAGTCGGGTTTTCTTTGATATGGTCAAACACGTTGATGCTGTCGCTTCTTACGTTGAATGCATTTACCATGAAAGCAAATACGAACATACAGAAGTAACCAGTATAGAACTGTGCATCTGTTTCAAAGAATGTTCTAAAGATTGGAAGTTTAAACCACATAATACTCATGGCAGTTAACCAGCCACCCATAACTCCAATCTGGATTGCCATAGGCTTACTGATAATACTTTCATCACGTCTTCTCGGTTTCTGGCGCATGTATTTTTCCAGTGCCGGTTCACCTGCAAACATAATGGATGCAAGACTATCCATACAAAGGTTAATCCATAACAAATGTGTTACCTTAAGTGGTGCTTCAATACCGATAAACGGACAAATTGCTGATACAATTACTGCTGCAACATTAATCACAAGCTGCATCTTACAGAATTTTAAAATGTTAGTATACAACGTTCTTCCATACCAGATAGCATTTTTAATGGAATTAAAGTTGTCATCTAAAATAACAAGTTTTCCTGCTTCTTTTGCCACATCTGTACCACTACCCATGGCAAAACCAACATCTGCTCTCTTTAAGGCAGGGCTGTCGTTTACACCGTCACCGGTCATACCAACTACTAAATTCAGTTCCTGACACAATTTAACCATACGGCTCTTATCCGTCGGAAGTGCTCTGGAAATTACGCGGATATTTTTAATGATTGCCTTCACTTCATCATCACTCATGGCATTTAATTCAGCGGATGTAATGGCAATATCATCTGGTCCTCCAAATAATCCGGCTTCTTTTGCAATGGCTACCGCAGTTTCTTTTCTGTCACCTGTAATCATGACTACTTGAATTCCTGCTTTCTGAACTTCCAAAATAGCCTCTCTTGCTTCCGGTCTTACATCATCACGGATGCCTACTAAACCTACTAATACTACATCATCGTTAATTTCATCTTTTACAAGCTTACTGTTACTATATCCAAAGGCAAGCACTCGCATAGCTCTGTTTGCCAGTTCATCAATTTTCTTATTTAAAATGGCTTCATCTAACGGTACTTCATTTCCGTTTTCATCTAAATATTTCTTTGCCTTTGTTACAATTCGTTCCGGAGCACCTTTGTAGAAGGTTCTGCCCATGGATTCGATATATGCCTGGCTAAATTTGTTTGCACTATTAAATTCCTGCAATTCCGTCACAGAACATTCTTCATTGGATGCCAGAGCTTTATAAGTGTCTTCTCCTAAGAATTTTAAAAGTGCCTGATCGGTCATGTTACCGCCGATTACATTATGTTTGTTGTCAAACATAGCACCGGTATTTTTACCAATACACAAATCAAGGTTTCCTTTGATAGCACTGGACTTTGAAGTTTCCTTAATGTCAATGGTCTTTCCTGCTCCATCAAAGAATTCCACTACTTCTAACTGTCCTTTTGTGATAGTACCTGTTTTATCACTGAATAAAATATTTAAAGAACCTGCTGTTTCAATACCAATGGATTTTCTTACTAATACGTTTACTTTATAAAGCTTTCCGGTATTCTGCATCAGTACCAGTGCGATAACCAGTGGAAGTCCTTCCGGAACGGCACAAACGATAATAGTAATTGCCACTGCCACTGCGTTCATAATGCCTTTTAACACTTCAATCCAGCCCAGTGAAAAATAGGCTGCAAAGGAACCTGCCTGCAATACATAATGAATAAAATATGCAACTGCGATTACAATAGCTCCGATATAACCAAATACGGAAATCTGGTTTGCCAGTTTGTTTAATTTTACTTTCAATGGGGAATCCGGCTCTTTATCTTCCATATCTTTTGCCATCTTACCCATCATGGTAGCTTCTCCGACTTTGCGGATTACCATGTATCCTTCACCGTCTAACACGGTAGCACCTCTAAATAGGCTGTGATCATCTACGAAAGTGTCACCTGTAATTTCATCCGGTATGGTAAAACTTTCATCTGCCGGAATCTTCTTACATTCTTCTGCTTCTCCATTCAATGCACTGTTGTCTACGGAAATCTTTCCATCTAACAGCACACCGTCTGCTAAAATCTTATCTCCCGACTGAACTACCACAATATCTCCTACTACCAAATCATCTACTTCAATAACCGTTACCACGCCATTTCGAATGACTTTAGCAGTATCTTTTTTCTGGGATTCTTTCAATTTCTTGTAAGCATTGTCATTAGCAACACCTGTTTTTGCAGAAACAAAGTTAACTAATAAAACTGCAATTAAGGTTCCCACCGGTTCGTACCATTCGCTCTGTCCCAAAAAGAACATCACAAGCATAATCACTGCGATAATACACAGAATACGAATCATCGGATCTTCAAACCCTTCCAAAAACTGCTGCCAGAAAGTTTCCGGTTCTGCTTCTTTGATCTGATTGGAACCATGCTTTTTCCGGCTTTCTTCGACCTCTTTATCGGTCAAGCCACTAAACTTTTTACTCATTTTCTTCCTCTCCTTTAATGCTTTTCTCTTAATATGTATGTAGAAAATTTCTTTTATGCAATGATTATAATAAAATTATTTCTTTAATGCACCGGACATAAAATTTGCCCTATCCCAAAGTGGGACACTTTTAGGAATTTGTTACCTTTTAGGACAAAAGACTGCTTTTGTCCTCTTTTTAAATATTCCAGGATACCGTTTGCGCCATATCCATAATACACGACTGCATAAACTCTAAAAATTTTCTTGGGGCAATTCCATCCTGAGGCAAAATCCATCTTTCCATAGATGCAACGCAGGCATCCGTCAGAAAGAGTACATAAAACCTTCTTCTTTCCTCATCTTCCAAAGATGATTCCATATATCCAGAAATAGAAGTGCACAAATATTCTTTAAAATGTTCAGAAAAAGAGTTCTGACCTTGAATCTGCATTGCCTTGAAATAAAATTCTTTGTTCGCACAGAAATAATCGCACAGATTGCCCATAAGTTTCCAAAAGTCCGGGTAAATTTTTCTACTGGCATCTGCAAATTCTGTATCAAAAATCCAGTTTACCAAATCGTATTTATCTTTAAAATGATAGTAAAAGCTCTTGCGGTTCATATTGCAGCTTTCACAAATATCACTGACACTTATTTTTTCAAATGCTTTTTCTTCCATTCGCTCTTTTAAAGCAAGGGCAAGTGCCTGCTTTGTTATCGTGGAATCCGCCATGTTTCTTACCTCCAGCATAATTTTTATGATATTTTTTTGAAATTGGTGGAATATTTTAAAGCTGTCCAATCAGCATTTTTCCCATAAAAAATCCGTTATACTAATGACTTTTATTAGTATAACGGATTTCCCGCGAAATTACAATTTTTTTGAAAATTCCCTTACATCTGACAGCTTATTTTTCAAAGCCGGTTCAACCATGCTTCATGGCAATATTCTTCCTGATAATCTCCTGAAACTAGCTCTACCGGATTTATCTCGTATAATAATTCATTTATTTTATAATACGTTCCATGTTCTTCCCTATTTTTCCGGCAATTCTTTTTAATTCTTCCATTTCTTCAGGGGTAATCCCAGCAAACAATTCCTTATTTAATTCACTCCATTTTTTTGCGATAATTTCAACAATTTCTTTCGCTTCTTCCGAAACCTGGTAATGTACATATCTCCGGTCGTTGGTATCTGGTATGGCAACTAAATAATTTTGTTTACTAAGATTGTCTACTGCCTGTGAAATATGACCTTTGTTTGCCTTTAAGTACTTACAAATATCCGCTGATGTATCGTTACTGCCTGACTTTGATAAAAAATACAGTATTTCAATTTCAATTCTCTTTAAATTATATTTCTTTCGGATTTCTGATAATTTACATTCCCATAACTTTTTAAATTCACTGCCTCTCAGCAAACCTTCAATTCTTTCTTCCACGTTTTTTCTCCTGCTTTATGTTTACTTTTAAACTGTTTTATCATGAGGTTGGGTTTTTGTCAAGTTTTCTTCACGAACGCTCATAGCTGATACCAATTCCTCTTAGAAAGGCAGAGGCAACACTGCTGAAAACTAACTGTTAACCGCGACTAAGACGCTCCGGAACACCGTCGCGCCTAATTCTCCGTAAACAGTGGATTAGGCGTGACAGCCTTCTGGAACGTCTTAGCCGCCCTTGACAGTTAGTTCACATTCGCGTTGCCTCTGCCTTCCAAGAAAGGATTGATGCTGCTTATGAGCGTCCTTCCAACCGATTGCACTATCAAATGTAATAAGGGGATAACCCACACCGGATTATCCCCTCAAAGCAATGCTTACCTGCCTATTATTTACCCATCATCTGTTCTTCCTGGGCTCTGATCATTTTCTTGACCATTTCGCCACCGATAGAACCTGCCTGAGCTGATGTTAAGTCACCATTGTAACCTTCTTTTAAAGGTACTCCAAGTTCAGAAGCTACTTCTGTTTTGAATCTGTCCATTGCTGCCTTTGCTTCCGGTACTTCCATTCTGTTTGAACCACTGTTATTGCTGCTGCTCATTTCGTTTACCTCCGTAATACATTTTTCTTCTATATTTATAGTGTTCGCAGATAAGGTTTGGAGGCACCTTATCTGTTTTTTACAGGTAAGATGTTCCGCTGCTTATCTTGTAAATAGTATTTGCGGAGATTGCTTTTCTATTCTGGTAATATTTGTTACTCTGTTTTTCCAGCTAAAAATTCTTCAAATTTTGCCAAATTTGCATCTCTATCTTCTGCGGCCTTTGCTAAATCAAGGTCACATAAATTTTCAAGCGGTGTCTGACTATATCCTTCCGGTATCTCGCCTATAACCCCTACACCTGTGATTGGATATTCTGCTGAATATTTTTCCATAGCAGAGTCTGAAATCGCCCAGTCTAAGAATGTGTAAGCACATGGATTAATTTCTTCCTTATTAATAAGACAGTTTGCCTCAATATCCCAACCAGAAGCACCGGTTCCTTCATTTGGAAATACTACCTGTACAGGATTTCCTTCCTGATACAGCTGTGCACATCTGTAACCCATGGAAATACCTATCACGCATTCACCGGAAGCTGCCATTTTCGCAGGTTTAGAACCGGAAGTTGTATAAGATAAAATATTTTCATTTAATTTTTCTAAATAATCCCATCCTTCCTCTTCTCCCATCATCTGTAAAACACCGTTCACTGTTAACAGTCCAGTACCAGAGGAAGTTGGATCCGGCATTACAATGAGTCCTTTATAGCATGGATCCAGCAAATCTTCCATAGAAGTTGGCACCGGAATACCAAGTCTTTCACATTCATCTGTATTTACAAGAAATGCTGTTTCATATGCTTCAATTCCTGTCCAGAGCATAGGGTCTGAGGAATCTTTGAACTGGTCCAGAATACGGTCTGCTCCTTCTGGTGCGTAACCTTTGATTAAATCATATTTTTCTAACTGCAGTAATACACTGGCAGAAGTTCCCCATACCACATCTGCAACAGGATTGTCTTTTTCGGCAATTATCTTTGCAATAATGGTACCTGTGGAATCTCTGATAACATTTACTTCAATGTCAGGGTACTGTTCTTTAAAAGGAGCCAGATATTCTTCAATAATATCATCTTCCAATGCTGTATAAATGGTCAGCGTTCCTGACTCTGCACTTCCACTTTCAGAAGCTGCTGCTTCTGTACTTTCTGTGCTCTCCGCACTTTCATCGGAATCCGTTTTCTTCACTTCACAGCCTGTAAGGCAACATACCATAAGTGTCATGGCTAATAACATTGAGATTAATTTTTTCATAATACTTCACTCGTCCTTTCTATTCTACCTAGTTGTTTGCCTGCTTCATCTGCTCAATCAAGTCCAGTTCAATCTGGTCTACTGAGAGATTTTGTGTTGTAGGATTGAGTTTTACATCTCCTTTCTTCCAACGTTCAACCTTCTTTGTAAGTTTGATATTTACCAGTTCATAAATAAGCCGCACAATAATATTAATCAAAAGAATTAAAACAGACATGGCTGCGGCTGCCGCATAATCACCATTGTCATCCATATTTAAAATAGCTATGGCTGCTGGCTTATTTGTTGTATTATATAGAAATACAATAGCAGATACTGTTACCATGGAGTTTACAAAATAATACATAAAAATTTCAAGTACTGCGGCCATAGACATTGGAATTGAAACCTTAAAGAACACTACCCAGAACGGCACCGACATAGAATCTGCCATATTTTCATATTCTCTGTCCAACGTCTTTACCGCTGTTGTAGCTGTTACAAAGGTAACAGAATACATATGTATTACGTTGCAAAGTATCATAATTGCCATTGTACCATATAAGCTGTTGAAAGGATTGGATACCGAGATACCAATAAACGGTATATCAATCCACTGTTTATTAAAAAACATAATATAGGAAAGACCAAGTACCAAACCCGGAAGTGCCATAGGCATCATGGACAAAAATCTGCAAAAGCTTCTTACTTTTGCCATCGGCTTTGCTCGTTCAATTAAATATGCTGTGCTAAATACAATAATAGTACCTACGACAGCAGCTCCTACAGAAAGTTTAAAGCTGTTTACAAAGGAAACGGTACCGCTGCCTACCAGTTTAGAACCAAAATCAAAGTGCTTTAAAGTTAGCGTCATATCATTTGGCCACCGGTTTACAATGGCTGACATTAATATAGAAGCAACCAATACAACATTAATCAATACAATCACAGTACAATAAATCTGATATATGATATCCCTTGCTTTGGATTCTTCCGGTACAAATGCAACTGCCTTAGAAGACAATTCATCCGATGCACTTTTCTTTCTCATAACAAAATCAATGATAAAAGCTACAAATGCCGGAATAGTAAGAATGACACCTACCACTGCTCCCATGGACATATTCTGCTGTCCTACCACCTGCTTATAAATATCCGTAGCCAGCACATTGTAACTGCCTCCAACTACCTGGGGTGCACCAAAATCTGTAAAACTTAAAGTAAAGCACACAATAAAAGCATTTACCAAACCATACTTAATATTGGGCAGTGTAATCTTAAAAAATGTCTTCACCGGATTAGACCCCAGTACAGAAGCCGCTTCATACAGACGATTATCCGCACTTTGCAGTGCCACGATTAACACCAAAAATGCCTGTGGAAAGGTATAAAATACCTCTGCCAGAATAATACCTGTTTTTCCGTATAAGCCAATATCAATGCCATACTTTGTAACAAATCCCATCTTACCAAAAATGTAAATCAATGCCATTCCATGAACCATGGTAGGAAGGAATAAAGGAACCATTGCCACATAACGGTAAAAGCCTTTCAGTTTCATATTCGTTCGTGTAATTCCATAGGCAAATAAAAGTCCCAATATGGTACTGACAAAAGCTGTAATCAAAGACACGGAAATAGAATGAATAATGGCTATGGACAGTGTCTTACTTTCAAAATAAGTTTTAAAATTTTTTACTCCTACCCAGTTTCCCATATTGTCCATAAACACCTGACTAAATATAGTAAAAATTGGTACAATCAGGAAAATAGTGAACCAGGCAAGCATTATAATAATTAAAACTCTTTGGACAAAATCGCTGGGGTTAAAATTGTTAAATTTACTGGATTTTTTCATACAATCTACCTCCTGCCCCAAGTTATTCTTTTGCTTTTTCTGCATTCAGATTATAATAATGAAGTTTTCCGTCTTTAAAACGAATGGAAATCTTATCTCCAACCTTAATCTGCATCCGATTGAATTCTTCCGTTGTCATATCACAGGAAATATATTCATGATTAAATGTGCTTTCGCTATCATCTCTTAATGACATGGTAATTCTATAGCAGAAACCATGAAATTCAATTTCCTTTACCTTCACAAGGAAGGAATTTAAAGATTTATACTCTACAATCTCAATATTTTCCGGTCGGCACGCCTTAATTTTATAGCGGTTTTTTTCTAAATCACTAATAAGCAATTCCTTATCTTCTGTCATTTCTTCTGCATTTTTTCTTACATCCGCCTGGAAAAAGTTGATGGAACCAATAAAATCTGCCACAAAAGGAGAGTTAGGATTTTCATAAATTTCTAACGGAGTTCCCTCCTGACGTACGCAGGCATTATTCATAACAATAATTTTATCTGCCATGGTAAGGGCTTCTTCCTGATCATGGGTTACCATAATCGTCGTAATGCCAAGATTCTGCTGCAGCTTCCTTATTTCTTTTCTCACTTTCTGCCTTACCTTGGCATCTAATGCCGACAATGGCTCATCTAACAAGAGAAAATCTGGAGAAAGTACAATGGCTCTTGCCAAAGCAATTCGCTGCTGCTGTCCACCGGATAACTGGGAAGGATATTTATTCATATGCTCCACCAGATTTACCTGCTCCAAAGAATGTCTTACCTTTTCTTCGATTTCCTGCTTTTTCATCTTCTTATTCTTTAAGCCAAAAGCTATATTATTTTTTACCGTCATATTCGGAAACAATGCATAAGACTGAAACACAATGCCGAAATTACGCTTGCTAGGGTGGAAATTTGTTGCATCCACTCCATTTAAAAAGATTTTTCCTTTGGTTGGTTTCTCCAATCCGGCAATAATCCGTAACAACGTAGTCTTACCACAACCGGAAGGTCCTAACAAGCAGACAAATTCTCCTTTATTAATTGATAAATTAATGTTTTCTAACGCTGTAAACGAACCATATTTTTTACAAATTCCATCTATTTTTAAAAATTCCTCTGCCATCTTCTTCGCCTCTTTTCTAAATATATCTGCACTTCTTTACAGACTCTCTGCTTCTTTTTTATAAAACAAAAAGCACCTACACCTTCTTTTGATGTAAACGCCTTTGTTTATCTTTCCTGTATATTTACTTTTCTTGTAATGTGAGGTATTGTAATACAACTTTTCCCATCTGTCAAATGTTTATTATTTTCTAATATTTTGCCGGGATAGAAACATTGTAATATTCCATTGCCTCTCTCAGCACCTTAAAGAATGCTTCGATATCTTCCACATCAATTGCGCCAAGAGAACAAAGACGGAAGGTATCGGTGGTTGAGATTTTTCCAGGATAAATAGTAAATCCTCTTTCATAACAATAATCATGAATCTTTTCAAAATCCCAATTTTCGTCGTTTGGATATTTAATAGAAACAACCATTCCGGACTGCCATTCTTTTTTGATAATATCTTTTAATCCCAATTCGTCTTTTCCTTTATGAATAGCTTTCCATACTCTCATATGACGTTCATATTTTCCCATTTCTCCTTCTTCCCAGTACTCCTTGATTGCCTGTTTTACAGAGTATACAGTCTGTACCGGCGGTGTAAAATGCATTTCCCCAGTCTTTTCAAAGAAAGAGTACTGCATATACAAGTTACAGTAATAAGAACGAGTAGGATAATCCTTAGACTTTTCAATAATCTCTGTTTTACCTACCACAAAGGAAAGTCCGGTCATTGCCATAAGTCCCTTCTGGGAAGATGCCATAACAAAATCCAAATTATCTTTTTCCATATCAATCGGAAGCATTGCGTAAGTAGATGTGGTATCTACAGTAAATACAGCACCTGCTTCATGAACAATAGCACCAATTTCACGGATTGGGTTTAAAATACCTGTTCCTGTTTCATTATGCGTGGTATGTACCAATGCAATGTCTGGATTTTCTTTCAGCGTTTTCTTTACCAGCTCTAAATCCGGAAGTTCGTCATACGGGAATTTCAATTCCAAATACGGAATGTGATAATACTGCAACACTTCCACTGCTCTTGAGCTGTATGCACCATTATTGATTACAAGTGCTTTTTTATTTTCTGGTACTAAGGAATTCATTAAAACATCAATATTGATGGTACCAGAACCGCAAAACAGTACTGATGTGTATTTTTCCGGATCACCGTGAACAATTTTTACCAGTTCTTTTCTAATATCTCTCATAATATCTCCAAATTCTTTTTCTCTTGGACAGATATCAGGAACTACCTGTGCGTATTTCACTGTATCGGTTGTGGTAGCTGGACCTGGGTTTAATAAAATGTTGCGTTTGATTTTTTCCATAATATATTCCTCCAATTCTTTCGTTTGCTGTAGGTTGTGTTAAATTTTGCATCACGCCTTTGCGATGTTTAACTTGTACTCACCCTAACATGGTACCAAGTTTGTGTCAAATTTATTTTTTGATTTTTTTTGCTTGCTTTTTTTTTCGTAAAAGCGTAGAATCGAAGCCATCAAATTTTGATACTACCAAAGTAAACACAGAAAGGATGATTTTTATGAACTCACAAACTCTTACACTTATTTTTATTGCTGCCTTACTGCATGCCATATGGAACATTATTCTAAAAGATGCCAAAGATAACCTTACGGCACTATGGCTGCAGATGCTTGTTACTGTAATTTATCTGGTGCCATTTAGTTTGATCTGTTTTGGACTTCCGCCAAAAGAAGCACTTCCAACTTTGATTTTCTCCGGAGTTATGCAGGCAGCTTATTATGTATTGCTGGGAAAATGTTACCAGTCCGGTAATCTTTCCATCGTATACCCATTAACCAGAGGTTCAGCCCCTGTGTTTGTCTGTATTTTTTCTGTAGTCCTTGGTCTGGAAACCCTGACCTTTCCTGTATTTCTCTCCCTTCTATTAATTGTATTTGGTATCTATATAGTTAATATGCCCGCTTTTAATCTAAAAAGTCTGATAGCACCTTTTAAAACTTTAATTGAAGATTCTTCTACCAGACTTTCCATGCTGGTAGGTGTAGTTATCGCCTTATACACTTTGTCGGATAAAGTAAATGTGCGCTACACCTCTCCCTTTATTGTGTACGCCATAATCACTTTAATTCCCACTATTTTACTGGCACCTATCCTCTGCAAAAAGGATAAAATAAAATCTGAACTGAAAGGAAAAGGTAAATTCCGTATTGTTGGAATCTCCGTCTTCATGGTGGCCGCCTACTGTCTGGTACTACTTGCCATGACCAACTGTAACGCCAGCTACATTTCCTCCATCCGTGAAGTATCAGTAGTGTTCGTTGCCCTGTACACCTCCCTGCGCTCCAAAAATCCCAACTGGCAGCCAAAAATCATCGGTTCCATAATTATCTTTGCGGGGATTGTTCTGGTATCGTATCTCACTAGTCTTTCTTAAGTCTATTCATGCTAAATTCAAAATCCTTTGTTGACACCAACTTGGTACCATGTTAAGGTGAATCCAACTTGAAAACAAACCTTTTTAATGTAACCGAATGGAGGAATAAACTATGTGTGAAAACAAGATTGAAGGAGTTATTTTTGACTGGGCAGGAACTACTGTTGATTATGGCTGTTTTGCTCCAGTAGAAGTATTCTTGGAAGTATTTAAAAATAAAGGCGTTGCCATTACGTTAGAAGAAGCCAGAGGACCTATGGGAATGTTAAAAATCGATCATATCCGTGCTCTGACACAAGTACCTCGCATCAAAGAAGAATGGACGAAAGTACATGGCAGTGCTCCTGCTGAAGATGATGTTGTAGCAATGTATGAAGAATTTGAACCTTCTTTACTGAAAATTCTTCCAAATTATGCTACACCTATTGATGGTGTTCTTGAAACAGTTGCAAAACTTCGCGAAATGGGCTTGAAAATAGGTTCTACTACGGGTTATACTAACACCATGATGGATATTGTGGTACCGGAAGCTAAGAAACAGGGCTATGCGCCTGACTGTTACTTTACACCAGACGGACTTCCTGCAGGACGTCCGCTTCCATGGATGTGTTACCGAAACGCCATGGAACTTGGCATTTATCCAATGTCACACTTTGTAAAAGTGGGTGATACCAAATCAGACATAAAAGAAGGGGTTAATGCCGGCTGTTGGAGTATTGGCGTAGTAATCGGAAGCAATGAAATGGGACTTCACGAAGAAGAGACGTTATCTATGCCGACTGCTGAACTGGAAGAACTGGTTAAAACCGTAACCAATCGTTTCTATGACAACGGTGCTCACTATGTTATCCGCACTATGAGAGAGTTACCTACCGCTATCGAGTTAATCAATAAAGAATTGGAAAAGGGTGCAATGCCACATTCCTTAAGATAATTTTTATTCGAAAAGAAAAAGAAGGTTTTATTATGAATACAGACAAAAAATCCCCATCAGAATTAAGTTTATCCATTGTGAATTATCTAAAAAGGTATATTCGCCAGAATAAATTAAAACCCAACGATAAACTTCCCTCTGAAAATACCCTTGCCGCCCAGTTCCATGTAAACCGCAATGTAGTAAGAAGCGCTCTTGCCACACTGCGCGCCCAGGGACTGGTTTATTCAGAAAAGGGTAGGGGATTTTTTGTGGCCGAAAAACAAAAACCTATTCTTTTCCATCACAACAATGGCATGGGATTTTCCGAAATTTTAAATCAAGGGGATCGAAATTATGAAACATGCATTCTGGATATTAAAAAAGTGCTTGCAGGTCCCATAGAGCGCAATGCGCTAGAATTAGAGCCAAATGATTATGTCTACCGGTTGAAAGTTTTACGTTCCATTGATTTTAAACCTTTTGCCATCTGTTACTCCATTCTTCCGGAAAAATATGTGCCGGATTTTGATTCTCATTTAGAAAATTTTCGTTCTGTAAATGAGGTATTAATGAAAACATATGAATATTCCCACCCCGTCTGTCGTAAAGTAAGTATTGAAGCTACTCTGCCCATTAACGAAGAAATCGAATTGCTACAGATTACTGAAGCAATGCCCATTTTAAAACAGATTTCTGTGTTTGCCATCGAAGGTCTTGGACCAATTGAATATTTCATTGTACGTGCAAGGGGGGACCGTTTTAATTTTAGTATGAGTTTTGAATAAATAGGAGAGGATGAGTTCTATGTTTGACAGCAATTTTACAGACTGGACTATGACAAATATTGTAATTCGAATGTTAGTCGCCATGCTTTTAGGAGCAATCATTGGAATTAACCGTGGCGTGCGCAGAAAAGGAGCAGGAATGAAAACCCACACTATTGTATGCTTAGGTTCCGCTCTGGTATCCCTGACGGGTCAGTTTATGAGTGTTGAGTTTCCTGGAGAAGCTGATATGTCACGAATGGCAGCGCAAGTCATCAGTGGCGTTGGTTTCTTAGGCGTAGGAACCATTCTGGTATCTCACGACCACCAGATACGAGGGCTTACCACCGCTGCCAGTCTTTGGACTTGTGCCTGCATCGGTCTTGCTGTCGGATGCGGATTTGTGGAAGGCGGTGCTTTAGCAAGCCTTCTCGTATTGTTTGCCTTACAGGGTCTTCCTGCCATTGATAATTATTTTACACGGCACTCCAAATTCTTTGGTGTATGCTTAGAAATCGACAATACCAATACCATTTCCTTTTTTTTGGATAAAATGAAAGAGGAAAACATTCTTATTGACACATTTGAAGTAATTAAACCCCAGTTTAAAAAGCAGAATATGACTATTATTACCACTTTAAAAATTAACAATAAGCACCAGCGCCTTCATTATAAAAAAATGCTCTTAGACATTGACGGTGTCTTATCGGTTCAGGATATTTAAAAAAACCTCCCTTATCAGATATCATCTGACATGGGAGGTTTTCTTTTTGGTTATGTGGTATGTAGAAATTATTCAGCTGTTGCTGCGTTTTCTTCTACTTCTACATTTTCTTCTACTGTTTCACCAGCTTCTTCTTCTGCTGCTTCTTCTGGAGCAACATCTTCTGCTGTATCTCCAGCTTCTGTTCCTTCTACAGCTGCTGTATCTTCTGTATTTGTTTCTTCTTCTGCTTCATCTTCAGTTGCTGCCTCATCTTCTGCTGCTGCATCTTCTGCTTCTGCATCACCTAATGTACCTTCGCTAGTTTCACCAGCTTCTTCTGTTGCAGGTTCATTGCTGTTGCTTCCACATGCTGTGAAGCTCATACAAGCCATAGTTGCTACACATAATAATAATACAATTTTCTTTTTCATTTTTTTAAATTCCTTTCCTCATAATACTTTTCCTCTTTATCGGACATTTACAAGTATATCATATTATGATGAAAAATAAAATATTACTTTTTCTTAACTTTCTTTAAAGATTTTCTTAACCTACCCATTACAACGTCTTAACAAATCTTCCCATCTTCTATCGACTTCTTTCTGGTAGATTTCAATCAGATGTTCGTTTTCCTTTTTAAACAGATGTTTAAATCTTCCCTGTTTTCTTAAGAAATCTTCAATTGGAAGACGCTTTTTCGGCTCGTAGTTCAAAGTCCACTTTCCGTCTTCCACTTCAAATAATGGCCAGTAATTGGTTTCCACCGCCAGTTTACAGATTTCCATAATGTCCTCTGTTGGATATCTCCATCCTCTTGGACAAGGGGACATAATATTTAAGAAAGCTGCTCCTTTCTTATAAATAGCTTTTTCCGCCTTAATATGCAAATCTTTAAAATTCTGTACGAAAGTAGTCTGAGCAGCATATGGTACATAATGTTCTGCAATGATAGCTGTTAAATCCTTACGGTTCTGCTGCTTTCCTACAGAAACCGTTCCTACCGGTGTAGTGGTGGTATCAGCATACATTGGTGTTGCAGAAGAACGCTGAATACCTGTGTTCATATATGCACCATTATCATAACATACATATACTAAATCATGATTACGTTCCATAGCACCGGATAAGGACTGAAAACCGATATCATAAGTACCGCCGTCGCCACCAAAGGCGATAAACTTGTAAGTTTCGTCTAACTTACCTTTCTTTTTCATTACATTATAAGCTGCTTCCACACCACTTAAGGTTGCTCCTGCATTTTCAAATGCATTGTGAATGTAGCTGTCTTCCCATGCTGTGTATGGATACATAAATGTAGACACTTCCAGACATCCGGTAGCATTGCCGATTACTGCCTTATCGCCTTCATGAAGTCCACGAAGTACATTACGAACAGCGATGGTACCGCCACAGCCTGCACACATACGATGACCAGGAGCTAAACGTTCTGGTTTATTCATGGTTTCTTTAAAATTATAACTCATCTTGTTTACCTCCTATTTACGCAGACCGATATACTGGTATCCATCTACTGTTTTTCCATTGCCAACTTCTTCTAATTCATCAAAAATCTGCCAGAAATCTTCTACCTTAATATCACGTCCGCCAAGACCATACATATATTCCACTGTTTTTGCGGTATTTCCAGCTCTATGTAATGCTGCCATGGTTTCAGAACATAAAGGTCCGCCCTGTGTACTGAAGCTTTCTGCTCTGTCCATAATACCTACAACCTTTACCTTAGATAATGCGGCTGCAATTTCTTCTCCCGGGAACGGACGGAAGAAACGAATCTTTAATAAACCTACTTTTCTTCCTTCTTCTCTCAAACGGTCGATGGCATCTTTGGCTGTTCCTGCTGCAGAACCAATGATTACAATAGCATATTCTGCATCCTCTAAACAATATTCTTCAAATAACCCGTACTGTCTTCCGGACATTTTCGCAAACTCGTCCATTACTTCAACAGCAACTTTTTTCGCATTTTTCATTGCCTGAACCTGAGCAAATTTAGATTCCATATAGTAATTAGATACGCCGTAAGGTCCTACTGCCATAGATTCCTTCGGATTTAAAAGATAATGTTCCGGTTCATATTCGCCAACAAAATTCTTTACTTCTTCATCTTCTAATAATTCCATATTCTGTACGGCATGGCTTGTAATAAAGCCGTCCTGACAAACCATAATCGGAAGTCTTACGTCTTTATGTTCTGCAATTCTGTATGCCATGACAAAATTATCATATACTTCCTGATTACTTTCTGCGTATAGCTGAATCCAGCCTGCATCTCTGGCTCCCATACTGTCAGAATGGTCACAGTTAATGTTAATCGGACCGGATAACGCACGGTTTACCAAAGCGAGCATTAACGGCAGTCTGTCCGAAGCTGCCACATATAATTCTTCCCACA
This sequence comes from Lachnospiraceae bacterium, assembly GCA_045126515.1. Classification (GTDB taxonomy): domain Bacteria; phylum Bacillota; class Clostridia; order Lachnospirales; family Lachnospiraceae; genus RUG11237. Next base: position 18,348 of record JBGVOM010000069.1, read on the forward strand.
TCAGCGCCATACCGCAGGAAGAAGTAGCCGTAAGAGAACGTGCCCCTGCTGCTTCTGCACCTAATGCGGCACTCATGGAACTATGTTCACTTTCTACCGGAATAAATTCAGTATCTACCAAACCATCTGCCACAAATTTTGAAAAATATTCCGGAATTTCTGTAGATGGAGTAATTGGAAATGCCGGAAATACATCCGGATTAATCTGACGAAGTGCAATGGCTGCTGCTTCGTTTCCTGACAATCTTTCTCTCTTTGCCATGTTACTTCACCCCTTCCATAGTAATTGCAGAAAATGGGCATGCTTTTACGCAAATTCCACATCCTTTGCAGTGGTCATAATCAAAATCAAGACGTTTCTTGTCCTTTACTGGAATTGCACTGTCCGGACATACCGGAGTACATAAAAGACACTGAGTACATTTTTCTTTGATAAATACAGGCTGATCCTTGGCCCACTCTCCCGTATTAAAATTCTTTGAAGTTGCAGGCTCCCAAATCTGATTCCCTTCTGTAATTTCCTGCCATGTACTTTTTTCGTTAATATCTTTTGCCTGTAATGCCATGCTATTTTACCTCCTTCAACGCCATACGGAGTGCTGCAAGATTTCCTTCAATAACTTCCGGTTTGGTAGCAAACTTTTTCTTAAAAGAAGTTTCCATTTCTTTTAAGAAAGTTTCTTCGTCTACTGCTTTTGTAATTTTCACTACTGCCGCAAGCATTGGTGTGTTCGGGAAATATTTCCCCAGTGTTTCCATAGAAACCTTTCTTGCATCTATCGTATACAGTTCGCCTTCATATCCATGAAGGTGAGGAATAATTTCTTCCTTTAATTTATTTGTATTTACAATAACTGCACCTGTTTTCTTTAAACCAGCGGTTACATTTACCACCTCTAACAGACTTTCGTCTACCACTATGGAATAATCCGGCTGATAAATATTAGAATGAACTCTGATATTCTTATCATCAATTCGATTATAAACAGTTACTGGTGCTCCCATTCGTTCAGGACCGTATTCTGGAAATGCCTGAACATACTTACCGGTAAAAAAGGCAACGTCTGCCAGAAGCATTGCTGCTGTCTTGGCACCCTGGCCTCCTCTGCCATGCCATCTGATTTCTATCATTTCATCTACCTCGCTATATATGTGTGAATATTAAACAATAGAAAGAGCTCTTTGCGAACTTTCTATTATCAAGAAATAGGTTGTGGATTCATAAGTATCCACAACCTATTTATTATACCAAGATTTCTGTTTTGGTGCAATTAATTTTGGAGTTTCTTAACATCTCAAAGGTAACAATTCAGCCTTGGTGTTTATCAGGACGCCCATGACCAATACACTTCTTCTCAGAAAGGCTGAAATTTTAACAGCCTTTCTGAGAAGAAGTGTATTGGCCATGGGCTGTTCTTAAGAAACGGCAAGTATAGATTGTTGGAATGATATGATATCAAAACTATTTTAGAATCCTTTAACTCAGCAATTAACTCTAGTATACTATCTGCTCTCTTTCGCCTAACTGTTTCATAATTTCTTCTATATCGTATTCTGGTGCAAAAGTTTCTACAACATCACAGATACCTTTGACTGTTTCTAAATCTTCCTCCAATTCATCAGCAATTGTTTCAGCCGTTTTGTTCTTTTGAATCTTGCAACAAATTTGTTTCACAAGCTTCGTTAATTCACCATCTTGAAATCCATCCTGAAATCCATCTTCATATCCTTCATCGTGCAGAGTTTTCTTGTGCAATTCTTCGTCATATTCATATATGCTCATCTTAATTACCTCCGCTTTATTTGCTAATAAAAAATCCTTCAGTATTCCCTTTGCAATACAATAGTCAACGGCAAGCTGTACCGCTTCTTCTAGTGGAAATTTCTGGCGGTATTTCCGTACCTGTTCAACATATTGCATATACTGGAATAACGTTGGACATTTCTGTAATAATTCTGCATTATACCCGTGGTTAATATTAAACTGTGTCACATGTAGTTCAAGTGCTGGATGCTCTTCTGGGATCTCAAATGCATCGGAAAGATGTAATTCCTTGCGTTCCGGCTGTTTTTCCACTCCGTTATAAAATACCACAAATTTTGGAGTTGGAAGCTTAATCAACCGACGGGAATAAATATCTTTGTTGATAATATATTTCTCATACTGATCGCATACATACATCAAATCCCGAAGCGGCATATTGGGATTCACAGTAGATTGCTGTTCATACAATTGAATCCGCATATCCAACAGATACGAAACAGAGTATCCTTGTACTGTGTGGTGACACAAATCTGCTCTTTCATTCAGTATCCTTTGATTTCATATGACAGGAGGCGTTTTCCCGGAACCCCCTGCTTTTGTATATTTGAGATGTAAAGCATTGATGTTCCTGATTATCTGAATATAAGACGGCGTTATACATGACATGTACTACACACTACATCCTAAACGCCAAAACTGATATAGAAAAATGCTTTGAACAAATTGTAACATGAGAGCGATATAATTACAAGAAATTTATGAAGCTCTATTAGCAATTTTGTAACAGTTCAGCCTTGACGGTTAACAGGACGCCCATACAATGTCATTTAGATAAGAAAACATACCCTATAGAACAGATGTGAAAAGTATCGCATCTGTTCTTTTTTTACAAAAATCAAAAAACACTTGACAAATAGTCAA
>JBGVOM010000070.1:0-28460 GCA_045126515.1 Lachnospiraceae bacterium
AGGCTCTAGCCTCACAAGCTAACGACTGTGGAACGGATTCTCCGGCACTTCCGCTAAATGCTCCCCAGAGGATACCACAACCTTTCTTCTGCGAATTGACACAACCATACAACAGAATTCCTGCGAAAATGTTAAATCTACATTATTGGTTACTAACTTTCGTTGGCGACAACCGAAGGAATTTGTTAAGGCGTGCCAAGATGTAAGAAGGAACTGTCGGTTTGTCTTTGGGGAGCATTTTAGCGGTAGACACCGGAGAATCCGTCCCGAAGCTGTTAGAGCGTGAGGTGAGAGCCTCGTTCGGCGATACGCCTCATGCTCTTACAGCTTCGTGGACTAGTCGCAGGTGCCGAGAGCGGCTCCCCAGAGACAAACCGACAGTTCCTTCGCCCCCCTCTTGCCACACCTTCCCCTACAAATTCCAATTTGTGAAAATAATGTGACAATCTCTTGCAAATTCCATGTTTTATTGGTATGATAGAAAAAGTGTATGAGAAAAAATTGTATACGGAAATACGTGGAATATTAAAGCGAGGGAAGACTATGAGTCAGGAAAAAGTAGAACGTTATAAAAAAGAAAAAGCAAATCGTAAGAAAAATATGAAAAGAGCAAAAATGAAAAAAAGCCTGCTTAAGGCAGTAGCAGCTTTGGTGGTTGTACTTGCCATTGCGGGAGCTGGTTATGCTTCTTATCAGTCTTATCTGATGAAGCCGGTAGAGGTTACAGCAGATATGAGTGCGTTTGATGAATATGTAACGAACATTACAGCAGAAGAATAATTAAAAAATAGAACCTTGTGTGAATGCAAGGTTCTATTTTTTAATTCTTTTCGGAAATATCCCGTTCGGAAATTGCTCTTAAAAATCTCATTTCTAAAATGGCAGGAATCATGGCATCCATCTTGTCATCTCTGGTATAAGGGATAAATCCACCTGCCATGGCAGGGTGACCTCCACCTTTGCCAAATCCATCTAAAGCAGCTTTGGTGATATTTCCGGAGTCATATAAAGCTTTATCACTGCGTACAGAAAGCTTTACACCTTCATTTTTATAAGAGTAGACCACAGAAAAGTGTACTTCTGCCAAATCCAGCATAAAATCAGAAATACTGGCAATCAAAGGTTCAGGGCATCCGGCGCCTGTATTGGCAAAGCTGATATCCCCAAATACTTTAATTGAATTAATGGCATTGGCATAGGATTTTAAATCCGAAAGTTTTACAGTAGCATGGTCTAGTGCCTCTAGTAAGGCAATGTCACTGATACTGTATAATTTATAGAACATTTCTAAATCCAATTCAGATACACTTCGTGTTAAATTAGCAGTGTCGATTTTAATGCCATATAATAGAGCAGTGGCGGTATTTCGGTCTATATCAATATTGTTTTCCATAAAATATTCCGCTATCATGGAAGCACAGGCTCCCAGTTCCGGACGGATATCAGAAAATCGGTACTCAATATTATCAAACACAGGATGATGGTCGAGACAGATAATCTCATTTCCCGGTAAATTATGAATATTGGAATTCCCTTTCTGAGAATCTACCAAAATAATTTCGTCATCTTCTGCAGATTGAAAATTAATATCCACATTGGTAATTTTAATTCCGAGACTTTCAATCATTTTATTGGTGCTGTAACTGTCGATTTTTCCATAGTGACAAATGGAAGAAGTAACTCCTTTAGAAGCAAGCAACTGCTGTAATCCAAATGCAGAAGCAATGGCATCCGGATCGGGAAAATTATGTGTTTGTATATACACATGCTTGTTTTTAATATGGGTTAAAATCCTGTCTAAGTTTGTCATTTAATTATTACTCCTGGTCATATGATATATATTTCTAATGAAATATGTCAAATGGTAGCTTGTTCTATTGCTATTATACACAGTAAAAAAAAGCACGTCAAATGAGTTTTTATTTTTGTGAGAAATGCATAATAAAAAGAGGAGAAAACAGAAATTTTCTGATTCCGCCCCTTTTGTTTAATATAAATATTTATTTTTTATTTTTTTCTAATTCAGCAAGTTTCATTGCACGAACTTTTAATGGAAGTCCGAATAATGTAATAAATCCGTCAGCGTCATGGTGATCATATAATTCACCTGTAGTAAAGCTGGCTAAGGATTCACTATATAAGGAATATGGAGAAGTAGTACCTGCCTTAATAATGTTACCCTTGTACAATTTGAATTTTACTTCTCCGGTAACGTATTCCTGAGTGGATTCTACAAATGCCTGTACAGCTTCACGAAGAGGTGTAAACCATTTTCCTTCGTAAACAATCTGTGCAAATTTATTTCCCATATCTTTTTTAGCTTCCATGGTAGCACGGTCTAAAACTAATTCTTCTAACTGTCTGTGAGCTTCCATGAGGATAGTTCCACCCGGAGTTTCATATACACCACGTGATTTCATACCAACAACACGATTTTCTACAATATCTACAATGCCGATGCCGTGCTTTCCACCTAATGTATTTAATTCAGTAATGATTTCGGAAACTTTCATTTTCTTGCCGTTTACGGAAGTTGGAACACCCTTTTCGAAAGTCATAGTTACATATTCTGGTTCATCCGGAGCTTTTTCAGGAGAAACACCAAGAACTAATAAGTGATCGTAATTTGGTTCGTTGGCAGGATCTTCTAATTCTAAACCTTCATGGCTGATGTGCCATAAGTTACGGTCGCGGCTGTAACTGGAATCAGCGGAGAATGGAAGGTCAATACCATGCTTTTTACAGTATTCGATTTCATCTTCTCTTGACTGCATGGTCCAGATATCAGTCATTCTCCAAGGAGCAATAATCTTAATATCCGGAGCTAAGGCTTTGATACCAAGTTCGAAACGAATCTGGTCATTTCCTTTTCCGGTAGCACCGTGGCAGATAGCAACCGCATTTTCTTTACGTGCGATTTCTACTAATCTTTTTGCAATGGCAGGACGTGCCATAGATGTACCAAGTAAATATTTATTTTCATATACAGCATCTGCCTGAACACATGGAACAATGTAATTATCGCAGAAATCATCTACTAAATCTTCAACGTATAATTTAGAAGCACCGGATAACTTAGCTCTTTCTTCCAGTCCGTCTAATTCTTCTCCTTGTCCACAGTTGATACAGCAGCAGATAACATCATAATCAAAATGTTCCTTTAACCAAGGGATGATTGCAGTGGTATCAAGACCGCCGGAATATGCAAGTACTACTTTTTCTTTCATTATTATTACCTCCGTATGTATAATTTAATACAGTGAAAAAGCATTTTTTTCACTTCGTAAATTTATGCTGTATACAGCAGCTAAAGTTAATATACAGCATTTTGCATTAATATGCAAGAAAAAAATGTTGCGGGTCGGGATTGGAGGTGCAGGAAAGTGAGAAGTGGTAAAAATCAGATTTGGCGGTGCGGGACGCTCATAAGTGGTATAAACTCTTCCTTGGAAGGCAGAGGCAACGCGGATGCGAACTAACTGTTAAGGGCAGCTAAGACGCTCCGGAGAGCCGTCGCGCCTAAGTTGCCCTAAACAGTGGATTTTGCATCCGCTAAAAGAGCCTCTCAAATTGCCTTCCAAGGAAGAGTATATACCACTTATGAGCTGTTCTCGGCAGCCGGCAAGTATGAGTTTTGCAGCTGATGAGCTGTTCCAGCAGCCGGTAAGGCTGACCAGCAACAAAATTGTTCTGTTAAGGGAGCCTTTTTGTGTGTTGATTTACCGGCTTCGAAGCACAGCTCATAAGGAGTACAAAGTCTTGTCTGGAAGGCAATTTAAGAGGCGTTTTTAACGAATGCAAAATCCACTGTTTAGTGCGACTTAGGCGCGACGGCTCCCCGGAGCGTCTTAGTCGCCCTTGACAGTTAGTTCGCATTCGTGTTGCCTCTGCCTTCCAGACAAGACTTTGTGCTCCTTATGAGCGTCCTTTCAATCAGTAATCCAAACTGAACAAATTTTATCTTGCATAATATGCAAAATAGATGTATAATTATTCAAAACCACAATAGTTGCCAGAAAACCCACATTGTGGTAGAATGGAAGGCAAAAAGCATTGGAATACAAGCATAAGGAGAATGAAAGATGAAAACGAAAATCTTTATTGACGGTTCTGAAGGAACTACAGGATTAAGAATCCATGAACGTTTTAAAGTACGTGATGATATTGAATTATTAACTATATCTTCTGAATTAAGAAAGGATGTCAATGAGAGAAGAAGATTAATCAATGAATCTGACATTACTTTTTTATGTCTTCCGGATGCGGCGGCAAGGGAATCAGTCAGTCTGGTGGAAAACGAAAATGTTAAAATTATTGATACATCCACAGCACATAGAACAGAAGAAGGATGGGCATACGGTTTTCCGGAGCTTTCTAAGGAGCATAAAGAAAAAATTATTCATGGAAAGCGTATTGCAGTACCGGGATGTTATGCTTCCGGTTTCATTTCACTGGTGTATCCATTAGTAAAAGGTGGTATTTTACCGGCTGATTATCCGGTAAGCAGTTTTGCGTTGTCCGGATACAGTGGGGCAGGTAAGAAAACTATTGCGGTTTATGAGGCAGAAGGCAGAGCAGAAGAGTTATCTTCCGGCAGGGAATATGCATTGACACAGCAGCATAAGCACCTGAAAGAAATGCAGAAAATCACCGGTTTGCAGAGAACACCGTTATTTTCCCCGATTATTGATGATTATTATAGTGGAATGGTTGTGTCAGTTCCTTTATTTGCAGATATGCTTTCTAAGAAAATGACACCGGATACACTGTTAGATTATTTTGCAGAATTTTATCAGGGCAAGCCATTTATTAAAGTTAGCGCTAAGGACGATGAAGTGGCAGCCAGTGGATTTATAGCGGGCAATGGTTTATCCGGCTGGGATGGATTGAAAATTTATGTAACAGGTAACGAAGAACGTATCGTATGTACAGCACAATTTGACAACCTTGGAAAAGGTGCGTCCGGTGCGGCAATCCAATGCCTCAATTTAATGCTTGGATGTCCGGAAGATAAAGGCTTAAACCTGTAGAGAAAAGGACCGGATAAGTATGAAAATTAGAGCAATGACAATAGAAGATTACGAACAGGTACATGCACTTTGGCTAAGCATCAGCGGGTTTGGAATTCGAAGCATTGATGACTCCAAAGAAGGTGTGGAGCGGTTCTTAAAGAGAAATCCAACAACCAGTGTGGTGGCAGAAGAAAATGGAAAAGTGGTTGGCTGCATTTTATGTGGTCATGACGGAAGAAGGGGCTGTTTGTATCATGTATGTGTAGACAAAGCATACAGAAAGCATGGAATTGGAAAATCCATGGTTAATTTCTGTATTGATGCACTGAAAGCAGAGAAAATCAATAAAATTTCCATTATTGCCTTTACCAGAAATGAAATTGGAAATAAGTTCTGGAAAAAAATGGGCTGGGAATTTAGAGAAGATTTGAATTATTATGACCTTACTATTAATCAAGAAAATATAACCACATTTAATTTATAATATTATCGCATATGACATTACATATAGTAAGTTCGCTAAGCGTGCTTAGAACAGGAGGATAAGGATTATGGAAATTATCAAAGGCGGTGTGACTGCACCAAAGGGATTTAAAGCAGCAAAAGCAATGGCAGGAATTAAATATAAAGACAGAAATGATATGGCGATGATTTTCAGTGAGCAGCCGTGTAAAGCAGCAGGAACTTTCACCACCAATGTGGTAAAAGCAGCTCCGGTAAAATGGGATAAGATGGTAGTGGAAGAATCCGATTATGCTCAGGCAGTGGTGATTAATGCAGGGATTGCCAATGCCTGTACAGGAGAAGAAGGTTATAGGTATTGTTTAGAAACAGCGAAAGCTGCTGCAGAAAAGCTTTCAATTCCATATGAAAGTGTCTGTGTGGCATCTACAGGAGTCATCGGGAAACAGCTTCCAATGGATAAAATCGTAAATGGTATTTCTATGCTTGCACCGGCTCTTTCAGATACCGAAGAAGCAGGACATGGAGCAGCAGAAGCAATTATGACCACAGATACTATGCCTAAGGAAGTAGCAGTGACTATAGATATTGATGGTGTTACGGTAACAATTGGTGGTATGTGTAAAGGCTCTGGTATGATTCACCCAAATATGTGCACTATGTTAGGATTTGTTATGACAGATGCGGCTATTTCAAAAGAGCTTCTGACACAGGCGTTAAAGGAAGATGTAAAAGACACTTATAATATGGTGTCTGTAGACGGAGATACATCAACTAATGACACAGTATTATTATTTGCAAACGGAATGGCTGGAAATGCAGAAATAAAATCCAAGGATGAAAATTACAAAAAATTTAAGGAAGCATTGCACTATGTAAATGAAGAACTTGCCAAAATGATTGCAGGTGACGGAGAGGGCGCAACAGCACTGTTTGAAGTAAAAATTATTGGTGCAGAAACGAAAGAGCAGGCAGTGACTTTAAGTAAATCTGTAGTAACTTCCAGTCTTACGAAGGCAGCTATTTATGGACATGATGCAAACTGGGGCAGAATTCTTTGTGCTATGGGTTATTCCGGGGCACAGTTTGAACCGGAAAAAGTGGATTTGTTTTTTGAAAGTGCCGCTGGAAAGATTCAGATTATTGAAAATGGTGTGGCTGTGGATTACAGCGAGGAAGAAGCTACTAAAATTTTATCAGAAGATAAAGTTACGGCAATTGCAGATGTTAAGATGGGAAATGCATCAGCTACTGCATGGGGCTGTGACCTTACCTACGATTATGTGAAAATAAATGCGGACTATCGTTCTTAGTCAGGAGGAAAAAGACAATGGAAGAAATTAATGATTATTTAAAAAAAGCAGAGGTTTTAATTGAAGCATTACCATATATTCAGAGATTCAACCGTAAAGTAATTGTGGTCAAATACGGTGGAAGTGCCATGATTGACGAGGAATTGAAAAAGAATGTTATAGAAGATGTAACTTTGTTAAAGTTAGTTGGTTTTAAACCGATTATTGTTCATGGTGGCGGTAAGGAAATCAGCAAATGGATTGAAAAATCCGGTAAGGAAGCAAAATTCGTAAACGGACTTCGTGTTACAGATGCCGAAACCATGGAAATCGCAGAAATGGTGCTGGGAAAAGTGAATAAGAGTCTGGTTCAGAAGATTGAACAGTTAGGCGTTCGTGCCATTGGTATCAGCGGCAAGGACGGAGCTTTATTAAAAGTAGATAAAAAATATTCCAATGGTGAAGATATTGGTTATGTGGGTGATGTAAAAGAAGTAAATGCAAAGATTTTATGGGATTTGCTGGAAAAAGATTTCCTTCCTGTAATTGCTCCTATTGGAATGGACGAGAATTTTGAAACTTATAATATCAATGCAGATGATGCAGCGTGTGCCATTGCAAAGGCAATGAAATCTGAAAAGCTTGCATTTTTAACAGATGTGGAAGGTGTTATGAGAGATCCTTCTGATAAGAGTTCTCTCATTTCTGAACTTACTCTGTCAGAGGCAGAAGCCTTAATTGAAGATGGTACAGTAGGCGGCGGTATGCTTCCGAAATTAAATAACTGTATGGATGCCATTCGTGAGGGCGTTTCCAGAGTACATATATTAGATGGAAGAATTCCACACTGTCTGTTATTGGAAATATTTACTAATCGCGGTATTGGAACTGCCATTTTAGGAGATAAGGAGATGAAATTTTACAATGAAAAGTAAACAATACATTGATGCTTGCGAGGAATATATCCTTCATACATACAACCGTTATCAGATTGTACTTGAAAAAGGAGAGGGAGTTTATCTTTATGATGCAGAAGGAAAGCAATATTTAGACTTTGGTGCGGGTATTGCAGTATTTGCGTTAGGCTATAATGATAAAGAGTATTCCGATGCGTTAAAAGCACAGATTGATAAGGTGATACATACTTCCAATCTGTTTTATAACATGCCGGCAGCCATTGCGGCAGAAAAGCTGGTGAAGGCTTCCGGTATGAATAAGGCATTCTTTACCAATAGTGGTGCAGAAGCCATTGAAGGTGCCATAAAAGCAGCAAGAAGATATGCATATAACAAAGATGGTGCAACAGATCATGAAATTATTGCAATGAATCATTCTTTTCACGGTAGAAGCCTTGGGGCTTTGTCTGTTACGGGAAATGTAAAATATCAGGAACCATTTAAACCATTGATTGGTGGAATTAAGTTTGCGGATTTTAATGATTTAGAAAGTGTAAAAGCACAGATAAATGACAAAACCTGTGCAATTATTATGGAAACAGTGCAGGGAGAAGGCGGAATTTATCCGGCAGAACCTGAATTTTTGCAGGGCGTAAAGAAAATTTGTGAAGAAAATGACATTTTGTTGATTTTAGATGAAATTCAGTGTGGCATGGGTAGAACCGGAAGTATGTTTGCATGGCAGGATTATGGTGTAACACCGGATATTATGACTTGTGCAAAAGCTTTAGGCTGTGGTGTTCCGGTAGGCGCCTTTGTGTTAAACGAAAAGGTTGCAAAAAATTCCCTTGTGGCAGGAGACCACGGAACTACCTATGGAGGTAATCCATTTGCCTGCGCAGCAGTTGATAAGGTATTTGACATTTTTGAAGAAAGAGATATTCTTGGTCATGTGAAAGAAATCAGCAGTTATTTGGAAGCAAAACTGGATGAGTTGGTGGCTGGTTCTGACGTATTCACTGGAAGACGTGGAAAAGGTCTGATGCAGGGACTGATTGTAAAGGATGGCGTAAAGCCGGGAGATATTGTAAATAAAGCATTAGATAACGGTTTGATTGTAATCACTGCCGGAAGCAACGTAGTCCGCATGGTACCACCATTAGTTATTACAAAGGCTCATGTAGATGAAATGATAGAAAAACTGCAGAAATGTTTATAAAATATAAAATGGAGAAAACAAAATGAGAATAAAGAAAAGAATTTCCATGGCTGCTGTAGTGATATTGCTTGCTTTTCTGTTATGGTATGCTATGGAAGACTCCATGACAGAAGGGGAAAATGTAACACAGCAGGCCAAGGAAGAGGTGAGTCTGGATGTATGGTATTCCGATGAAAGTTTACAGGCATATGTAGAGAGTGCAGCAGAAAGTTATGAAAAGAAAAATAATGTAAAAGTAAATACAAAGCAGCTTGCAGAAATTGACTATATACAAATGATTCACGACAACAGTGTGGGTGAAGAATTTGAGGGACCGGATGTGTATCTTGTTACCAATGATCAGTTAGAGATGGTAGAACTGGCAGGTCTTACCAGTGTAGTGGAAAACCACGGAAAACATTATAACAGCGATTATTATGCAGATACGGCATTGCATGCAGTCAGATATAATGGAAATCAGATTGCTTATCCTATCAGTTTTGAAACAAGCTTTCTCTTGTACAATAAAGATTATGTACAGGTGGAGCGCCCAATAGAACAGGAAGATAGTGGTCAGGAAATTCCGGAACAGCTGGAAACGCAGACGGTATCTGTTATACCAAGGACCATAGAGGAATTAAAGGACTTCTCGGAAGAATTTGAAGGTGCAGAAGGGGTGGAAAATATTTTTCGCTTTGATGTTTCGGATATTTTCTATACTTACTTTTTTGTGGGAAATTATTTAAAATTAGGCGGACTGGACGGAGATAATGCAGGTGTTGTGGACGTGGCAAATGAGAATGTGGCACAGTGTCTTACTTCTTTTCAAGAACTGGCTCAGTTTTTTGCCATTGATATCAAAACTATAAATTATGAAACGGTCTTGTCAGAATTTGCAAGTGGAAAAACAGTATACATTATTGGAAAAACGGATGCAGTTCAGAAATTGTCGGAACTTGAAAATGAAAACGGAACGGAACTAAATTATGGAATTGCTATACTGCCGGATGTTTCGGATAAGTTGACGACAAAAGCTTTGTCTGTTACAACAGCAGCAGTAGTAAATGGATATACAAGAAATAAGGATGAAGCAGATAAATTTGCGGATTATTTATCTTATGGATATGCAGATAAGTTATATGAAACAGCGGGCAAATATGCAGCAAAAAGAGATGTGAAGATACCGGATAATGTGTATCGTGATGAAATTTATGCCCAGTATGAAAAATCAGTTTCATTACCAAAACTTTTAAATGCAAGTAATTTCTGGGTGGATTTGGAGATTGCATTTTTTAATATCTGGACCGGTGAAGACGTGCAGGAACAGATTCAAGCAGTGTCAGATCAAGTGACCAAGCAGCTAAATAATTAAGAATTCTCAAAGCGGTTGTTAAGAAACAACCGCTTTGTTTTCATTTTCGGAAAAAATATGAAAAAATTTCTCACAATTTTTAAATTTTTTGTTGTAAAATTGTGAAATTTTAGATAAAATAATAGTATCCATATGCAATAGGGTATCCTCAAAGGAGGATATCATGAAAAACAAAAAAGTAAAGTATATATGTATTTTAATGTTTCTTATTTTGTGTGGGATTTTTTATACCATGGAAGATAATAACGAAAACATACAAAAACTGAGTGTATCCGGGAAGATTGCCGAAAAGAATATAGAAGAACCAGAGATAAGCAGACAACCGGAGATAACCGAAATTTGTAAAAAAAGCATTTATGTATATGTGTGTGGTGCAGTAGTAAATCCGGGCGTTTATAAGGCAGAGGAAGATGCCAGAGTGTATCAGTTGATTGAGATGGCAGGTGGGATTTTGCCGGAAGGAGCCAAAAATCATGTAAATCAGGCAGCACCCGTTACAGATGGTGAACAATTGTATGTGCCATTTCAATCTGAGGTGGAGATGAATGTTATGGATTCAAAAGGTGAGGAAAACGGGGAAAAAGGTGTGAACATCAACACTGCCGGATTAGAGGAATTAATGACCTTGCCGGGTATTGGGGAATCAAAAGCACAGTCGATTATTCAATATAGGGAGGAGCACGGAGCTTTTCAAAATATAGAAGAATTGACCAATATTCCGGGAATCAAAAGCGGAGTATATGAGAAAATAAAAGAACTAGTGAGGATTAGGTGAAAAAAATGGGAAAAAAAGTTTTAGTAGTTGATGATGAAAAGTTAATTGTTAAGGGAATTCGCTTTAGTTTAGAGCAGGATGGTATGGAAGTAGATTGTGCTTATGATGGAGAAGAAGCCATTGAATATGCAAAAAACAATCAATATGATATTATCCTTCTTGATGTGATGCTTCCAAAATTTACCGGTTTCGAAGTGTGTCAGCAGGTAAGAGAATTTTCTAATGTTCCGATTGTTATGCTGACAGCAAAAGGTGATGATATGGATAAAATTTTGGGCTTAGAATATGGCGCAGATGATTATATTACCAAACCATTTAATATTTTGGAAGTAAAAGCAAGAATCAAGGCTATTTTACGCCGTGGTTCAGCCAAGGAAGATTCTGAACAGAAACAGGAAGTTATGGAAGCAGGAGATATGAAGTTAGACTGCGAGGGAAGAAGATTATATATTGCAGAAGAAGAAGTAAATTTAACTGCAAAAGAGTTTGATGTATTAGAACTTCTTGTGATGAATCCGAATAAGGTTTATAGCAGAGAAAAATTGTTGAATTTAATTTGGGGCGAGGACTATCCGGGCGATGTAAGGACAGTAGACGTACATATTCGTAGACTGCGTGAGAAAATTGAAAAGAATCCAAGCGAACCGAAATATGTGCATACAAAATGGGGTGTGGGCTACTATTTCCAGGTATAGTGAAGTGTCAGAATATGGAAGGAGTAGATAAATATGAAAACATTGGACGAATTGTTTCATAGTCTGCGTCTTAGGATATTTTTTGTGGTGCTGATTGTGGGAATTATACCTGTTTTATGCTTGAAATTTGGAATTTTATATTTTTTTGAAAATGAGGCGGTTTCTAAGCGAAGTATCGAAATACAGGCACAGTGTAACAGCATTTCAAATCAGTTGGTTAATTATAATTATATATATGATCCTTCTTCAGATAAGGTGAATGCAGAGCTGGCACAGCTGTCAAATATTTATGATGGGCGCATTGTTATTGTGGACAGTGCATTAAGAATCGTGAAAGATACCTATTCACTTGATGAAGGAAAAACAATACTTTCTTCAGAAGTAATTAAATGTTTTCGTGGAGAAAATACAGTACACTATGATGACGATAATTGTTATATAGAATTGACCGTTCCAATTGTTGACAATATACGAGGAAATGAGCAGTCAATTGTGGGTGTGATGCTGGTAAGTGTTTCTGTGGATAGTGTTATGTCTACACTGGAGGATATAGCAGAGAAAATGGATTTACTGGTGCTTGCAGCAGCGATTATTGTAATCCTTATTGCAGTAGCTTTTTCAAAATCCATCGTAAGTCCATTCCTAAAGATGACAGATTCCATCGCAGAATGGGGAGAAGAAGTGGACGAAGAAGCCGTGTCAAAAACCATGACAGAGTTTACGGAAACACATTTGATTGCGGAATCTTTTGCAAGTCTGTTGGGAAAAATGAAAAGTGTGGATAAAGCAAGACAGGAGTTTGTTTCAAATGTCAGCCATGAATTAAAGACACCATTAACTTCCATGAAAGTGCTTGCAGACTCTATTACGGCAATGGGTGATGCGCCGGCAGAGTTGTATAGGGAATTTATGACAGATATGTCGGAAGAGATTGACAGAGAGAATAAAATTATTAATGATTTGCTTTCACTGGTAAAAATGGATAAAACGGAGGCAAAGCCACAGATAGAATCTAGATCAGTCAATGAGTTGATTGAGGTAATCATGAAACGTCTCCGTCCGATTGCCAAAAAAAGAAATATTGAACTGGTATTCGAAAGCTTTCGAGAAGTAACTGCTGACATTGACGAAGTAAAGTTTACCCTTGCGATTTCTAATCTTGTGGAAAATGCTATTAAATATAATATTGAAAATGGTTGGGTTCATGTGTCATTAAATGCAGATCATAAAGATATGTACATTGTGGTTTCTGATTCGGGTATTGGTATTCCTGAGGATTGTATCAATGATGTTTTTGAACGCTTTTATAGGGTGGATAAATCTCATTCAAGAGAAATCGGTGGTACCGGACTTGGTTTAGCCATAACAAAAAATGCAATTTTAATGCACCATGGAACGGTGAAAGTATCCAGTAAGGTTGGAGAGGGAACAAAGTTTACTGTAAGAATCCCGTTAAGTTATATTGAGTAAAGGCGGTGCAGAGATGAAAAAGAAATTAATAATTTTGACAATGTTTATCCTGCTTTGCCTATTGACAGCCTGTTCTGGTACCAGTGGGCAGAAAAAGCAGATGGAACTTCCGGAAGGAGCAATGTGGATATTTTATGTGAGTAGCGAAACATCTACCTTGGAGAGTGAAGCATATATTCCGGAACAAACAGAGCCGGAAAAGCTTGTGAAGGAATTGTTTGAAAGGTTGAAGCAGCAACCGGCGGAGCTGGGAGATGCCTGTGCAGTTCCTGAGGATGTGGAATTGTTAGAATGTGTTTTAGACGGGGAACAGCTGACACTGTATTTTGGAGAATCCTATTATCAGATGGATTCTATCACAGAAGTTCTGTGTCGTGCTGCGATTGTAAAAACCCTAATGCAGCTGGAAGAAATTGATGGAATTGAATTTATGGTGAATAATCAACCGTTAGTAGATAAGTCCGGACATACCATTGGGCTTATGACTAGTGATACATTTATGGAAAATGTAGGGTCTGAAATTAATTCCTATCAAGAAACAGAAATAAATCTTTATTTTAGCAATGATGAGGGAAATGGCCTTGTTATGGTAAAGAGAAGGATGTTGTACAATGCAAATATTTCTTTAGAAAAATTAATTGTGGAACAGCTGTTAAAAGGAATTGATGCAGAAGAAAGTGGGAATATAGCAAAGGATTCCATACCGGAAAATACAAAACTGTTAAGCTTATATGTAAAAGATGGGGTATGCTATGTGAATTTCGATGAGAATTTTGCTAACCAGTCTTGTAATGTGGATGAAGATGTGATGATTTATTCTTTGGTAAATTCCTTGACAGAAATACCTACGATTACTAAGGTACAGATTTCCATTAATGGTGTTTCTAACAGAATGTTTAAAGAAAAAATCAATCTGAATACAATGTTTGAGCGGAATCTTGAATATATTCAATAGTATGATTAGCCCCTGACAGTGTTGGTCAGGGGTTTGTCAAAAAATGAAAGGGGAAATGTATTTGAAAAACAGACCAGTATGTCTGGTAGTGCTTTTTCTCATACTGCTAATTCTCTTGTTTACAGGGAGTCGGGTGCGGACAGGAACTATCCTGCAGGAAGAGGAGTTAGCACTGTCAGATGGTGAAAAGTTGTGGATTTTGGGAGAAATAGAAAAAAAGGAACCCAAAATAGAGGGACTTGCAATTACATTAAGCGGGGCATATGTGGAAAATATGCCGCAGAAACAATATCGTATTCTGTTATACATATCCGAAGAAATGTCTTGTCAAATCGGCGACAAAATCAAAATTTATGGAAAAATAAAAAGACTGCAGGTAAGCAGGAATAAAGGGATGTTTAATCAGGCTTTGTACTATAAGGCAAAGAAAATTCAGTACACAGGTAGTGTGGAAAGTCTTGAGGTGATAGAAACAGGAGAAAGGAATATACAAGAGTATATCTTTGAAGTAAGAATGTTGTTATATAACAGACTACAAAAAGTATTTCCGGAAGATTTTTCTGAACTTTTAGCAGCGATTCTTTTGGGAATAAAGAGCGGTTTGGGGGAAGAAACAAAAAATTTATACCAAAAGGCAGGTATACTCCATTTAATCAGTATTTCAGGACTGCATATTAGCTGCATTGGTCTTGGACTCTATCATTTACTTCGTAAATCCGGTATAGGTTTTGGAACAAGTGGGGTGCTCACTACCGGATTTTTGGTTTTTTATGGAATTTTAAGTGGGGAAAGTGTGTCTGCACAGCGTGCTATTATTATGGCGGTTCTCATGATGGGAGCATGGTATTTAGGTCGGAGCTATGACTTGCTTACGGCACTTGCTTATAGTGCGTTGATTATTCTGATACAGTCACCTTATGAACTGTATCAGGCAGGATTTCAGTTATCCTTTGGAGCAGTGCTGGGAATAGGTATTGTATCTCCCGAGTTTGTCAAAGCTTTTGGCAGAAATAGTAAGGTTTTGCAGGCAGTTGTGACGAATCTTGGAATACAATTGACCACATTGCCGATTATCCTATATTATTACTATGAAATTCCCTTGTACAGCCTTGTGTTGAATTTGATTTTGGTGCCGTTGATGAGTCTGATTCTGGGTGCAGGTCTGCTGGGACTGTTCGCTTCCTATATTGATGTGGGGGTGGGAAGATTCTGGGGAGCAGGAGCTGTTTTGCTGTTAAGAGGTTATGAAAAAACAGCGGCCACTACATTACAGATGCCTTTTTCGAATATTCGCTGGGGACAGCCGTCGCTAGGTGGTATTTTGGTTTATTATCTGGTGTTGCTTTTAGGGATATATCTGATTCATAACATGAATGAACGAAAAGAAAAGATTTTACAGGAAGAGACTCGCATATATGGAGAGTATGGATGGGAAGATAAATGGAATTTTTCCTGTATTTGCGTGATGCTTCTTTCATGTCTGCTACTGAAATATCATCCCCAGCAGCCTTTAAAGATTACCATGTTAGATGTGGGACAGGGAGATGGGATTGTAATAGAAGACAAGAAAGAAGGCGTGTATCTGGTGGATGGAGGTAGTACAGATGTAACAAAGGTGGGAAAATACCGTATCTTTCCATTTCTGAAGGCAGAGGGGATTTCTAAGGTGCAGGGGATTTTTATCAGTCACATGGATGCTGACCATATTTCCGGCATCAGGGAACTGTTGGAATACCACGCACAGGGAGAATTGCAGATTGAGCGGGTGTATTTGCCGGACATTGGACAGAAAGATGGAGTTTACCGGGAGATGGAAGAAAAAATTCGGCAGCAGCAGATAGAAGTTATTTATTTGTCTCGAGGAATGAAGCTGGAGGGAACGGAAATGGAAATAAAGCTTCTGCAGCCTGCTGAAAAAGAAATTTATCAGGAAAGAAACGAATATTCCATGGTGTTTCGACTGGCTTACAAAGAATTTTCCATGCTTTTTACCGGAGATGTGGAGGGAAAAGGAGAAGAAGAAATGCTTCAATATGGTCAGTTAGAGAAAACTACGATTCTAAAAACAGCGCATCATGGCTCTGAGTATACTATGTGCGAAGAAGCCCTGTCACAGATACGTCCGGAATTTACCTGGATATCCTGTGGCAAAGACAATTCTTATGGACATCCTCATGAAGCATTTTTAGATAGAATTTCTAAGTTTCATTCTGAAATTTATGTTACAATGAATCAGGGTGCAATAACGGTTGAAACAGATGGGGAACATATGATAATATATGATAAGTGTAAGCAGTGAGGTATATGTATGAAAAGTATAAATGAAGATATCAAAAATAATTCTTTTAAACAAGTTTACCTGCTGTATGGGGAAGAAGCTTATTTAAAACGAATTTATAAGGAAAAATTAAGAAATGCTTTAGTTGAAAAAGATGACACAATGAATTACAATTATTATGCTGGAAAGGGAGTACCGATTCCGGAAATTATTGATATCGGTGAAACGTTGCCTTTTTTTGCAGAGCGCAGGTTGATAGTGATTGAAAATTCAGGGTTGTTTAAGTCGTCGAATGATTTTGCTGATTATGTGAAAGAACTGCCGGAAACCACATATTTACTTTTTGTGGAAGACGAAGTAGATAAACGAAATAAGTTGTTTAAGGCGGTAAAGGATAAAGGTAGAGTTATTGAGATGGCAAGGCAGGACAGTAAGACATTAACCACCTGGATACTATCAAAATTAAAAGCAGAAAATAAGAATATCACAAAGGCTGCACTGGAGCTGTTTCTTACAAAGACCGGTGATGATATGGAACATATCGAAAAAGAATTAGAGAAGCTGGTTTGCTACTGTATGGATAAAGAGTCTATTACACCTGTGGAGGTGGAGGAAGTTTGTACTGTAACGATTACTAACAAAATCTTTGATATGATAAGTGCTGTTGCAGAAAAGAAACAGGAAAAGGCATTAAATTTGTATTATGATTTGTTGTCTCTAAAAGAACCGCCTATGCGTATTTTGTTTTTGGTTGTGCGTCAGTTTAATCTGTTGTTGCAGGTTAAGGAAATGAAGCGGTTGGGAAAGGACAATGGAGAAATTGCAAAAAAAACATCTTTAGCACCATTTCTTGTAGGAAAATATTTTTCTCAGGCAGGGCATTTTAAGGCAGAGCAGCTGAAAATAGCATTGCAGGATTGTGCCGAAACGGAAGAAGCCGTGAAAAGTGGGCGTTTAAATGACAAAATCGGTGTGGAAATGCTGATTGTGAAATATAGTGCATAACAGAGGTAAGAAAATGGAACATAACAGATTAAAGGCAAAAGAAGAAATATTATATTACACGCAGGAGCTGATACAGGCACTTGCGGAGGCAGACATTGCCAGAATTGCCCATGCAAGGGAAGAAATATTAAAAAATGCAGAAATTGTATTTAAAAATGAGGATGATAAGCTAAATGTGTATAAAATTGTGGCAGCTTCCTACAATGGTGCATATAATCAGGCAGAAGCCCTCCCTATTGCAAAGAAAATTGTTAAGATTACAAGAAACTGTTTTCCGAAAAACTCGCCGGAACAAATCGAAGCTTATGATATGTTGGCGTATATTTCACTGGCGGCAGGAGAGTGTGAAAGTGCATTGAAATTAGCAGAAGAATTAAAGCGTTTTTATACCGGAAAATATGGAAAAGAAGACAAGAAAGCCATTAAAATCACAGCATTAGCGGGAAGATGCTACTGGAAAATGGGTGCTTATGAAAAAGGTTACCAGAGAATACAGGAGGCGTATCAGGCATCCCAAAGCTATCATGGACCGGCAGATGTGGATACTTTGAATTATCGCAGAGAGCTGGCAATGTGTGATTATTATCTGGGGAATGCGAAAGAGGCATATGAAAACATGGTAAGAATATATGATATCTGTTTGTTGCAATATGGGGAACATCATACGGTAACATTAAAAACATCACAAAATCTTTTAGAAATAGTAAAAGAATGGAAAATGAAACCGGAGGAGGAAATGTAAATGAAATTATTGTCTGTTGTAGTGCCTTGCTACAATTCAGAACAATATATGAAGAAATGTATTGATTCGATACTTGTAGGTGGGGAAGACGTTGAAATTATTATTGTTGATGATGGTTCTGTAGATAGTACACCACAGATTGCAGACGAGTATGAAAAAAAATATCCGAATATCGTGCGGGCAATTCATCAGGAGAACGGTGGTCATGGGGAAGCTGTAAATGCGGGAATACGGAATGCCACAGGGTTATTTTTTAAAGTGGTAGACAGTGATGACTGGGTGAGTGAGGAACCATACCGGAAGATTTTAGCGGTATTAGAGGAAGTGATAAGGTCCGGAATAAGGCTGGATATGTTGATTAGCAATTTTGTGTACGATAAGGTGGGTGCAAAACGAAAAAAAGTAATGCGCTATACCTCGGCACTTCCAGAAAATAGGATTTTTACATGGAATGAGGTAAAACACTTTCATAAAGGACAGTACATTTTGATGCATTCTGTAATTTACAGGACTCAGATTTTAAGAGAGTGCGGTTTAGAACTGCCAAAACATACCTTTTATGTAGATAATATTTTTGTATTTAATCCACTGCCATATGTAAAGACCATGTATTACCTGAATGTGAATTTTTATCGATACTTTATCGGCAGAGAAGATCAATCTGTCAATGAAGAGGTAATGATTCGCAGGATTGACCAGCAGATAAAAGTCAATAAATTGATGATTGATTACATAGAACTGTCAAAGTTAACAAATAGAAAACTGCGCAATTATATGATAAGTTATCTGGATATTATTATGACGGTTTCTTCTATTATGCTGATTAAATCAGGAACAGATGAAAATTATGAGAAAAAGCAGGAACTTTGGGAATATTTAAAAAAGCATGACAAGTGGTTGTATGTTAAGATTCGTTGCGGTATTTTGGGAAGATATATGAACTTGCCGGGAAAGGCGGGACGTCAGGTTTCAGTGGCTGGTTACAAGATTGTACAGAAATTCTTTGGATTCAACTAACGTGCCCATAAATAAAATAAATACAGAGGCTGACAGAGCAGGATTTTTTAACAGCTCTGGCAGCCTCTGTATTTATTATAGGCTGTATATGATAGCTCAGGTAGGAAAACAATGAGATGGAACGGTTTGTATGTTTTCTTAACCTTGAGATATTTTTTTTCGTTGAGCGAAGGAGAGAACTTCGCGGTGGTAAGCCAGTGGATAGATGATTACTGCCATAAGGATTCCCGTCAGCACATCAAACATGGAGTGCTGTTTTAAAAATACGGTTGACATGCAAATCAATACCATTAATACAAAAGAACTGACTCGAATTAACTTTTTATCCCTTAAGGTACTGGAGTGTATCACTGCAAAATGAGTTCCAATGGAATTATATACATGAATACTCGGAAACAAATTGGTTGGTGTATCTGTTGCCTGCAACCACATTACCATCTGGGTGAAAATGGAAGAATCAGGGTACACCTCCGGACGCAGATGATGACCATTTGGATATAAAGTGGAAACGATTAAAAATATAGTCATTCCTGTAAATAAAAATATGCAATTGCGTCGGAACTCTGATACATTTACAAAAAATTGATATACAAGCACCGATGCCACATATGCAAACCATAACATATATGGAATGATAAAAATAGACATAAATGGTATTTTGTCGTCGATTTCCATATGTATTACATGATAGTTGCTGGTAACGTGATTTTCTAAATAGATAAACCATGGAATATAAATAAACGCGTAAGAAAACCACACCACATGTTTATATTTTTTTAAAAATGATTTCATTAAAGTAAAAGCCTCCCTAAATCATATTATAAGTAAATAAATATAGAATGTTTATACCGTGAAGCCTTCGAAAATGAAAGAATCAAATTTTCGGAAGGAGTCAGCATAAGCTTTCGGTGAATCTATTGTCCAGGCGAAAGCAGGTACACGGAACAGATAACGGTTTAACAGGAAACTGAGATTGAAAGTATCCCTGTAACAAAAAGAAATGAAATCTGGTCGTGAAAGAATATTAACTAATAAATATTTTACCAGAAAGCAAAGAAAAAATCCACCATCTGCCACAGGTTTTGTCAGGTTACCGGATAATTGTCCACGCACAATGTCAGGGCGGTGAATGCGGTACCAGATTAACGCTAGAGTATTGAAAGATTCAATACAGTATTTTCCTTTATAATTTCGTAAAATCTCATCTACAAGGCGACAGGTCAATGTATTGAAAACCGGAAGTTTTATCTCGATTAACAGTGGCACTGAGCCGTTTACCAGATTTAACACCTCGGAAAGAAGTGGAATTTTACAATCAGTGGCGAGTAATGTAAGTTCGCAAAGCTCGCGATAGGTTTTTTCATGAACTTCCACGTCAATTCCGCACATGCGGCTTAAAGTATTGTCGTGAAAAACTACTATTTTATTATCTTTTGTGCGCTGAACATCCAGTTCAATGCCGTAACCGTTTTTTACTGCTGCGGCAAAGGCAGGAAGAGAATTTTCCGGATAAGAAGTTTCGTTGGAAAATAATCCACGGTGGGCGAAACATTTCCCCATGTATTCTCTGGTGACTTTCCGTTTGGGAAAGCGGGGCGCAATAAAGATTAAATAAAGAAGTATAAGTACTAGAATGTTTATCACATATGTCATATGGTAGGAACCCCTTTGTATTGGTATAAAATAATTGCCACAATTACCTTAGCACAGTAGGTTTGTGAAATCAATAACAAACAGAAAATCTTCAGAAAAGTTTAAAAAATTTTTGCAGTTTGTATATAGTATTTATGTAATAGAAATGTTATAATATTGAAACAAGTAGTAAAGATAAAATATTCGAAATATGGTGAATAACAGAATGAACATAAAAGAAAAAGTAATTTCTTATGGTAAGAAACACCCAAAAGCTAAAAATGTAGTTATTGCAATGCTGGCAATGATTATTTTCATAGAAAATGTGAAGAAAGTAGTTCAAGCCGGATTTAGAAAGAGAAAAACAGGCTTGACGGGGGTAGGGGATATGTATGAGAATGACGAACAGCTTCAGGGGGAGCACACAAGTGTAAGAAATGTAGAATATAACAGTGAGCAGGTAAAGAAACAGTTAAAACCTGTAAACAGGGCAGTGGCAGTGCCGGTAGCATTAACTTGTGTGGCAGCACTTGGAATGGCAGGTTTCGCAGGAAATATGAATCTTCCTGCACAAGTCAGTGCAAGAGAAAGTGCGGAAGCGGGAGTGAATTTGTTAGAACAGCCAAAAGTGCAGGAGGCAGAACCGCAAGTAGTGGTAAAGGAAGAAACGCAGACTGCTGCTTCTGTGGAAGAAAAAGTGGTTATTGACAATGATACACTGCCTTGGAATTTAATTCTGATTAATGATGATTATCCAGTGCCTGAAGATTACCAGACAGATTTGGTATATGTGGAGGGAAAACAGGTAGATGAACGAATCGCAGAAAGTTTAAAGGCAATGTTAGAAGCTGCAAGGGCAGCGGGTATGAAATGTAAAATCTGTTCTGCATACCGTACTTCTCAAAAGCAGGAAAGCCTGGTGGAGAAGGATGTGGCAAAGTATAAAGCGAGAGGATACAATGAAGAAGAAGCTCTGGAACTTACCTATGAGGGAGTTTCACCGGTAGACCACAGCGAACATCAGACAGGGCTTACTGTGGATATCGTAAGTGCTTCCCATCAGAGCCTGGATGCTGCTCACGCAGATACAAAAGAAGCAATTTGGTTAAAAGACCATTGCATGGAATACGGATTTATTGTAAGATATATGGAAGGGAAAGAGGACATTACCCATAGAAAAGCGGAATCATGGCATTTCCGGTATGTGGGAGTGGAAGCTGCAACCTGCATTATGGAACAGGGCATTACTCTGGAAGAATATCTGGAGGAATACATAACAAAAAGCAAAAAACTTTAACAAAAATGGAGGAATGGAAATGTATTCATTAGACGAAGTAAAAGCAGTGGACATGGAAGTTGCACAGGCAATTGAAGACGAAGTAGCAAGACAGAACAGCCATATTGAACTGATTGCATCTGAAAACTGGGTAAGCAAGGCAGTTATGGCAGCCATGGGAAGTCCAATGACAAATAAATACGCAGAAGGGTATTCTGGAAAACGTTATTACGGCGGTTGCGACTGTGTAGATGTTGTGGAAAATTTAGCAATTAAGCGTGCCTGTGAATTATTTGGCTGTGATTATGCAAACGTTCAGCCACATTCCGGTGCTCAGGCAAACCTGGCAGTGTTTTTTGCAATGTTAGAACCGGGAGATACGGTAATGGGTATGAATCTTGATCATGGCGGACATTTAACACATGGAAGTCCTGTGAATATTTCAGGAAAATATTTCAAGATTGTTCCTTATGGCGTAAATGATGAAGGATTTATTGATTATGATAAATTAAGGGAAATTGCATTAGAAGCAAAACCAAAATTAATCGTGGCAGGTGCCAGTGCATATGCGAGAACTATTGATTTTAAGAAGTTTAGAGAAGTGGCAGACGAAGTTGGGGCATATCTTATGGTGGATATGGCTCATATTGCCGGTCTTGTGGCAGCAGGTTTACACCCGTCACCAATTCCATACGCAGATGTGGTAACTACTACAACACATAAAACATTAAGAGGACCTAGAGGTGGTCTGATTCTTGCGAATAAAGAAGCAGCAGAGAAGTTTAACTTTAATAAGGCAGTATTCCCGGGAATTCAGGGAGGACCTTTGATGCATGTAATTGCTGGTAAGGCAGTATGCTTTCAAGAAGCTTTGCAACCGGAATTTAAAAAATACCAGAAGCAGATTACATTAAACGCACAGGCGTTATGCAAGGGCTTGCAGAAAAGAGATATTAAGATTGTTTCCGATGGAACAGACAATCACTTAATGTTAGTTGATTTGACACCATATGACCTTACAGGGAAAGAAATCGAGAAGTTGTTAGATTCTGTTAACATCACATGCAACAAGAATACAATTCCAAATGATCCAAAATCTCCATTTGTAACCAGCGGTATTCGTCTTGGCTCACCGGCAGTTACTTCCCGTGGATTTAAGGAAGAAGACATGGATGTAGTGGCAGAAGCCATTGCAATGATGATTAAAGATGCATCCAGAGCAGAAGAAGCAAAGGCATTGGTAAAATCTTTGACAGACAAATATCCATTAGTGTAATATAAAAAATAGACAATAAACGGCAGGTGCATTTTTCTATTTCGAAGTAGAAAAAATGCATCTGCCATTTTGTTTACCATTGTTTTCGATAAATGGTGGGTGTACAGCCCTCCAGTTTCCTGAAAACCTTCGTAAAGTAATTCGTATCCGGAATACCGCATTTCCTTGCAATTTCTTCAATTTTTAAGTCTGTAAAACGTAGCAGTGTTTTTGCATAGGTAATACGGCAAGAAGTAATGTGGTTGCCCACAGTAACTCCATAAGTGTCTTTAAATTCTCGTGCCAAATAGTATTTACTGATAAAAAAGGCCTCTGCCATCTGGCTGAGGGAAATATCCCGAGCGAAGTTTTTATCAATATATTCCTTGATTTCTTTAATCTTAGCGGATGCACTGTCCTGTGATTCCTTTTGATTGTGACTAATGCATAAAGTAAGCAGATCCGTAATGGATTTATGAATAAGAAACTCCGAGGCAACATCTTTCTTCTGTGACAACTGCATACACTGGTCAATAATAGAAGTAAAATCGTTAAAACTTTCCACATGAAATAAAATTGATGGAACCAGTGCATTATAATAAGTAAAAAAAGGAACAGCATCTTTGCCATTAAAATGAATCCACATAAGTTCCCAAGGCTCATCTTCGCTGCTCTGATGGGAATAAGAGTTGGCACAGTTGATAAAAAGGCAGTCTTTGGGTGTTAATAGGTATTCTTGATTCTGATAAGTAAATTTTCCCTTTCCTGACAAAACAATCAGAAATAAATAAGAATCCAGTTTTTCGCGCTTTGAAATATGGCTTTTTAAACTCTTTAAGTACCCTGCCTCCTGAAGATATAATAAATTGTTTCTGGCAAAATCGCTGGGGGTATTTAAAACACGGTTGGATTTGGTGACGTTTCCGGTATTAGAAAATGAAATTGGCTGTATCATGGGATTTCCTCCTTGAGTGATTTGGTTTGGGGAGTGTATTTTGGTGGCGGGGGTGGTCGGACAAAGGGAGGGCATGGGGTGGCACGGCTCCGGGGAATAAGAAGTTACGGGCATCCCTTTGGGGGCTGTGGTGGCGGGACGCAACCGGAACACATTCGCCATCCATGGCTCAGGTGTTCCTTCCCCGGCCATCCATGTCCGGGAATTGCTGGGTATTTAAAGGGATGACCGTAACTTCTAATTCCCCTCCGCAGTGTCACCCCATGCCCTCCCTTTGTCCGACCATCGACAGGCGCATCAAAAAAGATAATCTGCAAAGCGAAATCAGACATCAGGGATGAAATCTGATTTCGCCTTAGGGCGATGGTATAAACGATAGTTTTTCGTTTGCTTATACGGCAAAGGAAGGTTTGGACTGCGACTATATGAGGTTGTTGTAAAGTTTGATGCACAATCCATCGTCGCAGACCACACCGCAATATTTTACTATAAAAAGTCAACTCCCGACATTTACTTCATAATTATAGTATATTATACTGGAAAATGAAATACAAAAAAATGCTATTTTTGAAAATGAGAAAAGAGGTTAAAGATGAGTAAGGTTGCTTTAATTACAGGTATTACAGGTCAGGATGGTTCTTATCTGGCAGAACTTTTATTAGAAAAGGGATATGAGGTTCATGGTATTATCAGACGTCATAGTACAATCTGCACAGACAGAATTGACCATTTATATAATAATAAAGAATTAAGAGATAAGAGATTTTTCCTTCATCACGGAGATTTGACAGATTCTTGTAATCTACTGTCTTTGATTAACAAGATTAAGCCGGATGAGGTGTATAATCTGGCAGCACAGTCCCATGTGGCAGTTTCCTTCGAAGTACCGGAATATACAGCGGAAGCTACCGGAGTGGGTACGATTCGTTTGCTGGATGCCATTCATCAGAGTGGATTAAAGTGTAAGTTTTATCAGGCATCCACATCAGAATTATTTGGAGGAATTCCGGGAACAGCACCTCAGAGTGAAAAGACACCGTTTTATCCAAAGAGTCCATACGGCGCTGCAAAATTGTATTCTTACTGGATTACTGTAAATTACAGAGAGTCTTATGATATGTTTGCATGTAATGGTATCTTGTTTAATCATGAGTCACCAAGACGTGGTGAAACTTTCGTTACACGTAAGATTACCAGAGCAGTGGCAGATATCATGGCAGGAAAACAGGAAACACTGTATCTTGGAAACATGAATGCAAAACGTGACTGGGGATTTGCGGGAGATTATGTAGAAGGTATGTGGAGAATTTTACAGCAGGATAAGCCGGGTGATTATGTACTTGCTACTAATGAAACCCACACTGTACGTGAATTTGTGGAATTAAGCTTTGCGGAAGTTGGTATTGAAATTGAATGGCAGGGCGAAGGTGTGGATGAAAAGGGAATTGACAAAAAGACTGGTAAAGTGTTAGT
Organism: Lachnospiraceae bacterium; assembly: GCA_045126515.1. GTDB lineage: Bacteria > Bacillota > Clostridia > Lachnospirales > Lachnospiraceae > RUG11237. The sequence continues at coordinate 25,761 of JBGVOM010000070.1, forward strand.
TGCTGTGAATCCAAGATATTTCCGTCCGGCAGAAGTGGAACTTCTCTGGGGAGATGCTACCAAAGCAGAAACAGAGCTTGGTTGGAAACGTAAGGTAAGCTTTAAAGAGCTGGTAGCCATGATGGTAGACAGCGATATGAGAGAACTGGCTGGAATCAGTGCAAAAGAATTTCGCGAAAAGAATGCATAAAAATCATTCTTTCAGGAGGATAAAGAAATAATGGAAAAAAATGCAAAAATTTATGTGGCAGGTCACAGAGGAATGGTTGGTTCTGCCATTGTGAGAGAATTGGAAAAGAAAGGATATACCAATATTATTACCAGAACATCAAAGGAGCTGGATTTAAGAAGACAAGATCAGGTAGAAGTTTTTTTTGCAGCTGAGAAGCCGGAATATGTCTTTCTGGCGGCGGCAAAGGTTGGCGGAATTATGGCAAACAGCAAACATCCGGCAGACTTTATGTATGATAATATGATATTGGAAATGAATGTAATTCGTTCTGCATACGAAAATCAGGTGAAAAAGCTGATGTTTCTTGGAAGCTCCTGTATTTATCCGAGAATGGCACCACAGCCAATGCCGGAGAGTTGTCTTTTAACTTCTGCTTTAGAGCAGACCAATGAAGCCTATGCATTGGCAAAAATTTCGGGATTAAAGTATTGTGAATATTTAAACAAGCAGTATGGAACAGATTATATCAGCGTAATGCCTACAAATTTATATGGACCAAATGATAATTATCATCCGGAACATTCTCATGTATTGCCGGCATTAATTCGTCGTTTTCATGAGGCAAAGGAAAACAATGCCAAAGAAGTTGTTATCTGGGGAACAGGTACACCACTTCGCGAATTTTTATATGTAGATGATTTGGCGGAAGCTTGTGTTTACTTAATGAATAATTATTCCGGCAATGAAACCGTAAATCTTGGCACAGGTAAAGAAGTAACCATTAAGGAGCTGGCTGAGACAGTAAAAGAAGTTGTGGGATATGAAGGAAATCTTACTTTTGATACTACAAAGCCGGACGGCACACCGAGAAAATTGTTGGATGTAAGTAAATTAGAAGGATTGGGATGGAAATACCATACAGAGCTGAAAGATGGAATTAAGCTTGCTTATGAAGATTTCCTCCACAGTGAAATTCGTGCAGAAAGGTAAAATAATATGAAAAACACAGCATTGATTATGGCTGGAGGACGTGGGGAGCGTTTTTGGCCACGAAGCAGAAAAAATCTGCCAAAACAGTTTTTGTGTCTTACGGATGACGGGAAGAGCATGATTCAGTTGACGGTAGAGCGAATCCGTAGTCTGGTGGATATTGAGGATGTGTATATTGCAACCAACCAGAGCTATAAAGAACTTGTAATGGAACAGTTGCCGGAACTGCCGGAGGAGAATATTCTCTGTGAGCCGGTAGGAAAAAATACGGCACCTTGTATCGGGTTAGGTGCGGTGCATATTGCAAAAAAATATGAAGATGCTATTATGATGGTACTGCCTTCCGACCATTTGATTAAGCATAACAAAATGTTTGTGAAAACATTAAAGGATGCCATTGCTATTGCGAAAGAAGATAGAAATTTAGTGACGCTTGGTATAACACCCACATATCCGGAAACGGGATATGGCTATATTAAATTTGATGCAGAAGCTTCCAAAGGAAATGGTTACACAGTAGAGAAATTTGTGGAGAAACCAAATTACGAGGTGGCGAGAGAATACTTAAATTCTGGAGAATATCTTTGGAACAGTGGTATGTTCGTGTGGAAAGTATCTTCTATTTTAGAAAATATGCAGAAATTTATGCCTGACACCATGGAGGGATTAAACCGTATTAAAGTTGCCATTGGAACCGAAGCGCAGCAGGAAGTTCTGGTAAAAGAATTTACTGATTTTCAATCAGAATCTGTGGATTATGGAATCATGGAGAAAGCGGACCATATCTTTATTATTCCTGGCGCCTTTGGTTGGGATGATGTGGGAAGCTGGAATGCAGTAGAGCGTATTAAACAGACCAATGAATTCGGTAATACTGTAACCGGTAATATTATTACCATTGATACAAAAAACTGTATTATTGAAGGAAATAACAAGCTGATTGCCACGGTAGGCATAGAGAATCTTGTGATTGTAGATACGGAGGATGCTACACTAATCTGTAATAAAAACAGCACTGGTGACATTAAGAAAATATTGGAAAATCTTCGTATTTGTAACCGGACGGAATATATTTAAATAGTTCAGACTTTGTGATTTCAGGGACGCAAATAGCCGGGCGCTGTCTTCCAAGGAAGAAGTTGCACCGGCTATTTTCTGTTCTATGAAAACGCTAAGTTGAAATTGCAACAATTCAATTTGGGAAATTTGTTATGCACAGTGAATAGACAACTAAAATGGTTACATTCGAACTTGTCGTTTTCAAGAACAGCACATAGCCGATACAATTCTTCTCAGAAAGGCTGTTAAAATCTCTGCCTTTCTGAGAAGAATTGTATCGGCTATGTGCGTCCTGGTAACAACCAGGTCTGAGGAGTTATGAATTGTTAAAATTAGGTAAAAAGTACGTGATTTTAGTTGACATGAAGTATGTAAAGCGTTATACTGAGACTTGAATTTAATAAAATTGTAATACTTATGAAAAGAAAATGAAAAACAGGAGGTTCAATCGACATGACAACAGGAACGATAGAAAAGCG
>JBGVOM010000071.1:0-3007 GCA_045126515.1 Lachnospiraceae bacterium
ATTCATTGACGAAAGCTGGAGCAGAATCTGCCAACTATCCATTCTGTACCATTGACCCAAATGTTGGTATTGTTACCGTACCGGATGAAAGATTAAAACAGCTTGGCGATTTGTATCATTCCAAAAAAGTCACACCGGCAGTGATCGAGTTTGTAGACATTGCAGGTCTGGTAAAAGGGGCATCCAAGGGAGAAGGTCTTGGAAACCAGTTCCTTTCCAATATTCGTGAAGTGGATGCAGTAGTGCATGTAGTACGTTGCTTTGAAGATACTAATGTAGTGCATGTGGATGGAAGTGTAGATCCGCTTCGTGATATTGAAACCATCAATTTGGAATTGATTTTCTCAGATCTTGAAATCTTGGAAAGAAGATATGCTAAAGCGGTAAAAGGTGCCAGAAATGATAAGTCTTTGGCAAAAGAAGTGGCATTGTTAGAACGCTTAAAGGCACATTTGGAAGAAAATAAGTTAGCCAAAGTATTTGAACCGGCAGACGAAGATGAAGAGGCGCTGTTGATTTCTTACAATTTATTAACTTATAAACCAGTTATTTTTGCAGCAAATGTTTCAGAAGATGACTTGGCAGACGATGGGGCATCCAATGAATATGTTCAGTCTGTAAGAAAATTTGCAGCAGAAAACGACAGTGAAGTGTTTGTTATCTGTGCACAGATTGAACAGGAAATCGCAGAATTGGATGATGATGAAAAACAGGAATTTTTAGAAGACTTAGGATTAAAAGAGTCAGGTCTGGAAAAATTAATTAAAGCAAGTTATAGCCTGCTTGGATTGATTAGCTATTTAACCTCAGGTGAGGATGAAACAAGAGCATGGACCATTAAGAAAGGAACCAAAGCACCACAGGCAGCAGGAAAAATTCACACCGACTTTGAACGTGGATTCATTCGTGCAGAGGTGGTAAATTATCAGGATTTACTGGATTGTAAGACCTATGCGGCAGCAAAAGACAAAGGCTTGGTACGCTTAGAAGGCAAAGAATATGTGGTGAAAGATGGAGATGTGATTTTATTCCGTTTTAACGTATAAAAGTATCGGTAATCAAAAGCATAAAACTGCATAGGACATCGATGATATCACGTCGAATATTGTCGATGTCTTTTTGTTGCTTTCTGTAATAAATGGAATTAAAATGGAGAAGGAAAAAACAATGAATGATTATAGTATTAATTTTCCGAATCTGGGAATTTATCTGGACTATGTTCCGAAGACACTGGAAATCGGTGGGATTAAAATTGCTTTGTATGGGATTATCATAGGAATTGGAATGATTCTAGGGCTTTTGTATGTGGTAAGAGAAGCAAAAAGGACAGGACAGAACCCTGATAACTATTGGGATTTGTTTGTTGGGCTTGTTATCTTTTCTATCATAGGTGCAAGAATCTATTACGTAGTCTTTTTCTGGGATTTGTTTAAGGACGACTTCTGGAGTATTTTTAATATTCGTAATGGCGGACTTGCTATCTATGGAGGCGTGCTTGCGGGAACGGTTACTGCTTTTGTGTACTCCAGGAAGAAGAAACTGTCTTTTTGGCAATTGGCAGACACACTGGTTCCGGGGTTGTTAATCGGACAGATTATCGGAAGATACGGAAATTTTACAAACAGAGAAGCCTTTGGCGGTTATACAGATGGCTTATTTGCCATGCAACTGCCGATTTCTATGGTACGCCAAAGGGATATTTCTGCGGATATTGCAGAACATATAATAGAAGGAACAAATTATATTCAGGTACATCCTACTTTTTTGTATGAGTCTTTGTGGAACCTTGGAGTATTCCTTATTATTTTTTTGTATAAAAATAAAAAGAAATTTGAAGGTGAACTGCTTGCGTTTTATCTTATTGGCTATGGAGTAGGACGAGCTTGGATTGAGGGGATGCGAACAGACCAGTTGCTAATTCCAGGGCTTGGTCTTCCGGTGTCACAGGTTTTGGCTGTAATTTTAATTGGCACGGGAGTTATCATGATACTTTGGAAACGAAAAAAGTTAAAGGTAAGTTAGGACGGTGAAGATGTCCAGAGAACAGTATGGGGTAAACAAAGAAAGATTAGAACAACAAATTGAAGAGAAACGTAAAAGATTAAATTGTGCCATTGAGGATAAAGAAGATTATGATGTGATATATGAATTGAGCCTTGAAGTGGACAAATTAATTGAAGATTATATACAAATGATGAAAAAAATAATTGAATAGAAAGTACAAGATATAGTATAGGACGTTTGAAACGATACAAGATGTTTCAAACGTCCTTTTTTCTTTGGGTTATCAGGGGAAAAAATGAAGAAACACTTGAAATTTTGTGGATATTCGTATAAAATAACAATATGAGTGGAGGAAAGTGGATGAAAATGGTTCCCAGTGGAGGAAAGTGGTGATTAATTATGTTCATGGGGGAGTATAACCACACAATTGATGCAAAGGGCAGATTAATCGTACCGGCCAAGTTTCGTGAAGAATTAGGAGATATGTTTGTAATCACGAAAGGATTGGACGGCTGTTTGTGTGTTTATGCTAACGATGAATGGAGCGCTTTTGAAGAAAAACTGAGATCCCTTCCATTTACTAATAAGAACGCAAGAAAAATGACTCGTTTCTTTATGGCGGGTGCTACCAGCTGTGAAGTGGACAAGCAGGGAAGAATACTGGTTCCGGCAGTCCTGAGAGAATTTGCCGAACTGGAAAAAGATGTAGTGTTAGTGGGTGTTGCAAGCAGAATCGAAATATGGAGTAAAGATAAGTGGAATGAGAACTGTACATATGATGATATGGAGGACATTGCTGAGAGTATGGCAGAACTTGGAATAAGTCTTTAGTCATGGAGGAAATAATATGGAATTTCAACATAAATCAGTATTGTTAGAAGAAACAGTTTCATCCCTTAACATCAAACCGGATGGAATTTACGTAGATGGAACCCTTGGGGGAGGGGGACATTCTTTGGAAATCTGTAAACAGCTGTCAGAGCAGGGCAGGCTGATTGGAATT
>JBGVOM010000072.1:0-2643 GCA_045126515.1 Lachnospiraceae bacterium
TCTTTTATTTTCTTACGAAAACAATCGTTCATTTATCCTAAAAGGGGTACTTGAAAAATCAAGCTCCCCATAGTATAATCTAATCAGAAAGCATCGGAATTGAAATTTCCGAGTGCCCTCAGTAAAATATAATTATCTAAAAGAGATAGTATCCTTCTACTTTGGACGGCAGTGGGATGCTATTTCTTTTTGTTATTATGATTGTCTATGTAAGACAGAGCCGCAAATATTACTAACAAAATTGAATTTTTTATAAAAATATGAAAAAATAAATAAAATCTAATGGAAAACCTCACAAGCGGTAATTTGTGGGGTTTCTTTTTTATTTCATATTATTATCAACAGACCATTTTTCTTGTATATCAACCGGTAAAGTAGTATATTTAGTATATAACAGAAAGATGCGTGTTTACAATTTTATTATGATTTTAAAAGTTCTTGGAAAAAATAAAAAAATTTTATTCTTATAAAACTTTTTCTGTTTCTATATGAACTTATTACTATAAAAGATAATAATTCGAAAGGAGACAAGCTATATGAGAAGAAAAATCGCAGTAATAGGTCTTTGTGTGGCACTTTCATTTAGTATGACAGCCTGTAGTGAGTCAGAAGATAAGAAACCGGAGAACAATAGTACAACAGTAAATGTGACAGAAGAGAGTGAGTCTTCATCAGATATTGAAGAAACTACAACAGATGAGGATACTTCTTTAGAGAATACAGAGGAGACAAGCTCAGATGAAAATATTACAACAGAAACTGTTGTAGGCGAGACAACTAAGCAGCCTGAGACCACTAAAACACAGAATAATAATAATTCAGGCAACAAAAATAATACAGGAAGTACCGGTGGAAATACATCAGGAGGAAATACATCAGGTGGAAACACGGCAGGTGGAAGCACAAGTAATGACGATGACAACGATAATTATAAAATATTACATAACTATGAGGTGCTTGGAAGCAGATACAATAAATATAAGAATGCATATAAGTCAGGCAGTACAGCCGGATTAAGTGGTGATGAGATCACATTTTACAATAGACTTAAGGAATGTTTGGATCAGGCAAACAGTAAAGGCACTAAAGTTGAAAAAGAGAAGGCTGTCCATGACTGGATAATTCTTAATTGTGAGTATGACGAGGATAATTATTTTAACGGAAGTATTCCATGGTCATCATTCAATCCGGAAGGAGTATTTATACATGGCAGGGCAGTTTGCAACGGCTATGCAATGGCATTTCAGCTCTGCATGGATATTCTTGGTATAGAGAGCAAGATTGTTGTAGGAACAGCATCATATAATTATCATGCATGGAATATTGTAAAAATGGATGACGGATGCTGGTATCATGTGGATGTGACATGGGACGACCCTATTCCTGATAAAAAAGGAAGATTGATTTATACATATTTCAATGTTACAGACCAATATATGAGGTCATATGGCAGGCACAATTTCCAGATAAATGAGACATGTAATGCTACAAAGTATGGTTACTGGAATTATTTTGAGAATGATGTACTTCATGTTGAAACAACAGATCAGTTATATGATGGAATCATTAATTGGATTAAAAATGGCAAGTATGAAGGAACTGTGGCAATGGAGCGTCATAGCAGCGATTTTGATCATTTTAATAATGTATATGATTATGTTCGTGTTTATAAAGCTACAAATAAGGAAGTTACATATAAGCTGGATATGATTTATGAGGATAACGGAACAACACATTTTCCAAATGGATGTGCATATGCAAAGTTTACCGTATATGACGGCAGTGCCGGTGAAGATGAAGATGAGGAAGTTATTAAATACATATCAAGCCATGATGAGTACACAAAATTGATAAAAGAATATTCAGCAGGAAAAAATGCTTCAAGGACACTGAATATATATATGGATGCTAATCTAATCGGCACAGCTGATTTCTCTGATTCCTTTGTCAGAAGTATAGCGTATAAAGCTGTGCAGTATGTAAATGGAAGGTATTTAAGCGGCAACAAGACATATTATATAAGCATGTGTTTTGACTGGAATGATGATACGGTTACATCCATAGAACAGGTAAAGGAAAAGATTGATGAATTATATAACGCAGGCGTTCAAGGAAATTATGAGATAAATTATTACTGCGGTCTGTCAGGCGACAACAAAATATCCATATCAAATGAACTGGTATCATATTTTGGGGCTAAATACAATATTTCAGGACATGGAACATACGATGACTCGATGCTTTGGAGAGTCGATGAAAATGGTACGATGGATTCGACTTATATAATAGGACTTACAATTACAGGAAAGTAGGTGATGGACATGAAAAAGAAAAAAATATGGATGGTGGCTGTTTTAAATATCTGTATTATTCTTGCGGGTTGTAGTAAAGAAGATGTACAAGATAATAATAAGACCATGACGGAGACATCTACAGAACAAGTTACCGGCACAGAAGAAACAATAGAAAATATGACAGAAAATGAAACTACAAAAGTAAGCGAAGAAGGCGAGACAGTAAGCGAAGTTGCTGAAAATGATACGTCCGGAGGCAACAAAACAGAAGGTAATGCAACGGAAAACAACAAAGAGACGCAGAAACATGAAGCGCAGTCAACAGCCAGTTCTTCAGGAAACAATAAAG
>JBGVOM010000073.1:0-2006 GCA_045126515.1 Lachnospiraceae bacterium
TCCGCCCGGTAGTGGGAAGGATATAGCCGAAAGCAAGGGTGTCCATCGTGAGAGGGAATCCCTACATGCTAGCGTAACTTTTTCTTCGGATTAATAAAAAAATGGAAGAGAACACCAAAGTCTGATAAAGTTAAAGGCGACGAAACCAAACTTTAGAAAGACAGAGGTGTTCTCCATGATTAAAAGTATACAACATTTCAATGAGAAAAGTGTACCAATTTTTGAAAAATTAGAGGATGAATTTTTAAGAGATCCGTCCGACATTGCATCATATGTAAAGAAGATTACAGAAGAGCTTCATAAAACAGGTATCAAAATGATTGAAGAAACGCTTGGATATCTAGATGAGATGCTAAATGAAAGTGAAGTACGCAAAATGTCTTGGGTCGTGGATAGACATGAAACCAAGCAACTTCTAACATCTCTTGGAAGTGTGAATTATTTCAAGACTATGTTTAAAACAAAAGATGAAGGCAAACGTTCCTATATCCTTGATCTGATTATGGGAATGGATCCTCATGAAAGAATGACGGAAGATGCAGAGGCAAGGCTTCTAGAAGAGGCGGTACAGACATCATATCGACGTGGTGGAGAAGAAGCCAGTATTCTTGATGAGGTAAGCAAGCAGACTGTAATGAAGAAGATACATGCATTGCAGTTTCCTCCTGAAGATGAAGTACTTGAGGAAAAGAAGGTAGTCAAGGTTCTTTTTATTGATGCTGACGAAGCGCATATTTCTCTTCAGTACAGAAATAAGAAAGGTGATTTAGTCAAGAACGACTGTGGTCGCAAGAACAATAATGTAATTGAAAAGCTTGTTTATTGCTACGAAGGAATCGAGGAAGAAGCACCAGGCAGTAAAAGACACAAACTTATAAATCCACACTACTTCTGCTCTGACAGTGCCAGTGAGGATAATAAGGATTTCTGGGAACGAATTTATGCATATATAGACAGTCATTATGACATGGGACAGATAGAGAAAATTTATGTAAATGGTGATGGCGGAGCTTGGATGGAAGAAGGCAAAGCTGGTATGGCCGGAGTCATTGCAACCATGGATGAATTTCATCTTCAGAAATATTTGATAAAGATAACCAGTCACCTAATGGATAGCCGATTTGATGCCATTTCTGAGCTGAGAAAAATCATCATGCACAAGAACAAAAAGGACTTTAATGGGTATGTTGATTTCGTAAAAACATATCTTAAAGAAGATGATGTGAAGAGCGCAGAGAGCATTGAAAAGGGAAGGAACTATATCTTGAATAATTGGATGCCATGCAAGGTTCGATTAAGTAATAGGAAGAAACTGCCTGGCTGTAGTGCAGAAGGCCATGTAAGCCATGTATTGGCAGCAAGAATGACATCAAGACCTATGGGTTGGAGTAAGCGAGGTGCCGGTCAGATGGGAAGACTTAGAGCTTACTATTACAATGGTGGGGATATGCTTGAGCTTGTAAGATACCAGCGTCAGGAACTAAAAGAAGCCGCAGGATATGAAATGACCTATTGTTCTGTTCCAGAGATAATGCGTTCAGAAAAGAATCGTCATTGTGAACTGGGGAAATATATGGCAGCGATACAGGGAAGCTTGCCGGGAAATATCAAGAAGAAACTGTGTATCAATCATCACATCAGTGGTTTATAGAGCATTGATGACGCACTATAATGCTTAGTCCTCTTGATTACAAAAGAAGCTGCGGTAATAGATATGTCAAGGGTGCAAAGCACCTCTACGAGGCATGCCCTTGACATATCTATTGCCACAGCTAAAAAGGTAACCAAGAGGATTAAGCATAAGTATGTCCAAAGGGCAACCTTGCCAAAAAGGAATGAAAAGAGTATGATGTAATCAGCAATTAAAAGCCTGATTCATTTATCAGAGCATCTTAGGTGAACTCTAGCCTTTTATTTCCGCAGGTAAATTTACGCTATCTGCGGGTATTTTTTTGCATTGACATGTAGTCAATGACTACATATAATGAAAGTAGAGATACACGCAT
>JBGVOM010000074.1:0-5702 GCA_045126515.1 Lachnospiraceae bacterium
GTGCTACGCTTGCGGAGCAAAAGCAACGTAAACATTTTAGAATACATAAATGCAATAATTCTAAATGTTCATATTATCAGAAGAATCTTAAGAAACTTCCTAAAGATATTAATCCTGCTGATAAATATAAATACAAGCTTCACTATATATACCGTGAATTCAATATTAACTTCTTTAAGATGGATTTATATCCAATATCAAAACATGCTACAGGATTTACTTTTAAAAAGTTTAACCCTCATATAATGGGATTATGTCTTACTTATCACGTCAATTGTAAAATGTCCACAAGACAAACTGCACATGTTTTAAAAGAAGTTCATGGAATAAAAATATCACATAGAACTGTTGCTAATTATGCTCTAACAGCAGCTGCTGTTATTAAGCCATTTGTTGATACATTTGAGTACAAACCATCTAAAATACTTTCTGCCGATGAAACTTATATAAAAGTTAAAGGAATTAAGCATTATGTTTGGATTGTAATGGATGCTTGTAAAAAGTCTATTCTAGGTTATCAAGTATCTGATACAAGAGCTACAGGTCCTTGTATATTAGCAATGCGTATGGCTTTTGATAAGTTTAAAGAGTTTCCAGGAAAAGCTTTGAACTTCGTTGCCGATGGTTATAGCGCTTACCCGTTAGCGAAGCAACAATTTGAATTAGAAGAAAATAAAGAATTTAATCTAACTCAAGTTATTGGACTTACTAATGAAGATCCAGTATCTGAAGAATTCCGTTGGGTTAAGCAAGTAGTAGAGCGTCTAAATCGTACCTTCAAATCTTCCTATAGAGTTACTTGTGGCTATGGAAGTGACGAAGGTGCTCTTTATGGATTCTCTCTTTGGGTTGCTTATTATAACTTTTTAAGACCTCACCCATATAACTATCATCATCCTTTAAATGAACTGGATGCTTTAAATATCGCTGATAATATGCCAGCAAAATGGCAAATTCTTATCAGTCTCGGTCAGCAAACCATATTACATATGCAAGAATCTAAACCTTCTTGATAAACTATAAAATTAAATATTGATTTAATTTTTGCCTCCGATACCGAAGGTCTTTTTGTCATATTCAATTTTCAAATTTTAATTGATATTGCAAAGTTATTTTTCTATTATTATCAAAAATTAGCCATAGGCTATTTTTTCATACCAAACTTTACACTATCTTTTTTATAATTTTCATATAGTTTTATTCATTATTTAAATATAAGAACAAAGTGGCTTCGCCACGCCCACTTCGTGGTAACAATTTTGCAATTTTAAACTCTAAAACCCTTGATATAACTAGCTTTTAAGTCTTAAAAATTTTATACTTTCCTATACATCAAAAAAGAGTAGATAGATTTGTTTATTACACAAATCTATCTACTCTCCCCATCCATAAAGCTGAATTTGTCTCACCCGTCATAGGACACTGTACTAATTACACCATCGAAATATACAAAATCTCCATCCGGATAATTCCATATGGCTTTAAACTTAGTCGGATACTTGATTCCACTTTCAGAAAATTCATATTCGCTACAAACCGCAGACCAAGGAATATATTCCATAGTTCCGTCTGAATTTGTAACTGTCCTATCACTTGTTGTAAAAGAAACAAATTCATACTGCTCATTAAATGTGAAAATACCACTTGCAGACTGACCTGCATAATAGATGGTTGCTTTCACTTCGTAATCACTAATCTCTTCAAAGGATATATAATTCTGCAACAAAATAGCCGGAGCAAACATGCTCTCTGCGAGGTATGTAACCAAACAAGCCTTATCCATTTCTTCTCCGGTTTGATGAAATAAGGTTATCCCTTTCGCTATAACTCCCTTCATCCCTCCAACACCATTTTGATAATAATCATACCCTTCAAATGGCACACCAAACATACTGCTATCAATCAGTGCCATTCTACAAGGTTCTGACACAAAATCATACTGTGTGTAATCAATCCTTAGTGCCAGTCCATCTTTTCCCTGCATAAAGTCCACATCATGATATTCCATTTTTAAATAATTCATTTTGGGTGTTCCAATATATCTGCAATGTTCTATATATCTCTGAATCGCAAGGGGCAACTTTGAAAATTCTTCACATCTGAAAACTTGTCCCTCTTCTTGTAGCCTATTGCCAGCTTTTAAGTTCTCAACATCCTTTGCAAAACGCCTTTTCACAGGCGAATATGGTATATGAAACCAAACTAAAATGATTCCCGAAATAATTATTATTCCAATAAGAACACCCATTTTTCTTTTCTCCTCACTTACTATATCTTCTCACATTTTTATTTCAGATTTCCGTTTTTCCAATATGCTTCCACTTTTCTGGTAGCCAAATCAATAATACTTTCATAACTATATTTTTTACTCCAAGAGCAAAAAACAGAGTTCTTACCTAAAATTAATCTTGTAATAAAACTATTGGGTTTTGATATCCATCCACCTATTGGAGTCATCTTAAATATTATTGTATTATTTTCACACTGAACGCTATATTCTCCCTGCACATAACCCATTTTTTCTCTAGGATTAATTGTAAATTGACCGGCACAAGGTTTTTCCAAACTCAATCCACCACTAAAAAATATGTGTACATTATCTTCGCCAAGATGTACCCTCACCTTCTCTAAATCAGCTTTATCGTCAAAAAAATACTCTATATTTCCATCACAATAAGTATTCTCATCATTCAGTTCAATTTCTTGCAGTTCCATCATACTTGTATTCGCGAATTCCAGTAATTCGCATTCATTACTATATCTTGCATATAATCTTGCCTGACCATTCATTGGCATTGGAAAATTGTCTATTTTAATTTCTTTGCCGTCAATGTTACAAGCAACAATGGATTTACTTTTGCGTATGAAATCAAAGTCGTACATAAAGAATACTGGTAGATATTCAGGTGCCTTGGAACCAACTCCAATGGGAGCCAACAAATTCATCCCTTTTGACTTTCTCTTACTTTTTTCCTCTATATGCACTGATATTTTTCTATCATGTATATCAACAAACTGAAAGCTAATAATCTGATTATTATCCTCTTTACAAAACTGTACATTATTAATCTGAGTCTGAATATGTTTGTTTAATCCGTTTTCTACAACATTGAACCTTTCGTTCTCCAAAAAATTCAAACTCATATCATCATATACATCTACACATTTGTCATTCCGGTATGCAAGTACACGGTACCCTACTCCATATGGTTCTCCATCAATAAATTGCAGTTCAAAACCTCTATAAAAGGTATCAGGAGACTTTTCAAAAGGAATTATCGCCAACTTTTTAATGGGACTATATTTCACTATAATAGGTAAATATCCTTTCAATTTCTCCTCCACTCACTTCACCCCTTTCTGTAAAGCATCATTAACCGCATTCATAATAATTTCACTTGAAACAGTTGCTCCACTAACAGCATCTACATCATATGTATTTTTATCCACCATATCCTTTACAATAGCATTTGCCGACTGACCGAATCCATTTTGATGTTCTACAATCTCAATGTCTATAATTTTTCTGCACTCTACTGTCACTTTAACGTCTACAATTACCGGTCCAAGTTCGCTATGTCCTTGGTAAATTCCATCTTTCACATTAGATAAATCTATGGAAACATCCTCAAGTTCCACAGCTTCTTTTACAAGCTTTGCACTCCATATTTTGAATCCAATTATTCCTATAAAAACAATGCATAAAAATATGACCGTTATCCTGATTACTTTCTTCATACTATCCATTATCCTTCTAATAAGAACTTTATAAGTGGTTTTGCATATTCACTGGAAGTAATATCATAGGAACTTTTTATTGCTTGTGCAAAGCCTTCTTCTGCGCTATCCTTATTCTTCTTTTTATCCAGTACTTTAGACATCATTTTCATAATTGTCCTATTCGAAAAGGACATTTTTTCATAACAAATCCCACCTTGCATGTAAAAATGAGGGATAGATTGCAATTCTTCTGCTGACAGATTGTTCTTCCAAACTTCATCAATCTTCTTTCTTGCTTCATTAGGCGTTCCACCTGTTGCAAACAGGATAAGCCTTTTCGCTGAACTCTTTTCAAACATCTTCTTCGCTTTTTTGTATCCATTTATCATTCCTGCATACAATCCGCCACCATAAACAACTACATCATATCCGGACATTATTTCAGTTGTAACTTCCTTAAAATCCATTAGATTGCAATCTACTTCTTTCGCAATGAATTCTGCATACCATTTTGTAAACTCTGTTTTACTTTTGTAAATTATCAAAGTCTTCATCTCTTCTTCTCCCTTAAATCAATTTTAAATTATCCTCAATCTGCACAATGGTCTGTATAGTAGTCTGTAACTGCTCCTCAGACACTCCCTCAAACATTCTCTTCAAAAGCGCCATACTCATTTCATCGTTTTTCTCACAAAACTCCTGACAATATAGTGTAAGCTCAATCCGTTGCTTTCTCTTATCCTGTTCATCCACAGAAATTCTTACAAACCCCTTCTTCTCCAGTTTCAACAGTATCTGCTTCACATTCTGATGAGAGATACCCATGATTTCCGCTAACTCTTTTATTTGTGATTCTGCACCTATGTACTTCCAGTACGCTACAGCAAACTCATTTACAAACATTTCTTCTTGCACCTTAGACATGTTTATTTTTTGTGCATCAACCACACAATGCCCTAATTCATGCACGATATTGTACCAATGAAAATATAAATCAAATTTATATTGAATGTTATCTTCTCCGAATAACATCTTATATCCTGCTTGTTGGTCTTCAGTATCTAATTCATATTGTCCTGATATGATTTTATATGTCATTTGCATACACTTATTTGTTTCTACTTTTCATCAAATTCTTATTTATCGGGTAGTTAAAAAAATAACCTACCTCGCAAAATATTACCAATATTTTGGTCTTATGTCAATATTTTGGACACAAAAAGTCAAACTTTTTTATGCTGCACTTCTAGCTAATAATTCACATTGATCTGGAGTCATGTAATTAATAGAAGAGTGTAGCCTTTTTCTGTTATACCAACCTTCAATATATTTAAAAATAGCCATATTAGCTTCTTCGAAGGTACGATATGTATTTCTATATATTTCTTCCTTTTTTATTAATGAATGAAAAGATTCTATACAAGCATTATCATATGGACAACCTTTTTTACTAAACGATTGTATAATATTAAACTCTTTGCATAGCTCCCTTAAATCATTGCTAGTGTATTGAGAGCCTAAATCGCTATGAAATATTAATTGCTTATTCTTATCGGGAGATTGGCTGTAATAAGCATTTTTTAAGGCTTTAACAACTAAATCATTAGTCATTCTCTGACCGAAAGCGTAGCCAATTATTTTTTTAGAATATAAGTCTAGAACTGAAGCTAAATAGCACCAACCATCTTTGATAGTATGAATATATGTAATATCTCCTACCCATTTTTCGTTAATAGAAGTAGTAGTAAAATCTCTTTTCAAAACGTTTTCCAAATCTTCTGCTACCTTTTTACTTGAATGTGGTTTGTATTTTTTTACAGTTACTGCACAAAGGCCAAGTTCAGTCATTCGTCTTTGAACTCGCTTCAATGATACATTGAATCCTTCTATACCAAGTATATGATGAATCCTAGGAGCACCATATATGCCTTTATTCTCTTTATATATCCTTTTAATAGCTGATTTTAATTCCTCATTTTCTA
>JBGVOM010000075.1:0-10321 GCA_045126515.1 Lachnospiraceae bacterium
CCGCTTGCATTTTGGGTATAATCTTTTAGTAATATATTAAGTAGTTGCATACTAATTTTTTACACCAACTGACAGATACTTTCGAGGTCTGGCAGTTATTTTTTGTACAAAAAAAGAAGCTGCGCACTAATCACTTAGTGCGACAGCCCCTTTTGATGGTTTAACGTGGCACAAAAAATATTCTTTATTATTTATTTTCTTCTACTTCAATTTTACGAATCTCTTTGGTTCTGATTTCTTTGCAGATAGCATCAATAAAGTCTGCTAACGGCTTCTGACCTTCATCTCCCAAGAATCTGCTTCTCACAGAAACCACATTTTGTTCTTCTTCCTGCTGTCCCACTACAAGCATATAAGGAATCTTTGCAAGTCTTGCTTCTCTAATCTTGTAACCGATTTTTTCTGCACGGTTATCTACAGTTGCAAGAATTCCGTTTTCCTTTAATTCAGCCTCTACCTTTGCGGCATAATCTTTATATTTTTCAGAAATCGGCAATACTCTTACCTGCTCCGGACATAACCAGGTTGGGAACATTCCCGCATACTTTTCAATCAACCATGCCAATGTTCTCTCATAGCAACCCATGCTGGTTCTGTGAATAATGTATGGACGAACCTTTTCTCCATTCTGGTCTACATAGTACATATCGAACTGTTCTGCCAACAGTGCATCCCACTGAATGGTAATCATAGTATCTTCTTTTCCGTATACATTCTTCGCCTGAATGTCTACCTTTGGTCCATAAAATGCTGCTTCCCCTGCTTCTTCAACAAACGGAATTTCCAGTTCATTCAGTACATCTCGAATTCTCTGCTGTGTTTCTTCCCATACTTCTGCAGTACCGATATACTTTTCTGCATTTTCCGGATCCCATTTTGACAAACGGTAAGTAACATCTTCTTCCACACCAAGGGTTCTTAAGCAATATCTTGCCAAATCAAGACATCCCTTAAATTCTTCATCCATCTGGTCCGGTCTGACAATCAAATGTCCTTCAGAAATCGTAAACTGGCGTACTCTGGTAAGTCCATGCATTTCTCCTGAGTCTTCACAACGGAATAAAGTCGAAGTTTCACCATAACGAAGTGGCAAATCTCTATAAGATTTCTGACTTGCTTTGTATACATAATACTGGAACGGGCAGGTCATTGGACGAAGTGCAAACACCTCTTTATCCTTTTCTTCATCCCCCATAACAAACATATCTTCTTTGTAATGATCCCAGTGTCCTGATATCTTATATAAATCGCTTTTTGCCATCAACGGAGTTTTTGTTCTTACATACCCGCGTTTTTCTTCTTCATCTTCAATCCATCTCTGTAAAGTCTGAATCATTTTAGCACCCTTTGGCATCAACAATGGAAGACCCTGACCAATTACATCTACCGTGGTAAACAGTTCCATTTCTCTTCCTAATTTATTATGGTCACGTTTCTTGATGTCCTCTAAGTGTTCCAAATATGCTTCCAGTTCATCCTTTTTATTGAAAGCTGTTCCGTACACACGAGTCAACATTTTATTCTTTTCGTTGCCTCTCCAATAAGCACCAGAAGATGAAATCAGCTTAAACGCCTTAATATTCTTTGTACTCATCAAATGAGGACCTGCACAAAGATCTGTAAATTCGCCTTGACTGTAGAAAGAAATTTCTGCATCCTCAGGTAAATCTTCAATTAATTCCACTTTGTAAGGTTCTCCTTTTTCTTTCATAAATGCAATGGCTTCTGCTCTTGGTAACGTATACCTTTCTAACGCTTTGCCTTCTTTGATGATTTTCTTCATCTCTTTTTCTAAGGCATCTAAATCTTCTCTGGAAAATGGTTCACATTCAAAATCATAATAAAATCCCGTATCAATTGATGGTCCGATTGCAAGCTTTGCCTCTGGATGCAGTCTTTTTACTGCTTCTGCCAAAATGTGGGATGTAGTATGTCTTAACACAGCTAGTCCTTTTTCATCATTGGCTGTAAGAATATTCAATTCACAGTCGCTGCTTAACACGGTTCTTAAGTCCACAACTTCACCATTTACTTCTCCGGCAACAGCTACTCTTGCAAGTCCCTCACTAATGTCTTTTGCAATGTCAAGCACTGACATTTCCGCAGCGTATTCTTTTACACTTCCATCTTTTAATGTTACCTTCATTTTTCTTTCTCCTTCCATTTTGAGCATTGCTCCCATAATAGATTAAAAAGTCCCTGCCAATGCAACTAAATGCACTGGCAGGGACGAATATACGAATCCGCGGTTCCACCCTGATTGTCTGGTACCAAACCTCTTTTTTGATTATAACGTAATCAACGTGCTGTATTAAAGCAACTCCGGGGTGGTCTTCAAATAATTCTTATCAAAATGTCGCACCAAACCATTTCTCTCTGAAGATATTCCTTATTCTACTCTTCCCATCAACGTTTTGTATTTAGTTTTTCAAACCATAACTATTCTATACCTAAAAGAAATAATTTGTCAAGTTATTCTTGATTTTCCCAAACAGACGTTGTATTGTTTAGTTGTGGAATTTACAACGAAGGAGTATACACTATGAAAAATTACATCAGAAACAAGCTAAAATCTGCCGTTTTATACATTAAAACCTTTACAAAGTGGCTGTTTTTATCTGTGATTATGGGCATAGTCTGCGGAATTGCAGGCACTGCTTTTCATTATTCTGTTGATTTTGCCACCACAAAGCGTACACTTTACCCCTATTTCATCTACTTTCTGCCATTGGCAGGTCTGAGTATTGTGTTTCTGTACCGTCACTGTGGCATAAAAGATGACAAAGGAACCAATGCCGTAATCAACTCTGCCTGTTCCACAGAAACCGTCCCTCCACAAATGGGATTTTTAATTTTCATTTCTACCTTTTTAACACATCTGTGCGGTGGTTCTGCCGGACGTGAAGGTGCCGCATTGCAGATTGGAGGAAGCATTGCATCTGTTTTTAATAAAATATTCCATTTTACCGAAGAAGACAAAAGAATTCTTGTTATGTGCGGTATGAGCGGACTATTCTCAGCTTTATTTAATACCCCCATTACTGCTGCTGTATTTTCTTTGGAAGCAATTAAGGTTGGAACAATTTACTATGGCGCCTTAATACCTTGTCTTATGTCTTCCGCCATAGCTTACATTTTCTCTCATTATTTTAACATCAAACCAATTACATACAAAATCTCTGATTTACCGGCTATTACACCGGAAATTTTGGTAAAAGTCATTTTATTTGCTATTTTATGTGCTATTGTCAGCATTCTATTTTGTGAATGTATGAGACTTTCTTCCATGCTTTATACCAAATATTTTAAGAATCCCTATTTCCGGGTCGTGGCAGGCTCGCTATTTATTATTGCACTTACTTTATTGGTGGGTTCAAGGGATTACAACGGTGCCGGAATGAACATAATTGCCCGGGCTATTCAAGGTGATGCTGCACCGGAAGCTTTTCTGTTAAAAATCATTTTCACAGCATTAACTTTGGGTGCCGGTTTTAAAGGCGGTGAAATTGTTCCTGTCTTCTTTATCGGCTCTACCTTTGGCTGCTTTGCCGGAACACTTCTTGGACTGGATCCTGGCTTTGCTGCCGCTTTAGGTCTGACCGCTGTTTTCTGTGCCTGTGTCAATGCGCCTTTGGCATCTATTTTCTTAAGTGTAGAACTATTCGGTTCCACTAGAATCTTATTGTTTGCCATTGTTTGTGCTGTCAGTTACACTTTATCCGGAAATTACAGTCTGTACAGCAGCCAGAAATTCTTATATTCTAAAAAAAGTCCGGGCTATCTGATTCAGAAACATCATAAATCTGTATGGTAAATTTTCAAAAGGCGCCGCAAACTGCGACGCCTTTCGTATTCATGAAAATATTATCTTACTATCTTCCACAACATTTTTTATATTTTTTACCGCTTCCGCATGGACATGGATCGTTACGTCCAATTTTGGGTCCTTTTACGATAGTACCGGAAGCTTTCTGTTCTTTATAAAGTCTTCTGCGTTCTTCTGCTGTGAAAATTGTTTCCCACTGTGGAAGCTCATATAACCAGTCAGCCTTTGCATCTACCATATTCTTGTATAACAACTCTTTGTCATATTCCAAATTAACAACGGTATCCTCTTCCATTTCTTCAATTGGATTTGGAACTTTTAAGCTATCATTAATTCCATCTAAGAACCCTGTCATGTTGAATACATCTGTTCCATATTTCTCTGCCAGTTCTTTTACGGTTCCTTTATTTTCCTGATCCGGAATCTCTAACAATTTTTCGTAAATTCCTTTTTCCAACAGGAAATAGTTGCTCCAGAATCTCTGTAATGTTCCTTTATCCGTATTTTCATTATAGGCAACTTTACGCCACTGTTCTAATAATGCCATTTTTCCTACCACCTTTATCTCATTCATTTATTTTTCTGTTTGCAAAAAACATTCCATACTATTGTTATTTATTTTGCTTAGTTTGTCAATAGTTATTTTTCTTAATTTTCACTTATTTCACTTAATCTTCACAGTCTTCACAGCACTGTAGCCACCATACACTTTCTTTCCTGACACTTTTGTATAACTTCGCATACGCACATAATACTTACTTCCCTTTTTTAATTTTCCTGACTGGAAACTAAGTTTCGTACTGCTTATCTCCTTTTTCTTTACTTTTTTCTGAAAAGTCTTATCTGTAGAATACTGTATTTCGTATCCGGTGGCTTCTGTGTTTCCACTCCATTCTAGTTTTATTTTATTGTTTTTTCCGGAAATACTGCTAATCTTAGGTGCTGCCACACCAATATCAAAAAACACTGTTTTTTTGCCTGTAAAGTTTCCTTTTCCCTGAATTACAACAGATGCTTTTCCCATTGCCTTATTCTTTTTATAAGTCAAAGTATAATCTTTTCCAGACCGTAGTTTTTTATTACCAAAATATACCTTCACTTTTGGTTTTATAGCTTTCCCGGTATAAGTAACGCTTTCCGTCATAGTTACCGCTGTATTCTTCACACCCGCTGCCTTAATCACAAATTTTGCTTTCTGGCTGCCTGTATAATTTCCCAGCCCGGTCACTTCCACTGATGCCGTTCCTGCATTTTTGTTATTACTGTATGATATCTTATAATCTTTTCCCGCTGTCAGGACATTTCCTGCATCTTTTACCGTAATCTCCGGTTTTAATGCGGCACCCGTATAGCTTTCCGCCTTAATTGCTCCAATTGTTGTTCCCAACATATTTTTTGGTTGAATCTTGAAAGATATTTTGACTTCTCCCGTATAATTTCCTTTACCAGTAACGGTAACGTTAGCAGTGCCTGCGTTGATATTGTTTTCATAGTCCAAATTATAATCCAGACCATTTATCAGCTTTGTTGCACCATCTAACGCTTCAATATCCGGCTTTAACTCTGTATGAGCATATACCTGTTCCTGCATCTGAGAAATAGCGATATCTTTCAATTCTTTTGGCAATATTTTAAATTCAATCTGTGCCTTGTCACAGAAATTCCCAATTCCACTCACTTCAATGATACCGGTACCAGCATTGGTGTTATTGTTATAGGAAATTTCATAATCAATACCTTCTTGCAGTTCTTCTTCATTTAAAAGCACTGTAGGTTTCGGCTCATTTGCCTTGCCACTATAAGTAAATACATCGTTGCAGAACATATCTGTCTTTTCAATTGGTCTTGGAACAATGGAGAATTCTATCGTTTTACTACCTACATAATTTCCAATTCCGGTGATATTAATTTTTCCGATTCCAACTTCCACATTTTCCTCATATTCTACCTGATAATCTTCATCCTGTACCAAAATCGTACTGTCATGATGCATAGTAAATTCCGGTTTAACCTCTTTCGCTGCATAATACTGGTCCGGAATCTTTGAGACATCCACATATTCAACCTCTCTTGGTGTTATCTCAAACTGGGTTTTCATGATTCCCTGATAATTTCCCTGAAAAATCAGTTCCACTTTTGCTGTTCCCACATTTTTGTTATCCGTATAGGCAATTGTATAGTCCGTTCCCTGAACCAGACGGTAATTGCCGTCCTTAATAATGATATCCGGTTTAATTTCTCTTGCCGTATATACTTGTGGAGCAATGGTTTCCACATCCACAAAGGCACTATCTCGCACACGAATGGTAAAATGTTTCTCAATCTGTCCCTTATAATTTCCAATACCATAAATCATGACCGTCGCGGTTCCTGCATTTACATTATCTTCATATTCCAGAACATAGTCCTCATTTTCTATCAGTGCCGTATCAAGGTCTGAATCGTATACAGAAATGGACGGTTTCTGTTCAAATCCATTATAGTCAAAATCCGGAATCTCCTCCACTTTTAACTCATTAATAGGCTTTGGTTCTATAATAAAGGTTTCCTCTGACTGCTTTCCGTAATTTCCCTGTCCCGAAATTAGGATTTTTGCAGTTCCTGCATTGATATTATCCTGATAAACGTAGGTATAATCCTGCCCTTCCTTTAACCGAGTGGAACCATCTTCAATAACCACCTCAGGGCAGATTTCCAGACCATTGTAAACCTGATTCTTAATCGGCTTCATAGCCGCTCTTCCTATGTGTTTTGCTTCAATGATAAAATTTCTGGTTATTGTCCCCTTAAAATTTCCCCTACCAATAATCTCTACTGTTGCCTCGCCAATATTATAATTATTACTGTAATTAGCATTATAATCTTTTCCATACACCAGTTCCGCTTCCTTAAAGCTAAGATTTAAGTTTGGCGTCACTGCCTGTCCTGAATACACCTGATTTGGTATCTCTGCAATCACCGTTTCCGATATATCCGCTGGGTTAATCTTGAACGTTTCTTTTATCGTTCCATCAAACTCTCTTTTTCCCTGCAAAGTTACGGTCGCGGTTCCTGCATCTGTATTATTAGTATAAGTTATAGTATAATCTTTTCCTTCTTCCAAAATATCGCTTCCATAGACCGCTTTTATTTCCGGTTTTATCTCCTGCCCACAGTAAATCTGTTCTGCTATTTTTTCCACATTTACCGTTGCCATTGACTTAAACGTTCCTGTGGTCATTAAGGTAAAAGAAACTGTGTTATTCTCTGCTACTTGATATTTATATGTAACCGGCAAAGAAGTATTTACAAAACGTATCGCTCCATCTTCTATGGTAGCATTTACCAATTCGCTAACTTTTTCTTCTTCACACCCCGCAATTTCTGCCAAATCAAACACCGGACTATCAATAGTCCTTTCGCTGTTTTCGCAGATAAAAGTAGTAATATTCCGGTTATTGCTGATATCCAGGCACAGCAGTTCATTATTACTGCACAGTAAGGAAGATAGCATCGTATTTGAAGCAATATCCAACGTCTGTATTTTATTGTTTCTACAATCCAGACTGTTCAAACCTGTATTTTTCTTTACGTTAAGTTCCTTAATCTGGTTGTTGCTGCAATCCACTTGCTGTAATCTCTCAATATTGCTTAAATCCAATACTTCTAACTGATTACCACTGCAGTCTAATTCCTTCAAAATATTATTTGCACTCAAATTTATATTTTGCAGACGGTTATCCTCACAATTTAACTTTTCCAAATTCAGATTGTTTTGAAAATTTAAGCTTTGTATAATAGAACCGTCACAATAAACTTCCTTTAACACACTATTGCTGTCTGTGTTCAGTTCCGCCAAACTTTTATTCCCCCCGCAATCCAGAATCGTTAAATTTGAAGCATATGCTATATTCAATTTATCAATCAGATTATTCCTGCAATATAATTCCTTCAAAAAGCCACAATTCTCAATTGCCAGTTCTCCAAGCATATTATCAGAGCAGTTGAGAATCTGTAATTCCAAGTTACTGCTGATATCCAAAGCAATCAGTTTATTATTATTACAATAAAGCTTGGTAAGTTTTTTATTCTGACTTAAATCCAGCTTTGCTATTTCATTGTCATTGCACTGCAACACTTCCAGATTGGCAAAGTTTTCAATTCCATCCATTTTTTGAATGCCAAGTCCTGACAAATCCAGCCCTCTTATAGCACCAATTTCTGCCGTTGATAACTTTCCATCCTCATTCAAATCTACATTTTCTTTCATATATTTCTGCAATGCTGTATCTGCAAATAAAGTTTCTATCTCAATTCCCTCTATTACATCACTACCTTCTTCTGCCCACACTCTGCCACTTCCGTTTTCATACAGTGGCGCATCCAAAAGCAGTAATGTTCCCGCCATCACACCGGCAGTAATTTTTTTCCAGCTTTTTTTCATGCTGTTTTCCCCTTTCTCATTAAAATCATCGTTAATTATATATCGGTATTTTTGCCTTGGATATTAACGCCAAAAACATTCTTGAAAAAAAGTACAAACTTTTATATAATCCCGTCTTTGACAGTTGATTAGAGTATAACACCTCGCAATCCCAGTATATACTAGGGTTGCGAGGTGTTTTAGTTTCGTTTTGAAATATGGTATTTTATTCTCGGCCTTTACTTTTTTTCTGAATTGTTTTCATATCTTTTTTAGTGATAAATTCATAGTCTGTTCGAAAGTTGCATATCTCGTGCAGTTTATCTGTTAGTTTATCTCGTTTGTACAGTGGTATGAAACCTTGTTCCTGAACACTTGCAAAGTTCATACTCTTCAATGTGGACAAAATTGTATCACATGTATATGAATCGCCAAGTGATTTTTCGAGATATCGGTAAATAACTAACGATATAAAACAGGTTAAAAAGTGAGCTCTTATGCGTGTTTTGTTCTGCAAGAATACCGGACGTGCTTCGAAATCTGTCTTCATAATCCGGAAGCATTCTTCAATTTCCCATCTCCCTTCACTAACCCTCAGAATATCTCCGACTTCATCATCCAATAAATCTGTTGAAACAGCGTACAGTCCATCATAAAGAGATTCATTCCGTATCTTTTCTTCATCCAGATAGTTATGTATTTTGGCAACTTCACCATCTGCGGTAGCTGCTGCTTTTCGAATAAATCTTGCAGGGTCATTTGGATTTTTACGTTCTTTTTTGACTCTGCCTGAATCGAGCATCTTCTGGGCTCTGTCTACCTGCTTATCCCGTATGGCCTTTTGATAACGCGCATACTTTGGAGAATATGTGACAATCAAACGCTGGTGAAGCGTGTGCGGGGTATAAGGTTCTTCTTTGTAATAAAGACCGGTATCATCATCTGAAAGAGTGGTAATATCTACATTCTTACCATCCGAAACTCTTTTGAAACCGCTTGGATTTAATGCCCATTCTTTATCTTCGGTTTTTAGTTTTTTGATAGATTGAGTGACGATAAATGCACGTTCACCCATATGGTTATAATTTCTGATCTTTTCGGAACCAAGACCCGCATCGCTGCAATATATAAATTTTTGGCATTCGAATTCTGAAAGTACTTTTTCTTCCAGCGGTTTTAGGGAAGTCTGTTCATTTGCATTCCCCGGGAAGAGAGAAAATGCAAGGGGGATTCCATCCCCATCCATAAACATACCCATCTGGATAACCGGGTTAGGGCGGTGTTCCTTAGATTTTCCGTATTTCTTATCACCATCTTCCTGCTCAATTTCAAAGTAATAATTCGTGCAGTCGTAGTATAGGATTTTATCGTTTCTGTTTCCAAGTAAATGACTGTTTTTATAGAGCTCAGCCTGAATAAAATCACATTCATTTCCTAAAACATCCAAAGCTCTGTAAACATCATGTAACTGGTAAGAAGGCTTTTCAAGGAATTCAGATGCAACAGCATAGCCGGAACGCTTGCTGGAAGGTTCAAGAATCCTGGCATAAATCATATCAGACAGAATTGCGTTGACATCGTATTTGAACTTGTACTTATCTCTTAGTTTTCTGCAAACCTTGTCCATATGGAGCCGATAGTAAAAGGACTGGAGAAATAAATATCCGCCACGGTGTAAAACCTGGTGAGCATAGTTAATCTGCCTGTCAGCATGGAATGTAATCTGAACGGATTTATTTTTTTGTTCTTCTTTATATTTTTGTGTTTCTATTTTGGCTTGTTCGCGAGCCCATGCCATAACATCATCACGGGTTGGACCATGTTCAGGTAAAAGCTCTTTTAGGGTTCCAAGTTTTCGGACAATAACAGAAGTGCTGACACCTTTATCATTTATGTAGCCTTTAGAAATATAAAATGACTCAGCATTCTTTGATTTTGAAGTAGTAACTCGCATGAAAAACGCCTCCTTTTCTATATTTTACCATACATTGCAATAAAATACAATACAGTAAAGCAAAAAAAGTTGACACAAAAAAAGCAGGTTTTATAAGACCTGCAAGCACTTTTTCTAATATTTAACTGTCAAACTCCCG
>JBGVOM010000076.1:0-29536 GCA_045126515.1 Lachnospiraceae bacterium
GATGGTACAGCGCTTCGTAAATAACCAGATCAATAACGTAGAATATTTCTTCGAGTGTGCATGGCAAAAAAACGTAGGCGTAGCGAGCTACGCTGAGGCTTTTTGCCATGTGCAATCGGAGAAATAGGCAAGTTATTGGTCTGGTTATTTCGAAAACGCTGTGCCAGGCGTGACAGCATTCTGGAACGTCTTAGCCGCCCTTGACAGTTAGTTCGGATTTGCGTTGCCTCTGCCTTCCAAGGAAGAATGGGCGCTGCTTATGTGCGTCCCTCCAACCAATAAAGACTGAATTATTACGCTTTCAATTTTTGTATATAATCTGTCGATTGACAAATAATAGTAATGCTGATATTATTACACTTAGCAAAGGTGCCCTTAACTGAGGGCTTTTTTTGTTTTCCAGAATAGGAGGTAATTAGATGTTAGAAACAGAATTGTTAAAAGAAGCCGAACAATACAAAGCATATTTAACAGATACCAGACGTTATCTGCACAGTCATCCGGAAACGGGATTTGATTTGTCAAATACCAAGGCGTTTGTGAAAAAAGAGCTTGCAGCCATGGGATATGAACCGAAGGATTGTGGAAAATCAGGTGTGATTGCTTTAGCAGGCGGTAAAAAACCTGGAAAAGTTTTTCTTATTCGTGGAGATATGGATGCACTTCCTATTACGGAAGAAGCAGATGTGGATTTTGCATCTTCCAATGGAAAAATGCATGCCTGTGGTCATGATATGCATACAACCATGATGCTTGGAGCGGCAAAGCTTTTAAAGGAACATGAGGACGAAATTGAAGGAACTGTAAAATTAATGTTCCAGCCGGCAGAAGAAATTTTTGAAGGTTCTCATGACATGATAGAAGCAGGACTATTAGAAAATCCAAAAGTAGATGCGGCACTTATGATACATGTAATGGCAGGAATGCCTCTGCAGGAAGGTACGGTAGTGGTAAGCGATGGCGGTGTCAGCGCTCCGGCTGCAGATTATTTTACCATTAAGATTCAGGGAAAAGGCTGTCACGGCTCTATGCCAAATGCCGGCGTGGATCCGGTAAATATTGCGGCTCATGTAATTATTGCCTTACAGGAGCTTCACGCAAGAGAACTGGCATTGGTAGATGATGCTGTCTTAACTATCGGTACAATCCATGGAGGAAATGCAGAAAATGTAATTCCTGATACAGTAGAATTGGGAGGTACCATTCGTACCTATGACGAAGAAGTAAGAGAGTTTTTAAAGACAAGAATGACAGAAATTGCTAAGGGAACAGCTGCTACCTTCCGGGGAGAAGCAGAAGTAACTTTTGGAAGCGGATGTCCAACTCTGTTAAATAACAATGATTTATCTTCCTGTGTTGTAACATATTTACAGAAGTTATTAGGACCAACCAAAGCATTTACTGCCGGACAGCTTAATGCCATGTCAGGTTCCAGCAAATCTTCTAAATCAGCGGGTTCTGAGGATTTTGCCTATGTAAGTCAGAAAGTGCCTTCTATTATGTTAGCACTGGCAGCAGGACATCCTGATAAGGGTTACTGTTTTCCACAGCATCATCCGAAGGTAAAATTCAACGAAGATGTGCTGCCGGGTGGAAGTGCAGTCTATGCGTACACTGCCATGGAATGGCTGAAAGAACACAAATAACAAAAGCTTTAATGCTTATACTGATAGATTTTAATAAAAATACGAAAGCGAGGTAATTTTTATGGTAATGATGAAAGATATTATTTCCAGTCCCCTTCTGTTGATTTTAGTTTCTATAGGTTTGCTCTACATTGTAGGATTTTCGGTTGTATATTTGAAAAAGTCCTATGCAAGATGTTTGGAAATGGGTATTGCAAAGGAAGATTTATCAAAAGTAATCAAATCAAGTCTTGTATTTTCTATTGTTCCAAGTTTGTCAATCGTAGTTGGCTTATTTGCATTGATTTCAGTGTTAGGTGTGGTATGGTCCTGGTGGCGCCTTTCCGTTATAGGTTCTCTGTCCTATGAGTCATTGATTTCTAGCAGTGTGGCATCAGCACTTAACTTCTCCACAAATGCAGAAATGTTAGAAGGTGCAACGGGAAGTCAGTTTGGTGTAGTTATGATTCTTATGAGTATTGGTATGTTGAGTGGATTTTTTGTTTTGCTTCCTTTTGGTAAGAAATTATCCATGAGCGTGAATAAAACAAAAGAATCCAGCAGTTGGAAATATGTATTAAGTGGTACTTTTATGCTTTGCCTGTTCTCTGTATATATTCCTGTACTTCTTTTTGGAGATACCGTTCAGACAGCAGTTATGATTACAGGGCTGGTGATTGCTCTTGTCCTTGGTGTTCTTGCAAAAAAACCGAAACTGAGATGGCTTGGCGAATTTATCATGGCATTTTCCATGATTGGCGGTATGATTTCATCTGTCTTTTGGGCTAATTTATTTCAGTAAGTAAACATCATTTATCGGTTCAGAAAAAAGGAGGATTTTCCTATGAGTAAAAAAACAAAAAATTCAGCAGCATTAGATCCGTTTCAGGCATGGAGCCACAAATGGGGACGCATCGGTACATTAATTATTCTGGTTTACATGGTTCTACTTCCGTTTGTTGTGTTAGGCTATTATGGATGTATTCCTTCTATGGGAGAAGTATTTAATGTAGCAACGATCAGTATTTTAATGATTTACATTCCGGTAGGTATTTCAGAAGCATTAAGTTATACGCCGATTCTCGGCTCGTCTTCTTATCTGACTTTTATTACAGGTAATATTATGAACTTAAAACTTCCATGTGCTATAAATGCCATGAAAATTGCAAAGAAAGAGCAGAATACACCGGAGGGTGAAGCAATTGCCTCAGTTGCAGTAGCTGTATCTTCTATTATGACAGTAATTATTTTAGCAATTGCAGCTTTATTAAGTGCATGGATTAGCCCGGTATTTGAACTTCCGGCAGTGAAGACAGCTTCGAATTATTTAATTCCTGCATTGTTTGGTTCTCTTACACTGGGATTGTTTGCAAATGCTTCCGCAGGTAAAAAAGTAGTAAAGAACGGAATTATGGGTGTAGTTCCGGTACTTATTATTGTTTCTGTGATAGCCCTTATCGTTCGTATTACCACTGGAGGCTCTCTGTTTGGAATGGTTGGTTTCCTGATTTTATTTAT
This sequence comes from Lachnospiraceae bacterium, assembly GCA_045126515.1. Lineage (GTDB taxonomy): Bacteria > Bacillota > Clostridia > Lachnospirales > Lachnospiraceae > RUG11237. The sequence continues at coordinate 3,144 of JBGVOM010000076.1, forward strand.
GCTTCCGATTGCTATTATTTCTTCACGTATCATGTGGAAAAAAGGCATTATTAAAGTGGTTGATATGGAAGAAGCTGTAGAAGATACAAAGGAATAAGTATTTCTTATTTGGGCATTTATATTATTATATAATGAGTAAAAATGAATTACGGGAGGTTTTTCTATGTCTGAAATGTTTGAAAGATTTTTCAAACTTAAAGAAAATAATACAAATGTAAAAACGGAAGTCATTGGTGGAGTGACTACATTTATGACGATGGCATATATCCTTGCTGTTAATCCTACTATGCTTGCGGCAGCAGGAATGGATAAGACGGCAGTGCTGATGGCGTCAGCACTGGCGGCTTTTCTCGGAACATTGGTAATGGCATTGCTGGCGAATTATCCTTTTGCATTGGCACCGGGGATGGGGCTAAATGCATATTTTGCATATACAGTATGTGGAACTATGGGATATTCATGGCAGGTAGCGTTGGCGGCAGTACTGGTGGAAGGAATTATTTTTATTATCCTGTCCTTAACAAATGTGCGGGAAGCAATCTTCAATGCAATCCCTTTTAATTTAAAGAAAGGCGTCAGCGCCGGAATTGGTTTATTCATTGCCTTTATTGGATTGCAAGGAGCTTATCTGGTAGTGGATAATCAGGCAACACTCTTAAGTTATGTAAATTTTACAGAAGATTTTCATACGAAAGGAATCTGCGCCATTTTAGCTTTAATTGGTTTGTTTGTTACGGTGGTTCTTTATATTAAAAATGTAAAAGGGTCTATCCTGGTAGGAATTTTGGTGACATGGATTCTGGGTATGCTTGCACAGGCAACAGGAATTTATGTGGTAGATGATGCGGCTGGTTTTCATTCCCTGTATCCGACATTAGGTATGACTGATTTTTCTTCCATAAAGCTTACCTTTGGTCAAGTGTTTAAAGCGGATTTTTCCGATGTGGGTATATGGAAGTTTCTGGTGGTTCTTTTATCGTTTTTATTCGTGGACATGTTTGATACTTTGGGAACACTGATTGGCGTTGCTACCAAAGCAGATATGTTGGATGAAAAAGGAAGACTTCCAAAAGTAAAGCAGGCATTGGTGGCTGATGCAGTGGCAACCTCAGCAGGGGCAATCCTTGGTACTTCTACCACAACAACCTTTGTAGAAAGTTCCGCTGGCGTTGCTGCAGGGGCAAGAACAGGTCTGGCATCTGTGGTTACAGGAATTTTATTTCTGCTTTCTATTTTCCTCTCACCGATTTTCTGTGCCATTCCGGGCTTTGCCACAGCTCCGGCATTGATTTTTGTGGGATTTTTGATGGTTTCTGCAATCCTTAATATTGACTTCAAAGACATGACAGAAGCAGTTCCTGCATATCTCTGTTTCTTGTGTATGCCATTGATGTACAGTATTTCAGAAGGAATTGCCATTGGAGTCATTTCTTATGTGGTTATTAACCTGATTTGCGGAAAAGCTAAGAAGATTACGCCGCTGATGTATGTGCTGGCAATTCTTTTTATAGCTAAATATATCTTTTTATAAATTGACTTATTGGCGGGAGAACTTAGGATGAGGATTGACGGACGCCCCTAATAACTACAGAAGCTTCCAGAGCAGACTTTTTAACCGCTCTGGAAGCTTCTGTAGTTATTAGGGGCTGTGCTGTCAACGACATGGCTACAAGTTGTCCGGGCTATGAGACGTTTTTCGAAGCCGGTAAGTATAATATTAAGAAGGAAAAATACACCTAAATGATTCAGCTACTAGAGGGTGTCACATACATTATGCGGGCTTCAGGCTGGAATGAAGAATCTGTAACAATTTACTCCTTTTTGAAGTGTGCGATGGCACAGCCTATGAGAGGGCCAGAAGTTGCCCGGACAGGCAATCAGGAAATGCCTTTAGCAGAAGTGAAATCCAATTCTTAGACAACACTTGGTGAAGAGCCCTAAGGCGATGAACCTAGTGTGTCTTAGAATTTAGTTCACTGGAGCGCTATTTCCGCCTGTCCGGGCAACTTCTGATCCTCTCATAGGCGTCCCTCTTACCTCCAAAACGTAACAGAATTGTAACATATCGGTAATATATACATAAAAAACCTGAAAACCGCATACTTTATAGTAACATTTTTACAAAAGTAAAAAACTTGAAAATTTTCTATTATGAAATAATTTTAAAGTCCGATAAATATAACAAGAAGTGAAGTTGATAACGTCACAAGTACTGAACGAAAGGAGTGGACAGTATGAGAATCGAAGCGATGAGTCAGGTGGCTCAGATATATAAAGCGAATCAGACATCAGGAACAGAAAAGACACAGAAGGCAAAAGCAAAAGACGAAGTACAGATTTCTGAAACGGGAAAGGATTTCCAGATAGCAAAAATGGCTTTGCAGGAAGCGCCGGATGTTAGAGAAGAAAAAATAGCAGCGATTAAGTCCAGCATGGATGCAGGAACTTATAAGGTAGATAGCAGTGACTTTGCAAACAAAGTAATTCAGAAGTATAAGGATGTACTTGGCTATTAATTACCGTAAGGTAATTAATAGCTTTTTCAGTTTTATAGAAAACAAAAGGAGGTGTACATGTGGCAAGTTTAATGGAAGAATTACTGGAAACATTACAGACAGAAACAGAACAATATGAAGAACTTTTGGAGATGTTTAAAAGAAAAACACCGGTTCTCGTATCAGGAAAAATTGAAGAATTACAAAAAATCACTGATGAAGAACAAAAATTGGTCGATAATATAAATAGTGTGGATAAAAAAAGAAATGAACTGGTAAATGATATAGGAAATGTACTTAATGTAAATCCTGAAGAATTAACCATTCAGAAACTGGCGGACTTAATGAAAGAACAGCCGGAGCAGCACAGAAAGCTGTTGGAAATTCACGATAAGTTAAAAAGAGTCTTGGAAAATGTACATACCATCAATGAGCAGAATAAAGCATTGGTGAATCAGATGTTAGAGATGGTTGCATTTGACATGAACTTATTAAAAAGTATGAAGCAGGCACCGGAAACGGCCAATTATAACAAAATGGCTGCAAACACAGGTGAGCTGTTTATTGGAGCATCCAAGTTTGATGCAAAGCAATAGGTTAGAATAATAATATATGAGAATGAAATGATGGAGGAGAAAAGGTTATGTCAGGATTTGGAAGTTTGTATGTGGGTGTGGCCGGATTAAAAGCAAATCAGGATTCCCTAAATACAACAGCACACAATCTGTCGAATATAGACACACCGGGATATGTAAGACAGCAGATAATACAGTCGGATAAAACGTACACTACTATTGGCAAGGCATCCATTAGCAATATGCAGGTGGGGCTTGGTGTTGACTTGTCAGATGTACGTCAGGTAAGGGATATTTTTTTAGATCAGCAGTATCGTAAAGAAGCAGGTCGTTCTGCATACTATCAGGCGTGTTATGAAGCTGCCTACGAAACAGAAAGCTTTTTCCATGAACTGGAGGGGGAAACATACCAAGATTGTTTAGATAATTTGTGGCAGTCTGTGGCAGAGTTATCCAAGGAGCCGGAAAGTAAAGTAAGGAAAGAATATTTTGTTTTAAAAGCAAGTGAGTTCTTAAAACGTTCTACGGCAGTTTATGATAGTTTGTCCGAATATCAGAATAATTTAAATAGGCAGATAACGGGCAAAATTGACAAAATAAATGAATTGGGACAGACTATCAAGTATTGTAATGATAAAATCGTAGGAGTAGAGCTGGCAGGAATTGAAGAGGCTAATGATTATCGTGATGCCAGAAACAAGGCGTTAGATGAGCTGGCAGAACTTGCTAATATTTCCTATGAAACAGATTCCGAAGGTTTTGTTACAGTTAAGCTGGAAGGCTCTCAGTTTGTAACCCGTGATACAGTAAACAAAATGAGTTATACCACGGATAGCATTACAGGATTCTACACACCGGTGTGGAAGCATGAGGGGAATGCAGAAGTTTTTGATTTGTCTTTGAAAATTTCTACAGAAAATGATACCAATGTGGGTTCTTTAAAGGCAATTTTAATGGCAAGAGGCGACCATAGAGCTAATTATACGGATATTGAAGCTTTGAATCAGGCAGTGGCAGACGGAACCATGACAAAAGAGCAGGCAGCAGAAGCCTACGAAAAGAATGTTGGATATTCTATTGTAATGAAGACAATGGCAGAATTTGACCAGATGGTTCATGGCATTGTAACTATGATTAATGATACTCTTTGTATGGATGAGTATGCAGATGAAAATGGACCAACCACAGAATTATTCATTCGTATCGGACAGGTGGAAAGATATCAGAAAGATGAAAATGGCGATTATCTGGTGGATGCAGATGGATACTATATTCCTATCGCAGAACAGAATCATTTGACGGATTCCAAAGGAAATTATCTGGCGGTAGGCGAAGGTGCTTCAGCATACAATAATTTGTATACAGTAGGAAATTTAATGATTAATCCGGCAATCCTTGCCAACAGTGGATTATTAGAATTCCAAAAGAATAATGGACAAACAGATTACAACATGGCTGAAGCAATGATAGAAAAATGGAATGGAGAATTTGCCACACTGAATCCTACGGAAGAAAATAAGATGAACTTTTCAACCTATTACACAGGGTTAATGGATTCCTTGGCAAACACCATTGGAATATATCAGGGAATTTCAGAAGGCCAGGAAGCTATGGTAAATAAAACGGATTCCGCAAGACAGGAAGTTATGGGGGTATCTTCGGATGAGGAACTTTCCAATATGATTCGTTTTCAGAACGCGTACAATGCATCTTCCAGATATATTAATGTGGTAGATGAAATGCTGGAACATATATTAAACTCGCTGGGAGCATAATGAGGAGGTAAAATATGGCATCTACATTTTATGGACTGCAGATTGCATATTCAGGATTGAATGCGTATCAGGCAGCATTAAATACAACAGGACATAATATTTCAAACGTAGAAACAAAAGGTTATTGCCGTCAGTATATAAATCAGACGGCAGCAGATCCGTTGCGTACTTATACCAGCGCCGGAATGCAGGGCGGTGGTGTTACGGTAACCGGTATCGATCAAATGAGAGATATTTATTATGATTATAAGTATTGGGATAATAGCGCTAAACTGGGTGAGACCAGTGTTCAGTATTACTATTCCCTTCAGATTGAAAATTATTTCAAGGGAAGTGTAGTCAGCGATGAAAATGCAAAAGTATCGGATGATTTTTCGGCTATGTTTACCAATTTGTTCAAAACATTGGAAGAGGTGAAAAAGTCGCCGTCAGATACTTCTTTTCGAAATCAATTTATCAGTACGGCACAGAGCTTTGCAGAGTATTTCAACACTACTTATACCAACTTGCAAAGACTGCAGGAGGACTGTAATTTAGAAATTAAAGCAAGAGTAAGTAAAATTAATGCTATTTCAGAACAGCTTGCATCTTTGAACAAGCAGATTAATGTAATTGAGAGCAATGGAAGCAAAGCGAATGATTTGAGAGATAAAAGGGCATTGCTCATTGACGAACTTTCCGCGATTGTACCTACGGAAATTGAAGAAATTCCTATTGTGGATAGTAATAATCCGGACAGAAACACAGGATTAAATACATACAATGTAAGAATTGCCGGTCAGACCTTGGTGAGCGGAACAGATTACAATACACTTCTTATCAAACCAAGAGATGCAAAAAGTGGTGTAAATCAGACGGATGTACAGGGGTTGTATGACCTTGAATGGAGTAACGGTCTGGAATTTAGCGCCAGCAATGCACAGATGGGTGGAGAGCTTAAGGCATTGTTTGATATTCGTGATGGAAATAATAAAGAAAATTTTCAGGGGTCTATTGAAGCTGTGGATCAGACGGCAAGAACCTTTACAATTTCCGCAAACAGTGTACCGGATGCCTATAAGTCAGTTTATGGAATTAATATTCCGGAACAGGGGATTATTACAGTGAACAATGTGAAACTGGCTTATGACAGCTTTACATTTAATGAAGATGGAAGTTATACGTTCCATCTGGCAGAAGAAAGCGGTGGTATTACTCCTTCCTTGGTAGGTGCTAAGGCAACCGTTGGGGAAAGTATAGATTATATGGGGATTCCGTATTATATGTCCCAGCTCAATGAATTTGTAAGAAAATTTGCAGAAACGTTCAACAACATTCATGAAGGAAATGAGGATTTAAATGGAAATACGGTAGGATATTTCTTTTCCGGAATAGATTCTGTAGATGGAACAGAATTACAGTTTGACGAAAAAGTGGGAAGTGGAACAGACAGTTATTATCGGCTGACAGCAGCCAATTTTACTGTGAAAGATGAATATTTGAAAGATTCTTCCCGCCTGGCAACAACAGGGATTGTCAGTGAAGGTGTGGAGCAGGTGGATGTGCTGGAAAAACTGGTAGCTATCAAAGATATTCCTAATTTCTACAATGGTGGTACAGCCGGAGAATTTTTGGAATGTATTCTTACAGATATTGCATTAGACACACAGACAGCAAAAATATTGAGCAGCAATTACGAAGAAATAAGTAAAATGATTGAACAGCAGCGTTTATCCATATCAGGAGTAGACAATGATGAGGAAGCATTAAATCTTGTAAAGTATCAGAATGCCTATAATTTGTCTGCAAAAATGATGTCCATAATGACAGAGGTATATGACAGATTGATTCTTGAAACAGGCGTATAAATGAGGAGGTAACAGAATGGGGATCAGAGTAACCAACAGCATGGTGACGAAAAATGCCATGACAAATATAAATTTCAATAAAACATCGTTAAGTTCATTAAATACTCAGATGACTACGCAGAAAAAGATATCCAGACCTTCAGATGATCCGGTTGTAGCTATCCGTGCTTTGAGACTGCGTAATAATTTAAATGAAGTCAACCAATACTATGAAAGAAATATTCCGGATGCAGAATCCTGGTTAGAATTAACAAACGATGCTTTGAATAACATTTCAAGTGTTATGCAGACCATGTACGAAAAATGTGAACAGGGTGCAAACGGTCAGAACACCACAGAAGACAGACAGATTATTTTGAAAGAATTACAAAATCTTTCTTCACAGATTTATGCGGAAGCAAATGCAGACTATGCAGGAAGAACTTTGCTCAGCGGATATTACACAAATAAAGATGTAGTATTCCCGGCAGATGATGATGATGCACATTATCGTATATCAGAAACGCTTTCAGCATCGGACATTTCAAAGATGACCTATATTACAAATAAATTTGATTTTGATCCGAGCAATCCTGCGATTCAAGATGCAGCTACTATGCCGGCAGATTGCGAAGTAACCAGAATCCGTCTTGCATACGATTCGCTGAATTATGATCCGAATAATACGGATATGAAACTGGAATATAGAAAAACAGCAACAGGATTTTCGTCTACCAGAGCAACAGATGGAACAGCAACCATTGCACCTAAAGGTTATACCATTAAGACAACATTAAATGACGATGGAACAAAACAGGTAGTGGTAAATGGAAATCAGAAATTTAAGATTGATAAGACTGGACGTGTAGTTGCCGATGCTAATAACGATGGTAGCGTAAGCATAAAATATAATGCCAATGGAAATATTGAGACCACCATTAAGGATACCTCTTTGTCAGAAGGATTGAACGGAGCAACCAACACAAGTATTACAATTGAAACCACTACGGCAGGAAGACAGGTGGGAGATATTGTTGCTACTTATGAGATGGATGTGGAAATGACAAGTATGGCAACCAATGAAGATGAAGCCTACACGATTTTTAACGGAAATAATCATGTAAAATGCATTGCGGAAACAGGGGAATTGATTTTGGATGAAACGGCAATGAAAGAATTGCAGAATCTTAACAGTGTAAACGGAAAAGAACCGATTACCTTTACTTATGAAAAGACCGGTTTCGACCGTTATGAATTAAAGCCGGAGCAGTACTTTGACTGCGTGGATTTGACAGATCCTGCTAATCCTGTTACACATATAAAGCAGTCAGCAGACATTGAGTATACCATCAGTTTTAATCAGGAATTAAAGGTAAACACAGAAGCCAGTGATGCGTTCAATCACGATACTAACCGAGATGTGGAAGAATTGATTGAAATGATTAGTGCATCTCTGAAAGCGGATGAGGTGGTAAGCCAGATTGAGAGAATGTTAAAAGATGATACTTATTCCAATCAGAAAGAGGAATTAGAAAGCATGCTGGATGCTGCAAAAAGACAGAGTGATATTGCCAACGAAAAAGTGAGAAAAGCCTATTCTCAGGGAATGGGCAATTTCCAAAAATATCTGGAAAAAATCAATACACAGATTACTGACGTGGGAAGCCGTCAGAACCGTCTTGCCATTGTGGAAACAAGAATGGAAGAACAACAGTACAATTTCAAGGAATTGAAATCCAGAAACGAAGATAAAGATATTGAAGACATTATGATTGAGTATCAGTCTGCATATACTGCTTATCAGGCATCTTTGAGTGCCACAGCAAAGTTGGCACAGAACACATTGTTAAACTTCTTATAAAGTATGATAGAATAGAACAGTATCACAAATTCGTAGGGGCGATCTGATGGGGCGCCCCTTTCATAAAGGAGAAAAAATATGTCAGTAAATACAAAAATGTTTGGAGAAATTGAGATTGAAAAAGAAAAGATAATTACATTTGAGAAGGGATTAATTGGACTTCCGGATTTAAAAAAATTTGCACTGATTACAGATGCGGAATCTGACAACAGCAAAATTCAATGGCTTCAGTCCTTAGATGAGCCGTCCATGGCACTTCCGATTATCAATCCTTATGAAATTATAGAAAAATATAATCCAGTGGTGGAAGACGAATTGTTAAAGTCACTGGGAGAATTTAAAGAAGAAGATTTAATGCTTATGGTAACCATCCGTGTTCCTGAGGATGTCACTCAGATGACTATTAATTTAAAAGGACCGATTATCATTAATGTAGAAACAAAAAAAGGATGTCAGATTATTGTGGAAGATGATATGCAGGTGAGATTCCCGGTATATGATATTTTGAAAGAAAAAAAAGAAAAGGGAGGAGAATAAAATGCTTGCATTATCCAGAAAAACAGGAGAATCTATTGTAATTGATAATGATATAGAAGTAACCGTACTTGAAATCAAAGGAGATCAGGTGAAGCTTGGAATCAAGGCACCAAAGGTAGTTCCGGTATATCGAAAAGAAATATTTGCTCAGATAAAAGAAGAAAACATGAATGCATTTGTAGGAGAATCGGGCTTAGAAGCACTGAAAAAAGTAGGAAAATAATTTTGCATTTATATTCTGGCAAAATCTAGAAAAACGTATTAATTTTTATGAAATTAAGCCGATAAAAGAAGTAGATAGGCAAAAAATAGCTATATAGTAAGAAAAATACAAGGAAGTGTACCTGACCGGCAGAGTTATCTGTCATGTTCATACAGAGGGGGTATGGAATGAAGTCAGGGAAACATATGGAGGTGTAATTATGGGTGACATTAATAGCGTAAAGGCGGGGGAGGCATCCTATAGTGGTGTATCTGATGTATCAGCACCCACCAGAAAGTCATCAGCAACTGAGAAGAAGCCTGCGATGGAAGTGGCAGAAAAGGATGCAAAGGACAAAGACGCAACAGCCAACGGATTCAGAAAGAGTACGGTTAAGAATGCGATTGATACCGCAAATGATTCATTGAAAGCAAATCGTACTTCTGCAAGATTTAAGTATCATGAGGCAACAAAACAGGTTTCCATCAAGATTATTGATGATGAGACACAAGAAGTTATCAAAGAGATACCGCCTGAAAAATCCATTGAAATGGTAGAAAAAATGCTGGAATTATCAGGTATATTGGTGGATGAGAAAAGATAGAATTTCAAGAAAGCGGAATAGGAGGTAATTATCATGGCAATTCGTATGACAGGTATGATTTCCGGACTTGATACGGAATCCTTAATACAGAGTCTCGTAGAAGCCCAGCAATTAAAGAATAAGAAAACTGTAGATAAAAAGACGAAATTAGAGTGGACACAGGATAAATGGAAAGAGTTGAATACGAAGCTGTATTCTTTATATACTACAGAGTTGAATAAACTTACATTACAGAGTTCATACTTGACGAAAAAAGCAACGATAAGTGATGAAACAAAATTATCTGTAAAGGCGGGAGCAACTGCTCCATTGGGCTCCCAGAAAATAGAGATAACCCAACTGGCATCTTCCGGATATCTGACGGGTTCCGAATTGGATGATTCCGTCAGCAAATCATCAACTTTAAAAGATTTAGGAATTACAGGAAATGCCACATTGAATTTAACAGTAGGTACTCGTTCTACATATATAGAAGTAAATGAAGATATGACAATTGGTTCTTTCGTTTCACAATTGCAGAACGGTGGCGTTAATGCCAATTATGATGAAAAGAATCACAGATTGTTCTTAAGCTCAAAACAGTCAGGTCTTGATAATGATTTCTCTCTGACATCATCTTCGGCAAACGGTACAGCTGTGTTACAGAAATTGGGACTTGCAACCGCTACAATGTCAGATTCAGATAAGCTGACATATGATACATGGGCTGCCAACGCTGTATATAAAGCAGACGGAAGTATTGATAAAACGGAAACCATTGCCGCAATCAAAGCCAATGAAGCTACTAAGACAGCAATTGATGATGAAGTGGCGAAAAGAGTTGCTTCCTATACAGCAAGTGTGGAAAGCCTTACAAAAAATAATGAAGAACTGACAAAATCAAATGAGTCTTTGGTAAAAGCAACAGATAATAATAATCAGGTAATCTCAGATGTGAAAGCAACAGAGTCTTACAAAGAAATTTTTGCGGCAGGTGTGTACACAGAAGATAACTTAGAAGGCGCAAAGACAGGTTTGGAAAGCGAAATCGAAAGCTTGAAAGCAGCGAAAGAAGCAGGTACCATTTCGGAAGAAGATTATGAGAAAAATGTGACGAAGAAAGAAACACAGAAATCACAGTTAGAACAGATATTAAGCCTACAGAAAACTAATGCGGAAAACACAGAAAATATCACAAAGAACCAGCAGACAATTACTGAAAACACTACAAAGATTAACGGATATAATGCAAAACTTGCAAGCGACAATGCAGGAGTAATTGCAGAAGTAGAAGATATCATGGTAGAAAAGGCTGATTATGCAGCCAAGGTAAAGAATGGAACAGTTATAGTAACCGGTAGTGCAAAGAAGATTGACGGAAAGAATGCAAAATTCACCTTAAATGGTGCTGATTTTGAGTCTGACAGCAATGAGACAACTGTGAATGGTATCACATTAACCATGACTGACGTGACAGAGGCAGGCAAACCGGTGACATTTACCTTAACAAACGATACACAGGCAGTCTACGATACCATTAAAGGCTTTGTGAAAAAGTATAATGAAATCTTAAAGGAAATGAATGATTTGTATTATGCAGATTCTGCCCGTGGATACGACCCGTTATCTGATGACGAAAGAGAAGCCATGACAGATGACCAGATTGAAAAGTGGGAGAAAAAGATTAAGGATTCATTACTTCGAAGAGATTCTACACTTGGTTCCCTGACCGGTGCAATGAAAAATGCGTTGCTGACTTCGGTGGAAGTGGATGGCAAAAGATATTCTCTCTCCAGTTTTGGAGTAGGAACATCTTCTATATACACAGAGAGAGGTTTACTTCATATAAAAGGGGATTCGGAAGATACTCTGTATGCCAGCGATACTAATAAGTTAATGGCGGCATTGGAAGATGATCCGGATACCGTGATGCAGGTGTTTTCCGGAGTAGCTAAGAATTTGTACAAAACAATGCAGGACAAGATGAAGAAGACCAGTCTTAGCAGTGCATTGACGTTTTACAATGATGTTTATATGAAGAATCAGATTATTGCATATAATAAACAGATTAGTAAAGATGAAGAAAAACTTACAGATTTAGAGGATAAGTATTACAAACAGTTTGCTGCAATGGAAACAGCAATGGCTAAAATGCAGTCACAGCAGAACTCTTTATCTGCTTATTTGTAAGAAAAGTAAAATGTTGTAGAAACAATAGGATATAAGTAAGAAATAGAAGAAAGACTTCTTAATGTAACAGATTCTAAGAAGTCTTTCTTTCGCTAAAAAAGATAAAATAATCGGGAATATGGGAGGATAAATATGGCAGTAAATGTAGCACAGATTTATAAAAACAGTAAAGAGCAGACAGCGTCCAAAGAAGATATTATAACAATGTTATATGATGGAGCAATCAAATTCTGCAACATAGCGATGACAGAATTGGAACTGAAACATATGGAAAATGTAAATACAAATATGAAAAAAGCACAGCGAATTATGGAGGAATTAATATTGACACTGGATACAAGATATCCTGTGTCAAAGGATTTCAAGCAAGTATATGAATATATCATGGAGCTGCTTGTGCAGGCGAATATCAAAAAAGATAAAGAATTGATGGAAAAAGCCTGTAATGAGATACGTGGAATGCGAGATACTTGGCTGGAAGTGGTAAAAACGGCCAGAAGCACCAAGTAGTTAAGAAATATTTAGCCGGAAAAGAGGAAATAAATGAAAAATGAAATCATTTATACACATATTCTGATAGAAAGTTTAAAAAAGAAAAAACAGGCCTTAGAAGAAATTCTTCAGTATACAAAGAATCAGGAAACACTTCTTGGAGAAGAAAGATTTGATGAGGAACTGTTTGATACTCTGATAGATAAAAAACAGCAGTGCATTGAGGTGATTAACAAACTGGATGAAGGGTTTGATTTGACGTTTGAACGTGTGAAAACAGAACTGGGTGAGCACAGGGAAATGTTCAAAAATGAAATACTGAGTCTGCAGGAGTTGATTCGCCAGGTGACAGATTTATCTACCCAGATACAAGTGTTGGAAAGCAGAAATAAAATAAGCTTTGAAAATAAAATGAGAATAAAGCGGGAAAATATAAAAATGGCAAGACTTAGTTCGCAATCTGCCAGCAAATATTACCAAAATGTTGCAAATGCATACAATGGAGAGTCGATTTTCCTGGATAAAAAGAAATAAAAGAAGAAAGAAGCACGTGAAAGTCAAGAAAAACGTGCTTCTTTTACAACTTTGGTCACAATGTACATGGTTAAAGAAAATGACAAGAAAAATTAATACAAACTTAACAAAAAAAGTTACAAAAAAAGCTAAAGTTATTTTGAGACACACCGATATATATAACAAGTAATCAAACTACACTTTATAAAAATGAAGCGTACGGTCATAGTTATAAAGCAGGGGGTTAATTACTAAAAACTATAATAATAAAATAAGAGTAGCAGGGAAGCTACTACATATTCAAGGAGGAATTTATTATGATTATTCAGCACAACATGGCAGCAGCCAACACAAACAGACAATTAGGTGTTACAAATTCAAACTTAGCAAAATCAACAGAAAAGTTATCATCAGGATATAAAGTAAACAGAGCAGCAGATAATGCAGCCGGACTTACAATTTCTGAAAAAATGCGTGGACAGATCAGAGGTCTTGATCAGGCTTCTACAAACGCACAGGATGGTATTTCTTTAATTCAGACAGCAGAAGGTGCTTTGGCTGAAACAGAATCTATCTTACAGAGAATGAGAGAACTTACTGTTCAGGCAGCTAACGATACAAACGTTACAGCTGACCGTGATGCTATCAAAGAAGAATTAACATCTTTACAGGCTGAAATTACACGTATCGGTGAACAGTCAGAATTCAATACAATGAAGTTATTAAGCGGTGGATTCACAGCTAAGAATCTTCAGGTTGGTGCTAATACAAACCAGAAAATCAGTATTGCAATTTCAGCTATGACAGCTTCTGGATTAAATGTTGCTTCTATTGATAAGGCCGTTACTACTTTCTCAGCAGCAACAGCACAGATTTCAATTGTACAGTCAGCTATCGATACTGTATCTACAAAACGTTCCTACTTAGGAGCAATCCAGAACAGATTAGAGCATACCATTTCTAATGCTGATAATACATCTGAAAACTTACAGTCAGCTGAATCTCGTATCCGTGACGTTGATATGGCTGAAGAAATGGTTAAATACTCTAAGGATTCTATTCTTCAGCAGGCTGGACAGTCTATGCTTGCACAGGCTAATCAGGCTACACAGGGAGTATTATCTTTACTTAGATAATTTGCCATTAATTAAATTAAATAAGAAAAGCCTGACATATGTCAGGCTTTTTCCTATTATTATATGTAGAAATAATAAGAAAGAACTATTGGAGTGTAATGGATAAGAGAATATCGTAAATACATGGAGGAGAAAAATGAGTGAAATAAGTAAGTTGATTGAGGAAATTGTAGAGTTATGTTATCAGCAAAAAAAAGTAGAAGCATATAATAAGCTGAATTTTTTTATTGGAGAATTGGCGAAATTGATGGTGGAATTTTCCGAAGACAAGGTGAAGCAAGTGAATGAAATATTGAAAGATATCCTGGCAGCGATGGAGGAAGATGATATTGTTGCGATAGCTGATTTAATGGAATATGAACTAAAGGAAAAGATAGCATAAGAACGGAGATTACGTGGAATTGAGGGAAGAAATATATAATCATAATATGTCTGTGATACAAAAATACAGACCAGATTTGTATAAAGAGCTGATGAGGGAAAAAAGCTCAAAAGAGACTAAGGGTGAGTTTGTTATTGAAGAAGCGAAAGATGGAAATAAGATTGTATGCTTTCGCCAGGATGAAAAAAAATATTATTTAAACAGTAAATATGCACCCATACGAGAAGCAAATACATGGGCAGAAAAATATGAAATTAAAAATGTCAATCAGATAACTATAGTATTTGGGTTTGGAAATGGAATGTTTATTCAGGCTTTACTAAATAAAATATCGAAAAACAATATTGTTATTGTATATGAACCATCGGCACAACTTTTTCGAGAAGTACTTGAGAATATAGAATTAGAAGAATTGTTAGAAAACAGACAGATTTGTATTGTGATAGAAAGTATAAATGAACAAAAATTCAAAGAAGTCATTGAAGGTGTAGTAGATGTTAGTAATTTTGGAGCTCAGAATTGTCTTGCTTTGCCACGGTATACTGAAATTTTTGTAGAAACTTATGATAAATTTATAAAAAAAATAAAGGCGATAGAAGAAAACATATATGTAACACAAATAACGAAAATGTATCTTTCTAGTCAGGCAATGAAAAACTCCATTAAAAATGTAAGATATATTTTGGAAAGCAAAAGTTTTGATAATGCACGAGAAACTTTGCCCCAAAATATGAATGCGATTCTTGTGTCTGCCGGTCCTTCATTAATGAGTGAAATGGAAAATTTAAAACAAGCAAAAGGCAAAGTGCTAATTGTAGCAGTGGAAAGAATTCTTGATTTGCTGCTAGATAATGGAATTGTACCGGATATTCTTGTGAGTGTGGACCCTGTTAAGGAGACACCTAAAAGTAAAAAGATGGAAGAGGTAGATATGACTTTATTAACACTGCCTACCTGTAATCCTGAATTGTATCATAAACATAAAGGTAATAAGATTGTATGTAATAATGGAAGTTTATATCATAGTATTTGTCTGTCTTTGAAAGAAAAAGAGAGTATAGTACCGACAGGTGGCTCTGTTGCTACCTTTGCATTTGGAGCGTTAATTGGAATGGGAGTAAAACGTATTATACTTGTAGGGCAGGATTTGGCATTTCAAAATGGAAAATCTCATGCAGGTAATTCTCAGGAAGAAGATCCGTGGAACTTGAAAATCGAAGCAGAGGGAGTAGATGGAGCAATGGTTATCACTCGACAGGATTGGAGAATGTTTGCAGATGATTTTGAAAAAATGATTATGGACAATCCTGATATAGAATGTATTGATACAAAAAAGACAGGTCTAAAGATAAAAGGAACCAAGCTGATGGGAATGAATGAAGTGTTGGAAAAATATTGCCAGAAAGAGGTTCAAATTCAAAAATGGCTGGGACATATCAAAGATGTATTCCCAATAAAAAGAAGAAAAAAAGTATTGGATTTATTTCAAGATTATATAGATGAACTTAATAAAATAAAAGAAATTTCTAAAGATGGAATGAAATTATGTGATAAATTGCAAAAAGAGACACAGTATAGTACATTCTCTGACCGCGAAAATCTGATGGAAAAATTGCAACAGTTGACAAAAAAACTGGAACAACAGCAGGTGATGGTACTTATTGCTGATATTTTGTATGGATGTACCAATGAAATGCAGGCAAACATAGCTAACTTGGAATCAGAGGAGCGTTTGTGGGAAGACACAAAGCTGGTATTTCAGAAAACAATTGATGTGTCAAAGGATATGAAAAAAGAATTAAGTTCTGCTATGAAGGAATTGAAGGAGTATTTTGGTGAAAAATAGAAAACAGAATAAAAAAATATTAATTATTAGTTGGGGAAGTGCGATATTTGGGGATGTAGTAGAGGCATTTGGAAAGTATGGATATCAGATAGAAGAAGTGGCATGGAATGACGGTGATTATGACGATAATCCGGAGTTTGTATGTATACTAAAGGAGCAATTGGGAAAATATGATTACGAATTTGTATTTTCTTTTAATTATTTTCCGGTAGTATCTAAAGTGTGTCAGTCAGAAACAAAAAAATACATTTCGTGGGTATATGATAGTCCTCATCTTACATTGTATTCTAAAACAGTTTTTTCCCCTTGTAATTATATTTTTCATTTTGATTCTTCAACGGTTGCGGAGTTAAAAAAATATGGAGTAGAAAAAGTTTTCTATCTTCCAATGGCAGCAAATACAGACAGGCTGGATACATTAGAAAATCCACATGGAAAAGAGATGGATGTTTCTTTTGTAGGAGGCATATATGAAGATAATTTTTATCGACAGATTTCTTATCTTCCGGAATATATTAAGGGGTATCTGGAAGGTATTATGAAAGTGCAGGAACAAATTTATGGTTGCAATGTCTTAGAACAGCTGCTTACAGATGAATTAATGAAAAAAATTAAACAATATGTAAAGTTCGGCTTGAATGACCAGTACTTTGCAACGGATAAACAAGTGTTTTCTTCATTGTTTTTAGGAAAAAACGTTACATTTCAGGAAAGAAAAACAGTGCTGGAAATGTTATCAAAAATTTGTGAGGTCAGTCTTTATACATATAATTCATCTCTGGTTATAGACGGGGTTAAAAGTAAAGGTTATGCGAATTATATGGATACCATGCCGAGAATATTTAAACAAAGTAAAATTAACTTGAATATTACCTTGAAAACGATTGGAACAGGTATTCCGCTTCGAGTTTTTGATATTTTAGGAGCAGGTGGATTTCTTATTACGAATTATCAAAGTGATTTAATGGAATATTTTACACCGGATGAGGACTTGATTATCTATGAAAATTATCAGGATTTGCTTTGTAAAGTTGAGTATTATTTGAAACATGATGATGAGCGGGAACAGATTGCTGTCAATGGTTATCAAAAGGTGAAGAAGTATCATAGTTATGAAAAACGGATTGGGAGTATATTAGAGAAGATAAAAGAGGCAGAGGAAAATGAGTGAAAAGAAAATTAGTATTATTTGTTGCTCCTACAATGGTGAAAAATATATAGACAGATGTATGGAGACCATTCAGGGGCAGACGATAGGTATGGAATCTATGGAAGTGATTCTCGTAAATGATGCCTCTACCGATGGAACATTAGAAAAAATGAAGCAGTGGGAACAGAAATATCCCGACAATATTTTGGTGGTTACATATGAAATAAATAAAAAGCCGGGTGGTGCGAGAAATGCCGGGTTGCAATATGCAACTGGGGAATATATTGGATTTGTGGATTGTGATGATAGCATTGAACCTACTATGTATGAAAAAATGTATCGCAAAGCGAAGGAATATGATTGTGATGTGGTTCGGTGCAAATATTCCAGAGATAAATCAGAAGTTAAGCTGGGAGAGGAAATAGAAAAAGGTGAAGATAAATTCTATACAAGTGAAGATTTTGAAGAAGCTTATCCTTTTTTTATGAAAGAATATGATGTTGGAAAAAATGCATCTTATGGAAGCATATGGTCTGGTATATATAGAAGAAATTTAATTTTAGATAATAAGATATATTTTCCTGAAAATTTGTGCTACGAGGATAATTTTTGGGGAACATTAGTGAATTTATATATTCATAGATTATATATTATAGACGAAGTCTTGTACCATTACTATATTAATGAAGATTCTGTTTTTATGAAACAGAATGATAAGAGTCATTTAGACCGATTGGTGATTGAACTCATGCTTTTAGAAGAATTGAAAGCAAGAGGTGTTTATGAGGAAAACAAAAAAAATATTGAAAAAAATTTTATGATATGCTTTTATATCAACACCATGCATACATTGTTTGCACGGTTTGATACGATTCCTGATATTTTTCCTAAAATGCGTGAAATTATAATGAATAATTTTCCTGATTATAAACAAAATGAAGAATTGTATAAAGATCCATTATGGTGTTATATGTTGCAGTTGCTGGATTTTGACCCTCCATGCACAGTGGAGGAATTGGAAATTGTAAAAGAAAAATATTTGGAATTATATAAAGTGTAAGCAGGAGATATGCATGCAGAAGAAAATTAGTATTATTATTTGTGGATATAATGCAGAAGAATATATTGATAGATGTATGCGCTCCGTAGAAAACCAGACTATAGGAATGAAGAATTTGGAAGTGGTTCTGGTAGATGACGCTTCTACGGACGGGACATTGGAAAAATTTAAACAATGGGAAAAAAAATATCCCGAGGATATCATAGTTATTACCTACGAGAAAAATAAACGCCTGGGTGGTGCAAGAAATATTGGATTACAGTATAGTACTGGAGAATATATAGGGTATGTAGATTGCGATGACTGGATTGAACCTGCAATGTACGAAAAAATGTATGAAAAAGCAGTGAAGTTTCAGTGTGATGTTGTGCGATGCAAGTACAGCAGAGATGTAGAGGAAAATATTCAAGGTGAGAAAGTACAGAAGGGACAGGATCAATGGTATGATTGTACCGACTTTGCAGATTCCTATCTTTTTTGGCAGCAAGACATGGATGTTGGAGTCAATGGATTGTATGGCAGTTGTTGGAGTGGAATTTATAAAAAATCAGTTCTTACAGAAAATAACGTATATTTTCCCGAAAATTTATATTATGAAGATAATTTTTGGAGTCAATTGCTTGCATTATATATCACAAAATTATATATTGTTGATGAAGTTTTATATCATTATTATGTAAATGATGTCTCTATAACTATGAGAAGAAACGATATACGTCATTTGGAACGTTTGCAAGTGGAGCTTTTGCTTTTGGAAGAATTAAAAAGCAGAGGGATATACGAAAAATATTATGATATAGTGGAACGAAATTTTATTATTACATTTTATTTGAATACTATGCACATTATATTTACCAGATTTGATTCCATGCCGGATATTTTTCCACAAATGAAAGAAATCATTCTAAAAGAATTTCCCGGATATAAGGAGAATCCATATTATCAGGAATATTTAACGGCTACAGGCAAAGTTTTAATGAAGTTATTGGATTCGCCCCATACATGGAATTGTGACGAATTAAATGAGTTTCGAAAAAAATATGTTGAAATTATGAATGGAAAAAATGTTTGAAGAATATATGGAGTAAAATGAGATGGCGAAAGAATACGAAATGGAATTGATTGGACAGCCGTATTTTGGAAGAAAAAAAGAAAGAATTTATGCTATGAATTTTACAGAACCAGAGGCTGGAATCAATGAAAATACCGGAATACTTTTGATTATTGCCGGATTTGGTGGGAATAGAAATTCTAATGTTTATAAGAAAATAAGAAATATGTATTCGGATAAATACAATATGGTGATTGTTCAAAGTGATTACATGGGAAGCATTTATATGCAACAGATGGATCAATATGGTTTGCAGGATATTATTTATGATGAAAAAGAGTGGACATTAGAAGAACTGGAACTTTTTTTAAAAAATGGTAAAACAACGGGACAAGAACAGAAAAGTTTAGATTATTTACTGGATGTGGGAGAAATGGAAGATGATTTTTGTGAATTAGGGGTATTTCAGGCAATGGATAATATCAGGTGTTTGAAAGTTGTTACAGATATTATCGAACAGAATAGATTAAAATTTAAACGAAACAAAGTCATTGCCTATGGAAATTCCCATGGGGCATATTTGGCATATGTTGCCAATGCACTTTGTCCAAATTTGTTTTCAGCAATTATTGATAATAGCGCATGGATTGTTCCGAGATACCTTAAAGAAGACAGAGCCTGTTATGAAAGGCAGGGGCAGGTAATGATTACTTCCCGAATGGGGTATAGAGTATTGCAGCAGGAAATAGATCCTGACATTTATGATTTGATGTATTTATATCAACAGTTTGAAAATCAGGCAAAAATATATTCGTTTCATGGTATAGATGATACAAGGGTGCCCATACAGTCAAAAGAAAATTTTTGTAAAATAGTGGGAAATATGCATTTGTATAAAGTGGGAGAAGATATTCGGGTGGGAGAAATGTTTCATTCAACTGAACATAGTTGTGGGACTGATTATTTGAAACTATTAGATTTTGTGTTTCAAAATTATGAATTAGAAAAAGATAAACGTAAGCAGAATTTATTTGAGGGAAACACAATATCTACAGAAATGTATGAATATAAAATAATTATTAATGAGAATGCATGTAAAATAGAACGATTATGCAAAAAATATTAATTTAAAATGAAATAAATATGTAAAATTCCTTAGGAATTGGCGCAAATTGACCGATATTACTTATAAATATTTGTGAGGGAGAACAAGTTATGGAAAAATTAAAACGATTTGTAGATATTGATTATAGTAAATTTGAGGTAAGCGATGAGGAAGCAGAGGCAAAATACGGACTTCCTCATGAAGTGGGATTTTGTAAAAAATGTGTTATTTCCAATCAGCGTCCAAATTCCTGTCAGGAGTTTGAACATGGTAAGGAAAGTAAAAAAGAAACCATTCATTTCAATGAAGAAGGCATTTGCGATGCCTGCAAGGCAAGTGAAGACAAGTTCCATAATATTGATTGGGAAAAGAGAGAACAGGAATTAATCGCACTTTGCGACAAATATAGAAAGAATGATGGCTCCTATGATTGTCTGGTGCCTGGTAGTGGCGGAAAAGACAGCTTTTATGCAGCCCATATTTTAAAGTATAAATATGGAATGCATCCGTTGACAGTAACCTGGGCTCCTCATATGTACACACCATGGGGATATGAAAATTTTCAGTCATGGATTCATGCAGGATTTGATAACTATCTATGTACACCAAATGGGCAGACACATAGATTATTAACAAGACTTGCAGTGGAAAATCTATTCCATCCATTTCAGCCGTTTATTTTAGGTCAGAAGCAGTTGGCACCGAAAATGGCGTTGCTCTTTAATATTCCTCTGGTATTTTATGGAGAAAATGAAGCTGAGTATGGAAACCCGATTCAGGATACAACGAGTGCTTTAAGAGACGATAAGTATTTTGCCACAGAGGACAGAGAAAATGTTATGCTTGGCGGAGTGAAGGTAAAAGATTTAATTAATGATTTTAAAGTTTCGCCAACAGATATAGAAATGTATATGCCGGCAGACGAAAGAGCAATTAAAGAAAAGGGCATTCAGGTACATTATCTTGGCTACTATCTGAAATGGCATCCACAGGGAGCGTACTACTATTCAGTAGAGAATGGTGGATTTAAGCCATCACCGGAAAGAACGCCTGGAACATATTCAAAATACAATAGTATTGATGACAGAATCGATGATATGCATTATTATACTACATACATTAAATTCGGTATTGGACGTGCTACTTATGATGCAGCACAGGAGATTCGAAATAATGAAATTACCAGAGAAGAGGGTGTTGCACTGGTTCGTAAATACGATGGTGAGTGGCCGGCAAGATTTGAAGATGATATTTTCAGATATTTATCGATAGATGAAAAGCATTTCCCGGAAGCTAGTAAGATGTTTGAACAGCCTATCATGGATAAGGAATATTTCATGCATTTAGCAGACAGATTCCGTTCACCACATCTTTGGAAATATGAAAATGGAAATTGGAAGTTAAGACATACCGTTTTTGACAATATGTAAAGACAGAGGTAGAGTATGAGTAAAGTTAGGCTAATTGGAAGACTAGATATAAAAGATCAATATGTGGTAAAAGGAATCCAGATGGAAGGCCTTAGAAAGATGGGCAATCCAAATGAATTCGCAAAAAAATATTATGAAGATGGAATTGATGAGATTATTTATATAGACACAGTGGCAAGTCTTTATGACAGAAATAATCTAAGTGATATCGTATTAGAAACTACGAAGAATGTGTTTATTCCCATTACAGTTGGCGGCGGTTTAAGAACAGCGGAAGATGTAAGAAAGATACTTACTATGGGTGCAGATAAAGTAGCTATTAATACGGGAGCTGTCAAACGCCCGGAATTAATTCGAGAAGTGGCGACCACATTTGGCTCTCAGTGTATGGTCTTATCTGTTCAGGCGAAGCGTAAAAGTAATGGTGAAGGTTGGGAAGCTTATTATGATAATGGGCGGGAACATTCTGGTTTGGACGTGTTAGAGTGGATTAAACAGGCAGTGGAATTAGGTGCAGGAGAAATTTTATTAACCTCTGTAGATCAGGAAGGTACCCAAAAAGGGCTTGACCGGGAATTAGTGGAAAAAGTTTGTGATGCTGTGGATGTACCTGTTATTGTGAGTGGTGGCGTGGGAAATGCAGGAGATGTTGTAAGTGCAATTGAATCAGGAGCTTCTGCAGTAGCAGTGGCAAGTATTCTGCATTATGAAAAAACCACTGTGAAAGAGCTGAAAAAAGAAATTACATCACTTGGTAAGGAGGTACGTCTGGTATGATAGCAATTTTAGACTATGGTTTGAGCAATCTGCTTAGTGTACAGAGAGCATTGGAACTTTTTCGGAAAGATGTAAAGATTGTAAATACCCCGGAAGAATTGCTACGGGCAGAGAAGATTGTACTTCCAGGTGTTGGGGCTTTTGAAGATGGAATGAATGGACTTAGAAAACATGGACTTGATATTGCTTTGCATCAAGCAGCCCCAAAAGGGACTCCTATTATGGGAATTTGTCTTGGAATGCAGATGCTATTTGAAGAAAGTGATGAAAATGGAGTTCACACAGGTCTTGGATTTATCAAAGGAAGAGTAGAAAAGATTCCGAATCAGACAGCAGAAGGAAAAAAACAGTGTGTTCCACATATTGGATGGAATCATTTGTATACTGAAAAAGAAGAAAAACAGTGGAACCAGGGAATTTTGAAAGGTTTGGAAATTGGCACGGAAACGTATTTTGTGCATTCCTACGAAGGAAAACCTGAGAAGAAAGAAGATTTGCTTGCTTTTACTATTTACGGTGGACGAAAAATTTGTGCTGCAGTGCAGCATGAAAATGTAATAGGATTTCAGTTTCACCCGGAAAAAAGTGGTAAGCTGGGATTAAAGATAATAGAGAATTTTTGTAATGCTTAAATGATGGAAAAAAGAAAAGTGACAAGTGGTCAATATGCCATTTGTCACTTTTGGGTTGGAGGGGCATATGGAAAATGTTTATAAAAAAAATATGAAAGTATTAGAAAAACATAGTCCATTTATGGCAGATTTTTTTAATAAAAATGAAGGTGTGGAAGAACAATTTGAAAAAAAGTGTGTTCAGGCAAAAGATGGAACAGATATCCTTTATATTGAAAAGAATGGAGAAATATACCGCATGAACAGTGCGTATGCACCAAAGAAGGAAGCACAAATATGGGCAGATAGTTTTCCAGTGAGAAATTTAGAAGATATTTGTGTGGTTTATGGATTTGGTACTGGTATTTTTATAAGAGAAGCCTTAAATAAGCTGCAAGAGGGAAATCTGCTTTTGGTATATGAACCTTCTAGAGAATTATTTGAATATGTATTGAAATCTTTTGATATTTCAGATTTACTTGAGAATAAGAAATTGTGTTTGTTAGTAAACGGAGTTAACGAACAGCAGTTATACCAGGTGTTGGAGTACAGTATGAACAGTTCAGAGATGAGCATTGATAATATAGTTTCTCTTCCTTATTATAAAGAAATATTCGAACAAGAATATATTGAATTTACCGAACAGTATGTGAAACATCAAAAAAACGCAAAAGTTATGCAAAATACTATACTAGAATTAAGTAGTAGCTCTTATGATAATATGATAAAAAACATAAATTATTTTCTGATAAGTAAGAGTTTTGAAGATTTAAAGCGAAGAATGCCAAAAAATATTACAGCAATTATGGTTTCTGCGGGTCCTTCACTAAGGGAAAATTTGCAGTTTTTAAGAAAAGCAAAAGGAAAGGCAGTTATAGTTGCAGTGGAGAGAGTACTTGACCTTTTACTAGACCAAGGTATTGAACCGGATTTTATTGCAACGATTGATCCCATAAAGCCAGTAACAGACAAAATGAAAAAGCAGGATATAAAGATTCCATTATTTACAATTCCAGAGGCTAATCATGTTTTGTTGGAAAACCATATGGGGGATAAGATATTTACCAATGCTGGGAAAATGTATGAATGTTTTTTAAAACATACAGAAACAGAGAATATTGCGGTGGAAATGGATGCATCTGTGGCTACCTATGTGTTTGGAGTATTGATAGAAATGGGGATGAAACGCATTGTTATGGTAGGGCAGGATTTAGCCTTTGGAAAAAAAGGAGCCTATGTGGATAATAATAATTTTCATGCCAGTGAAAATCCTTTTGGAGAATATATTAAGGCAGAAGGTGTCAATGGAGAAACAGTTTATACAAGGCAGGACTGGAAAAGATTTTCTGATTTTTTTGAAAAAACAATTCAGGAACATCCCGAAATCGATGTCATAGATGTAAAAAGTGAGGGCTTGAAGATTCGGGGGACGAAGCAAATGGAGGCGGACGATGTCTTGGAATATTATTGTAACTGTGAAATTCCTATAAAAGAATGGACGAGTCAGATAAAAAATTTGTTTTCTGAAGAAGAACAAAAATTAAGTAAAATAGAGCTTGAAAAAATGATAGAGCAGATAAAAGAAGGTATGTTGATTGCTGAAAAAATTATTGAACAATGCGAAAAAAATACAGACGTTAAAAAAATTATGGACATGAACAAGATATTAGAAGAAAAAAAGGTTATGAAAGATTTGAATGATGTGATATTGTATAGAACATGGAAACAGCAAAAAAGGATTGCTGTAGTTAGCGAGGAAGAAGAACTGGTAAGCATCATAAAAGAAATGTATAGTATTATCTTTCAATTGCTGGAAGAACAAAAACAAAAAATGAAACAGATATTGGAGATGGAAATATGGAATTAGTAAGTGTGGTTATTCCAACGTATAATCGAGAAAATGTGATAGAGCGTTCTATTCGCAGTGTTCTGGGACAAGAATATGACAATCTGGAAATTTTGGTAATTGATGATGCTTCACAGGATAATACAAAGCAAGTGGTAGAGGATATTGGAGATACAAGAATTAAGTATCGAAGAAGCAGCAGAAACAGGGGGGCGGCATTTTCCAGAAATGTGGGCATACGCATGGCAAAGGGGAAATATATTGCGTTCCAGGACAGTGACGATGAATGGATGAGTGGAAAATTAAAAAAGCAGCTACAGATTATGGAAAACTCCCATTATGGTATGGTTTATTCCATGTATGTGAGAGATTTTGGCGATGGAAAAGAAGTTGCTGTACCGGACAGGGAGATTCCCATAGAACATAAACAAGGAAATATTTATCCTTATCTTCTGGAGAAAAGTTTTATTGGAACACCAACTATGTTGTTTCGAAGAGAAGTATTGCAGGATACAGGCGGTTTTGAGGAAAGTTTGAAAAATTATGAAGACTATGAACTTGCTCTGAGAATTGCTAAAGATTATGAGATTGGATATGTGGATGAGGTGTTGACAAAGGCATATACACTAGGAGGAAGTATTGATTTTAATCCACTGTATGCACTGGGAAGCTCTTGCTATATTTTGAAGAGATATGAAAATGATTTGAAACAGTATGGACTTTATGAAAAGAAGAAAAATGCTTTGCTTTGTTATGGAAGAGAGTGCGGTATAGAAGAAAACTGCAAAAAGATATTTAAGGATTACAACATGGGGCTGTCGCTTTAACGAATGAAAATTCGTGAAGCGGCAGCTTCATTTTTGCTGTTTTTATGATTAATTTCAAGAAAAGATTCCGATTTATTCTACCATTCTATAAAAGAAGCGTACTTTAATAAGCCATTGTCCATG
>JBGVOM010000077.1:0-4654 GCA_045126515.1 Lachnospiraceae bacterium
CTCCTTTGTTATTTTGGAATTTTGGTCGAGGACATTATAACAAAAATGGGAGGTCAATGCTCTATTTATTTGCAAACCTCCAAAAAGTCAAGGTTTTAAAAGGATATTTAAAATAAAAAACGGGTAGTTTTTGACACTACCATATTATCTTTGAGGGGAATGAGATGAGTTATACTTAAGTGTGGCTTGATGTGAGAGATTAAGAAAGAGGTGATGGGTGGTATAATGCAACAGCATTTTTGGAAAATGCTATTGATGCGCATTGTATGCTATTCTTGCTTTGGCAGCTGCAAATAAAAGCAGATAGAATATGAATTAAAGTTATGATTGCAGTTGTATTTGGAAGCAGTTATGGTATAAAATAATATAGATTCAAGTGGAAGGAGGAGAAAAATGGGTGTTTATTTGAATCCGGGAAATGGAAGATTTAAAAGAGCATGCAATTCGGAAATATATGTTGATAAAACAGGTTTGATAGCATTGACAAATAAGGTAATTGATACAGAACAAAATTGTATCTGCATCAGCCGTCCAAGAAGATTTGGAAAGTCAATGGCTGCCAATATGCTGGCGGCATACTACGGAAAAAACTGTAATTCGGCAGAAATATTTGATAAATATAAAATAGCAGAAAGCGAAAACTATAGAACATATTTGAATCAGTACAACGTAATATTCTTAAATGTTCAAAATGCACTTAGTCGTGTAAAAACAATGGAAGAAATGTTGCAATACATTCAGAGAGAAATATTAGTTGAGCTCAGGGAAAAGTATTCCGACATGTTTCCGGCGGATGAAAACATATTGAGTGCAGCCCTTGAGAAACTATATAGTAAATCAGCAGAAAGCTTTATATTTATTATAGATGAATGGGACTGTGTTTTCCGTAATAAGCAGATAAATGGCGAGGAACAAACGGCGTATCTGGATTTCCTGAGAGATTTGCTAAAGGATAAAGAATATGTTTCACTTGCTTATATGACGGGAATACTTCCTATCAAGAAGTATGGAACACATTCTGCATTGAATATGTTTGATGAATATTCTATGACGGATCCGGGCAATTATGCAGAATATATTGGTTTCACGGAAAAGGAAGTAGAAGAGTTGTGTCAACAGTATTGTGTAGAGTTTGAGAAAGAAAAGGAATGGTATGACGGCTATATGTTTAGCAAAGAGTTGCATATATACAATCCGAAATCAGTAGTGGACAGTATTCGAAGAAAAAATTTTGCAACTTACTGGACCCAGACAGAAACCTACGAAGCACTGCGGGAATATATAGATATAGACTTTGATGATTTGAAAGCAACAATTGTGCAGATGCTTTCAGGAAACAAATGTAGGGTAAATACAAGAACATTTCAAAATGATATGACCACATTTAAAAACAAAGATGATATATTGACATTGCTGATACATTTAGGATATCTGGCTTATGAAAGTGAAACGGAAAGTGTATATATTCCAAACGTGGAGATACAGGAAGAATTTAAAAATGCGGTTGAAGGTTCCAATTGGACAGAGGTTATAAAATTAATCAGAGGTTCAGATGAATTGTTACAGGCGACTTGGAGTGAGGATGCCTTAAAAGTGGCAGAATTGATAGACCAAGTTCACATGGCGAATACCTCCATTCTTACTTATAATGATGAGAATTCGTTAAGTTGTGTAATTTCTCTTGCCTATTACAATGCAATCAACGAGTATACAAAAATTCGGGAACTACCGACTGGAAAAGGCTTTGCAGACCTTGTATATATACCAAGAAAGCATTCTGATAAGCCTGCAATGATAGTAGAATTGAAATACAATAAATCTGCAGAAGGTGCTATCACCCAGATAAAAGAAAAACAGTATGTAGAAAGTTTGAAGGAATATCAGGGTAATATACTGTTGGTAGGTATCAATTACGATAAAGACAGCAAAAAGCATACCTGCGTAATCGAAAAATATGACAAAAGTCATTAAATGTTATGACCAATGGCATCTTGCATTGTAAATGAAAAAAAGATAAAATCCCAATAGAATGTAACCGATTGTGGATATTTATATAGGAGAAGCAAAATGAGTCTCACGTTGTGTATTATTTATTTTCTTGTTTCCCTGTGTCAGCTTGTCAGCAGCTTTTTTCTGGTAGCAAAAGGAAGCAGATGTAGGAAAACATATATGTTTTTGGGGTGTCAGATTACCAGTATTCTCTGGTGTTTTTCACAAGTATGTATTTATATTGCAAATGATATCACACAGCTTTGGATTTCCTATAATATAGGAAATCTTGCTGTATGTTTTATCAGTACTTTCTGGCTGGGTTTCTCTATTAGTTTTGCAGGAAAAAAATACAATAAAATGATGTTGGCGGCGTTCCTGCTATCGGCTTTTCATTATATATCTGTTCTCAGCAATCCTGTTCACCATTTGTATTATACAGAATTTGGAACGGACAGGATTCAGTATGGCGTTCTTTTTTATACAAACGTGGTATTATCCTATATGTGGATTTTTGCGGGAATTTGGTTTATTGTAGTTTCCAAGGCACAAGATAAGAATCGTGCATACCTGAAAAAGATTCTTATTTTAACGGCGTTGTTTCCGCTGTTTTTGAATTTCCTTCATCAGGTGGGAATGGTGGCGGTGACTTTTGATGTGACACCCCTGGGCTTTTGCCTGTCCTATCTTTTGGTGATGGTAGCAACTTTTCGATACAACTTTTTAGATGTGAATCAGTTGGCTTTTGGACAGGTGTTGGAGGAAATACAGGATGGAATTATAATTTTTAAGGTGGATGATACATGCTCCTTTCAAAACGCCGTGGCAACAAGCTTTTTAAAGGGAAAGACCATAGAAACTATGGAAGAATTTTATCAGCAGTTACAGGAGGAAGAAAGCATAGAACTCCGGGAAAAGGGAGAGATTATATTTCATAGAAATGAGCAGTATTTTCATATACAAAAAGCTCTGCACTATGAAAAAAATTCCAGGGCAGCAGTTAGTTTTGTCATTAAGGATGTGACCAGATACTATGAATTGATGGAACAGTCCAAGAGGATATCTGTTTTAGAGCAGACTCTAGCAGTGGAGCAGGAGCGCAGCCACATGGTTCAGCAGATACATGATACTACAGGACATACACTGACCATTATCCAGTCCTTGCTAAAATTAGCTGAAACTTCTATCGATACGGAAGTTATAAAAGCAAAGGATTATATTTCACAGGCAGACAGCTACACTAGGCAGGGGATTCGGGAGATTCGGGAATATATTTTAGAAGTAAAGAAGGAAGAGAAATATAGCCTGATTACACAGCGTATTCTGCAACTGGCAGATACAATCAAAGAAATTCCGGTGGAGGTAACTGTGGTGGGAGAGGATGATAAAAAATATTCCTATCTTACGGAAACTGTGTATACATGTGTGCGGGAATGTATTACCAACACCTTGAAATATGCTAATGCTACTGCTATGCAGATAGTACTGAAATTTTGTGAAGATGCAGTAGAAGTTCATGTGTTTGATGATGGCAAGGGATGTAAAAATATTCATTATGGAAATGGATTGCAGGGGATATATGACAGAGTAAAAGAAAGACAGGGAAATTTGAAAATAAATTCTGAGCCGGGGGAAGGCTTTCAGATTGTAATTAAGTTGCCATTGAACACGTAATAAGTGTCATGGCAACTTTAATTTAACTCTCCATTTTTAACAGTACCCTCAGCCAGACACAGCATAGAAGCAATTGTCTGGCAGTTTATTAGACAAAAATAAGAGGACTTCTAAAAAGTGTTGAACTGTATAATGAAAAACATCTTAAAATAAAATTAAGAATTTGAAAAGTTGACATTTAAAGTTAAAAGATATAAGATTGAGAATGTAACAAAAAGAAAGTAAAAATATATATTTAAAAATGGGAAATGCTAATATATCGCATTGCTCTGATATATGATTTACAGAAGAGGGATGTTAAACAATTGTTTTACATATAGCTATCTTTGGTTGCAAACAAAGAGGGAAAATATAAGGGAACTATGAAAGGAGAAAAATATGAAAAAAATGAAAAATATTATTAAAGTTAGTGCAGTTTGTGGGGCAATGAGTTTGTTAGTAGCAACTACTGCATTGGCTGCATCAAGAGAAGGATTATATGGTGGAAAGTGTATATGGAGTGGTGGCATTGAAAATGGTGTTGTATATTCCCAATTTCAGGATAATCGCAATGATCAGTACTATTATAGCGGAACTGTTTATGTAAGAAATGACAGAGGTCAGCAAAGAAGTAAACAGGGCAAAACAACAGGAGTAGGTAGTACCGGACGCGTAAGAGTTCAGATTACTGCGACATATGTTAAGCCGCTTGAAGTAAATAGGTCATGGTATAAAGGAATAAAACAGTGCAACTAAATATGTACGATTAAAATGGTTGTAAGGAAGCATCATGCTTCCTTCAGCTATTTAACAATTAGGTAATTGCGAAACTCGCTAAGCTCGTTCGCAATCTTGAATTAAAACAGGGAACCCTTCGTGCGGAGCACGAAGGCCAGGATGAAAAGAGGATAACTACCAGTTTTAGGCGCACTTTAATAAGCCATAGGCTTTATGGAGTTGGTAAGTCCTATGCTATAAGAGGTTTTAAACTTCGAATGTATTCATGATGTTT
>JBGVOM010000078.1:0-13340 GCA_045126515.1 Lachnospiraceae bacterium
ATTCTTCTTTCATAAATGTAGTAAAATGCCTGCATCCTACTTTATCTAGCGCCAGCAGTAGAGTGAAATGCTTGCATCCTCACTAACTATTATGAACGATATGGGATGAAAAGGAAATCCACCCTAACATTAGGCGCTTACGTTTTGAGTGATAAAAACGTAGTAGGAAAAGGAGGTTACGCATGGACAAGAAAAAAATGACAGATAAGAATATCAAGATAAAAACTACCGGAGGAACTACGGTAAATATCGCCTGCTCTTATGCAGAAGATAAGACTTTGGAAGCATTGTTTTTATCTTATCTTGAGTGTGAAGATGTAGTAAAAGTACCGGCATAAGACCGGTTACCTGATGATGTTAGATAGTGTGTGTCACACTTGTGATTGGCAAAAATAACGAAAATCATATTTTGTCAAATTTTTTGGAAATAAGTGGTAGACAAACATATGGTCGTGGTGTACTATGATGTTGTGGCAAAGAAAAATGAACATAAAAATAAAAATACTGCCACAGATATCTATTAAGTACACTGTGCGCGACCAGCCATCGCAAGACCGGTGAATAAGTTTTAATTTAATAGTTGGCAATAGACAGCTTAAAAATATCAGTGATTTATAAGACACTAAAAATGCAGACCGCTGTCCATGGTCAACAAAGCGAGCGAAAGCTCATTACATACGATAACGGAACCTGTGGGTTCCGTGTTAGGACTAAGTAAATAATGACAAGCAATGCAAAATGCCAATGGTGCAGATTTTGTTTTATTTGTCGTACTTTCGTATGTATGTGCGATTAGCAGTTGTTACGGATGTAATAATTGACTTTGTTAACTATGGAGAGCGGTTTTTTTAGTTCTTAGCCGGAGCGAGGTAAAGTGATATTTTAAGCTGTTTTTTCATGTTAATCGGAAGGGAGATGAGTATATTTTGCAACAGACAAGTGAAGAGACTTTTGTTGAAACAGAAGATTTACAGCATGAGAAGAATGTGCAGGGGAAGGTAAAACGGTATGGAAAATATACTGTGAAGTCGACCTTTGCCGGTAATTGCAGTATTACGGATGTTATGAATTGTTATATAGAACGTAAAGCGTCGCTAAAATACCAATAGCAGATTAGTAAAAGAAGAACAATAGGAGGAATTGTAATGAGTAAGAAACAAATTGATGTATATAGAACCGGTATGTATCTGAGATTGTCTCAGGGAGATGAAGATATCGACGGATGGGAAAAGCAGGAAAGCAACAGTATTTCTAATCAAAAGCTTTTGCTGGAAGGATTTATTGATGCCCACGACGATTTGAAGCTGGTAGATGTTTTTATTGACGATGGTTACAGCGGAAGTAATTTTGACAGACCGGAATTTCAGAGAATGATGGCGTCTATGGAAGCGGGAAAACTGGATTGTATTATTGTAAAAGATTTATCCAGACTTGCCAGAGAAAGAATCGGAGCAGATGAGCTGATTCTCAGAACCTTTAAGAAATATGGAGTGCGTTTTATTGCAGTGTCGGATAACTATGACAGTCTGACAGCAAATCGTGGAGAAACACACACCATAATTCCTTTCAAGAATCTCATGAATGAACAGTATAACAATGATACGTCCATTAAAGTTCGTGCCAGTCAGAATGTGAAAAGGATGAATGGTCAGTTTATCGGAGCCTTTGCACCTTATGGATATAAAAAAGCAGAGAATAATAAAAATCTGCTGGTGCCGGATCCTTATGCAGCAGGCGTGGTGCAGGGAATATTTGCAAAAAAGCTGGCAGGTATGAGTGCTTCAGGGATTGCAAAAATACTGAACAAGAATGGTGTGCTTTCACCATCGGAATACAAGGTAAAATGTGGTGAAAAATTCAGCACAAGCTTTAAGGGAGCGGGTCAGTCTGCGTGGTCTGCAAAGACTGTTGGAAGGATACTGAAGGATGTGGTGTATATCGGAACATTGGCCCAGGGCAAGCGTACAACAGTCAGTCACAAGGTAAAAAAGGAAATTCAGGTTCCAGAGTGCGACTGGATTGTAGTTGAAAATGCACATGAGCCAATCATAAGTAAGATGGATTTTGATGCGGTACAGATTCTTATGAGCCGTGATACCAAGGCGATTGTTGGGCAGAGTGAATCTTATATGTATGCCGGAATTCTTTATTGCGGAGATTGTGGCAGCAGCATGGTTCGTCGTAAGGAGTTTTATAGAGGACAGGAATATATAACCTATATTTGTTCTAACTATAACCGAAACAGAAAGGATGCCTGTAGCCGCCATTGCATCCGTGAGGATATTCTGGAGGAAATTGTGCTTGGTGAATTGCAGGGGTATATCAACAGTATGTGCGACTGTGAAAAGGTTCTTGAGCATCTTGATAGGCTGAATATAAATTATGATGAAGCGGTGGCGCATGATAAGGAAATTGCTATGCTGAAAGAAGAACTTACGAAATGTTCTGTGTTTAAATCATCACTTTATCAGGATTTACAGGATGAAATTATCAGTAAGGAGCAGTTCACAAGATATCGTGATGAATTCTCGGCGAGGGAAAGAGCACTTGAACAGGCAATTAAGGAACAGGAAGAGATTATACGCAGTATTTATGAAAATGGAATTGTAGTGGCAAAGGATCTGGAGCAGTTTCGGGAAAATTTGGTGATAGGAAAGTTAGACAGAATGGCATTGGTTTCATTTATTGACAGGATTTTGATTTACGATGATTTCAGGGTGGAAATTGTATTCAAGTACCGTCAGGAGATGGAGAAGGTTGCAGGTTTATTCCAAGTAGCAAATGAAGCGGTTTTGGAACCGGATTACACCATGGTAAATGGCGTGCCGGTGTTGGAGCTTAAGGAGGCGGTGTAAATGGCGAGGACGAAAAATCGATTTAATGCAATGGCGGTTTCGGAAACAGTCAGTGCGGATATGCCTGTAAAAAATGTCAGATCATTCCGGGTTGCACTCTATGCCAGATTATCCGTGGAGCTGAAAGCAAGACCATCGGAGTCCATCGCTAATCAGTTGGATATCATGAGGGAGTATGTAAAGGGCAAAGCTGAATTTGCAGAATGTTATGAATATGTGGATAATGCGGTTTCGGGAACCAGCTTTGACAGACCATCCTTTAAGCGAATGATGGATGATGTAAGGGATGGAAAGATAAGCTGTATTATCGTGAAGGATATGTCCCGTTTTGGCAGGGATTATATTGAAACCGGTAATTATATCGAGACGATTTTCCCATTTCTTGGTGTGAGGTTTATATCCGTTAATGATCACTTTGATACGGATGCGGAATTTAATCAAAATAAATCACTGGAGATTGCACTGAAAAACCTGATAAATGATATGTATGCCAAGGATATTTCCAAGAGGGTTGCAGTCAGTCGCAGGCTTGATATGGAACGGGGTAAATTTACCGGAAGCAATGCACCATATGGATATAAGGTGGATAGTACGGATGCTCTTCGTAAGTATCTTGTGGATGAAGAGGCGGCAGCTGTGGTACGTCAGATTTTTGAACTGGCAGCAGATGGTGTAACGCTGAGGGAAATCGGAAG
This sequence comes from Lachnospiraceae bacterium, assembly GCA_045126515.1. GTDB lineage: Bacteria > Bacillota > Clostridia > Lachnospirales > Lachnospiraceae > RUG11237. The sequence goes on from JBGVOM010000078.1 coordinate 3,551, forward strand.
GGCACTTCAAAGCTATCGTCTGGCTTTGCCGGGAGATTATCTGAAAACCGGAAATCTTTATGTGGATGAGGGGCAGGAGACAAAAGCATGGTATGCCGGAACTATTTCTAATATTCTGAAGAATCAGGCTTATATTGGAAATATGGTACAGGGCAAGAGGCGCACCAGGCTGAGTGAGAATGAGTCAAGGCATGTTACTGATGAAGAGGACTGGATTATTGTGGAGAACACCCATGAGCCTATTGTGAACAAGGAGTTGTTTGACAGAGTAAGAAAAGTGCTTGGACAGAAGGTGGAAGAGAGCTGTTTTTCTTCGGACAGAGGAAAGAATTTACCGATAAAAGATGATATTTTCGCAGGGATTTTGTTCTGTGGAAATTGTAAGAGAAGGATTCCACAACTGTCACGAATCGTGGAAAAGGATGGGAGACTGGAACGACAGTATTTTTATTCCTGCAGATATAATTATGATTTCGGTGGGAAGAAGTGCGGTTGTACCATCTTAGAGCAGGAACTGGTAAAGGCGGTTTATAAGATTCTGGAAGTGAATATTGTAGCACTTTCAGATTGTGAGAAGATGGAAAATGTGCTACAGAGTGCTATGGACAAGGAGTTAAAAAAGTGCGATGTGCAGATACGACAGTTGGAGAAGAAGATTGAGAAGCTGAATTATGAAGAAAGTAAGGCTTATCAAGGGTATGTGACCGGAGAGGTGAGTAAAGAAGAGTTCAGGCGTATGCAGGAAAAGTCTGCGGATGCGGTCATGAGACTTCGGGGACAGATTTCTGATGAGGAGGCAAACAGACGTCGCTACAAGAGATTTTTTGGAAAGAAACTACAATGGCTGAGGGCAATTTACCGTTTTCAGAGTGAACCATATCTGGATAGAAATATGTTGGAACATTTGGTGCACAGTATTTATTTGTATCCGGATTACAGGTTGGAGATTAACTTGAATTTCAAAGACGAGTATGCGGAGAGAATGAAGGAGGAGGCTTAGAATGAAACAGATTGCAATGTATTTGAGGTTGTCAAAGGAAGATGAATTTATCAGGGATGAGAGTAACAGCATTACCAATCAACGTGCTTTTATCCGTAATTACATCAATAAGGATAAAGCCCTTCGCAAAATGAATGTGCTGGAATTTGTGGACGATGGTTATACCGGTAAAAATATGGACCGTCCGGATATGCAGAGGATGCTGGATCTTGTGAAGAAGAAACAGATCAGCTGTGTTATTGTGAAGGATTTCTCCAGATTTTCCAGAGACCACATTGAACAGGGAAAATACATCGAGCAGATATTTCCTTTTATGGGTGTGCGTTTTATTGCTATCAATGACAATTACGATAGTGCAGATTATGTGGGAGGTATCGGTGAAATTGATGTTGCATTTAAGGGAATTCTTTATGATTTTTTCAGTGAGGAACAGTCGGTAAAGGTGAGTACAACTCTTGATGCCAAGCGTGGCAGTGGGAAATACATTTCTGCTTTTGCACCTTACGGATATGTAAAGAGTCCTGAGGACAAGCACAAGCTGGTGGTGGATGAATATGCCGGTCAGATTGTGAAGCGTATTTTCAAAGAGTATTTATCCGGAAAGTCCATGTATAAAATTGCAGAGACTCTGAATCAGGAAGGAATTGCGACACCGGGAGTGTATATTGCCATGAAGGAAGAAAATGAAAACCAGCTGGCAAAATACCGAGAGAAAAAGCCTCTTTGGAGTAATGTTGCTGTGGGTAGAATCCTCAGTAATGAACAATACACCGGGACGATGGTTTACAACCGTTTCAAGAGCGAAAATGTGGGTGACAAGCATGCTAAGGCTCTTCCAGAGGAAGAATGGAAGCGTGTGGAGAACTGCCATGTAGCCATTATAAGTAGAGGAGATTTTGAAAAGGTGGCATCTATGAGAAAAGGAAATACCTGTGCCGGTGCAGAGAGGAAGCATGAGACACATTGCCTGACCGGTAAAATGACATGTGGTAACTGCGGACATCGTTTGTCTCATTCATATTCCGGTCGCCCTAAGTATTATTGCGCCAAGCATTATCTGGATAAAACAGATGGAAAATGTAATATCAGTGTTCTTGATGCTACTATGGAAGAAGTCGTGATGAAGTCCTTGCAGTTGTTTATTGATATGTGGGTTGATTCCGGAAAGATTGTGGACATGCAGCGTGAGAAACAGGCACAGCGGTTGAAACTGGCGGAACAACATCTGGTAGATATGGAGAACAGCAACGAGCGCATTAATAGGGATTTGCGTGATGCATACGAGAACTACAAACTTGGCTTGACCGATAAGGCAACCTATCTGGAACAGAAAAAGACCTACGAACAGTTGCTTATGCGTATGCAAGAAAACATAGAAAAGCAGAAAGCAGCAGTCGGTAAGTTAGCAACGATGGACCTGCCGGAAATAGCTGGTTTTGAAATGATGGAAGGACAGATGAAACTGCAGAAACTGAATAAGGAAATCGTGGATACTTTCGTGGAAGAGATTGTTGTGTATGCTAAGGACAGGGTGGAAATAAAGTGGAAGTTCAAGGATGAATTTCAAGTGGTGGAAAAGCTCGAAAATTGTAGCAAATGATATGGAGATTTATGAGGAGTAGTAGTATAATAAAGTTTAAGAGTTTTTGTATCATAAATATAAGTTGGTATTATTTCAAGGAGGATGAATACATGGATTATTTGTTCAAAGCAGTTCATAAAATTGATTATGATGCTGAAAGTTTTAGCGAGGTAGAAATACACCCCAATTTTGATAATTTTGTGACTGAATTATTAACGAATATTAATGACAATGTAGTTAATAAAGCCTATGTACCAACATCTCAGTCAACACAGGTAGTTAATGATGTTAGGAGCATTTTTTCCCTTCTTGAAGTAACAGAGATTGAATCTGAAGAAATGGCTATTAGGGTAAAATCATATGCAGATGATATAGCTCAAAGACTTTTTGATAAAGAAAAATTGAAGCAAGAGCAGATATATCATATGGGTCAGAATGTTAAAAAGGGGAGTTTAATACAGGCTGCTATTAAGAATGGAGATACATATGCATATTTATTGGCGAAAGTTGAACATTCTTCGTTTGTTGATGATTCAGATTTTTCATTTAAATCAGGTTTTTCTAGTGAGCAGAAAAAAATCTGGAAAACATGTATTTTAAATTGCAGTATAGAAGATGAAAACATATTGGTTAATGAAGCCAAGATATATGTTAGTAATAGTGGAAAGTATTGGGCGGATGATTTTCTGGAATTAAGAGAACTCTCTACGGATGCACAAAATACAAAAAGAGCGTTTAATGCTATTGATACAATTCTTACAAGAGAAGTTAAAAAAATTGCACCAAGTGATTATACTGTAATTAGAAACACATTTGTAGGGTATATGAAGAGGGAACAACAACTAGATTATAATGAAATGGTCTCAGTTATTTTGGATAATTATGATGCAGATACTTTATCTCAAGAGTGTATAGCTGAATTAAAAAATAAACTTATGGAATTGCCTGAAAATAAAAAATTTGACAGATTATTTACAGTTGTTCCCAAGGAGATAAAAGCTAGGGTAAAACAGTTATATAAAGTTAATGAAGGAATTGAAATTAAAGTAAATGATTTCGTACAAGATATAAAGCAAAAAATATCTGCAGAAGAAGATGTGACAACTGGTGCAAAATATATTCGAATAATGACAAACAACGAGGATGTATATCAACAGTTTAAGTAGGCGAAAAGGTGGAATGTTTTGATGAGAAGTGTAATTGAGAATATTAAAGAAAAATTGAATACTTCATCATTGGTAAAATATTCTGAAGAAATAAGAATTGTAGATTTTGTGTTTGAAATAGTTGATTCTGCATGTGTGACTAAGGAGATTCTTCGAGAATTATTGGTTGGTTTTCCGTCGCGTGATGATGTAGAAATAACTGTTGTAAATGAAGCAGATGAAGGTATTCAAATTTCTAAAAATAATGATCTGGATTCGTTTGATTGGGAAATCTTTAATGGTGAACCAGTAACGATGACATGGCATGTTGATAAAAACATATCTGATCAGAATGTAGTTTCAATCTATTGCTACGATAAGTTTTGCGAAGCTGTTACAACTAAAGAATTACTAGATATAATGTTGATTTTTTCACAACTATTAACAGATAGAGAGTTTTTATATTTTGAAGTACAAGATAGCGACATTCATTTTGCAACAAAATCTATTTCTTTTATTGGCAGAGAAGACCATGATACGATAATAAACGGCGGAAGACTGGAAAGATTGAAAATGGTAAGAGATAATGCAAATTTCAGAAATGGATATTTGTATTCTTTAGTGCCTGGTGATTTTTCTTTTCAAATAAGTGGTATGAGGAATAGATTATCAGATTGCTTTGCGAAGATAGAGACTCTTTTAGCTGTCTGCTATATTGCAAATGATGCTGAGATTGTAGATGCAGAAAAAATAGAAATAAAAATTTCTGGACAAAGAAATGTAAGTATGGAAATAAAAATACAAGAACTTATTTCCAATAGAGAGATAGTAAAGATCTATAATTGGATATATGAAGGTGGAAATAGCACAGATAAGGCTATTATTGCACGAAATATCATAAGTCTTCATTGTAGATATTCTAACATAATTAATTTGGACGATAAAACATTCTCGTCAATTCAGTCGAATTTTAATCTGTATCAAAAGGATAATGTAGATAGGTATTTGGATTTAAAGAATCAAGTAGGAAAAAGTGTTACAGAAATTATAGAAAAATCAAGTGACTTAGCATTTAGTATCCCTCATGGGATGAAAAATAACATATTGGCTGTATTTAGTTTTCTTTTTACTGTAATACTTGCGAATATTGTATCGGATGCGCCATTAGATAATATATTTACTAGAGATATTACAGTTATATTTGAGATTATTATATTTTTTTCTGTGCTCTTTTTGCTTTTTAGTGTTTATGAAACTAACTATAAAATAAAGCAAATGCAGATGGGATTTGATAAGCTAAAAAATAATTATAAAGATGTATTTGACGAAGAAGAATTGAAAGAACTTATTGGAGAAGATAGTTTTAAGAACGAAATTATCACAAAAATTAAGAAGCAGCGTAATTGGGCAATTGTTGCTTGGATTATTTTATTAATAATTTTACTTTTAGTGGTGGAAATGATTAGTAGCGATTCTACAGCTGATTGGATTGTTACTCTATTTACAAGATTAAAAGAATTAAAAAAATAGTAGCGGTGAACCATAGGTGATTGCAAAGCGGGTCTCCCAACCCGCTACCGCTTTATGCGAGGATAGCGCCTCGTATTTGAACTTTTAAAACTGAATAACCCTATCCGTAAAAAACATAAAAATATCTCCTCACACCCTTGACACGAGCGGGAACAGGAAAAACATATGCGTCTGCGTTTGCTATGCGAGAGCTTGGATTTAAAAGGGTATTATTCCTTGTTCATAGAGGACAGTTGGCGAGACAGACGAAAAAATCATATGAAAGAGTGTTTGATAAAAATGTTTCGATGGGATTGGTAGGAGCTGGCTATCATGAGTATGAAAAAGATTATGTGTTTGCCATGGTTCAGACCTTGAATCGAGATGAGCATTTAATGAAATATAGACCGGATGAGTTTGACTGTATTATTTTAGATGAGGCACATCATAGTGCAGCTAATACCTATCAGAAAGTAATGAATTATTTTACACCAAAACTGTGGTTAGGTATGACAGCAACACCGGATAAGAGGGATGATGATATCGAAGGTAGAAATATTTATGAAATATTCAATTATCAGATAGCATATGAGATTCGATTACAACAAGCAATGGAAGAAAACTTTTTGTGCCCATTTCATTACTTTGGAATCAGTGATGTTTCTTTGATAGATGAGAAACAAATGAAAGCGAAAAAGATAACAGAAAGAGAGTTTAATTTATTAACCGGAGATGAAAGAGTCCGGCATATTATCGAACAGGCAAATTACTACGGTTATAGTGGAGAACGTGTAAAGGGGCTGGTATTCTGCAGTAGAATTGATGAATCGGAAGAACTTTCTGCAAAATTTAATGCAGCAGGATATAGAACAATTGCCCTTAACGGAAGTGCATCGGAAGAAGAAAGAACAAATGCGTTTGAACGTTTAGCAATGAATGAAGCGGATGCTACAGAAGATATGCAACCGTTGGATTATATATTCTCTGTTGAAATACTAAATGAAGGTGTTGATATTGTTGAGGTTAATCAGGTAATAATGCTTAGACCTACAGAGTCGCCAATAGTGTTTATTCAGCAGCTTGGTAGAGGCTTGCGTAAAGCAGAGGGAAAAGAGTATGTTGTTGTTCTTGATTTTATAGGTAATTATAACAATAACTTCATGATTCCCATAGCGTTATCAGGAGACAGAACTTATAATCCGGATACTATTCGCAAGTATGTTATTAGTGGAAACAGTACGATTCCAGGGGCGTCAACAGTGCATTTTGATGAAGTGGCTAAGGATAAAATTTTTCAGTCGATTGATAGAATTAAAGGTATGAAATCGATTATCCGAGAGAGTTATATTACTTTGAAAAATCGCCTTGGCAGAGTTCCATATCTTCTTGATTTTTATGAAAATGGAGAGGTAGACCCACTTGTAATAATCCGAGAATATAAGACATATCAATTGTTTTTGGAATCCGTTGAGCGTGAAATTTATGTGGGTAAAATTTCAGAACAAGAAATGATAACACTAGAGTATCTATCAAAAACAGTTCTCTCCGGAGCAAGACCATATGAGCTTGAAATATTGAAGCATTTTTTACACAACGAAGTAATTTGCGTAGATAATATGAAAAGAGAGTTTCAGGCGAAGTACGGATATGCGATGGATATGGCATCTTTTAATAACGCAGTAAGTGTTTTGCAAGGATATTTTGTAAGTAAAGAAGAGGAATATAAAAGATATTGTCATATAGATATTGTTGATAGTGATAAGCCACAAACACTCCAAAGAATGCAGGGGTTTGCACAACGCTTACAACACATGGAATTTTACAAACAGGTGGATGATATTATAGAAGTTGGGCTAAGAAGATATAAGGATAAATATGCTGATGGACAAACTGAGGATAATCCGTTTGTTTTATATGAAAAGTATTCCAGAAGAGATGTAAGTTTATTGATGAACTGTGGAAAAGATTTATCTTCTACAATGTATGGAATGAAGCGCATAAGAGATGATGTGTTTATTTTTGTTACATACCACAAAGAGGAAAGCGAAGATGACGCCAAAAATTATGTGGATGGTAAACCTGATTATGCAGATGTCTTTGAAGATAATATGATTTTCCGTTGGGATTCTCAAATTGGTAGGGGGATTGACAGTTCATATATGCAAGATGTTATTACTGCAAAACGTAAGCACCTTCTGGTAAAAAAGAGTGATGCAGAAACAAATTTTTACTATATGGGCTTGTTTGATGTAGTAAATACAAAGGCAGATAAAAAGAAAGATAATAATGGTAGAGAACGAGATATTACAAAAGTAAAAGTGAAAATGCGCCATGCAGTGCGTGATGATTTGTTGCGTTATTTACAAAGTAGTATGAAAGAGGAAGCAGAGGAAAAAGTAAGATGAAAACAATACGTGTGGTAGCAGCGGTGATGAAAGCTGTGAATAAAGATGGTGAATCCATTATTTTTGCGACCCAGAGAGGTTATGGTGATTTTAAAGGCGGTTGGGAGTTCCCAGGAGGAAAAATTGAAGAAGGAGAAACACCGCAGGAAGCTCTTAAGAGAGAGATTATGGAAGAGCTTGAAACAGAAATTACAGTTGGAGAATTGATTGATACGATAGAGTACGATTATCCTACATTCCATCTTTCTATGGATTGCTTCTGGGCGGAAATTGTAACTGGGGATTTAGTGTTAAAGGAACATGAAGCAGCAAAGTGGTTGACGAAAGAAGCGTTGGATTCTGTTGAATGGTTGCCAGCAGATATAACGTTGATTGAAAAAATAAGAGCTGAGATGTGAGTATGTAAGGATAAACAGAATGAGTTTCTGAAGGTGGTTTTATGAGGAAGGATGTATGTATTCGGTGTAATAAATATATTGAATTAGGAGCAGAAATTTGCCCGTATTGTGGGATGAATCAATTTGATGAAGAATTTCTTGCTGAGCAAGCAAAAGAAGATGCGAAAAAGTTGTTAAAAACTTTGAAGAAAAAAAATAAGAATAGCACGCAAAACGGATTTACGGATGAAGAAATATTGGCACTTGGATTGTATCCAGAAGATGAAGGATATAAAATGAGCCTGATATCGAGAATATTGGGAAAATAAATAGGTGGCATAGTCATATGTGGGGAGTTCTTTGGAATGTCAAGAATAGAGTGTTTGGCGAGGTAATACAGCTTATGAAATATACAAAGAATTCTTTAGGCAGTAAGCAGGTATTTTCTATGATTGAAAATATGGATGTAATCGCGAGGATAAGATTCGGAGATGAATCCGATATCGTTGGGAAAGAAAAGGACGGTTTGTTTAAAGGCAGTATTGGTAATATTTATCAATCCTATTCCACTGCAATAAAATTTTTCCTTTTTATAAAAGAGGTGTATATAAAGATGGATATTAGAATACTTCGATATTTTTTGACCGTGGCGAAAGAACAGAACTTTACAAAAGCCGCAGAACAATTGAATATTACACAGCCAACACTTTCAAGGCAGCTTGCTGCATTGGAGGAGGAACTTGGCACAGCCCTTTTTATAAGAGGGAACCGTAGTATTACGCTTACGGAGTCGGGGATATTATTAAAACGAAGGGCCTGGAAATCATTGATCTGGAAGAAAAAATGCTGGATGAACTCAAGGTTAAAGAAGAATTGATGGAAGGTACTATTACAATTGGTTGTGGTGAGTTTTCCGCTGTTGAAACATTGGCAGAAATTTGTAAGGTATATAAGCAAAAATATCCAATGGTGCAGATTGCGTTACACACAGCAACGGCAGATTCAGTATACGAAATGATGAATCAGGGTTTGGTAGATATTGGTTTGTTTTTAGAGCCCGTTAATACAGAGGGCTTGGATTATATCAGAATTATGGAAAGTGATCATTGGATTGTTGGGATGAAACCGGATGATCCATTGGCAGACAAAGAATATATTACAAAAGAAGAGCTTTTGGATAAACAACTCATCCTTCCCAAAAGACTGAGTGTACAGAGTGAACTTGCAAACTGGTTTGGTAAGGATTTCAATAAGCTTCATGTTTCTTTTACAAGTAATCTTGGAACGAATGCAGGGGTTATGGCAATTCATGGACTGGGGTATCCAATCTCAATTGAAGGTGCTGCCAAGTATTGGAGAGAGGAATTGCTTGTTCAGAGAAGATTGTATCCTGAAATAACAGCAAGTACGGTAATCGCATGGAGAAGGAATATTCCGTATTCGTTGGCAATAAATAAATTCATAGAAGAAATCAATGCCTTTAAGGCATAAAAAATGAGTTGGTATAGGTATTAGACATAATTGGATAATAAGGAATATAATCAATGTGTAAGGTATGAATGATAAATACTTTGCACATTTTTTATTTATGACAATAGATAGTTCGCAGAGCGTGCTTTCTTTTATTTGAAGATAGTGTCAAATGAACTATGAAAAAACTGAGCAAAGAAAAAAGGCTCAGTTGAACCTTGAAAACTGTAGATATTTTAGGCTGTGGTAGCATGCCGCCACCCTTGACAGCACGAAAAAGAACTGCTGTAGGTTAATTACCG
>JBGVOM010000079.1:0-3858 GCA_045126515.1 Lachnospiraceae bacterium
CAGCTACACCTTCTATTTGGGGCTCATAATAATACCACAATCCGCTCGCATATCGAATTGTTACACCAAACTCAGATTTTGACAACTTAATGATGTATCCTTGCTCTTTTTGTTCCTCTGCCAATTGATAAACAGCATCAATCGCATCACCGGCTTTTTCCATTGGGATATATCCATCAACGAGATAATCTGAATTAACTAATTCAATCTTCTCATCCATTTGTTCCAATTCATCAAAGTCTTCTTTTGTTAATGAATCAAACACTCTTAATGTTACTTCTTTTGATATAGTACCCCTAAACTTGACGGCATATTTCAACTCATCTCCGGCTTTCCCACTCACAGATAATTTTAAACTAAATAGACCATCACTAACATTCCCATTATTTGATAAATATCCAACCCGTTCGGTTCCTGAAATCAACTCTATTTCATTCTCTTTCACACGGTTAGCATTCTTAACTTTAGCAAAAAGGACAACCTCAGCTGATGAATTTTCAAAGATTCCTAAAGAACTCACATTAAAGTCTTCAATTTTTGGTGCACCTGTGATATCAATCCTTTCCTCATCCGAAGATGTTGCATATTTTTTATGACAGGATTTTACAAGATAAGAATATGATTTTCCATCTTCTGTCGTTTCATCAACATATTCAGTGGTTTGATTTCCGTCAACGCTTCCCAATTTTACAAAGCTGTAAGTGGTAAACTAAATCCAGCAGATTTTGGCAATTAATTTCCAGCAATTATCAAACCTCACTGAGATGATGATATACTGTCATCCGGAGGTGAAGAAAGGATGATTGATTGGATGATTTATACCAAAATCCATGAGCTTAAAAATAATGGGCTCAGAAAAACACAGGTTGCACGAAGACTGAATATTAACAGAGAAACAGTCAGCACCTACTGGGATATGTCCCCCGGTGAATACGCAGCCAAAGAGGCTGCATCGAAGAAGCGTAGGAAAAAGGCTGACGAGTACAAAGAGTTTGTACTTGAATGTCTCACGAAATATCCGGATATGTCTGCAGCGCAGATTTATGACTGGATTAAGGAACGGACATGCTTGGAAACATTAGATTTCCGGAAACGTGCTTTTCGTAGCTATGTACAGGCAATTCGTGAGGAATACGACATCAAAAAGCCTGTATCATCAAGGCAGTATGAAGCTGTGGAAGAACTGCCGATGGGACAACAGGCACAGGTGGATATGGGCGAAATAAGTCTGGAAACGACCACCGGGAGAAAGCGAAAGGTCTATTGCTTTGCAATGGTACTTGCCCATTCCAGATATAAGTTTATTCTGTGGCAGGAACGTCCGTTTACAACAGACACTTTTAAAACAGCCCACATGAAGGCCTTTGAATTCTATGGGGGAAGACCAAGGGAAATCGTTTATGATCAGGACAAGATACTTGCGGTCAGTGAAAATCATGGAGATATCATTTATACGGAAGGTTTTCAAAGTTATGTAGATGAAGTGAAATTTGAAGTATTTCTGTGTCACGGTGCGGATCCGGAAACCAAGGGAAAAATTGAAAATGTAGTAAAGTATGCAAAGCATGGTTTCGCCAAACACCGGATATTCAGTGACATAGACAGTTTTAATGCAGACTGCATTGCCTGGTTAGAAAGAACCGGAAATGCCGAAGAACACGGCACAACAAAAAAGATACCGGCGGAAGTATTCACCCTCGAAAAGGAATACCTCACACCAGTATCTAATCACAGTTTCTGTGCTGCTACAGAAAGTATAACCTATCAGGTTAGAAAAGACAACATCGTTTTATATAAAGGGAACCGTTATCGTGTACCCAAAGGGACTTACTGTCCCGGCAAAAAGGTTTATATGGTGGTAGAAAATGAAACAATCTCCATTACGGACAGTCTGACCGGCGAAATATATGCTACCCACCCATTATGTCATGATAAAGGAAAACTGATTGGACAGAAACGTGTGGAACGGGATAAAAGTAAAACGCTTCTGGAGCAGGAACGTCTCATTCAGGAATTGTTTGAAAATGATGAACTGGTACAGCCTTTTCTGGAACATATCCATCAGGCAAAGCCACGCTACTATCGTGACCAGTTGGGTGTAATCCGCAGATTATTTGAGGAATGGAATGCTGATGCGGTAAAGCGCGGTCTTAGATACTGCACAGAGAAGGAACTTTACTCTGCCAGCGATTTAAAATCAAGCATAATCTATCTGGAGCAGGTGCTTTCTGATAAGCAGAAAATAAAAAAGAATACAGGACCGGTACTCCCGGAAAAATATCGTGGGAATCACGTGGAAGTCAGAGATTTAAGCGTTTATGAGAATGCAATGGAAAGGAGTGCCGCAAATGGATAATCTACAGGAAATCAGGGCATATGCAACTACACTTAGCCTGGTACATACAAAGAATGAATTGGAGAAACTGATTCATGAAGCAGAAAGAAAAGAAGTAAGCTACACAGAGTTTTTGAAAGACGTTCTTGGCAGTGAAATCCGCCACCGTCAGGATAAGGCAAAAGAAAGAAGAATTAAGGAGGCCGGTTTTCCTTATCAAAAATATTTAAAGGATTTCGATTTGACGTTTTGTCAGTCCATAACGAAAAAACAGCTGAATCAGTTGTCGGAACTAAACTGGATTGATGGTATTTACAACCTTATACTCTCCGGTCCGCCCGGTGTAGGAAAAACACATCTTGCCATTGCGCTTGCCTATAAGGCGTGCGAAGAAGGGTATAAGGTCAGTTATACAACCATGCAGTCACTGATGCAGACGCTTCGGACGCATGAAATAGACCGTCGGAGTAAAGCGAAAATGAACCGAATACAGAAATCAAACCTGTTGGTGGTGGATGAAGTAGGGTATCTGCCCATTACCTCTACAGAAGGTAATCTGTTCTTTCAGCTGATATCCGAGTTACAGGAGCAGACATCCATTATCATTACTACCAACAAAGGGTTTGAAGAATGGGCTGAATTTCTGGATGACGCAGCACTGGCAACCGCTATTCTGGACAGACTGTCCTACCGCTGTGACCGCATTCAGATGTCCGGTAAAAGTTATCGTTTGGAAAATCGCAAATCATTTTTGAGCAAAGGAGATGCCACAGATGAAATTTAATAAATATTTACCTTTAGAAACAAGAGAATTTCTAGAAAAACAGTATAAGGAATATATCAAAGAAACCCCTATGACCAAGAAAGAGCAACGTGTCTTAAGAGAATGGGTAAAAGATGGCCATAGCGTTTATGAAAATGCATCTCTCGCAAGTGCTGAGGGAGGAGTTCCTGTTGAATTCCTGACAGTATGGCGTGATGAAGAATATATCCGCCAGCAAACGAAAGGAATGAGCCCGGAAGAAACAAGAAAGTTTGCCATGAATTACTATGGTTGGGATGATGACGAACCTGAAGCAGAGCAGGAAAGTCTTGGGGAAGCCTTAAAGAGAATGGAAGAAATGGAACTTCCGTTTCAATAAAGAAAAAGCCCACGGAGCAATCCGTGGGTGTATACAAAATGCTGGTGCTTAATTGCCAAAAAATGCTGGAAATTAATTGCCATTTTTTGCTGGAAAGTACTTGCCGTTTACACATATTTTCTTTCCCTTATTTTTTCCCTTATTTTTTCCCTTATCAGAGATCATAAACAAGTACAAAACAATATAACAGTTATTAAATCCCTAAAAATACCTCAAGTGAAAATTCAATTTTCGATTTTCTAATACTGGACATGTTTCATAAATATTCATAAGTTACATTCAATTTCATATTTAGTGATTTTCTATATATTCTATAAACTCTGGTGTTTTGGACCAGTATTTTATCCCCCAGTTTTCAAAGTTCCATTCATCCATATAGTC
>JBGVOM010000080.1:0-3764 GCA_045126515.1 Lachnospiraceae bacterium
GAGCAGACCAAATGCCCCCAGAGGATACCACAACCTTTCTTCTGTGCGTTGGCACAGCCACACAACAGAATTCTTTAATTTGGGAGAAGAATTATGACAAAGAGGATAAAGGCATTAGTTGGTCTTCTTATTGTACTATTAGTATTGATGGCGGCATTATTAGCATACATATTGACTGGGGATGGAGATTGGCTTTTTCAAACTTCATATTTACAATCTACGGAACAGATATATATTATGGAAGCAGGGATTTTACATAATGAACAGGCTTTTAGAGATGGTGAGGACTATGTTATAAAATATGATTTTGATAATGCAGAATATCCAGAACTGTTGAAAAAATATGGTATAGAAAAAACTGCAGGAGATGGAACAGAATTTGAAAAAGCTTTAGCTTTAATGGATGCATATGCTAGTAGGTTGCATCATGCATCTAACTATGATAATCACATAGACATGAATGCAATTGCATTATTAGAATATAGTTTGGATAATAAATCGCAAGGAATCAATTGTAGGTCAAAGTCTCAGATATTGAATGAAATGTGTCTGGCACTAGGAATTTATTCTCGAAAAGTATGGATTAATCCTAATTCAATTTATGATAATGAATGTCATGTTGTAAACGAGATTTGGGATGCAAAACTGAATAAATGGATAATGCTTGATATTACAAACAATTTTTATTGGGTAGATGAAAAGGGAATACCACTATCAGTACTGGAAATAAGAAATCATATTGCAAATCAGGAATTCTGTACACCAGTTGCTCCTGATGATAATTTAAATAATCTCGAAAAATCCTTAGAACGGAACTATGAAAATTTCTTATATATTGCAAAAAATATGGTGTACACAAGTTATTGTATAGAATATACAGTAGGAGAAACGGATGAAAGTTATTTCCTGATTCCAGAGGTATTTACGCCAAATGATAATATTATGCTTATTTCAAAAGAAGCCATTGAAGCATCTCCAACAAGATAGTATGGAGTAGGAAAAATATATTTTTTATTGGCGTTTACTTTAATTAGTTTGAAACAACTTCCATTGAAAAATCGTTAATTTTTCGAGATAGAAGTGAGGCATGAAAATGAAGAAATATCATAAAATATTGCATAATCTTTTACTATTTTCGGTTTTCATCATTTATATAGTGATTTTATTTGTAATACTATTTAGAACAAGTCATTCAAGCAGAAGCATGAATATTGTGCCACTGCGTTCTATACTTTTCTATTTATCAGGTGTAGATATACCGGCATATTCCCGACATGAAATAACCATATATTCTTTTGGGTTTACCAACTTGGTGGGGAATATTGTTCTGTTTATACCTTTGGGCGTTTATTTTACTTTGTTTAACGAAGACAAAGGAATAAAGAAAAATATTTTATGGGTATTCGTAGTTAGTTTATCAGCGGAACTTGTGCAATATATATTTAAAATGGGAATCGGAGATATCGATGATGTGATTCTGAATACCTTTGGAGGGTTTATTGGAATTGCGGCATATAAAATTTTATTGGTAAAGCTGAAGGATACAAACAAAGTCAGACATGTTATTGAAATCATTGCGCCATTGGTTGGAATAGTGAGTTTTATCGTTCTATTTGTTTTTAATAAAGGTTAACAAAAAAGCAAAGTACTGAATTTTGGAGGTATATATGAAAAAAGGAGATATATTAGAAGGTGTGGTTGGAAAGGTAGAATTTCCAAACAAGGGAATTGTTACTGTGGAAGGTAAAGATATTGTAGTAAAGAATACCATACCGGGACAAAAAATAAAGTTTGGCATCAATAAGGCACGAAAGGGAAAGATGGAAGCAAGGCTGTTAGAAGTTTTAGAAAAGGCAGAAAATGAAATTCCGTCAGATTGTCCTCATTTTGGTGAATGTGGCGGATGTACTTATCGAAATCTTTCTTATGAAAACCAGATTGCCTTAAAGCATAAGCAGTTGTCAGAATTGTTGGCAAAGGTAGGATGCGAGCATACTTTTGAGGGAGTGAAGACAAGCCCAAGAGTAAATGAGTATCGTAACAAAATGGAATTTTCCTTTGGAGATGCTTTTAAAGATGGTCCGTTATCTTTAGGAATGCATAAACGAGGAAGTTTTTATGATATTGTAGCAGTGCGTGAATGTAAGCTGGTAGACGAAGATTACCGGAAAATTCTTGGGGCAACCTTAGACTATTTTGCAGCTACAGATTTGAAATTTTTCCATAAAATGACTCATGTGGGATTTCTGCGTCATTTATTAGTGCGAAAAGCGATAAAAACTGGAGAAATTTTAATTGATATTGTAACCACTACACAGGAGAAATTTGATTTTACAGAATGGGTAAATCTCTTGACAAACCTGGAACTAGAAGGTAAAATCGTAGGAATTATCCATACAAGCAATGACAGCCTGGCAGACGTAGTTAAGGATGAAGGTACTGAAATCTTATATGGTCAGGATTTCTTTTATGAAGAATTATTGGGATTGAAATTTAAGATTTCTCCATTTTCTTTTTTCCAGACCAATTCCTTAGGTGCGGAAGTGTTGTATGATACCGCAAGAGAATATATTGGAGATACAAAGAATAAGAAAATATATGATTTGTACAGCGGAACCGGAACTATTGCCCAGATTTTAGCACCGGTAGCAGATCATGTAACTGGAGTAGAAATCGTGGAAGAAGCGGTAGAAGCAGCCAAGGAAAACGCAGCCTTAAATGGGCTTACCAATTGTGATTTTATTGCAGGAGATGTGCTGAAAGTTTTAGATTCCCTGACGGAAAAGCCGGATTTAATTGTATTAGATCCTCCAAGAGACGGGATTCATCCAAAGGCATTGCCGAAAATCATTGCGTACGGTGTAGAGCGTATGGTTTATATTTCCTGTAAGCCAACTAGTCTGGTGCGGGATTTGGAAGTGCTGCAGCAGGCGGGATATGTGGTAGAGAGAAGTGTGGGGGTTGATATGTTCCCTGCCACTGGAAATATAGAGACTGTGGTGTTGCTACAAAGAAAGGGTATGTAGAAATTCTTGAATTTACGCACTTTGTAGAGTTTTTCAGTTTCAATTATGTTGATGAAAATCACAAGGAAAAGGAGCTTGTGAGGAAAGTGACCGTAGTTGTGGCATTAGACCTCGGTTGGGGGAACAAAAAAATTCTGAATATGAAAGTGAATAGAGAGCTATCAGATAGATTGGTAGAACGTAGGGATACTTTAAAAGAGTGTCCCTATATTTTATATTAGGGCATTTCAAAAGGAGTGCCTTTTTCAATTCACTTTAGTAAGGAGGTCATACAATGACAAACACAGCGTTAGGAGCAGGAGCTGAAAAAGCCCAAGAAATTTTTTTTATCAGCGAAGCACATGAGAAATTCTACTATGAGAAATTAAAGAAAGTAAGGTTTCAGGATGTGTACCACAGGGCACTTTGCTATTGCCTTGGGATTAATGATGATACCAGAAGAAATATCAACCGTATTTATGATTTTAAGTCAGGGTGTGTAAGAACAGAATGCCTGCATGAAGGATGGCAGACCAGTAGCATGGACTAATATAGAAATACATAATGGATGGATAGAAATGAAAGAACTTGTCGATATGGCTAATCTATATTTAGTTTGTAAGCGCTTAGTTTCGAGGTGTACTCCAAAACTAAGCCGGCATCCTTACTAGGGATGCTAGGCATGCGAGCATTTTACTCTAATCAGTTACAGGTTTCCTGAGCAAGCTGGCTCCAGGGAGCAAGCTGCTCTAATTCCTC
>JBGVOM010000081.1:0-8285 GCA_045126515.1 Lachnospiraceae bacterium
ATAAAAAAGTGTCTTCGACACCTCAACCCCCTAACCCCCATTCATGGGGGAATTTGGGGCTTTCTTTTTTTACTGTTTTACTGCATAATAATCTTATGAGCATATTACAAGATATTTTTAAAGACCATTATGAAGAAATGATTTACTTATTACGTCCACGTTCCTCTGTTGTTGAAAACGTGGATAAAATGATTAACTGCGGTGACCCTTCTTTCGGCGGTGCAATGTATGGTTGCCCTGATTGTGGAAAATTAAAATTTGTTCCTTTCCGCTGTCACAGCCGTTTCTGCCCCACTTGTGGAAACCTCTATGCCATGCACAGAACTACTTCCATGTCTTTTAAGCTGGTTAATGCAACTCACAGACACTGCGTTTTTACCATTGATTCACAACTTAGAGATTTTTTTCTTAATGACCGTTCTCTTCTTAACTGCCTCTTTCATGCAGTAAGAAGTGTGGTTTCTCATATGTTTTTTAAACTGAATAAATCCATGAACTTCACCCCAGGGTTTATTATGGTTTTACATACTTTTGGCAGGGATTTAAAATGGAATCCCCATATTCACTGCCTTATTTCTGAAGGTGGCTACAGTAATGATGGATTTTGGCGTAATGTCAAACACTTCAATTATACTTACCTTCGCAATGCTTTTCGTACTGCATTATTAAATGAGATGGAAGCTAAAATTGGTTCTTCCTTCAAAAAAATCAAATCCCGCTGTTATCAAGAGCACAAAGAAGGTTTCTATGTTTATGCAAAACCTAACAAATGCAACCCTAATACCGTTGTCAAATATATCGGACGCTATCTTGGTCGCCCGGTAATTGCCACCTCCCGCATTGATAATTATGATGGTGACTATGTTACTTTTCACTACAACCGCCATGAAGATAATAAATACGTTGAAGAAACTTTACCTGTTATGGATTTTATCCGGCGTCTGATTCAACACATACCTGAAAAACACTTTAAAATGATACGCTATGGCGGGCTTTATGCACGTCATCGTGACATTGATAAAAAACTTTTTAGAGCTATTTCTCGTGAAAAGCACCAACTTTACAGAAGTTTCAATCAATGGCGTACTTCTATTTTTACTTCTTTTGTCTACGACCCGTTAAAATGTGAATGCGGCACAACCATGCTCTTTTTAGAGCTTTATTTTAATCACAAGCGAATTTCTCTTGAAGAAATGTATGAGAATGTAATGTCCCGTTCTCGTGGAAAGCGTTCTTCTGCATGACTTTTATTTACTGCCTTACTGTGTTATACTTGCTTTCAAAGGAGGGTACACACATGAACCAGACAATAGAGAAACTTCGCAAAAAATATATGGATAATCCACCTGAAGGTATGACCTCTGAGGACATTCGCAACATGAGTGAGGATGACCTTCTCAATATGGATTATTTTCTAAATGAAGATGACTTATTTGACGACGAGGCTGGTGTAGAAGGTTTTTATATCTTCTAAGTGTCGTCTTATCAGTTTGCTCTAACAAGAATTTATCTAACGTATGTTCGATAAATTCTTGTTATTTTTTTGTAGCTCAAAAATCGAACTTTCCTATAAAGCGAAAAAGTGACAGAGTAGTGCGGATTTCTCAAAAAACCGCACTACTCTGTCACTTGACAACGTACCTTCCTCTCATAAATAATAAAAGAAAAAACACAAAGGAGAATTATTATGTTAAAGAAAATCTTGAAAAAAGTAACAGCATTAGCAATCATCTGCGTTATTTTCGGTGGACTGGTTTCAAAATTGCCATCAAATAATCCTTCTGAATCAAATCAGAACTACACAATTTCCGGGGACCTTGATTCACCTGAAGAAAAACACTAATTATCCTAATCGTTTTCTATATCCATCTTCATAATAGTTACTTTTGACAAGCTGACATAAATTAATGCACCTTTGTACTTCGGTAATATATACTCTTGGTGATTTTCCGCTTTCCCTTCTATTCTCCATGCTACATTATATATATTATAATGTAACAGGTTGGTTCTTTTTAGCTTCAACGATAATTTATTCAACTTGTCAAAAGTTCTATTAGACTCCTTATATTCCCCCATACTTCCCATAAGGCTTGCATAAAAGCTCATTACTATCTCATATAATCCCACATACACATCTTCCATTCCATCTTCTGCGAATTTGTCAAAATATTCCTTTAGGATTGAAATGTATTTGTAGGACTCCTGAAGCATTCCAATTTTTTTCAAAGCCGTAGCTGTAGAATTCATACATGAAATCTCTAACCACGAGAAAAAAGCATTTTCCTGTTTCTTATAAACTGTTTCCAAATCAACCGTACATGATATTGCTTCTTTTAAATTATTTATATGCTGTTCACATGTAATTTGACCTTTCAGCCATTGTACAAGGCTTCTTGACCTTAACATCATCTGCTTATTGATTGTACATTGAGGCAGTTTCTCCTCCAATTCATTCAGAAACTCCTCTGCCAGATCCATTTCTTTCGCATTTACAGCTCTCCTGTACCTCTCATATAATTCTGTAGTTTCCCGGCTGTCCGTTACTATGCCCATATTAATATACTCCACTGACAAGCCCAAGCAGCAAAACAGTTCTTCCGCAATTCCGTCATGTTTCCTTTTCTGCTTTAATTCTAATCTTTGAACAGTTCTTTCGGAACATATTCCATCACATAATTCTGCTCTTGTCATATTTAACATTTTCCTGCGCTTTTTTATAACATCATTAATGCAATAAACGTCTTCTTCCCTGTAAAAATAGCAGCAGTCTTCCATTACATAAGGCATATTGTACTGTTCACATATACCTTTGTATGCGTCAAGCACATCCTCGGTTCTGTGCAACGTTCTTTTGTACTCATCAATTTTATTAATATCATCGGTGTTGCCAAGCAAATATGTTAATAACTCTATGTGTACATTTAACAATTCACTTAAGTAATATGACTTGCAGTCTTCGCGCAAAATATCTATTGCCTTATCACAGAGCAATAATATCTTTTCGTATAAGTCCGCCTTTTTCCTTTCATCCGTCTTTTCTTCATATATCTTCACATGTCTGTACATATACACAACAATCTTTGGACATATCTTTGCTCTTCCGCCAATATCAAACCTCGGTGAGTCCATATAATCCAACAATTCCCGGTATACTGCAAATATTTCCAGTACATCCTTGCTATGTATTTCCCTGCTTCTGCACTCCAATACCAGATTGACTTCATCCGTCGACAACAACATCTTATCTAAGGCAACCTCATTAACATCAGGAATCGTTATGGTTGCTGCCTCTTTATAAAGATTATATATTTCCTTACTATCCGCCAATGGATTTTCCTTTTGTAATATCTGCAATTTCATAAAAATATAAAACTGCTTTTCAATTTTTCTGTTTTTTGTCCATGTCTCATCATACTTTTTCAGAAGTTCCTCTGCTCTTTGAAGTTTTCCGTCTTCTATGGCATTTATAATATCATTTCTATCCTTCCACTCATCATAATCCATATAATCCAGATATTTTTCATATTTCTTCTGGTCTATTCCAAGCCTGGACAAAAGCCTGTTTAAACTATTTCTGTTGATGAATCTGTCACCACGTTCAATCTTCTCAAGCATACTTTTTGTACATATTCCGTTACACAGCCATCCAACTTGTACTTTCTGTTCAACGCGCGTATTATGAAGCATTTTGATAATCCTCTTTTGCTTCATGCCTACTTCCACATATCTACTCATATGCAGCTTTCCCTTCCTGCCATCTTTAATTTTTTTTTTAAACGCACGTCTCAAATACAATATTCTTAAATTATAGCATAAAACAGCATAAAAAATTGGGAAAAAAGCATTTTTTCAAAACCAATATGTTAGGTATTTAAAGTTTTCAGACAACCTTTAGTTGTAAAGGAAATTAAATCTTTATTATTTCCTGCATTATTTTAATATTTTTAGATATATATTTATTTTTATGGATTACAAGATTTATGTTTCTTGTCACAGCCTCTCCCTCAAGAGGAAGTATTATTATGTCTCCGGCTTCACATTCTCTTTCAATCATTCTCTTTGAAAGAATTGCTATTCCACGTCCATGCATAACAGCATTTTTTATTGCTTCTGTGTTTGTACTGCAAAAGGTTCTTTTTAAATGAAGCCCGTAATCTTCAAACCGCCTTTCCAACTGATTTCTTTCAACACTTCCGCTTTCCCTGCTGATATAGTCCTGTCCCTCAAGCATTTCAAAGGTAACGAGCTTCTCCTTTATAAGCGGATGCCCTTTCCCACAGACCAGCACAAGTTCATCCTCACACACAGGGGTAATAACCAGGTCGTCACTTTTAATTATTCCCTCAACAATACCTAAATCAATCTCATTGCTAAGAATTCCATGTTCTATCTCTGATGAGTTGGCTACCGTTACACTAATTGAACATTCCGGCATTCTTTCCTCCGCCCTGTCCAAAATATCATTAATGAGAAATGTTCCAACCGATACACTGCATCCAATGCGCAGACTGGTGCTCTCATTTGCTCTGTTCACCGCTTCTTCCATTTTCTCGAAGGAATCCAGTATATGACGGGAAAAAGAGAGCATAAGCTCCCCTTCCTTTGTCAGATATATTTTTTGTGAAAGCCTTTCAAAAAGCTTTACCCCGTAATGTTTCTCCAATTCGGATATTGCCTGACTGACCGTAGGCTGAGAAACATGAAGTTTTTTCGCAGCCGCACTCATGCCGCCTGTGTCAGCTACCGTTGTAAAAATTTTAAGATGTCTGATAGTCATATTCTTCTCCTGCTTTAAATCGCTCCCATAAAAGCATAAATAACCGTTCCTATAACACCGCTTCCCAGAATAATTGTTATGGCACTAACCTTAAACTTTCTGAGTATAAATAGCGCCACTGCAAAGATTCCCAACTCCACAAACCGTATATTGCTAAGAACTACCTCCTGAAGTTTTGACTGAAACAGTCCTAACAAAAGAATTGAAGTTCCTGCCGAGCCAATCATTGCCACAACTGCCGGTCTCAGTGCCCCCAGTACAACCTGAACACCACTTACGGTACGGTATTTATAATAAAAATGAGCCAGTATAAGACATATGCAGAAAGACGGAATAATACAGCCTATTGAGCAAATCAGTACTCCCGGTATTCCTGCTATTCTCATTCCAACAAATGTTGCAGAATTAATTGAAATAGGGCCCGGTGTCATTTCTGCTACCGTGATTAAATCTGAAAATTCCTCAAGCGTCATAAGTCCATGAATATTAACAATCTGCTCCTGAATAAGAGGAATTGCTGCATATCCGCCGCCTACACTAAAAAGCCCGACCTGAACGAAAGCAAAAAATAATTTTAACAACAGCATTTATGCCACCTCCCCTTTCTTTTTCTTAAGTGTAACAAACAAGTCCACAAGCCCAATTCCAAGGCAGACAAAAATCACAAGCATCGCACTTACATTAAAGAAGCATACAGCTATAAATGCAACAACCATCATTATTATATACAGAACTCGTTTTGTCTTTAACACATTTCCCGCCAGATTGATAACAACATCAAAAATGACTGCCGCAACACCGGCTCTCATTACCTGCAATGCTGTAGCAATATAGGCATTGGTACGAAACTGCTCATAAAATAATGAAATAACAGCGATAATAATCATTGGCGGAAGAATCGTTCCGAGAATGGCTGTCAATGAGCCTAAAACCCCTGCCATTCTATATCCGATAATTACGGAGGCATTTACGGGAAGCGGACCCGGTGTAGACTGCGTAATAGCTGTCACATCAAGCATTTCATCTTCCTCAAGCCATTTTAATTCCTCCACGAATTTTTTCTTCATAAGGGAAACTATGACAAAGCCTCCACCAAAAGTACATGAACTCAATACAAACATAGATTTAAACAATGTCCATAACTTACTATAGTCTTTCTTCATAATGACCTCCAACTCATTTTCTTTTTCGTAAACAATTTACCATACAAACTATTATTTGTAAAATACATATGTTTTATTATTCCTATAGTAAAATACCTATATATTATTTTTCTGTTTTACAATTACATTTTTTCATGTATAATAGACTATAGTAATTATTTTTGTGCGTAAAAAATAAAGACAAATTCAGTAAAGGACGTGACACATATGAAAAATAAAAGTCTAAGAATTATTGTAACTATTTTAATCTCACAGATACTCGTAATGTCTGCTGTATACGTTTTTGTTGATGTTTCAATCACTTCAAATATCAAAGACAGCACCATAAAGAGTATGGAAACCATTGCGCAGGAGCGTTCCCTGATTATAGAAAACTATATACTTGAAATAGAAAATTACCTCACTGCCTTCAGCCGTTCCAGCGATATTATTAATCTTCTTAAAAATCCTGAAGACGCAGAAGCAACGGCCCAGGCTCAGCTTTATACAGAAACATACAGTAAAGACAGGGAGTATCTTGATGGTATTTATGCCAGTGAATGGAATTCTCACGTTCTTACCCATACAAATCCTAACGTTGTCGGAATCTATACCCGAAAGGACGATTCCTTAAAGGCATTACAGAACTCAATGCTTTCAGCCAACGGAGTATACAATACAGGAATACTTATTTCCCCTGCAAGTGGAGAACAGGTAGTTTCCGTATACCGTGCATGTTTTGATGAGACAGGAAATACTATCGGTTTTGTCGGTGGTGCAGTGTATACCCAGGGTCTTGTAGACATTCTCAACAGCCTTCCTGCAGAGGGAATGGAACAGCTTCGGTATTACATGATAAACATCAATACCGGTGAATATATTTTCCATGACGATGAAGAAAAAATAAATACTGCCGCCGAGGAAAGCTATATAAAGGATATTATCAGCCAATTGAAAAATAACGATAAAGTCAGCTTTGGTTCTCTTGTTTACGAGGACGACACCACAGGAGATGAGTATCTTGCCTCATACAACTACATATCTGACAAGGGCTGGGCGTTTATTATAACCGATCCTTCTTCAGAGGTTTTCAGTTCACTGAAAAATATCCAGATACTGCTTATGGCCATATGTACCGGTGGTATTATAATTCTGACCATCCTTACATACAGAATTATTGAACGTCTGATTAAGTCACTTAACGAAACAGTAAATACACTTGGTCTTTGTTCTAATTCAATTAATGAAATAACCGATGAACTGTACAGCCATTCTGACCATCTTGTTGACAGTGTTGCTGAAAACACTTCCACAATTGAACAGTTGTCTGCCAGTCTTGAAAGCACTGACAATATTGTTGAGAGCGTTCAGGACAAGGTTGTGGATATCGACCAGTGGATGAGAAACATGTTAGACGATATGAAGCAGAGTGTGGAATCAAGCAGTGCTTTAATAAACAGTTCATGTGAAATGAATGAAAATGCACAAAATGCTTTTAAAAGTACACATGCTACTTTTGAATCAACAAAAGATATAGTAAAGAATACAATGGAACGTATGGAGGATATTTCTGAAATCAATAAAATGGCTGACGTTATTCTTGATATTGCAAAGCAGACAAATCTCCTTGCCTTTAACGCAACTCTGGAAGCAGCAAGAGCAGGTGAGGCCGGAAAGGGATTTTCGGTGGTTGCCAATGAAATCGGCGATTTGGCAAGAAGTACAAGTTCAACAGCTTCCGATATTCTTGAAATATGCGGCAATATAAATGCAAGCGTAGAGGATGTCAGACATTGTTTTGATACCATCATGGAATTTATGGAAAACACCGTAATGACACAGTTTGAGTCATTTGCCGGCAAATCACGTGAATACAGCGAAGCAGTCGGAAGAATTCAGAACAACATTATGAATCTGAACCAATCAGCAGGTGTTCTCAGAACTTCTTTGGACACAATCACTGAAAATATACGTTCAGTAAAGGGAATTACCCATGAGAATGGAATTGCCATCGGAATGATTGCAACAAAGAATATGGATACCTCACATGTTGCAGATAAGATTAAAAATCAGTCAGACCGCAACAAGGAACTGACAACACAGCTTGAAGATATTATTACACGCTTCGAGACATATACAGACAAACAGAAATGACTTTAAATATAAAAATGAGCTGTCGCATTATAGTGTACAATTGGTATTATAGTGCGACAGCCCATTTGTTAATCAGCTTTCATGCAATAAAGTTTAAAACTTATCGGCTTTTGTTAATGATTTTTCGCTGCTTAGCAATAGCCTTCATTTTGGCAGCCTTGCTACTTTCCGCGTGGAGACTTCGAAACAGTTCAAGTCTCTCTACAGACAAT
>JBGVOM010000082.1:0-7158 GCA_045126515.1 Lachnospiraceae bacterium
TTATCTGAAACAGAGGGAAGCACTCAATACAGCACTTCCGATTGGTGTAAGACAGGTGGAAACCATGAGAACCATGCTCACACAGTCCCTTGCGGTGCTTATGCCATTTAATGTGCAGGAGCTTAATGATGAGGGTGGTGTTTATTATGGTATCAATCAGGTAAGCAAGAATATCAACATCGGAAACCGAAAGAAGCTTATCAATGGAAATGGGTTTGTTTTCGGAGTGCCGGGTTCCGGTAAATCCTTCTTCTGTAAGGCTGCGATGGGGCAGGTATTTCTTTCTACCGCTGATGAAATCATAATTATAGACCCCATGAACGAGTACTTTGATATTGCGACAACCTATGGCGGCACGGTCATCAATATGTCCACTTACACGGACAACTATGTGAATCCTCTTGCCATGGATGTATGGAATCTTGACCAGAACGATACAAAGGGCTGGGTAAGGGAAAAAGGTGAGTTCATGCTTGGTCTTTGTGAGCAGTGTATCGGAGACAGTCTCAATTCCCGTCAGAAGTCCATTATTGACCGATGCGTAAGAAAGATGTATATCGACATTGCAAGAAGCAGGGAGAAATATATTCCGGTTATGAGTGATTTCTATGATATTCTTATGGCACAGCCAGAGGAAGAGGCAAAAGAGATTGCCTTATCACTTGAGCTTTTTGTAAATGGTTCACTTAACATTTTTAATCATCAGACAAATGTGGATGTGGATAACAGATTCGTAGTATATGGTATCAGAGACCTTGGAACAGAGCTTAGTCCGATTACAATGCTTGTTATGATGGAGTCCATCCAGCAGAGAATTGTTGAGAATGGAAAGAAGGGCAAGGCAACATGGCTTTATATTGACGAGTTCCATGTCTTGCTTAATTCCGAGTATTCAGCGAAGTATTTACAGCAGCTTTGGAAGAAAGTAAGAAAACAGGGCGGTCTTTGCACAGGCATCACGCAGAATGTCGTGGATCTTCTCCAGAACTACACTGCAACTACAATGCTGGCAAACAGTGAGTTTGTGGCACTTCTTAAACAGGCGAATACTGATAGTTCAAAGATGGCAGAGGTAATTGGAGTGTCGGATGCACAGCTTAGATTCGTAACAAACAGCCAGTCCGGTATGGGACTGTTAAAGTGCGGTAATGTGGTTATTCCGTTCGATAATCAGATTAGTAAAGATACCAGTCTCTATAAGCTCTATAACACAAATATCCATGAGATAATCGAGAATTCTCGATTATCTCATTTATCCAAACCGCAATAAAATCCAAACCTTTTCAAAAACATTGCTTATAGTCATACTTTCAGAAGAAAAGGTTTGGATTTTTTATACAAAATTAATTAGCTTAATCCGCACAGATTAAGAAGCGAACCATCGGCATTTTTCCATTTTGGTGTTACCTTTTTACTGGTTTCATCAGACAATGTAGCCAATGCAGCTGCTTTTTTATCATTTGAAATATCCAGATAAACCATAGTTGTTTGAAGATGTTCATGCCCTAACAAAAGAGAGATTTGCACGATATTCATACCATCTTCAAGCCAATGGGTTGCTTTTGCATGCCGTATTTGGTGAGCATGAAGCTCTACGGGAACTTCATCGCATATTTTATGCGCACATGCGGCATGCTTTTTAAGCATTTTATTGACAGCAGGCTGTGTAAGTTTTCCAAACACACCCGTGTTTCTGGAATAAAAAACAAATGCTTCAGGGTCAGGGTTACTAGCATGAAATTCTGCTATATATTTTTTGAGATGAGCCACTGCTTTTGGAAGGAGTCCTATTGTTCTTATTTTACTTCCCTTACCAAGTATGGAAATATATGGACTTTCCACATCTAAATGTAACTGCTTGATTTTGAGAGATAAAATCTCATCTATTCGACAAGCAGTTGCATATAAAATAATGATAAGTGCCAAATCTCTTCTGCCGATTTTGGTAGTAACATCCGGTACTGACATCAATGCCTTGACTGCATTTTTACTCATTCCTTCTACCTTGGTTTTTGGCGTTTTTAATCGTGGTATCAATGTTGCTTCATGATACAGATAAAGAAAATCTAATTCTTTATTTCCGAGGTACTTTAGGAAAACCCGTAGGCAAGCCAATCGGTTATTGCAGGTGGCAGGACAACAGTTACGCTCATTTTTTAACCATCGAATCCAGTCTTCTATTGTTTCACGGTTGAAGCAACTGGCTTTCAGACTATTAATTGTGATACCCTTTACAGTATCCAAATACGTGATATACAGGACAAGTGTATACCTGTAGGATTTGATTGTATGCTCACTTTCTGTTAGAAAAGAGGAAATATAATCATTTACAAAAAATGATATATGGCGAGCTAGACAGACACCTTCATTCGTTGATTTTTTCATCTGTATTCACCTCCGGAACAATCCAGTCAAAAGACTCTTTTGTTTGATATTCTGTTATGGTGTTAAGTTTTGGGACAATGGAATAGTAGTATTTTGTACTTTCCAGACACACATGCCCCATACTTTTGCTTAGATATGCCATTTTGTCATAAAAATCGAAGCCTTCATCTGTCCAGTTGTTGATATTGGAAATGGCATAATTATGACGAAGATCATATGCAGTAGCATGGGTATTGTTTACAGAATCCCATATAACACGGAAATTATCTGTCAACCAATGACTGTTAAGTGGCATATTTTTATGAGAGGAAAAAAAGTACTGTCTATCCGGCAATAATCGTTCCATTGTTTTGTCAAAAATCCTCATAACTTCCAGCATGGAGTCATGCAGAACTATATAGTGTTCATTGTAACCTTTTGTATTTACAATGCTCACCGTACCGTCTGAAAGATTGACATTGTCACGTCTTAACAGTCGTGCTTCTACAGTTCTCATCCCAGTACTGTATATCAATCGAAAGATTACCGGTGCAGTAATGCTTCGGATTTTTGAATCCAACCGCCAAGGCTTATAACAAAGGCTGTCACAAGCATTAAAGAATTTTTCTAATTCTTCATGACAAAAAGCGTGTGGGATATAGGTTCTTCTTTGCTTTTTAGGTCTTTCCGGAACTTTTATTTCGGTCATTTCTCTGCTTTGCAGATATTTAATGAACTCAGAAATGTTGGAACACCGCTCCCTGCTGGAATTAATGGTTTCTGTTGGTCTCTTTTTGAAGTAGTTATCAACCATCTCCTGGGTCAGTTGGCTGTCTTCTGGAAACTGTTCACTACAATAGCGGTCAAAAGCCCGCAGTGTTATTTGTGAACTGTTGCTCCACCTTTGAGATGCCTGCCTGTATTTTGCATACTGTTCCAATAATGGTGCCAGTTTTGATGTGAACTTAGTCAATATTGAACACCTCCTGTCGTACAGGATATTTTTCTATACTCAAGGCACACTCTTTCAAATGAAGAAAGTCTGCGTGAAGATATGGCTCTACCGATCTTGGTGAGGAATGTCCAAGAATGTTGGATATAATCGGCAGGGCAGTATTGTGTTCAAGCAGTTTAGTTGTTATATTATGACGAAACAGATGAGTTCCGATTCTGTCACCTGCATTTGTACGAATATTTGCAAGTTTAAAAGATTTACGGACAATCCAGTGGATTGTCTGCACCTTTAATGGTTCATATGGAACAACCTCTGATATAAAAAGAGTGTTGTATTTACAATGCGGTCTTTCCGTAATGATGTAATCATATAAGGCATTTCCTACAACGGGTGATAGTGGAAGTTCCAATTCAGTTTTTGTTTTTGATTGTACAAGCTTCATACAGTCTCTGCTCCAATCAATGGATTGAAGCTTTAATTGAACAATATCAATACCCCTTAAACCTGTGTATAACAGAAGGTGCAGTATTGCATTATCTCTTAGTGACAAAATTCCCGCGTTAAGCAGCTGCTTGATATTTTCAAGTTCTTCATCCGTGAGTACCTGAATGTTTTTACGATGTTCCGTTAAGCGTGGAAGAAACAACAATGCTTTTTCACATGCTGCTTTATCAATTTCAACCCCTGCTTTCAGCACAGCTTTGACATTTTTACAACATCCGGCAGAATGTATCAGATTGCCATTTTCATCAACAAAATATGATAATACATCATTTTCGGAAGCGGATGCCAAGGTAGAACATCCCCGATTCTGCAAATGATAAAAGAAAGTAGCTCCACCATGACTTTCATTATCAATAGTTGATTCTTTGGCTTTTCCGATTTTTTCGGCATAAGATATATAATGGTCAATCAGTTTCTGAAACTCAGGCTTAAGTGAATAGTAAGCCCCTTTAGGCTCGATAAATGAGCATGTTCTGCGTCGGTCCGGAAACAGATGCTCTAAATCAAAATGTTCAATTCCACCAATAACAGAGCGTCTCCAATTCAAATCTTTTTTATTGGCAGATACACTTTCAAAGTATTGGTAGATATCTTTGTATGAAGCCCAAGAATCCATGTCCAATTCCAGAATTTCACGTATTTGACGCTTATACATGTAAATACAGCTCATGGAATATCCGGAAGCCTTCATGTGATTAATGAGTTCATCTTGATGGTTGCGTAAATTTGTTAAATCCATGGTATGTTAACCTCCTTTTTTGTTTGGATTAATCATACCATGGAAAATAAAATCCAAACTTTTATAATTCTATTTTGGATATTTTGCTTATCGTAGCATTAAGTTTGGATAATATTAAGGTTTGGATAAACGAGAAGATTGCGGAACAAAAAGAAAAGGAAAAGTCTACAGAATAATTATATGGTTCTGGTGGAAAGGATGTGTTTTTTTTGGTATAGTGTAGTATGTGAGGTACGAAAGTACCTTGCATACGAAATGCCTATTTAATGTATTTCATATTCTATTTTGTAGGCAACAGAAAACTTGAATTTTGTGGAGACCAACTATGAATAAAATAATTGAAAAATATAAGTGTCCATGTTGTGGATTTTATACTTTTGATGAAAAGCCTAATGGTAATTACGATATATGCCCAGTGTGTTTTTGGGAGGATGATCCAATACAATTAGAGGATAATGAATATGAAGGTGGAGCTAATCGAGTTAGTCTCGTACAGGCAAGACATAATTTTTTGTCGTTTGGTGCATGTGAAGAAGAAATGAAAAAGCATGTGCGAAAGCCTAAAGAAGATGAATTGCATGGTATTGATTAGCAATGTGAATTTTTCAGTAATACAGAGAGACGAATTTGAAGTTGTAGAGGAGTTAGAGATGAAGCATTATAAATCATGGTCAGGTCTTAATAATCAATTAAATGAATGTTTGTGTGATTCGTTAAGGAATCGAGTATCTTATTTCCTGACACGTTATCATAAAGTTCATAATTCATATGGACGAGCATCAATCAAGTTGGATGGAAGGGAACTTGTTGTCTTCTCATGGATTGATATGTACAAACAAGATAGCGATATGAATGAGCGATGGGAAGAGACAGGAGTTTGGGATGACACACTGGATTTGAGGAACAAATGGCAAGAGGAAGGAACTCTTTCTGATTGGGATTTCCTACAAGCCGCGACGGATTTTCTGCAAATGCCAATTGCTGATGCACTTATAAGTGATAACTGCCTTATACGCATTTTTGCTATTTTAGATAGAAGAGTAGGACGGCGAACAATTAAACAAATGCAGGATAGCGAGATATATAAAACATACCCTGAATGGGTACAGCAGTTTTATAAGCTTCGTTTTGAGTGCTGAAACTTTCAGGCTTCTGTTGAGATGAAAGTAAGTATGAATTTGAATTTTCGTAAGAGTAAGGAAGTAAATAGTATGAGTATATACAAGTCAGATAAAGGTAAAGAAGCAATTTTATCTCTATATGAAAGACAGTTGGAAAGGCTAGATAAAAAATTTGAAGATATATATATTGATACTACATTTGGAAAAACACATCTAATTGAAACTGGCAATTTTACAGGTGTTCCTTTGCTTGTTTTTCATGGTGGAAATGCTACTACAGCATACAATTTATTAGGATGTGATTTCTTGATGAAGGATTTTCATATTTATGCGGTTGATACTATCGGACATCCTGGAAAAAGTGCAGAAGTTTGTTTGTCTCCTAATAATTATGATTATGGGAGATGGGTAGCTGAGATAATTGAAACACTTGGTTATGATAAAATTTCTTGCTTTGGGGGTTCATTTGGTGCAGGAATAATTGCTAAAACAATGTGTGTTGTTCCTAATAAGATGGAAAGGGTTGTATTGTATGTTCCTTCTGGAATAAGTAATGCCCCTTCAATTAATAGTATTAGTATGATGATTCCTATGATTATGTATTGGATTACGCACAAAGACAAATGGTTAAGAAAATGTATGTTGCCTATGGCAATTGTAGAAGAAAATATTACTGATGATATTTATGAAACGGCAAAATTAAGTATTGATTTTTCAAAAGTAAAGACTGGAATGCCAAGCAATGTGAAGTCAGAGGATATGAAAAAATGTAAGGCTCCGACATTGGTTATGGCGGCTGAAATGGATTGTTTATTCCCAGCCAAGCAAGTGATACCTAGAGCAGAGAAAATAATAGATAATTGTACAACATACTTACTGAAAGCAAGAGGACATATGCATTTTTTGACAGAGGATGAAAAGAAAATGATAGTAGATTTTTTGGTATAAAAGAGAGACAAATTTCAGTCTTGTGGAGAGATTGAAAGCAACAGAAGATTTGAATTTAGCGGAGGTTAATATGGCTTCAAGCAGAGGGTATTTAGATTTTATATTAGAACAATTATTTGAATTGGAAGAGATAACGTATAGAGCAATGATGGGAGAATATATCTTATACTATCGTGGTAAAATCGTTGGTGGCATATATGACGATAGACTACTTGTAAAGCCTGTTAAATCAGCTATTTCACTTATGCCGGATGCAACGTATGAATTGCCCTATGAAGGAGCAAAAGAAATGTTGTTGGTGGACGATGTTGACAATAAGGATTTCCTAACACAGCTTTTCAATGCTATGTATGATGAACTTCCAAACCCGAAGAAAAAGAAATAGTAAACTTTCAGTTTGTAGGTTTGTTGATAGACAGGAAACATCTTGTTTTGTATGTGTTAGTAGTATCTGAAAATATACTTAAAAAAATAAAGATTATTTACATAAGCCATTTGGACTAAACATCCAGATGGCTATTTTTTTA
>JBGVOM010000083.1:0-58432 GCA_045126515.1 Lachnospiraceae bacterium
GCGTCCAATGTCATTTAGATAACATTTAGGTGTTTTCAGCCTGAAACGAAATGTCATGAGAGGTTTATGTAATAAGCCCTGGTACTTACACCCAAAAAAAATTATGACATCACAAAAAGACAGATATTCCAATCTGCCTACTTTAGGTGTATACTATATATGATGCTATGATGCTCTGTATAGAAAACTGAACGGTTTCTGGTGGTCGACTTTGCGAGGGTTATGACGTCCGGGACGTACAGGCAGTATTTCTTTACTGATTAGAGCCTCTACATCTGGCGGAGATTTCTCCGCCATTTTGCTTAAAAAGTAACGACATATATGTATCGCAATGGTATGATTCACCTGATAAATATGCTTTCGTTTACATTTTTCTATCGAAACATGATTTATAATGATTTCACAAAAGTTATAGAGCAGCATCCTGGCCCAGATTTCCTGCATGATATATTCAACTTTCCTGGAATGAAAGCAGGTCATACCTACTGCGTATTTTAATTCCCTAAACGATGTTTCAATTCCCCACCTCATACCATATAGTATTTTTAGGTCATTGCCGGTAAACTCATCCGAAGGCAGATTCGTTATAATACACTCATATTCAGTATCTGAAATAGGAAATCTCAATACACGGAATTCTAATAAATAAAAAGGATTTTTATCCAAATCTATAAAGTCTAGAAAATCTTTACTACGACTGCGCTTATAAATTTCAGGATGACTCAAGACCTCTTTGGTACATTTTCGTGTTAATTGGACAGAAATATTCACATCATATTCCTCCTCGTCCGGCAGGTTTAATCCGCAAAGGATACCATTGCTGTTCTTATCCTTGACCCGGAATAGATAATACAGTCCTTTCTCATTTACATGTGCGATATTGTTATAAGATTCATAACCTCTGTCAGCAATAAATATCGTTTGAGGAATACCTTCATACCTGTCCACCATGTCACGGAATGCCCTATTCTCATTTTCAAGGCGTCCCCGTTGTATGACTGCATCCAGATACATCCTGCTCTGAAGGTCATACAGAGCATTTAAATGAAGCCGGTTGTAGCCTTTGACTTTGCTTCCGTTCTGAAAGTAAGTTTCCGTATCATCCGGATTACGTGCAATGTTTATATCAGAACCATCACACGCAATTATCTTATACCCATGGTAAAGATTTTGGTCACTATTGTGTTTGTTCAAAAATGTATAAAAAAGATGTTCGAAAGCCTCTGGTTTTATCTGCGCTCTCCGCTGGTTAAAGGATGAATTTGTGGGAAGTTCAGATGAGTACTCAAAATATTTAAGCAACTCATCCTTCAACGACCGTCCCTCCATTGAAATGATAAATTTCATAACAGATGCAAAATCCCATTTTTTCTTTCTGGAAAAATCCTTCCCGGGATGCATTACAAAGGGAGTTATGTCATCAGACATTTTGTCAATCATAGCCCAAAGTTCTTTTTTTGTTTCTTCTGAAAATTTCATAAGCGAAAACCTCCTAAAATGTAATATATTTAAAGAGCTTCGCCGCATTTTTTTGACTATTTGTCAAGTGTTTTTTGATTTTTGTAAAAAAAGAACAGATGCGATACTTTTCACATCTGTTCTATAGGGTATGTTTTCTTATCTAAATGACATTGTATGAGCGTCCCTTCAACCAATTATTACATCATTTTGCCACCGCAATTACTCCCCGAAAACTGCTCGATAATCTGCCTGGAATTTTGCAATCCCCTGGTCGGTCAGTGGGTGCTTTGTCATCTGTTCAATTACAGAATATGGCACTGTGGCAATATCTGCTCCTGCCAATGCACAGTCAGTTACATGAATCGGATTACGGACACTGGCTGCAATAATCTCTGTATCCAACTCGTATACTCTGAAAATATCCGCTATCGTACGAATCAAATCAATTCCCGGATGGGAAATATCATCTAGTCTTCCAAGGAATGGCGAAACATAAGTTGCTCCTGCTCTGGCTGCAAGCAATGCCTGATTTGCAGAGAAAATAAGTGTTACATTGGTTTTAATTCCTTCTGAATTTAATACTTTAACTGCTTTCAGACCATCTACCGTCATTGGAATTTTTACTACCATATTTGGATTAATCGCTGCAATTTCACGTCCTTCCTTAATCATTCCTTCTGCATCTACAGTAGTTGCTTTTACTTCCCCACTGATTGGACCATCTACAATAGAAGCAATTTCTTTGATTACTTCTACAAATTCTCTGCCCTCCTTAGCTATCAGAGAAGGATTTGTTGTTACTCCGCAAATAACTCCCATATCATTTGCTTTTTTAATGCTTTCTACATTTGCTGTGTCAATAAAAAATTTCATACCTTTTCTTCCTTTCCGCTTATAATTACATCTATTAATTATTTTGCGGGGTTTTATGGGAAATGTCAAGAGGAAGAATTGTAACATTTTAGCCTTACTGGTTGGAAGGACGCTCATAAGTGGCACAAATTCTTCTCTGGAAGGCAGAGGCAACGTGAAGGGAAACTAACTGTCAAGGGCGACTAAGACGTTCCAGAAGGCGGTCACGCCTAAGTCGCCCTAGGCAGTGGATTTCCCCTTCACTAAAACCGCCTCTTAAATTGCCTTCCAGAGAAGAATTGTATCGGCTATGGGCGTCCCATGAAACACCAAATTGAAACTGTTGCTGCATATTTTCCCATCCATTGGGAATGCTACCATATGAAAGGAGGAATACTGCCATGAATAAAAATACAGAAAACTCTACTACCTCAAAAAACGAATACGATGACGGAAACATTCCTGACGTTGATTTACCTCAGGATTGTGATTCTGTAGAACCATTGCCGGAATCAACCAGACCAAGAAAAGATGGACCGGGCGGGAATTAAATAAGCCTTGTAACAGTTCAACTTTTGGCGGTGTCACGGACGCCCATGGTAGGGACAGAAGCTTTCTGAGCTGTTTAAATTCTGCTCAGAAAGCTTCTGTAGTTATTATGGGCGTCCCTCCAACACCTATGAAATGAATTGTTACATTTCGACCTAGCAGTTTCTTATCTGCACCACCACCGTAACCTCCATAATCTTTTCATCAGACTCCACCACAATATTCGGAATCAATTCCCCTTCCATCAAATGCATCAGTTTCCTGCAAATATATAATCCTAAACCGCTGCCGTTTTCTTTTCCAACATTACTCCCTCTAAAAAAACTGTCACAAATATGGGGCAGCTCCTTTTCTTCCAGAGTACATCCTGTATTTCTAACGGTAATCCAATATTCTTCCGGTTCCCTTTTTGTTTCCAGCCAGATTCTTTTTCCGTCACCGTATTTACAAGCGTTTTCAATAATATTCTGAATCACTTCTACCAGACGGTCTTCATCGCCCCACACCAGACAGTTACGATATGTATCTAACGAAAAATCTATCTGATTCAGTTGCATTTTTTCCTGATAGTATTCTTTAATGGCACCAAGTACATTTCCAATGTAAAACTCTCCATTTTCCACTTCAAATTCCATAAAATCCTCATTGGATGCCTTTACAATCTCAGAAATATATGCCTCAATCTCATTTACCTTTTCATCTATATGACCGGCGATTTCCTGCTTTTTTTCTTCACTTTTATACAGGTTACGACTTAAGGCTTTTGCATAAAGTTTGATGGCACTTAAAGGAGTCTTAATATCATGAGAAAGGGACAACAGAAGAAGCTTCCTCTCCTTTTGCAGCTCCAGTTCCCTTACTTTATTTTCCTCTAGATTTTCCCGAAGCAAATCCATTCCCCAGATAAATCTTCTGAAATAATGACTTTTTTCCGCTTTTAAAGGAACCGTCAGATTTCCTTTTGATAATTCCAGGGGAAGCTCTGAGAAACGGTAAAAGGGAAGCATAATCTTCTGTCGTATATACAAAAGCACTGCAAGTGTAATGAGAAATACAATTCCTATAATTACATTTATCATTTTTATCATATAACGGGAAGCAGAGGATTCTGCACGATAAGTAAGCCGATAAAGGTTTTCATCGGTTGCCATCATCAGATAATCTTCTCCTTCCTGCTCTAAGAGTTTCTGCATTTCTTCCGCTGATATATCCTGAATTTTTATGCTGTCTATGCTGCGGATACATGGATACTCACTGACTCCGGAAAACGCCAGCACATCTTCCAGACTGTCAGGTGCCTTTCTTTTTTGCTGTTCATACTTTTTAATTTCCTGTTCTATACGATTCACAGAAATTCTGTATTCCCGGCTGTTTTCTTCAAAGCTCAGCCGCGAAAGATAAATATTGGCTATAATAAGAACTCCTGCAAATATTACAAATACAGAAGCCATAATCTGATTATATTTTTTCATAAAATCCCCTATACCATTTACTCGAATCGATATCCTACACCCCAGACCGTCAAAATATGCTGCGGATTCTTAGGGTCCTTTTCCAGCTTTTCCCGAAGCCATTTAATATGTACTGTCAAAGTCTGTAGTTCACTGTCACTTTCAAAGCCCCAGACTTTATAAAACAGCTCCTCCTTTTTCATGGCTTTTCCTTTGTTTTCCATCAAATACAGTAAAAGTTCAAACTCTTTTATGGTCACAGCCACTTCCTGCTCATTCACATACAAGTGATGACCTGTTTTATCCAGCTTAATATTACCTTCTTTCAGTTCATCGGAAGAATACCTTCTGGCAAAAATCCCCTTTACCTTTGCAATTAAGATATCAATGTCATAAGGCTTTTCAATATAGTCGTCCGCCCCCAGAAATAAACCGTTTAATTTATCTTCTTTTCCATCTCTGGCACTTACAATAATAATCGGCATATTTCCCTGCTGTCTGATTTTACTACATACTGCAAACCCATCCATACCCGGAAGCATAATATCAAGAATCATCAGCTTTGCCCCTTCTGCCTCATAAATCTCTAATGCCTCCTCACCGGAAACTGCCAAATAAACATCATATCCTTCCGCTGTAAGGAAATCGGCTAATAGCCCGCCGATTTCCTCATTATCTTCCACCACAATAATGTCCGCCATACCTTTTCCCTTTCTTTTTGTTTTACCAGCCCATATCAGTTAACCAGTGATTTACCTTTCGTTCTCTGTCTTTGATGCTGTTTACGTCTTCTGCCCTACCCAAAGAAAGCTCGCCCTTTATAGTTCCATCTTCAATATAAAGTACTCTTGTACATTTTGCTGCCACCTTCATATCATGGGTTACCAGCATAATCGTTGTGCCTTCTGCGTTTAACTTCATTAATTCCTGCATTACATCCTCGGAAGCACTGCGGTTCAATGCCCCTGTGGGTTCATCTGCAAAAATAATATCAGGATGATTTATCATACTTCTACAGATACAGGCTCTTTGCAGTTGTCCACCGGATACCTCTGTAATATCATTATCAGCAATGTCACTGATGGAAAGTTTACGCATCAGTTGACGGCAATATTCATTAATTTCTTTTTTAGTTCTGCCCTTTTCTTTGCACTGGTATGCCGGAAGGAGAATATTATCCATCACCGTTAAATTCTTTAACATATGCATCTGCTGGAAAATGAATCCCATTTGATTGAGACGTACAAATGCTAATTCTTTCTCTGTCAGTTCCGTAAGTTTTTTTCCTTTTAATTTTATCTCACCGGCAGTGGGTTTGTCCATACCGGATACACTATAAAGAAGCGTAGATTTTCCGGAACCAGAGGGACCCATAACCGCCACCATTTCTCCATTTTCAATGGTAAAATTAATATTTTTCAACACGTTGTTCTGTCTTTTATTAATCACATATGTTTTACATAAATCTTTTACGTTTAAAGCTTCTGCCATTTTCTTATCCTCCAATTTATTCTATATTGTTTGTTTCCTGTACCGAAATTCTTTTTACTTTCCTCATGGTGATTACACAGGCAATCACAGTAATTACCAAAACAGTCACCGGATATACTGCATAAACCTCTAATGGATTTACAACAAATTCTATATTTCGCGCCCCCATAATTTTAAATACCTGTCCGGAAGTAAGTTTGGAAAATGGTGTGCCTGTTACTACTCCAAGCAAAATGCCGACAAGAAGCACCAGCAAAATCCTCTTTGTCTGCCATACTATAATGGCACCATCCGAAAATCCAATGGCTTTCATCATTCCCATTTCTCCCCGCTCTCGGATTAGAAACATTTTCTGCATCAGTACCACTACCATAACATCGATAATTACTACTAAAACTAAAATCAAAATTTTTAACGATGACAAGCGTTCCGAAATTCCACCTAACATGGAATCTAAAAATTCCTGTTTATTTCTCACGTCACTTTGCGGATATAGTTCTTTGGTTTTTTCAATGATTTTCTGTTCCTGACTTGTTTTTTCTCTCAAAAGAACTTGCGCACCAAAAGCACCGGTTACCGCCTGATAATCTAAGACGGTTTCTTCATGAAAACGTATTCCTTCTCCCATATTATTCATGGATTGATAAAATGCAGATACAACAAAGGGTTTTTCTTCTTCATTGATAGTAATATAAACGGTATCTCCCAAATCTGCCCCTATGGCGTCTGCAGTTGTATAAGCCAATGCCACCTCATTTTCATATTCTGGTGCAGTTCCCTTATCATAAACATACTCTTTTGTAGTAGTATTTATACCCTGCATTGCCAATGACAAATACGACTTATCCTCTTTTCTGACACGATATTTAAACATAATCTCCATAAAAGTTTTTTCAACGGGAATATCTTCCTGCTTCAGGGTTGTCTTTATTTTATCCAGATATTCATAGAACCCTTCTTTGTTTCCTTGCATAATTAATTCTGTCAAAGCTTTATCATCTGATATAAAATAGTCGCAGTCTAAAATTGCAAATGACTGAAGTATTTTTTCTGACTGAAGCGTATTAATGGTATTAATGGGCATAACCAACAACCAGATTCCTGCAATGCTGGTTAGTAGCAATGCCATGTACTTTTTCCAATCACACAAAACATCATTACATGCCATAAATGTTGTGGCTTTTCCCTTGAATTTACTTAAATTCAATAAACCTTTTCTTTTAAATCTCTCCCCATTATTTCCACTTCTTATAGCATCCATAGGTGACATTTTTTTAATTTTTCCTGTACTGTGATAAGCAAATCCTGTAATTATTACTGCTACCAGAATACTTGCCACTAGCTGAAGTAAAATCCCACTGTTGTCATCTTTGGTAATTATATTTTCCGTTACCTGCACTAACAGCATTTTACCAAAAGGAAGTCCTGCAGCAAATCCTAGCACTGCCCCCACAAATGCTATGGCAGAATACTTCACCACATAAAGCTTACGGATGGATGCATTTTGCATTCCGATGGACTTCATAATTCCAATTTCTTTATAATCCTGATTTACCGTAAATATAATGATAAAACGCAGCATTACCACAGAAATCAGAATCAGACACAGACTGACTAACATCAATACTGCCGCAATTACCATATCCATAATATAAGTGGTTTTTATCAGGGACTGTGTCCCTCCAAAAATCACATGAAAGCCTTCATTGTTGTATGCTTTTTCAAAACTTTCCAAGTCGTTTGTCTTCACAGAATACACATAACCAAAAGGAAGTCCGCTCTCCTGCATTAGTTCCTCAAAGTCATTCTGACTCAGCAGGTACCTGTGGGTACCCATTAATTCACTTCCTAAAAATGCATCTTTAAAGCTCCCTGCCACTTCAAATTCTTTTTCATATCCCCCATCCGAAGAAACGATGATTTTCTCTCCTATAGCAATTTCATTTTCCTTCATAAATACATTGGGAAGGTAAATGCTTCCATCTTCCATACTGGTAATTTCCTGATTGTTTACATCATAAAACTTTTGCTGCCCAATCTGATAACTGGAAAAAATCATGGTAGAGGATAGTTCAAATTCTCTGTTATCCTTAAATCCTA
The DNA here is from genome assembly GCA_045126515.1 of Lachnospiraceae bacterium. GTDB lineage: Bacteria > Bacillota > Clostridia > Lachnospirales > Lachnospiraceae > RUG11237. Next base: position 7,905 of record JBGVOM010000083.1, read on the forward strand.
TATTCGTTTTCGCCAGATACATACATGGATCCATCGTATAAGAATCCACACTTTTCTGTTCTTTTAGAAATTCTTCGATTTCCTTTTCATTAGAATCATCTGCATCGTAACCGGCTCTCATAGTAAGAAGTAAATAATCCGAAAGCCCTGCCTGTTCAAAAAAGTACTCTGTTCCACTGGTTACAACAACTACGTTATTCAGACTGCTGGATATGAACATAGTCGCCAGCACCACAAATACAAGCAGAATCAGAGCCATAGATTTTTTTCTTTTCAAATCTTTCTTTAAAATTTTTAAATACATATGCTTCCTCCTTTTCTTCTGCCAGTATACCTGTTAAATTATTAAATAATCCTTAAATGCAATATTTCAAATAAAACCTTCTTCTATTTCGGATATTTTCAGGAACGGCATAATATATGCTGCATATATTAAATTAGAACTTTTTAGGAGTTAGTATAATTATGGATGATTTTATTACCCTGTCATTGGATCTGCATCTGTTTTTTTTACGTATCATGAAGGAGCATGCAATATTTCTGGAAGCTGCCTTTCAGAAAAAAGACAATTCTTTTATAAGGACTGCCGACATGTTCAAAGGAGAATTTGAAAAACTGCTTTTAGACGTGGTAAGAATGGCAAATATGGAGGTCAGCAGAGATGTATTAGAATCCGAGGAAATTGTCACCCCTTACACTTTAAAAACAGAGGAGAAAACCCAGAAACTTACAGGAATCCCAATTAATCGAAATATTACCATTCTAGAACAGCAGCTGCGTTGGAGAGATAAATGTGAAGAAAGAAATTTAAACATAAGAGTGAAGAGTATAAACAAACGGGCACTGGAACTTTTGGACGGCTTTATCGAATTTAAGGAAAAGGTGTTAAAGGAAGTGGAAACCTGCCATATGTACACTGCAAATTATCCGCTGCTTTTAAAGCACATTATCCGGGAAGCAAAATTATACAGGGAGTTTGTAATCGAACTGGAAACCAAAGGAACTATATGCGAAGAAAGCAGAAAGGAAAAATATTTGTTCTGGAATCAGATTATGATGGAGCATGCTTTATTTATCCGAGGATTGCTTGACCCGGTGGAAAATGAACTGATTAAAACTGCAGATGAATTCGCCAATGAATATGCCGAATTATTAAAGGAAGCTAAGGAGAAAAATGATTGCACCATGAATGGACTGTTATTGAAAACAAAAGAATTGACCTGGCGTTACCGTGAATTTAAAACCGCCGGAACAAAGGGAATCAGTAATTGCGAAATTTCCTCTATCATTCTGCCATTGTTAGCAGACCATGTACTGCGGGAGGCTAACCATTATTTGCGGTTACTGGAGGAATAGAACGTTTCTATTTCAAGACAAAAGGCTCAACCCATGTACTTACAAGGGTTGAGCCTTTAAATAATCATGCCGGCGACCGGAATCGAACCGGTACGGGAGTATAAGTCCCGCAGGATTTTAAGTCCTGTGCGTCTGCCAGTTCCGCCACGCCGGCTTAATGGATGGAGGTGGATTCGAACCACCGAAGCAATTTGCAGCAGATTTACAGTCTGTCCCCTTTGGCCACTCGGGAATCCATCCATAAGGGTTAACCAAAGTTAACCCTGACAATATATAGTTATATCATAAGCCACGGTAAATTGCAACAATTTTTTGTACATTTTCAAAAATAATTGTAACGGTTGAGATTATTCGCTGTCTTCCCGGTTTCGGTGTCGTAGCACGATACCGGAAAATGCCGGTAGTTCTACGGATATTAAGCCGTTACGTACTGGGTAATCTACTCTGCCGATGGAATAGTAGGAATCTGTACTGAACATAATTCGCTTCATGGTGGATTCCATCGGTACTCCCAGCTCCCACACTGGAATTTCCACGTATTTTTCTCTGTCCTGATTATTGAATGCAACCGCTATTTGTTCCTCGCTATCAAATCTTCCATAGGCAATGTACTGGTAATCTGCACCCAAAAACTTTAAGGAGCCGTGTTTTAAGCAGGAATTTCTCTTATGCATGCGAATTGCTTCCCGATGGAAATCAATCAGTTCATGGTCCTCTCTGCCCCAAGGATAGGTTCTTCGGTTATCCGGATCTGTAAATCCGCACAGACCTGCTTCGTCACCGTAATAAAGAGTTGGCGCTCCAGGCCATGTCATCTGCATAATCACAGCTTCCCGGAATACCGCTTTATTAACACCTTCGTTAGCAGCCTCCGGTCCCAATGTATTGATACGTCCTACCTTATGGTTAGTTCTGGTCAAAAATCTGGAATGGTCATGATTGGATAATTCATTCATAGCCACCTGCAGGGAAGGTGTGGCAAAACTGGCCATATGGTGCTTCATGGCTCCGATAAAAGAGTCTGCATTTCCGTAAAGCCCATCTTCTCTGGAATCGCTGTGCTTTTCCATACCGGTAAAGAACCATGTAAGAGGCTCCATAAAGGCATCATAGTTCATAACAGAATCCCATTCATCTCCCTGTAGCCACTCGTTGGGATTACCATAATGTTCTGCCAGAATAATGGCATTGGGATTTGCACTTTTCACGGCTTTTCTAAAATCTTTCCAGAATTTATGATTAAACTCACCACTGTGTCCTAAATCCGCTGCCACGTCAAGACGCCATCCATCCACATTGTAAGGCGGTGATACCCATTTCTTGGCAATATTCAGAATATATTCATATAATTTATCCGAACCTTCGTAATTTAACTTTGGAAGTGTATCATGTCCCCACCAGCCATCATATGTGTGATTATAAGGCCATCTGTCCTCATGAAAGCTGAAAAAGCTAGTGTATGGGCTGTTTTTATCCACATAAGCACCTTTTTCATAACCTTCCTGCTTTTCATAGATGCGTTCTTTGTCCATCCACTTATTAAAAGAACCGCAATGGTTAAATACACCGTCCAAAATTACTTTCATGCCTCTTTTATGAATTTCTTCCACCAATTCAGCAAAAAACTGATTACTTGCCTCTAAATTAGCTTTGTCCGTCACACGCTTAATATATTTGGTAGCCTTAGAATTTTCATATTCCCCATCTGACAACGGTTCTCCACCATCATTGACAATCTTTCCATAATGAGGATCAATATAATCATAATCCTGGCTGTCATATTTATGATTGGACGGAGATACAAACAATGGATTAAAATAAATAACCTCCACTCCAAGATTCTGCAGATAATCCAGCTTATCCCAGACCCCTTGCAAATCGCCGCCATAAAAAGAACGCACGTCCATACTGGATGGATACTGATACCAATCCTTTACCTGTACCACATTATCTCCAATATAATTATATTCTCTGTCCACCACATCATTTGTTGTATCACCGTTGCAGAAACGGTCCACAAAAATCTGGTAAAATACCGCTCCCTTTGCCCAATCTGGTGTATGGAATCCAGGATAAATAGAAAATGCATAATATGGCTCAATATGTTTTGTAACACCCAATTTATTAAAATAACAGTTAAAACTTCCGGAATGTACATCAAAATAGTAACGTACCGTTTTTTCTCCTACCTGAAACTTTCCTCTATAGTAGTCAAAGGCTCCCTCTGACTTGAATTTCTCCATTTTATAGTTTCCTGCATCCGTGATAATAATAACCTCATCCACATTATCCCTTCCGGTTCTAAAGTAAACTGTAACCTCATCTCCCACATCAGGTTCCATCGGTTGTAAATAACCTGCTGTGGCATCGCTGAACAGTGCACGTTTGTTTAATACCGGACGCATGGTAGTGATATATATCTGCTTTTTTTCAAATTCACTTAAATTGCTGATATTCATAATAAACTCCCTTCCATTTATCATGGATTACTTACTTATATTTATGATAATTTTCATCTATTGACTTATATCGGTCCAAATCCTCTTTCAGACAACCATCTTTACTATATCTGGCTTTTTCATATAGATTATGCAATGCACTTTCGCTTCCCTTTTCCCGCCACACTGCCATGGTTTCTAACTCATAAGGAGTTGCCCAATAAGGTATTTTTGTTTTCATACCAGATTTTATTTTCTTCCTGTATATTTTTCGCACAATGGCATTGGGAGAGTATTCTCTCCGGTTTCCCTGCTTCTTAGGACGCTCCCGATACAAGGGACTGACTTCTTCCTCTTTTTTGATAAATTCTATCATATCGCCCTCATCTTTTCTATCTCTTTTTAAAAAGCAGTACAAAGAATACAAAAGAGAAAGCACTAAAATCATAAGCAAAACCATAAATGCCATCTTTAATATATGCTCCAAAGCCAAATTTGCCTGATAGGAATGCTTTGGCAGCTCTGTTCCCTGCTTATGGGGATTTCCTGTATAATCCACCATAAAATCTGTCATGGTTCCCTGCACACCATCTGGTGCTATCTTTATAACCCCATTGCCAAGCCGACTCATGAAAGCATGAAATTTGCTGCTGAAATAAGCAGCCACCCTTTCATTCCTTCCGAGAAGCATGCCAAATACTACCCACAAAACCACTCCGGATACTGACATAAAAAAAGTTTTTCCAAGCTGTACCATTGGAAATTTCTCCAACCGGCTGTGTAACTTTTTGAAATCTCTCATATTTTCATTCGAAAGGTGCAAAAGATATAAAACCACATAGCAGACACCAAAAATCTGTAAAGCCAGTGCTCCCGGATATCCCGTAAAATTCATAGGAATATGACAACCTAATAAGAATAACAGCCATATCGGACTGATTTCTGTAAAAACGCTCTCTCGCTCAGAAACTGACTGTACGGTATAGGATACTGCCATAATCACTACAAAAATTGTAAATATAATTCGTTCTGCTATATTTCTTGTTAAAAACAGAACCATAACTTCTGCCAACACGCCAATGAGCAGAAAACCAAATCTTTTCCGAAACCTTCCTCCAAGCAGTGGAATTCCAAAGGTAATCGTTGCAAGCAACAGACACCCGGGTAATTTTTCACTATCGAAGGTAAAATAAAGTCCATACTCCAATAGCAGAAAATGAAAACATACCAATATCTTTTCTAACATTATGTTTCCACCTCCCACATAATCTCATGCACACCCTCCACAGGTGTAAAATCTTCTTCCTCTCCTGTGATACTCTTATGATACGGTATAATATGCATACAAGAAATCGTAATGCCCCTTGCCTGCCCGGAACACACCTGTGCATATATTTTCAACAGTTCCCCATATCTTTCTTTTCTATTTTTAGAAATCAGTAGAAAAATACCACTACTTTTTAACATATTCTCTGTTGAGCGCTGAAATGTTTCCGTCAATTCTTCATACCCTTTAGAGAGTTTTATTTCTGCCATTTTCCGGTTGATTTCATGAACTTTATCCGGAGTCTTTCCGCCGGGAATGGCTACCGTTTCCCCTTCCGTTTCTCCGTATGCATTTGTGTATACCGCCACATCACCGCCAGCTTTCAAAATCCGCATACTCAGAGCAGTAGCAAGACGAATCCCTTCTTCTGCAAGCTTCTCTTGTTTCCAGATTCCTTTGTCAGAAACATCCAGAAATATGGTCATATTTCCTGACAGGCCGGAGTCATACATATTCACCATCAGATTCTGCCCCTTGGCACTGGCTTTCCAGTTGATTCTTTTCGTATCATCTCCAGGTGCATACTCTCTGATTCCCGCAAACTGCAACGGATCTTCGTACAGCCTTTCTCTGCTTGGCGTTATTCCATAAATTCTCTGCATTAATATATTCAAGCGTTCTGTGGGAATATGCTTTGGATATACGTAAATATCTGTATTCTGCGGTATTTCCAAATAGTACTGGTCCGTCATCAGGAAATTATATACATTAATATCTGCTGTTTTCACCTTATAATGACCTCTTTTTACACCAATAAATGTTATTTTTCTGGTAATCCTCTGATTCCACAATAAGGAAAACACTTCCCGCTTGCTGGTAGTATCTGTAACATTAATATTTTCTTGTGATTGAAATTTCAATCCATTCCCAGTCCGAAAAGAAACGTGTACCACCGGAAGGGGCAGAAGTTTGCGATTTTCAATCACTTCTTTCAACCCGGAAGTTTCTCCCTCCTCGATATAACTGTCTTCAAAATTTATTTTCACCTGCAGACCTTTTTTACAATTCTTACGAAATATTGTTTTCTGTAATAGATAAAACAAGGCAGCAGTACAAAGCATAAGTATAAGAAGCATAGTCCCTCCTATCTGCCCTTCCAGTCCTCCGTCGGGAGCGGTGTGGACTTTAACAATTCCTCTATCACCGTTACTGCATAATCTGCCTTAAAGTTACTGCCTGCGGTCTGAATTCTATGGGCAAGCACCGGAACCGCCACTGCCTTAATGTCCTCCGGCACCACATAGGTGCGTTCTTTGACTATAGCGTACGCTCTTGCTGCATTCAGCAATGCCATGGTACCTCTCGGGCTGACACCACACACCACATCACGATGTTTTCTGCTGGCTTGTACCAATTCCGCCATATATTCCATCAGCACCGGATGTATAAAGATTTCCCGGCTCTCTTTCTGTAATGCTATAATATCTTCTTTCGTTGCCACACTGCCAATATTTTCTAACGGCTCTTCATTTAAAAACCGTTCCATCATCTGTATTTCTTCCTCTTTTCCCGGCAATCCCATGGATAATTTCATAAGAAATCTGTCCATTTGCGCCTCTGGAAGCGGAAACGTTCCCAATGTTTCTAAAGGATTCTGGGTAGCAATAACAAGAAACGGTGCTTCCAACAGATAAGTTACTCCTTCCACACTGACCTGTCGTTCCTCCATAGCCTCTAAAAGCCCCGCCTGCGTTCTCGGGGTAGCCCGGTTAATTTCATCTGCCAGCACAATATTAGAAAATACAGGTCCCTTTTGAAACCGAAATTCTCCTTCTTTCTGTCGGTAATAATTGATTCCTGTAATATCGGAAGGCAGCAAATCCGGTGTGAACTGGATTCTTGCAAAAGAGCCATCAATAGATTTTGCCAGCGTTTTAGCAAGCAAAGTCTTCCCTGTCCCCGGCACATCCTCCAACAGCACATGCCCCTTAGCCACAATTGCTGTCAAAAGTAAATCCACCACCGCATCTTTCCCAACAATCACCTTAGCAATATTATCTTTTATCCTCTTGATTTCGTCCATTATACTACCCCTTTCTCTCAACCCTTCCTTCATGTATTCCCTATTATAATCTGATTTTTGTAAACTTTCAAGAAACAGCCGGAAAATTATGCAAAGTAAAAAGGCAGCCGGGGGGGCTGCCTTTTTGGAGAAGGTATTTCTTTCTTATGGGGTGTAGCAAAAACTATATAATGTATTGGGGGGTTTTTACGATATTTATTATAGCATTGGTCCATCAATAAGTGTGCACAAAGATTGTTTTTTTTTCAATGTTTTTTTATGCAAATTTGTGACGCATATGTTTATTAACAATTATGTAATATATTTTTTGCACAGAAACGCCCAAAAAAAGTGCCAACTTTTTGAATCGGCACTTTTCTCATCTTTTACTTATTTTTCCAACTGAACTGCTGCACCCGCCTGAAATAATCCTTCAAATTCTTCTCTTCCAATTTTTTCTTTCTCTAACAGAAGTTTGGCACAGGATTCCAGTACATTTTCATTATCCTTTAGGATATTCTTGGCTTTTTCATAACATTCATCAATGATTTTCTTCACTTCTTTATCAATGATACCTGCAATTTCTTCGCTGTAACCTTTTGTCTGGGCAAAATCCCTTCCGATGAACACTTCATCATCATCACTTGCATAATTAATCAGACCAACAGCCTCAGACATACCGAATTTTGTTACCATGGCTTTTGCTGTATCTGTTGCTTTCTGAATATCACTAATGGCACCTGTAGTCACATCGCCAAAGATAATTTCTTCGGCAATACGTCCTCCAAGAGAAACCATGATATCCTGCAACATCCGGCTCTTGGTGTTAAACATTTCATCCTTTTCCGGTAACGGCATAGTATAACCTGCTGCTCCTTTTCCGGTAGGAATAATAGATACGGTATACACCGGTCCCACATCAGGAAGCACATGGAATAAAATCGCATGACCTGCTTCATGATATGCAGTAATCTTCTTATCCTTCTCTGATACTATGCGGCTTTTCTTCTCCTTACCGATACCTGTTTTCAAGAAAGCTTCTTTGATATCAGACTGTTTTACGTATGCACGCTTTTCACGTGCTGCCTGAATCGCTGCTTCGTTCAAAAGGTTCTCCAAATCGGCTCCTGTAAATCCAAAGGTAGTTCTTGCAATTTCCTCTAAATTCACATCATCTGCCAGCGGTTTGTTCTTTGCATGAACCTGTAAGATTTCTTCTCTGCCCTTAATATCCGGTCTTCCTACAGCCACCTTACGGTCAAAACGTCCCGGTCTTAAAATTGCCGGATCCAAGATATCTACACGGTTGGTAGCCGCCATAACAATAATGCCTTCGTTGGCGCCAAAACCATCCATTTCTACCAGCAACTGATTCAAAGTCTGCTCGCGCTCATCGTGACCGCCGCCCATACCGGTACCACGGCGTCTTGCCACTGCATCGATTTCATCAATAAACACAATACATGGTGCGTTTTTCTTAGCTTCCGCAAATAAATCTCTTACTCTGGAAGCACCTACACCTACAAACATTTCCACGAAATCAGAACCGGAAATGCTGAAGAATGGTACGCCCGCTTCGCCTGCTACTGCCTTGGCAAGCATAGTCTTACCTGTTCCGGGAGGTCCCTCTAAAAGAACACCTTTCGGTATTCTGGCACCCAGTTTTATATACGTGCCCGGTTCCTTTAGGAAGTCCACGATTTCTTCTAATTCTTCTTTCTCTTCATCCAAACCTGCAACTTCTTTAAAAGTCACAAGCTTTGTAGCATCTGTGGTCATTTTTGCACGGCTTTTTCCAAAATTCATCATTTCTCCACCACCGCTGCTGCCCCTTGCCTGATTGTTAATCAGCACAAACATTAACACTACTACAACTCCGGTAATTACACATGGCAGAATTACTTTGCTGAAAATTCCTTCTCGCTTGGTATCCGTCATAATGTAATTATCCATCCCATTTTCTAACAGGGTTTCTTCAATCTTATTTACATCAGACACATAAAACATTTCTACTTCTCCGCTGGAAAGTTTTACCTGCACGGAGCCGGTTGGCGTTTCTGCATTCTGATTAATTTGTACCTTTACAACATTTCCTTTCTGTAAAGCATCTAAAAATTCTCCGTATGTGTATGAGCTTTCACTGTTAAAGCTAAAACTTGCCAGATTCCATACAAGCACTGCTGCCGCTATTAATAGTAAGTAAAAGCTTAATCCTCTAAATTTTTTCACTTATTCAATCCTCCCTTTCTATCTCCACAACACCAATATATGGCAAATTTCGATATTTTTGTGCATAGTCTAACCCATATCCTACCACAAATTCATCCGGTATTTCAAAGCAGGTATAGTCTGCCTTAATGTCTACCACTCTCCGCTCCGGTTTATCCAGCAATGTACACAAACGAACGCTGGCAGGATTTCTTTTCTTTAATTCCTCCAAAAGAAATTTCAGAGTTCTTCCGGAGTCCACAATATCCTCCACCACTAAAACATCCTTACCTTCTATATCTTCATCCAATTCCTTTTTCACTTTAATCGTACCGCTGGATACTGTACCGTTACCGTAACTGGACAATGCCATAAAATCCATACTTACCGGTACACTGATGCGTTTTGCCAATTCACACATGAAAAACACTCCGCCTTTCAGTACACAAATCAAATGGATTTCTTTGCCTTCATAATCCTTCGATATTTGTTGTGCAATTTGACAGATTCGGTGGTCTACTTCTTCTTCCGATAGTAGAATCCTAACCTTCTCACTCACTTTCATTCCCTCCATTCATTTGTATTTTTAACACCTTTTTTGTGTCACTGTCAACTTTATAATGAAAGCTGATTCGATAGCCTATAATCCATACAATATGGGAACCGTCTGCCAGCAGAAGAATTTCATCCCTCTGCTCTTTTGGTACTTTTTCATTGATGAAAAAGGATTTCAGACTCTGCTTTTGTCCTTTATCATTCATGATAAAGTAATCACCGCTTTTTCTGGTTCGAATCACCAAACTGTCCTCTATTTTATCATAATCAAACCATTTCGTATATGTTTTTTGCTCCGGATTTACAAAATTTTTATTCTTTTCATGAATATTTTCCAGAAAAACCTCAAAAGTTTCTTCCCTCCCTGGAACATTATATTTTCCCGGGTTAGAAATTAGTACCTGAAACGCCTCTGATACCCTTTTTTCTTCTCTCTCTTTTTTCACTACAATCACATCATAACTTTTCTGCGCTTTCATTCCATAAGGCAGGGAAATCTGTTTTCCCGTTTCCTTTCGGGCTAAATTAAGCACCTGATCTACATGCACTTTACCAATGTTCTTTTGGCTGCCTGCACACCGGTAAAGCACTTTCAAAATAACTTCGGTCTGCATATAAGTTTCTGCACGGTTTAATTTTTTTATCTCAATGCAAAAGCAGTCTTCTTTTACCTGTACCATATGCCGAAACTTTCGTTCTGCCACCTTATTTAAATATTCCTGTGCCTGAGAGATTCGCTCACTGGCATGAAATATGTTTTTCACTGCCTGTTCATTGATCTGTTCCATCACCGGAAGAATTGCATGTCTTATTTTATTTCTGGTGTAATCATCTGACAGATTTGTGCTGTCTATACGGTACTCCTGATGAATTTCAGCAAGATATGCTTCGATTGACGGACGGTCCTGTTCAAGCAATGGACGTATCACATTCCCACGCACTGGTGCAATTCCGCTCATTCCTGCCATACCGCTGCCACGAATCATATTCCAAAGCATAGTTTCTGCCCTATCATTACAGTTATGCGCCACAGCTATCTTTATCTTCTTTCGCTCCTTTCCCTTCTCTATCTCTTTTCTCTGCTCATTATAGAACGCCTGATAGCGCACCATACGTCCTGCTTCTTCCACAGAAATCTTTTGTTCTTTTGCTATTTGGGGTACATCTTTAAAATATGCAGTACAGGAAAGGTGAAATTGTATACAAACCTCATTTACAAACAGATAATCTTCAAAGGATTCTTTTCCTCGGATTCCATGCTCTACATGCACCACAATAATTTCAAAAGGAACCTTCTTTGCATACTCTGTCAAAAGGCACAAAAGGCACACTGAATCAGCTCCGCCGGAGACCCCCACAATTACTGAGTCACCTTCACTAATCATATGATGTTTTTCTATATACTCAAAAACTTCTTTCTTCATCTGCACTCTCCTGCTTTTTATTGTAGTTATTTTTTCCACATTCCTGTCACCAGAATCGTCATGTCATCCGGTATATAACCGTCACTTCTACGGATAATTTCCTCCATTATATATTCGGACATTTCCCTTGGATTTTCCACCTTCGTATTTAAAATAATATTCTTTAGTTCATTTTCCTTGTTCTCACCGGAAATACAATCCATCGTACCATCGCTAATCATAATAATATAATCACCATCGTACAACTTTTTTGCAGTGGTGTCAAAGTCTGCCTGTTCAAACATTCCTGCCGGAAGACTGGTAGATTGAATGGTTTCCACCCAGGTACCCCTTTTAATAAAAGTTGCTGCCGCCCCCACCTTTAAAAACTCACAGATACCGCTGCGCAAATCAATTTCACTGATATCTATGGTGGAATACAACTGAGAACCGGAGGTGGTCACCATACTGGAATTAATCATTCTTGCTGCCGTTTCCTTACAAAATCCTGCCTCTGTAAACTGCTCTATCAGTTCTATCACCATTTCACTTTCCTGACATGCCAAAAGTCCGGAACCCATACCATCAGAAAGGGCAATCACTGCTTTATTATCATTTCCCTCAATAAAGGCAAAATTATCACCGGAAATCCGCTCTCCCGTCTTAACACGTCTAGAAACGCCGTAGAGTACCTTAAAATTTACATCCTCCACAAATATCATGGGACTAAAATCTTTATATACCACCACCTTGCTGTCCTTAGAAGCAATCATCTTCTTTCCACATACTTTGCTGATGACCGCTGCCACGTCCTTTGCCATAATACAACGATTTCTCTTAGAACATATACTTGCATAGATTTCCATTCCTTTGTCTGACCTCTCAATAATGTCAAGCCCCTGCACTTTTATATGCATGGCTTTTAATTCTTTGGCAATCCTTTCTTCCAGACTAGTCGAGCCCTCCTGAATCTCATAAGTATCTTTGGCAACCCCGGACAAAATATGTGCCATCTCATTGAGTTGTCCTGCAATTGCAAGCCTGTTCTCGCACAATTTATTATGCCACATAGTATTCATTTTCTGCATCACCGCAAAATCCGATGATGAAGACATCAGCATACCACCTCCCATTCCCTCACCAAATCCGGAGTTCATGGTTACTACAGTACTTTCTGACAAATTAGTAAAGGTAGATGCTAAAGATTTGAAGGCTTTTGCAATCCCCTCCATCTTTTCCCGCTCCTTGTACCGGTAATCAAACAACTTTGCCATCTCCACCGCCGGCTCCGCCTTTCGCTCCTTTAATATGTACCGGATTCCCCATGCCATAATTTCAGACAAAGCAAACACCAGCACACCCTCGCCGATTCCCATATACATCTGATAAATTTGCCCGCCATTCAATACATAATCTACATAAGTCATGGCAGACGCGCTGATACCTGCCGATACACTTCCCAGCCTTGTAAATTTATTTTCTTTGTCCAACTCCAGTATGGAAGTAACGGCAGCAGTAACAACCATGCATAATCCGTACCTTACAAGCTGCAAAGGTTCCATAAACAATGACATTCCAAGAAACATAACGGGAAAAAGCAGTAATCTCATCACTTTCTCCCGATAAGCCGCCACAAAGAAACTCAGCCCCAATGGATAATATCCAAAATAGCTGATTCCCGTCATAAAAAATCCCGCCAACTGTATTAATATTTTCTTTCCTACTTCTTTTTTCATTCTATCATACCCTCCTGTTTTCCTGACCTGCATCTGGTATTGGTCACGGAGAGCATTATAAATTTGTATTTCTGCAATGTTTGTCAAATTTTTAACCAAATTTCAAAAAAGTTTTTGACAGAAATTTTTCATTTTGCCTTTCTATGGGATTTCGAAGTATCTCATGTTTTTTAGGAAGTTCATTATAGAAAAAGAACCGTCTGCATGTACTTCACACAGCGGTTCTATTCTTCCGGCTTAAAGATGACTTCATCATCATATACCAGCCCCAATTTGTCTTTTGCTACTTCTTCCACATACTTTTTTGTTTTAATATACTTTTTGTACTCGGCAATCTCTTCGGTACGTTTTTGTTCCTCTGCTATCTGTTTATTCAAAACGGCCTCTCTAGAAGCATAATAGTCATTCTTGGCGTGGAGTTCAATACTTTTGACTGAAATAACTACCAGTAACACAAGAACTACCGTTGAAATTGACATCATGGCGAATCTGTTCTGACTTCGTCTTCTGCGCTCTCTTAAGCTTCTGCCCATTGAACTCACCCCCTAATGTCTGCTAATTACTATTTTAACTGTTTTGAGGATTTTTTTCAATTGTTTTTTATGAAATCCCATAACTTTTTTCCCTTTATTTTCAGCAAAATTTGTGATTTTTTTCACATATTCAAACACCTTTCGAAAAGGCATTAACAACACCCAAAACACCTTACCTAATATCTGTAAAATGAACTTCAATACCTTGGCAATTCCCTCTGTGGCAAAGGTGCTGATTGTCCCATTGTACAACAACATACCACCGGCTACCCCTGCAACCGCAAACCATCGGATACTTCCATTGTTTTCTTTATACAGCATCAGAAAAATGCAGATTCCGCATAAAATCCAGTAAATGAAATCTTCCATTGCCAGTGCTAACACCGAATGACTGACTAGTTTTCTAAAAATGCGCAGTACATCATACAAAATGGTAATAAAAACTCCCAGACCAAAAGAATGAAGCAGAAAATACAATTCTGCAATAATATCCTCATTCATCATTTAAACAGCCTTGTTAAAAACGGTTCATTGCTCTTGGAATAGTTTGTCACTTCAGAATAGCTGAAACTGTCCATTCTGCCTTCCACATCAATTTCACCCTTTTCCAGTGTCAGCCTGCTGACGTGAAGGTCATTTCCTTTAATCATCAGCATCCCCTGTTCTGTTTCCAGTAACACTTCATTTAAGTCAAAGGAAAGCACATCAGATACTCCGGTAATGGTAGCTGAATGTCTGTTGTTCAGTGTGAGTTTGTGCGTCTTTGCCATTGTTTGTCTTTCTTCCACTCAAATCCCTCCTAGTTTCATTCTTCCTGCCTCCTTAAGAGTGTATGAAAGACTTACGGCTTTTAGACTATAAATATTTGTAAAGCTCTTTTGCTTCTTCTTTTTTTACAGTTTCCTGCACATTTAACACTTCCACTTTTACCGACTTATTTCCAAAGGCAATTTCTATGATATCACCCTCTTTTACATTAGCGGAAGCTTTGGCCGGCTTATCATTAATCATAACTCTTCCGGCATCACATGCCTCATTGGCAACGGTACGGCGCTTAATCAGTCGGGACACTTTTAAAAATTTGTCTAATCTCATATTATTTTCCTTTCACATTGTTTTTCAACAGTTTGTCCATAAAATGCTTCTGTAGAAAAAAAATAAGGGAACCTTGCGGTTCCCTGTAAGATACTTTCTTATGCGTTAAGAACGTCTTTGAATGCTTTACCAGCTTTAAATTTAGGAGACTTAGAAGCCGGAATATTCATTTCTGCTCCTGTCTGTGGATTTCTACCTGTTCTTGCAGCTCTTTCAGAAACTTCAAATGTTCCAAATCCAACTAACTGGATTTTTTCACCTTTCTTTAATTCTTCTACAACTACATCAGTAAAAGCCTTTACTGCCTTTTCTGCGTCTTTTTTAGATAATTCTGTTTTTTCAGCGATAGCTGCAACTAATTCTGTTTTGTTCATGTATGAACTCCTCCTCTAATTGGTTTTTTTCTCTTTTTTTGTAGGTTAAAACTTCTCGTTGCATAACCCTAAATCTATTTATAACTGTTTCTGTATGGTTTGTCAAGATTTTTCGTTAATTTCATTGGATTTTATTGGATTTTTTGCTTATTTTTAAGATTTTTCTCCTCTTTTTCCTGCTTTTTGATGGAGTTCCACATGGCCAACCGTTCTTCCTCCGTTTCCAGCTTTACACCTGCAAACACATGAGGATGACGTCTGACCATCTTTTTTGCCACACCATCAATCACATCTTCTAAGGTAAATCTTCCTTCTTCCGTGGCAATCTGACTGTGCATTACCACCTGTAAAAGCACATCTCCTAATTCTTCACAAAGATTATCGTCGTCTTTTTTCTCAATGGCTTCGATAACCTCTTCACACTCGTCCCTAAGACATTTTTCCAAACTCTCGTGAGTCTGTTCTTTGTCCCAGGGACAACCGTTTTCACCACGAAGGGTTGCTACAATATCCACAAAATCTTCCAATGTATATTTTCTATCTTCCATAGGGCAATTACAGCATCTTGTTAATCATTGCTATAACTTCCTGTCCTAAGCTTTCAGATTTCTTATCTGCATCTTCCAAAGAAGTTCCTTTAACTCCATAGTAGAATTTAACCTTTGGCTCAGTACCGGATGGTCTTACACAAAGCCATGCATCATCTGTTAAATCATAATACAGTACGTTAGAGCTTGGAAGTCCTGTAGTTGTTACAGCACCTGTTTCCATGTTCTTTACAGTGTCTAATTTGTAATCTCTTGCAGAAACCACCTTATAGCCGGCAATTTCAGAAGGTGTGTTGTTACGCAGTGTTTCTAAGATAGACTGGATTTTTTCCAGACCTTCTTTACCACTTAAGGTAATAGACTGAATTCCGTCCTTATAGTATCCATATTTTTCATACATGTCAATCATGGCATCCCATAAAGTCTTACCCTGAGTCTTATAGTAAGCTGCTGCTTCACATAAAGCCATAGTGGCAACAATAGCATCTTTATCTCTTGCATGGGTTCCAATTAAGCAACCATAGCTTTCCTCGAAGCCAAACAGATAAGTTCCCTTACCGGACTGTTCAAATCCAAGAATCTGCTGTCCGATATATTTGAATCCTGTTAATACTTCGATTAATTTTGCATTATAATGTTTTGCAATGGCATCTGCCATATTAGTTGTAACGATAGTCTTAATTAAAGCGCCATCTGCCGGAATTCCTGACTGTTTTTCTATCTGGCTTAATTCATATTCTGCCAGAAGACATCCCGACATATTACCTGTTAATGTGATATATTCACCGCTCTTAGTATCTTTTACATAAACTCCAAGACGGTCTGCATCCGGGTCTGTTGCTAATACTAAATCTGCATCCACTTCTTTTGCCAGCTTTAAGCCCAGTTCAAAAGCTTCTGCTGCTTCCGGATTTGGATAACTTACTGTTGGGAATTCTCCGTCCGGCAGTTCCTGTTCTTTTACTACATATACATTTTCAAAACCTAATTCCTTCAATACACGTCTTGCCGGAATATTTCCTGTGCCGTGAAGTGGGGAATATACAATCTTTAAGTCTTTCTGTGCTGCCTTGATTGCATCTAAATTCTTTACCTGGCTCTTTAATTCTGCAATGTAAGCATCATCCACTTCTTTACCAATAACAACATATAACCCTGCTGCTTCGGCATCCTTCTTGTCCATGGTTTTTACCTGATTGTAATCTGTCACTTTCTTTACTTCGTCCATGATACCTTTATCATGTGGCGGAGTAATCTGGGCGCCAACTTCCCAATATACTTTATATCCGTTGTATTCCGGCGGATTGTGGGAAGCTGTAATGTTAATACCTGCAATACATCCTAATTTTCTTACGGCATAGGATAATTCCGGTGTTGGGCGCAGTGATTCAAAAATATATGCTTTAATGCCATTAGCTGCAAGACAAAGTGCTGCCTCTGTTGCAAATTCCGGTGACATACGTCTGGAATCATATGCGATTGCCACACCTTTTTCCTGACCTTTCACACCTGAAATATAGTTTGCAAGTCCCTGTGTTGTCTTACGAACAGTATAAATATTCATTCTATTAGTACCGGCTCCGATAATTCCTCTTAAACCGGCAGTACCAAAATCAAGTTCTGTATAAAAACGCTCCTCGATTTCTTTTTCGTCACCTGCAATTGCTTTTAACTCATCCTTTGTTTTTTCATCAAAGTATGGATTCTCCAGCCACTGTTTGTAAATTTCTTTGTAACTCATTTTCTTACCTCCATGTGTTTAATCATCACTCTCTACCATATCTGAGAAAGAATACGTAGCATCTGTATCACCCTCTGAAATATAGACAGTATAACTCTTGGTTTTGTAACCCTCTTTGCGAAGGGTAATCGTGTGTGTTCCTGATGTTTTTGCAAAATCAACCGGAACTAATCCCATGTACGTACCATCCAGATACACTTCTGCACCTGTTGGTGCCGTAATATATATTTTAGAACTTCCTGTGGAAGTTGACTGCGAATTAGAATCAGAAGATGTTCCTTCTTCATCACCACTTGCTTCATTACTGTGGGTTTTATCCGTTCCATCACCGCTGCCGGAAATGATATTTACCTCCGGAGTGACAGAAGGTTTTGTACTTACTGTAGGTGTCACTGCCGCTTCTTCTGTTACTTGTGCTGACGGCGTCACCTCTGCACTTGCCGTAGGAGTTACGTCAGTCTTCTCCTCTGCCGATGTTAATGCAATATCCAGTTCTTTTAAAGTTTCTTTCACTTTCAAGGTGCCACTATAGGTTTCATATCCCTCTGCGGTAATCTTGATTTTATGGCTGCCATACTTCAACGTGATAATTTCATTATGTGCCATTTCTTTTCCATCTATGGTCAAAACTGCTTCTTTTGGCGTAATATTGAATTTTACACTTCCTAATGGCAGTTCTTCGCCCTTTAAATCACCCACATCTACTGTGATTTCCTCATTTCTTGTTACTGTAATACTTTTCGAACCGCCTACTCCGTCTTTCGATATGGATAATGTATAATTTCCCTCTGGAACTACTAACATCATATCTTTTGTTACCGGTTTCACAGCTTCTTGTCCCACTTCTACCCAGCCACCTATAAAGTAATCTGCGTTTAAAAGTTTCACGTAGCCATGTCCCTTATCAATCACAATAGAGCAGACCTGCTTACCGATACCGCGAAGAATCAGAGTATCCTCAGAATTAATATCCATCAACATTGCTGTTTCTCCCTCAGAAAGAATCACCAGCATATCAGAATATTTATATTTCACATCCGCAATTGACATCATACTTTGCGGTTCATTCACTTTCAAATTCCTTACTTCCTTGTATTCCCATGCTTCGTCTGAAATAGTCAGAGAATACATTTTCTTTCTGGATGCCACATAGGAAAAGTCTACGATTTCTCCCTGCTCCACCTGAGTGATGGACATAATCTCCTTATATTTATCCCGCACATCACAACCACCGGTGTAATTAAGAAACAGTTTTTCTCCGGTAGTCACGCTCTGCAAACTGATAATTCTATTGTCCGTATCCACAGAAAGTACCACCCCTACATCTTCTGTAGCCGGAACTTCTGCTGTTACCATATCCCCATTTTCCTCTGACGGTAATGTATTCTTATTATTAACATTACACCCCATAAGCATACATGCCAGTACACAGATACTTATAATCTCAATAATCTTTTTTCCCATTTCTTTCACCTATGCATTTTTTCTGCTTTCTCATTATATAATACTTCTTGGAAAAAGGGAATGAAAATTTTTTTAAATTTGATATCACTGTTGCAGATATTCTTCTATCCCATCTGCAATTCCTGTAACAATCTTTTGCTGATACTCATCTGTCGCCATCAGAGCATCTTCATTTGCATTGGTCATATATCCCATTTCTACAATGGTCGCCGGTACCTGGCACCAGTTGATTCCACTCATGGTATCAGTTTCCCAGACAGATTCCTTTTTACATCCGGTAGAGGATACCAGATGATCTAACACTGCACTGGATAAAGCCTTACTCTGTGAATAAAGATTTCCGTTATAAGGATTGGAGGCTGTCTGGCAAATGGTCATAGCTCCGTTGGCACTGCTGTTTTCCGATCCATTGGCATGAATCCGGATAAATGCATCTGCGTTGGCATCGTTGGCTATAGCTGCCCGCTCACTGTTACTGATATTTACATCGTTGGTAGTTCGCACCATAATTACATGATAACCCCTGGCTTCTAACTCTGTCTGAAGCTTTAAGGCAACCTGCAGTGTCAGCTCATACTCTGCCAGCCCTGATGCCACGCCTGTTGTTCCCCCTGCCACCTTGGCCTTGGTTTCTGTAGCCCCTGGCCCTATGGGTTCTGTGGAGGAATCCCCCTTTTGCTGATGCCCTGCATCAATTACGATGGTATAGGAATTTTCTACTGCCTGGGTCTCTGACTCAATAGTCCCCTTATTTTGCAAATCTTCCAGGTTTCGATTAGAAAGAAAATGATATCCCTCTGCTGTCTTTTTTAATGTTGTTTCCACGGCATATACCGGCGAAACATCTTCTGATTCATTTACAAACTTTACAGTATAGATATCTCCCTTTACCTGACCACTCTCGCAGACAAATGATATGTAATTGGTGTCTCCTGCTTCGTGATAATAGGCATCATAATCCTCTAAATAAACCCCGTCCATCCTGGTATGCATATCTGCCAGACCAATACCTAAATATTTCTGTAATAACTCTTCTACATTGTTGGCAGTTACCTTGACACAATCCGTGAGAAGCTCTTCCTGATCGCATTCTTTTAAATACGCTTCCACTTCCTGGGTAGTCATCTCTTCTGAAAAGCCGGCTCCATTATGAAATACCTCCCCAAGTTCCACATCCTCCGGAGTATCATATTCGGACAGAAGAAAACCATAATTGCTAGATTGCTGAACAAATTTTGTAAGCTCGTCCAACTCCTCTTTGGATAATTCCCTTGCTTCTTCCACTTCTACCGCCTTGGTGGGTTCTACCATTTCTGTGGATTCTATATTCTCCTGGTTTTCCTGTGATACCTTAAGCACCTCCTGGTCTGGTTCTTCTGGACTACCACAGGCAATCATTGAACCTGTCATCGCCATACATAGTACGATTCCTAAAATTTTTCTTTTCATAACACATTTCTCCTTTTTGTACTTAATAAAGGGACACTCCTTATGACAAAAGGAGGGTCCCCCTTCAAATTTTCTCACATTTCCATAAATTCTTTGAGAAACTCCTGCTTTTTACTGTTCTGCGCAGATACAGCTTCCAGCTTTTCTACGGTCTTTCCTGAAATCCAAGCCTTATTACTGTTAAAATACTGATTTGCCAATTTCCAAAATTTTTCAGGGTAAGAAAGTCTGATATACAGATTTTCCTGTTCTGCATCACTGATTTCACGTACGTTTCTGTATTCTGTCAAGATTCTTTTTCCCAGCCTTTTATCCCAGCTGTTTTTTTCCAGGATTTTTCTCATAAAGTCATACAAATCTTCCATCTGGATTCCCACATGACATTTTTCAAAGTTTACAGTGGCTGTCTTATTTTTCGTAAAAATTACATTATGATAATTGTAGTCTCCGTGACAAATGAGCCCCTTTGACATACTTTCTCTACTTAAATCCAGATAAGAAGAACTGTTTAATTTTTCTAATGCTTCCTCGCCTTCCTTATAAAAAACTTCAAATTCTTTTAAAAACTTTGTTTCAAAAGCAGAAATACGGCTTCGGGTACGAATGTATCTGCGGATTTTCCGCAACTCTTTATTATGCTTTTCAAATTCTGTGCACAGTGTTTGCAGATTCTGTGTCTCCACAGGAAAACATTTACTTTCTTCCAACTGCATATATTTATGTAATCCGGCAAGATTTCTCACCATTCCGGAAATTTCCTGAGGATTTTTGATATCGCATTCCGCACCTTCTATATGATTTTTTAGCACATATTTTTTGCTATCCTTATCCTGGGTTACCAATTCACCATTTTTATTTCTCACAAAACCATCTGTTACCATACCGGCATTGTCCATGATTTTTTTCTGGACCATATTTTGAAACTCCACATGTGATGTGGTCCCTTTAAATTCCACCAGCTTCTTTATTCCCTGATTCGTTTCAACCAGCAGCATTCCTCTGCCACGCCGTATAGCTCCTATATCTAAATCATATTCTTCCAGCACATTGATTCCTTTTTCATTCACAAAGATTCCCCCCACAGTTTTATTTTTTACTTCACTCTATACTATGGAAATGTGGGGGGATTTAGAACCGCAAATATATACTAGCCCGCTAAAAACAGATTTGCAAATACTTCGGAAGCATCTTCGGCTGTTCCATCGCTGTCAATTTCTATAAAGCTATTCATATGCATAAAATATATTGTTCCATCCTGGGCTTTTATCTGTACCCATTCTTTGTTGTCCGTTGCAGGAAATGTTACAGGTCCGTGGGACGGAGTAAGTATTTTCTTTTCACTGTCAGTGCTTTTTTCTGTGTATACCGTAACCTCTTTTAGGATATCGTGATTCTGGTATTCTACAGGGCGGTTGCTGATATCCACCGGATACCATTCCTGTTCCTGCACTTGCAATTTACCGTTTTGCAACACATAACTGTATTCCAAACCAATAGTTTCTAATAACTCCGAATGTTCTTTGGCATTAAGAGTGCCGTCTCCCCAGAGATTACATGTTTCAGAAGTTATTATTTCCTGAAGAGACCCTACATAACTTAATTCCCCATTGGCATATCTAAAGAAATAGGTTACATTGTAATCGTTGAAACCACAATCGCAGATTGCAAGTTCTTTATACTCATCCTTATCATCTAAATCTACCACATAATAATATCCATAGGGAGATTCCAGATAATATTGCGCCAATTCCTCCAACTTCCCTGTAACATCCTGACCATTAATGGTAAGTGTACACTCCGGAGCATCACTCACTTCATAATCCTCCCCATCTTCATCCGTTATCCAGCTACTTGTCTGTTTCACGTCAAAGCAAATATTTTCCGAAGTTCCATCAGAATCTAAATCTGTTTCAATATTGCTCCCATTAAGCACCGGATAAATATAGGCACCTTCCGGCTTATATTCTTCCTTTATTTCATTTAACTCTGTATAAGGTACAATAAACTCAAAATTTCCTGCCGCATAAGGTCCCAGCATATACTCATTAGAAATTACATGAACTCCATCCTTGCCCAAATACCAGAATTCCTCTGTAAGAATTGAATCAATGTCATTCTGGTAATCGTCATATAAACGCTCTTGATAATAAGAAGATTCACACTGTTTCAAAATATATGACTTCATTTCTTCCAAACCTGCTGCCTCATCTTCAAAAATATCTTTTAAGGTAAGCAGTTTTCCAGTATTACGGTCATAATTAACCCCCTCATAATAAGAACCACCATGAGCACCGCCTAAATATGCCCAGGTAGATGCTATAAAAGAAATTACTCTGGAATCATTTCTCGCAACATTGTAATATCCGTAATTTTCATAAATTTGAAAATTTTCCTTTTGTTCTTCTTCCGCAATCTGAGCATACAATTCCTTTGCGGAATTCTCATTTTCCTTGGAACTTTCCAAAAATTCATTTTTACGTTTCTCCTGATCCATTGCAATTTCCTGTGCAGCCTGTTCATTTCCCGCAATGGTAACTAACGGATAAGAATATTCATATGTGTAAATTTCTCTGCCGTCCTGGGCGTTAACGCTATTGCTTTCTGTCTGGCAAGTGATTGTAACCTGCTGTTCCTGCACACTTCCTTCCTCTGACTCAGTTGCTTCATTTTCTACGGTTTCGTCCCCATTGATTTCTTCCTGCACTTGTGTAGTTTCGGAAGTCTCCTCCTGTGTTGTTCCGCCAGCCTGTCCACATCCACTTAAGGCAAAACAACTTATCATACATAATGCAAATAGTTTCTTTCTTTTCATACCATGCCCTCCTGCCTTTGTAATTCTGTTAAATATAATGTTCCTTCACATAATCTATAAGAAACTCTCTCCGGTTTTTCTCCGGTGTTTCTAATACCATTTCAAAAAGTTCACCAAGTATTTTACCGATACCTTTTCCCTGTGGAATCCCCAGTTCCATTAAATCTTTTCCATTAATCTCCATATCCTTTAGCTTAATGCACTCATTATCCCGGATAATCTCCTGATATAACTGCAAAATACTGTCCAGATATGCCAGCTTTTCCTCCCTCTGGTACTCACTCTGTGCCAGGGTATCTGCCCTTTTTACCTTAATCAAATCTTCAAATAACTCTGTACCGGATTGCACTGCCAGTCTTCGCACACTGGACTTTTTCAAAGATGGTCTATGATCATGAAGCTCAATTAATTTCTTTACTTTTCCAATAGTATCATTATCAAATTTAAGCCTTCTTAAAATCTGTTCTGACATCTGTGCACTTTTTACCGCATGACCGTAAAAATGTGCCACGCCCTGCTCATCCACAGTTTTGGTTTCTGTTTTTCCCATATCGTGAAACAATATTGCTAAACGCAGTATTTTACTGTTTTCCACCTGTTTTAAGGCCTGCACAGTGTGTTCTCCCACCGTATACATATGATGGATATTTTCCTGAGTGCATGTCATCATTGTATCAAATTCCGGCAGAATTACTTTTGTAATTCCCAATTCATAAGCTTCCCGAATCCGCTCCGGTTCTGCTGATACCAGAAGTTTCACCAGTTCCGTCTGAATTCGCTCTGCACTGATATTCTGCAGATTCACCGCCAAATCTTCTATGGCTTCTTTGGTTTCTTCCTCAATTTGAAACTTAAGCTGTGCAGCAAACCGCACAGCCCGTAATATTCTCAGTGCATCTTCAGAAAAGCGTTCTTTTGCTTTTCCCACACACCGAATCATTTTTCTATTGATATCTCCAATCCCGTCAAACACATCCACCAGCCCTGACTTTTCACTGTATGCCATGGCATTTATGGTAAAGTCACGCCGTTTTAAGTCTTCCACCAGATTGGAGGTAAATACTACTTCCTTAGGGTGTCTGCTGTCCTCGTATTCCCCATCAATACGGTAAGTAGTCACTTCGTAACCTTCCTTTTCAATCATAACAGTTACCGTTCCATGCTCAATTCCCGTATCAATGGTTTTCCGAAATATTTCCTTCACCTGCTCAGGTTTTGCAGATGTGGTAATATCCCAGTCATCCGGAATTCTTCCTAAAATACTGTCCCGAACGCAGCCACCCACTGCATAAGCTTCAAATCCATGTTTCTCAAGTTCTCCTATAATATAACTTACCTGTTGTGGCAGCTTGATCTTCATAGATTTCCTCCAATTATTTTTCTACTAATCGTTTTGTTTCTCTTGCAATGGCAAGTTCTTCATTGGTTGGTACCACCAGCAAAGCAACTTTTGATGTATCTGTAGAAATAATAGCATCTTCTCCTGCCACATCATTTCTTACATCATCCAACTCTGCTCCTAAATACCCTAAATAAGAAGCTACACGCTGTCTTAACAGTCTGTGATTTTCTCCTAACCCTGCTGTAAAACAGATGGCATCCACACCATTCATGGCCGCTGTATAGGCACCAATGTATTTTGCTACACGGTATGCGTAAGACTGCACCGTAAGAATAGCACGTTCATTGCCTTCTTTTACCGCTGCCTCCACATCTCTGGCATCACTGGAAAGTCCGGTTAATCCTAACATACCGGACTTTTTGTTTAATACATTCAATGCTTCTTCCACTGTTAAATTTTCTTTCTTGCAGATAAATTCCACTACTGCCGGGTCAATATCACCACATCTGGTTCCCATCAAAAGTCCCTCTAATGGTGTAAGACCCATGCTGGTATCAACGGATTTTCCACCCTGTACGGCCGTAACGCTGGCGCCGTTTCCTAAGTGACATACAATAATCTTTAAATCCTTAATGTCTTTCTTAAGCATTTCCGCTGCATGCTGTGATACAAACTGATGAGAGGTTCCATGAAAACCATAACGTCTGATTTTGTATTTTTCATAGTATTCATATGGAAGTCCATACATATAGGCTTTCTCCGGCATAGTCTGGTGAAATGCCGTATCAAATACTGCAACCATTGGAATGTCGCCCATAATTTCCTTACAGGAATTTACACCGATTAAGTTTGCCGGATTATGAAGTGGCGCTAAATCACTGCATTCCTCAATGGCTTTGATGGTATCCTCAGTAATGATAACCGACTCTGAAAAATTCTCTCCTCCATGAACAATACGGTGTCCTACTGCACCGATTTCATCTAAAGATTTAATGCATCCATATTCTTTATCTGTCAATGCAGAAATCACCAATTTTACTGCAACGGTGTGATTTGGCATTGGTTCTTCAATTACTTCTTTTCTTCCATCGTTTGTCTTGTGTGTCAGCACACTTCCTGCTGCACCGATTCTTTCACACAAACCTTTTGCAAGCACTTCTTCACTGTTACTATCGATTAACTGATATTTTAAGGAAGAACTACCGCAGTTAATTACAAGAATATTCATATGCTGCCTCCTTTTTATTAATAAGCTTTACCCCAGTATACCATGTGTTTCGCCGGTTTTCCGCAGCATACACAGGTATCTGCAATATGTTCCTGTTTAAATGGAATACAACGGGAAGTTGCTGTGGTTTCTTCTTTGATTTTATTTTCACATTCCACATCACCACACCACATTGCCTTTACAAAGCCCGGCTTATTTGCAATGGTATCTTTGAATTCTTCGTAATTCTTTGCCTCATAAGTATGTGAATCTCTGTGTGCCTTGGCGCGTTCGAACATTTCTTTCTGCATGGTATCTAAGATTTCTGCAAGCTTTTCTGCAACTTCATCTAAAGATACTACAATCTTTTCTCTGGTATCACGACGGACAACTACGCACTGATTTGCTTCGATATCCTTCGGTCCAAGTTCAATACGAACCGGAATACCTCTCATTTCCTGTTCAGAGAACTTCCATCCCGGACTCTTGTCTGTATCATCTACTTTTACCTTAAATCCTTTTTCCAGCAGGCTCTTAAGTTCATATGCTTTATCTAATACACCTTCCTTGTTCTGCTGGATTGGAATAATTGCAACCTGTGTTGGTGCAATTTTAGGTGGCAGTACAAGACCACTGTTATCACCATGAACCATGATAATGGCACCAATGACTCTGGTGGTCATTCCCCAGGAAGTCTGATATACGTGCTGTAATTTATTTTCTTTATCTGTATACTGGATTCCAAATGCTTTTGCAAATCCGTCACCGAAATTATGGCTGGTTCCGGACTGCAATGCCTTACCGTCATGCATTAAGGATTCGATAGTATAAGTAGCTTCTGCACCTGCAAATTTTTCCTTGTCTGTCTTTCTTCCACGAATAACAGGAATTGCCAGTTCGTTTTCTAAGAAATCAGCATACAGGTTTAACATCTGCTCTGTTCTTGCTACAGCTTCTTCTGCTGTGGCATGTGCGGTATGTCCTTCCTGCCATAAAAATTCTCTGGAACGAAGGAACGGACGTGTTTCCTTTTCCCAGCGCACTACAGAACACCACTGATTGTACACCTTTGGAAGGTCACGGTAAGATTGGATTTCATTTGCATAAAAATCACAGAATAATGTTTCTGAGGTAGGTCTGACACAAAGTCTTTCCTGAAGCTCATTTAATCCGCCATAAGTCACCCATGCCACTTCCGGTGCAAAACCTTCTACATGGTCTTTTTCTTTTTCTAAAAGACTTTCCGGAATAAACAAAGGCATATATAAATTTTCTACACCTGTTTCTTTAAACTTCTGATCTAAAGATTTCTGAATATTTTCCCAGATAGCATATCCTGCCGGTTTGATAATCATACATCCTTTTACACTGGAGTAAGCAATTAATTCTGCTTTTTTTACCACATCTGTGTACCATTGTGCAAAATCTTCCTCCATGGATGTAATTGCTTCTACTAATTTCTTTTCCTTCGCCATTTTGTCTGCTCCTTTGCTTCTATAGTTTATATAAGTTTTTTGGGGGATTGCATCAAGAAAGAGTTTCGCGTGCGCATCCTCACGGAGTGTTTTTATTGAATAGGAAATCCGGAGGAATTTCCTATTCAATAAAAAAGCCTTCCAATCCCCCGAAAGGGACCGAAAGACTCGGCGGTACCACCCTAATTAACGTATCAACGTTCTCTCATTCTTTGTTAACGCCAAAGCTACGCTGCATTTTCATACAGAGCTCCAAGGCAGGTTCCATGCTTGCCGCGGGGAATTCTCACCAGCCATTCCCTCTCTGAACGCTTTCGACACGTACTAGTCCTTTTCATCGCTGTTTGCTTCTTTTATCATAACATTTCAAGATGTTTTGTCAAGAAAATTTTTTCGCATCTTTATTTTGCAGCAAAATCCCCCATTTTTATTATTCTGAAACCGCACTTTCCAATGATGCTTTGCTGCAATCCGCCTTACCAGCCGTGTACCAATTCCATGCTCTGACAGTTTTTCAAATCTCAACGGTGCGCGAAGCTTTCTAAGCTGTGCTCTGTCGGCACCACATCCATTATCCGACACTACAAGCACGTACCATATAATGGGACCTACCTGACACATTTTTAATGATATTGAAATACAACATCCTTGTGGATTGTGAGCAATTGAATTGTTTACCAAGTTTTCCAACATTCTCTTTATTAATTCTTTGTCACCGGTAATGTATAATTGCTCTAGCTCTTGCGGAATATCAATTTTTAGCTCATACTGTTCTCCCATACTACAATTCATCAAATCACACATAATCTCTCTTATCAGAGCCGGAAGTAAAATCTTTTCCTTCTGCCATTTTCCCATACCATAAGCAAGCTTATTTTCGGTATTTAAATTGGTAATCAGCGTACGTAGGCGGATTGCCTGTTCCTCGATTACCTCTGCTTTTTGTGCTATTTCTACATCTGAACTTTCATTTTTGATAGAATCAGCATACCCAAGTACCAACGAAAGGGGTGTTCGAATATCATGTGAAACGCCCGCAATCCATGTAGTCCGTTCCATTTCCCTTCGCCAGCTTTTACGGTACAGTAAAAGAAAGGGTATTACCAACAATAAAATCACATCCGTCACCAACAAAAATGGCAGATACTTTACCAAGCCCTTTATTGTGCTGATAGAATGGCGCATCGTATATTTCCACATACTTCCCTTAGGATGTCCCACTACAAAAATTCCTTCCTCTATAACATAGATATCCACCGGATAATCCTTTAAATACCATTTGGCAAAAACAGCCACATCTTTTATGGTATATGTCTGCTTTAATTCTTTCGGTAATTTGTATTCCCAAAGCACATCCCCTGAATTTCCGATTACCATGGCAAATCCATCATTGGCATTGATAATATCCAGCCCTTCTTGTGGCATAACAAAACCGTCTCCGTCTTTTCTTTCCAACAGTTCCGCAAGAAGTTCCGGGTTGGGATAAGGTGTGGTTTCACGCGTTTTATATCCCAGCGCAAACAAAAAAATCATATTTAAAATAAGCAGTAAGACCAGCATTCCAGTAAACACGATCAAATACTGTACCAGTTTTCCTATTTTTCTCATTTACCTATTTCTCCTATATGAAATCTATTTTAGCTTATAACCAAGTCCACGCACTGTAATCAGGTGTTCCGGTTTCGATGGATTTGGCTCCAACTTTTCCCTTAGTCTGCGAATATGTACCATCAGGGAATTTTCATAACCATAACTTCCATCCGGCCAAAGTGTATCGCACAATACGTTGATTGACAAAATTCTACCACGGTTTTCACACAATTTTTTTAATAGCGTATATTCCTTTGCTGTCAATAGGTAATCCTGGGTAGGTGTACAAATAGTTCCTTCACTCCAATTCACCTGCACATTTCCTATCTTATCGATTTTCTCTGTTTCTTCTATGTTATAGGTGCGTTTGAGCACTGCTTTTACACGAAGCAACAGTTCTTCCGGCAAAAACGGCTTGGTAATGTAATCATCTGCACCCAGTCCCAATCCCTTTAATCTTGACTGGTCTTCATCCCTGGCAGAAAGAAATATGACCGGTGTCTTAGAATTGGTACCCCTGCGTTTCATTTCCTCAAACACCGAAAATCCGTTTCCATCGGGAAGCATAACATCCAATAATACCATCTGATATTCGTTTTTAGCCAAAAGCATACTCGCACTGCTACAGTCCGATGCCGTATCAATTCTACGATACCCTTCCTTTATTAATAACCCTTCCACCATTTGCGAAAGCGCTTTTTCATCATCTACCAATAAAATCCTACTATCATACAAGTCCATACGGTTTTTCTCCTTTTTCATCTGTTCTTCTTCAATTATAACGAAAATTATCATTAAAGTAACTATCTTTTTGAATTTTAAGGTAAATGTAAGGTAGGCGTCATATTCTTGTAAGGTTGCTTTTATACAATGAATTCATCAAAGAAAGCAACTCAAAATATAAAATGGAGGGTAAATATGAACGAGAATATTATTGAAACAAAAAATTTGAGCAAGAAACATAACTCCCAGGTGCGTGTCAACAATCTATGTTTACAGATTCCTGAAGGCTGCGTATATGGTTTCCTTGGTCCCAACGGAGCCGGAAAATCCACAACCATAAAACTTTTATTAGGTCTGCTGAAACCTACTGACGGTGAAATTTTCTTTTTCGGAAAAAAAATGAACGAAAAAAATCGTCTCTCTATACTCCGGCAAACCGGAAGCCTGATAGAGAGTCCCAGCTTTTACGGACATCTGACAGGACTTGAAAATCTACAGATTGTTGCCAAGCTAAAACAAGTGCCAGCATCAGAAATCACAAAAGTTCTACAAACTGTCCGTCTTTACGAACAGCGGGATAAAAAGGTAAAGCACTATTCTCTCGGTATGAAGCAGAGACTTGGCATTGCAATGGCATTACTTGGAAAACCTCGTATTTTGATTTTGGATGAACCCACAAACGGACTGGATCCTGCTGGTATCCAGGAAATACGAGAATTGATCAAAAATCTTCCATCAACACATCAAATGACGGTAATTGTATCAAGTCACCTACTCAGCGAAGTAGAACAAATGGCCGATATGGTTGGCATCATAAATCATGGAGAACTTGTTTTTCAAGGCTCTATGAAATCCCTGGAAAAGCAGGGAAATAACTTGGAAGAAATCTTTTTAAACCTGACTGGAGGTGTGGAAAGTCTATGAAACATTTACATTTAGAATTTTGCAAAACAAAGCATCGTGGTATATGGCTTATCATAACGGCTTTACTGGTAGTACAATGCCTTTGGACTATTTATGCCATAGGTGATGAGAAATGCTTGCCTCAGGGCTGGTTAATGCTTCTCTATAGTCTTCCTATGTTAAATAGTATTATGATACCTACCTTTCTTGCTGTTTTGGCCAGTCGTCTGATTGACATAGAGCACAAAGGTTCCAGCTGGAAACTTTTAGAAACCATGCAGAGCAAATTCAGCCTTTATTTTGGAAAGATTATGTATGGTTTCTGTTGTATACTATTTTTTTCAGTTGCACAATTGCTCATGATACTTGTATTAGGGAACTGTTTAGGCTATCATGGAAAACCTGATATCTGGGCATATGCTTTGTACTTTTTTCAAACGTTTATCATTAGTTTTATTCTATTTTTATTACAAATGATAGTTTCCATTATTTTTTCCAATCAGGCCGTTGCCTTATGCTTAGGGTTATGCGGTAGTATGGCCGGTTTGTTTTTGATGTTCATACCACAGTGGAAATTACTTCAATGCCTTATTCCATGGGGACATTACGGTGCATGTATGTTTGTTGGAATGGACTGGAATCCCTCTACCAGAGAGGCTGTCTATTATTATATGCCTGGTGAAAACAACACCTTGTTTTTTATCATTGCATGGCTTTTCATACTGTTATATGGTGGATGGGTTCTTTTCCGCAATATAGATACTGACGGATACTCTTTTTCTGTTCTTAGTAGACACACCCGGAAGAAATCCGACTCTCATTCCGAAAGTCGTATAAACATACCTTTTCTTCCTGTAGAATATATTAAAATTAAGCGTTCCCCAATATGGCTTGCCTTTCTTATCTTACCTGCCATCTCTGCATTTATTGGAACATTTAATTATTTAAACAATTTGGAAGTGCTGAAAAGTGAGTGGTATTCTCTTTGGACACAGCATTCTTTGTTTTTATGCTACTTCTTTTTACCGCCACTCATTGGCGTATATGCCAGCTACCTGTGGAGACTTGAACATAATGGAACAAACTGGAATATGGTTATGGTGCATAACACCGCCTCACGTTTGGTCTTTAACAAAATTGCCGTCTGCTCAATAATGACAAGTATTACATTACTTTGGACAACGTTACTTTATATCATCAGTGGACTCTGTTGTGGACTTTCAACCCCTATACCACCAGAGCTTATAGAATGGATTGTCTGTGGAATCATTGGGGGAATCACAATTAGTACAATTCAATGCTTCCTGTCTCTTATCATAAGAAGTTTTGCTGTCCCTATTTGCCTTGCATTGGTAGGTGGAATTTCCGGATTGGTGGCAAGCGCACTGGGAATATGGTATTTTATTCCTTATGCATTATTAAGTCTTGGTATGCGTGCCAACGACCCTAACAGATCACTTAACCTTGTAACTTTTATTGTGTCAAACATTATTTTTATTGCAATTTTCTATTTGCTCAGCGTACTCTATTTAAAAAAGACGGATGTTAAAACTCACTAATCATAACCAGCAAGTGGTTTGCACCAGCCCTAAAAGGGCTCATTACCAGCCAGCAAAAGGCATCTCCTGCATACTATCGTATGCAAAAGAGGGCGTCAGACTCTGGTTCAGGACACAACGTCCTGTGTACCGTCAACTTTGCCTTAAGCTGGTTGTTTAAATAGCAGATTGGCATTTGGAGAGATTATATTTATTTTGTAATTACAATTTGCGGAAACTCAAGAATTTTTTATGTTCTTTCCTATTAAACCGTTTGCTTTCCAAATATTTTCAGGTATTCCTGTGCTGTTTGTAAGGGTATATTTAATTTGTTCTGTAACCTTTCCAAAATGTCATTTTCAGAAAATCCGAATTCATATCCCGTTTCTACAATTTCAATTGCTCTTCCCTCAATTTTTCCTTTTACTTCACTTTCTTTTGCTATTTCCTCAAACAATGTACACATATTGGCATCTCCTTCCTTATATAACGCATTGTAATCTATCTTACAATTTGTTGCACCTGCTACTGTCATAACCACAAACTTGTCAACTTTATGTTCTTTTGCATATTCTATAGCTCTTTCTCTTGTTTTATTCAACGGACTTCCTTTGTCCAGAATAATTTCAAGCAAGCAAAACAAATCTTTATTATTTATATTATGCAGTTTCAGTTTATTTTCTCTTGCCTCCACCAGTCGCATTTTATAATCATTTACAAATGTTTTCATTTCCACTGGAATATCCAACATTCCATGAAGTGATATTGCTCCATCCCAAGGCTTCTCACCATAATAAACAACTGTTGTTATAACTGGAATAAACTTATCTGTCTTTTTCATTTTCGACAGATATTCGTCTTCCTCCAGTTCCTGTGCTGTCTTATACTTTTTTGCATTGCTATCATACTGCTTTTTATATGCGCTATAATCATACCCCATCACTCTCATCGGCATTGCATAGTGGATATGCTCCTGAGATTCCAAACCAAGCAGTACAAATTGTACCCCATATACAGTTGATTTCTTTTGTATCTTGATGTTATCTCTGGAGACTTGAATACTTTCAGCGTATTTTCTGTGTTCTAATACTGAAGATTCCTCCGTATCCACTTCCTTAAGTTCTTCCGGTTTGATAACCTGCCTGCCATCAAACAAAACTGCATTAAATAAATCTGCAAACTGCTCATTATTGCTCCAGTAATTCTTTAGTACTACATCTGGCCTTAAATTCTGTGTTTTCTTTGCCATCCTGTAAAAACCGCTCCTTTTCTATTCAGTATACTATTAAGCTTCTGCCTTTTCAAGGCTGAAGAAAATCTGTCTTTTTTCTTAGGAATTCTCTTATTTCGATTGAAATAATTTTTGACTTAATTAGTATAGCATAATATTGTTTTAAACACAATATAAAATCTTTATAATTCCTCCCGAAAGAAATCCTTATACCCCTCCCCAAAAGTCTCTGTTGCACTGCTTACAATTACAAAAGCATTTTCATCTTCTCTCTTTACAATTTCTAACACTTTTGGTGCCGACTGCTTTCTTACCACACACATAATAATGTCTTTTTCTTTATTGCTGTATGCTCCCTGACCTTTCAGCAGGGTTATTCCGGTTTTTACATTATCAATAATATTCTTTGAAATTCTCTCTGACAGGTCACTGACCACAAAGATAAGCTTTGCTTCGTCCCCGCCATATAAAATAAAATCAATAAATTTTCCGGTAAGTACCACCGTAATTAAGGCATACATTGCTGTATTAAAATTTCGGAACACCAGTCCCGATATTGCCACCACCGTCACATCAACCATAAGGAACAGACTCCCTGTTTTTATGTGCTTATATTTTCTGCGCAAAATTTTTACTATAATATCCATTCCACCGGTGGTAGCTCCGCTTTTAAACACAGTTCCTATTCCGGCACCTAAGAGAATACTGCCGGCTATGGCGGCAAGAAGAGGCTCTCTGGTAACAGGTTCTAAATAAGCAAAAACGTTGGTGACAATAGTATTCAGCACCACCACATACAAAGTTTTCCATATGAATTTTCCGCCCAGTTTTTTCAGCCCCAGCAAAAGAATAGGAATATTAATCATAAGATACAAGGTTCCTGTACTAATGTTTAAAAAACGATTTAAAATGATAGAGATTCCCACTACTCCGCCCGGCGCCAGACTGTTTGGATCTAAAAAAAGACTGATTCCTGCTGCATACAGCACAGTACCAAGACTCATTCTTACAAGGCTTCTTAATTTCCTTCTTACATCAAATCTGTTTCTTCTATGTTCCATGTGATTTCCTCCGGATATTCTCATGATTCCTGTTTTATAAAGAAAAAACACATGACAATTTACTTTTTTGTAAATCATCATGTGCTTTTTCTTTTTCTATGGCATTTTCACTTCACATTCTTATTCTTGCCCTATCCGAAAGAATTTATACATAAAACTGAATTTCCCAATTACTCTCTCGGTTCTTCTGCCAGTTTACAGTCACATTTCGTTGAATGTTTGATTCCATACAACGCTTCGTCTGCCCGCTTAATCGCTTTAGAAATATCGTTGTCATCCTTTATTTCTGACACCGGTGCCACACCAATGGAGCAGGATACCCTTTTTCCTTCTGGAATTACGATATCTTCCCTTCCCAGGAATTCTTGGATTTCCTTCACAAAAGCCTCCTTATCCAAAATGGCTTTTAAAACTTCTCTTGCCTTTTTCATGGCTTTCTCTGCATCTGCGTGTTCTAAAATAAGCAAAAACTCATCACCGCCGAATCTGGTGGCAAATCCTTCATTTTCTGTCTGGTTCATCAGAATTTTAGATATTTCCTTTAAAACCAAATCACCTACATCATGACCAAACGTATCATTATAGTATTTGAAATTATCCAAATCAACATAGAGAACGGTCAAATCCAATTTTACATTTTTCTTTCTTGCACTTTCCACACGCTTATGAATATTGGCAAAAAAACCATCCCTGTTCCAAAGAGAAGTCAGATAGTCTTTTACTGCGGCATTTTCCAGTTGAACATTAATTTTATTAATCTCCTGCTGTTTGTCTAACATACTGATAGCATTCACCAGCTGCTCCAATACCAATGAATATACATTAAAATCATTTTCGTCAAGCATATATTTATTGATTGGAGAATTCCAATTATCCTTCATCATAATATAACAGATAAACAGATTATCCAGCTTTTCATCCACATAAAATGGAAGGGCTACCATGGAACATACTTCATTTAATCCGAAAACAGAAAGCACCTTTTCATACTCCCTATAATCCTTACGCATTTTAGATGCCACAAAACCCGTACGGTGTTTATTGAAATATTTTGCAAGCTGCTCTATATTTTCTTCTGTCAATATACGCTTCGTATTATTAAAGCATATCTTAGGTACTTCCTCTTTATAACTGATGTATACCATAGCGTCAATACCAAAATTCAACGTAAAGGAATTTAATGCATTTAAAATCAATTCATCTCTTTCTTTTCCTGTAATATCTACAATTTTCTGCCACACGCTTAGAAAATTCATCTGTTTCTTTATTTCTTTATAATCTTTATTAATCCCTGCCTGCTCTGTGGCATGACCGATTTCCTCCATCGTCAAATTAGAAAGGGCTAAATTATACTTCTCCGGCTTCCATTCTCTTTTTTCTCTGACCATCCGGATAAGCTCCATTTTTTTATGAGCATTTGTCTTTTCTGCATATGCATATGCTGTATCCAGCTCTTCTAAGGCTTTATTCTCGTCCCCAATCTTTCTGTACAACTCTGCCCTGGCCATATAATACTGTACATAACTAAAAAACTGATATCCAACAGAACGGAGTACATAGATTTCGGCACTATTAAAGCAATCCATTGCCTTACTTAAATTTCCTTTCTGCATTTCTAAAAGTCCGGTTGTATAATAGCATAAAAACAAATCATCATCACATACCGTATAAGACGGATCAATGTTATCCGGCTCATTTTCTGAAGAAGTCAGCTTATGACTCAAAAACAACAATGTATTGTCACAATACATCTGGCAGTTATAATACAACCCAAGACGGTAACTGCATAAAGCAAGCAGACCAAACACCTTCGAAATGTTACATACTCTCAAATTATTCAAATGAAGAACATCCACGATTTTCACACACATCTGTAAATATTCATAAGCATTTTGAAAATCATTGCCCAAAATACAATTCAACGACATGTTGTATAATGTTTCACCCACATAATCTATCATTCCAAAATTATAATAGATATTAAGTGCCTTATTATAATATGCATTAGCCTCCTCATGTTTTTCTATGGCACACAAATTATAACCAAGACCATTATAAATATCTGCTGCCTTCACCGGATTGGAATCCCCTACCAGGTCATACAACTTTCCATAATAATATGTAGTAGTTTCAAAAGCACCACTAATAGAAGAAAGCATAATATTCTTCCGGTATCCTACAGTCATCAAAGAGCGATTTCCAATCCGGCTTGCAATCTCCATTCCCTGTTGAAAATGAGCAATTTTCTGCTCAATCTCCTGTATTGGCATAAACCAATCAACTTCGTTGTCAAATGCAAAAATGTAAGTATGGGCCAAATGATTAAAATATTCATACTTCACCGAATTGTCTAAAAGCTCCTGGTCAGTGGGAATATCATTGGCGCAAAACATAATATTATGCCATCCTGACATACTGGCCATATGTTTCAGCATTTTTGCCTTAAACATAAGAAATTCCTGTTCTTTCTCCTCCGCCAGCTTATAACACATATCAGCACACTTTTTTGCCATATGAAGTTTTGTATTGTAAACCTGGGTTAGCCCCAGCAAATAATTGTAGTCATAATGCATACGGAAGGAATCATGTCTTTTACATATTTCATTCAAAGAATTACAGAGCAGCAATCCATTAGCAATATTCTGGGAATAAATAGATATTTTGGCATAAATCTGAATTATCTCAAAACGTTCCATATCACCAATGTTCAACCGTTCTGATTCCAGCTTTTTGTATATAATATCCAAATAATACGTGGCCTGTTCAAATTCAAACATCTGGAACATATTCTTCAACTTGATAATATATTCATCAATATTTTCTGCATGAAAACGGAAAATCCCACTACTTTCCTGAACTAAAGGCATATTATACAAAGAAGTATCAACAATACTGTTTTTGCTTTCCAGGCGTTTAATATATTGCTCCCAGACACTTGCAACATGCGGAAGCACGCTGCGCAAATCATTGTAGGCGGCAACCACAAGAATTCTGCCATTTTCCGGGCTGTTCAACAAACAGTTCAATACCTTAATGGTTGCTTTCGAAGCTCTGTCTAAATCATTAATACAAAGAAGAATCGGGTGTTCTGAAGAAATTTTAAGTAATATCCGTACTACGGTCTGTAACAAAATTTCTCTTTCCTGCTTTACTTCACTTAAAATCAAATCCTCATTTCTTATACATAAAGAACTTTCTATATAAGTTTTGAACACCGATTTCTGCAAACTATATACATCAAAGAAATCCAAAAATTCTTCAATACTCTTTTCACTATAATATTTCCGATACATCTGCTGTATCATATATAAAAACGGGTCATAGGCATCTGGCATTTCCTCCCCGTGAAATTTGCGGTAAAATACCGTATAATTATCATTGCCATACTCTGCTGCCAGTCTGTCTATATCATTTTTTGTAATTTCAAACGTGTTATAATGCTTGACAACAACTACGTTATTATCCTTCTCGTAAGTACTATCTATTAACTTTTTAACGAATATTTTTATAAAATCATAATATTCATTTTTCATAAGCTTTCTCCTTAAGTTAATATTGATATAGTACTCTTATTTTACAACATTTTTCGAATGTTTGCCATAAGAATTTTCTATATTTACAGTATCTCGTAACAGTTCAGCCTTGATAGTTAACAGGACGCCCATGAGAGGGACAAAATCTTCCCAGACAGGCGGAAATAGCGTTCCAACGAACTAAATTCTAAGGCACACTAGGTTTATCGCCTTATGGCTCTTCACCAAGTGTTTCCTAAGAATTGGATTTCGCTTCCACTAAAAACATTTCCTGATTGCCTGTCTGGGAAGATTTTGTCCCTCTCATGGGCTGTACATGGCAAACGGCATAAAAGTTGAATTGTTACGATTTAGCGGTTTCAAAGAACAGCACATAGACGATGCAACTTCTTCCTTGAAAGGCAATTTAAGAGGCGTTTTTAGCAAATACGAAATCCACTGTCTAGGGCGGCTTAGGCGTGACAGCACTCGGGAACGTCTTAGCCGCCCTTGACAGTTAGTTCGTATTTGCGTTGCCTCTGCCTTCCAAGGAAGAAGTTGCACCGTCTATGTGCGTCCTTCCAACCAGTAAGGCAGAACTGTTACAGTATCTCAAATTCATGATTTAACAGCAGCCAGTTGGCTCGAAACAATTTCATTAACTGCCAGTAACCGCATCCCCTTAAATTGTATTCTTTGATTAAATTGAATTTCGCCAGCATACTCCGCACATCTTCAAACCACACCTCATGCTCCGTGCCCTGTTCATCTATATAATGAAAATACGGAGCCTGTGCGGTTTCGTTATACTGAATTTCAGCTCCATAAGCAATGGCTATATCCACCGCTTCTCTGTTCCCTATGGTTTTTGCTGCAGTTATCCCCTTTTCAAAAGGTAACGGCCAGTCATAGCCATAATTCGGTATTCCCAAATCTATTTTCTCTACAGGAATTTCTGTCACGGCGTATTCCACCACCCGCCTGACATTTGGCAATGGTGCCACCGCCATAGGTGGTCCATAAGTATATCCCCACTCATAAGTCATCAGCAACACACTGTTAGCTGCTTCCCCCAACAGAGCATAATCTTTTCCTTCATATAATAATCCCGGCTGGTCAGCAGCAATTTTCGGTGCCAACGCCACCGATACCGAATATCCATTCTCGTTCATAAATATTCTTGCCTTTTCTACAAACTCTGCAAAAGGTACTCTGTCCCCGGGAAGAATATACTCAAAATCAATATCCAGTCCCGCATATCCCTTACCCTCCATAACGGTCAGCAACTGTTCTAACAGCCGGTCACTTACTGCACTGTCATTCACCAGGATGCTAATATAATTATTATTAAATCTTCCGGTTTCATCCAAAGGTGTCAGTGTTAAAATCGGCGCCACTCCAAACTGAGCCGCGCCGTTTAAAATCCGGGTGTCTTCCACCTGTGGAAATACCAAATCTCCCTCCACCGTAAATCCATAAGAAAACACCGATATTTCCGTTAGAAAGGGAAGTGTTTCTTCCAATACCAGTTCATCTATAAATGGATAGGCATACCCATTTGCCACCAGCGGATAGGTTCCTGTTGTCTCCGTATCATATAAAATTAAAAGTGCCTGCCCCACCGCCAAGGCATAAGGATAAGGAATCTGGTTGTCTTCTGCCAGTTTCCATGCAGCCGTGCCAAACATTTGTGCTATGATATCTATGGTATCTCCGATTCTCACAATATAAATTTCCAAAATGCCACCTCATTTTTTCGCTCTGTTATCTAATATATTCTGATAGAATTTATTTCATGCAGAACTTTGGGCATTTATTTTGTAATCTTAACTTCCTTTCCTACCCCGGCTGTCTTCAAAATTTTCTTATAGGCTTTTTGCTTCTTGGCCGGAACTTTAATTTTTGCTTTTTTATAAATTCCCTTAAATGCATTTTTTCCGACTTTCTTCGCCGTCAGTTTACTTGTCTTAATCTGAATTGTTTTTAGTTTCTTACAGCCATAAAATGCATTTTTACCAATTGCAGACACGTTTTTTCCGATTACAACCTTCTTGAGTTTTGTTTTTTTCTGCAATGCTTTGTCAGCAATGGAAGTAACTTTATAAGTACTTCCCTTGATTTTAATTGTTGCGGGAATGGTTACTGCTGTCACTTTACTGCTGGTTGGTTTTACATACTGAACCGTTCCATTGTTTTTCGTTCCTGCCTTTGTAACCTTGTATACAGCTTTTGTCTTTTTATCTTTATAAATAGTTCCTTTCTTTACTGTGGGAACTTTTGTCGGTGCCGCCGTTGGCCGCAGTGCTTTCGTTGGCACTGATATTGGGGTTGATTTCGGCATTGTTGTTGGTGTTGCAATTGCTGATGGTACTGCAGTAGCCGTTGGGGTCGCAGTTGCCACTTCTGTAACTGTTGGGGCTTCTGTTGCTGTTGGTACTACGGTGGCTGTTGGGGCTTCTGTTGCTGTTGGTACTTCCGTTACCGTTGGCTCTGTGGTTACCGTTGGCTCTGCAGTTATGGTTGGCTCTTCCGTTACCGTTGGCTCTGCGGTTATGGTTGGCTCTTCTGTTACCGTTGGCTCTGCGGTTACGGTTGGCTCTTCTGTTACCGTTGGTGTTACGGTTAAACTTACAAAAGGACTTGGACTTACAGGAACAGAAGCCAAATGTATTGCTACACGCACACCATTTCCGGCATACGCAATAGAATATCCTTTTGCATACATCGTTCCATCTGCTTGTACATATCTTGCTGTAAGCTCCGTATTTCCACTTGTGGCAAGCCACCAATTATGAAATCCCTGTGCGTCTTGGACTGCTCCCATTGCCTTTGCATAATCACTACCCCTGCAGTTTCCTGTGGCTTGGCTTTCTGTAAGCAATTCCACTTTATCTTCTTTCGAAAGCAGCTTCTCCTGTTCTTCGCGGGTAAATGCTGTATGAAGAAACCCTGTTTCACTATAATCAATTCCTGCTGTATTTTCAGTTGCGCCAAGGCCATTTAGCCAGCTTCGCAGGGTACTGTTTTCCCATGTAGCTGCCCTCGCCTTTTGATTAAATTTCTGTGTATCCAGAATCACATCCGAAACAAGGATAATTTCCCCTTCCTTCTGCTGCAATACACGCCATTCAATAGGTTCATATTTAAAATAATGATATACATTATCATTTTCCCAAGTATAGGAATTTGCAGTACTTGTGGCATCTTTTTTCTTTATTCTGCGATATTTTTCTGTTCCAATGGTGGTATCTCCATTGTCATCCCATCCGGTAACACTCTGCAATTGTTTGTAAACATCACAATCCACAATTTCTGTAATCTCTGTCTGGGGGTAGCTTCCATAATAAACACACTCCCCTGTTACAGCCCCACCAACCGTTGGGGTAGGAGAGGTTGTGGAGCAGGTAATTGTCAGGTGATTCAAATTAGAATCATATAAAAATGTCACCTTATTTCCCACTTCCATATCTTTTATTGTAATGCTTTTTCCCCTAGTACTTACCGGAGCTGTAAGAGTATACTCCTGAGACAGACCATCTGCAAAAGTCACACTCGTACTTTCTCCTATACAATTGTAAGATGCCGAAGTGGTGTCATAAACATTTACATTGATTTCATTGGTGTTTTGTGCCGTATATGTATATACGTAAAGTCCATCTGCCCTTCTGGTAAAATATTCATCCACATCAGTCCAGGCGTGCACACCTTTGTTATAATAGCATAATGCGAAATGAGTATTTTCATTACCAGCAACATTTTTATGAATGACCGCATAAAGCTGGCCACTGGCATATTTCAAATCTTCCACTGCTTTTGTTCTATCAACAGTCGAAGTATTCTTATATTGATAATAATATTTTTTTAAGTTCTGGTACTGGTCATAAGACGCATAAGCATAATATTTTTCCATCATACTTTTAGTGAGTGTAAGAGCCTCCTCTAAAGTGGCATCCGAGGAAATAATTTCTTTTTGTGGAACTAAAGTTTCGTAGGAAGGACTTATTGCTTTTCTTGTTTCCGAAAGGATAATTGGTTTAGAAGCACGGGCCCCCTCCATAATATAACAATATTCCGGATAAATTTTTTCTTCCGTTAAATTCGCCCCATAATATACCACAGCATTTTCATAAGTTTCCACATAATATCCCTGGGAATTCAGTCCTTTACCATCACTGGCTGATGAACTACTGTCATATTCAATTTCACCCTTCTCATTAAGATAGGTAGTTCCAACCACACCGGGATTATGAATCATATTGCAGGCCGTTCCATTTTCGTTGCAGTAATTATTCCCAAGCGCAAAATCCTGATGAGTATGTCCTGACATCCAGATTACATCCTTATAGGTATCCAGAATTTCCTTAAATGCGGTATTCTGCTCCCTGCCGGAAATCGTTGTCCCATTGGAGGTTTTCATACCATTTGCATACATATGTCCCCCGTAATAAGAACTAAAAGAGCCATCGCCATTTGCCTTCCACACATCTCCCGGTCCATAGCCCTGAAAAGTTGCATGCTCAATAATATATACGTTTACACCTGTTCCGTAAAAGGTATCCAATAAATCTTTCAACCATTCAATTTGTTCCTTTGAGAAGTTATCATGGTTCGCCGGTTTATATCCATTTTCCAGTGCCATAAAAATAAATACATCACCGGTATTTTGCTCTACAACGTAATAGTATGGTTTATTGGCATTTAAATTTGCAACGGTACTGTCTGTTCCGGTTGCCTTGTTAAATGCCAGATTTCCCTTGTAATCATAGGTTTTAATCCCTTCTTTTACAGCAGTTCCATCTATAGTGGCTTCGTCACGCATATCATGATTTCCATTAGTTTCCCAAACTGGATTGGTATAATCGGACTCTGCTAAAATCTTCTCATACACATCCCATTCCTCCGAAAATCCTTTTGCATTGGTCACTGCATCACCTGCGGAAATAATAAAGTCTGTATCTTTATCTACTGCATACTTTAAGGCATTCTTCCAGTTTTTCTGACAATTGGTGTAATATACCTCTGTATCAATATGAAC
Organism: Lachnospiraceae bacterium; assembly: GCA_045126515.1. GTDB lineage: Bacteria > Bacillota > Clostridia > Lachnospirales > Lachnospiraceae > RUG11237. The sequence goes on from JBGVOM010000083.1 coordinate 50,563, forward strand.
ATCTGAATACGAATTAAAGGTATAAAGCAGATTACCGGCTCCGCCAGTGAGCTGTTTGCTGCTTGGAATATCGTAAACCGCTGCTGCATCCTTCACATTTAAATTTGATTTGCCGGTGGTGACAATTATCTTGGTGGCATCCGCCGGAATCGCTGTGTGATACCCGAAGGTAAAAGATTTGCTTTCCCCTGCTTTTACTTCCAGGTCAGCAATTTCATAATAACCATCTAATGCCTTGGTATCATCTGCCCAGTACAAGTAGTAAGTTCCTGCTGACTGTGCTGTAAATGTCACCTTTCCCTGGGCATATCCCGGAGTTGCCGCATCCTCTCCGCTAAATTCATATTGAATTTCATTATTTGCCGCATAAACTTCTCTTTCCGGTTGCATCGGCATAACCATAGTAAGAACCAACGCCGCAGATAACATCCCTTTGATTGATTTTCTCCTCATATTTCCTATTTCGCTCCCCTTTTGTAATTATTGATAAAATCTATTTAAATTCCTATTTATTATCATATCATATACTTTAATGAGGCTCAAGTTTGTAGCATTAATATTCTCGTAATAAGTTAACTCTTTTGAGGTTGAAGGGACGCCCCGAATAACTACAGAAGCTTCCTGAGCAAACTTTTTAACAGCTCCGGAAGCTTCTGTAGTTATTCGGGGCTGTGCCTGGCAAGCCTCAAAGATGATTCATTAAATGGTATCGGAAATTCAGTTCCATTTTAAATACAAAAAACCAGAAAGACCATTGCACTAAGGAAAAAGAAACCAAAGGTTTTCCAATATCTATAGTAAAGGCTTTCAACAAGAGCATAAAGGCAAAAAAGTGATAATGTTACAATAAAATAGGTGAAATTAACTTTCCTCATGCAATAAGCAATGAGTCCGTTTACCAGAAACAATAATCCGAAGACAAACATTAATATTACTTTTGCTTTCATTTGCCTGTCACTTATATCTTTTGGCAGTTCCTGATGTTGTTTTCGAGCCAATTCTATCCCGTTTTTTCTAATTAAATATCTTAAATTTGTTAACACTTCCATGGCACCAAACGCAACAAAAAAAGCTCGATAAATTTCTAAATTGCCCATTGCGATGATGTAATACTATATTTTTTTAACTCTTTGTCAAGTGTACGTTTAATCAATCTTGCACTTGTGTTTAGTAAATACCCCATGCTTTCAGTTATTATCATTGCCTGTTCCTCCAGCTTCTTCTCCTTAATTTTCCATTATTTTTACTTGTTTCTCACATTTTTCTCTGCTATACTGATTCTGGTGCTGCCAATATGGGGTATGCGGTTAGCCCTCTTCCGGAGGGTTTTATGTGACCCTTTGTTTATATAGATATCTACATATTATTTTGTGGAAATTTGTACGAAAGAGGGTGTTGCCAATGTTGACTATTGATGGTCGGATTGCTGTTTTCAGTCTTGTGCTGACAGCTTTTGGACTTGGCTATACAGTTGGAAAAGATAAAACACATGAAAAATAACCGCCCTGTCTGGTAAACTAAGCGGTTATTTTTTATACCAATTAACCGGGCTAACCGTATATTCGGTAGCACCTTTTCTCTAAGAACATTATAGCCTTTGTCGCATATAATTGTCAACACTCCAAAACACATTTTTGTAACAGTTCAACCTTGACTTTTCCCATCCCCATGGTATACTTATATCGCTTGAGTCCTTATAACTTCAAGCATTTTAACATGTCAACCGGTGAGTTCGAGACCTTCCTCACCTAAAACAAAACTAAAGGAGAATTTTATGAAAAACAAAAATGTACTTTTTATCACCCAGGCTGCTATCATCGCAGCTCTTTATGTTATCTTAACGTTCTTTGCGGCTGCGCTTGGAATCAGCAGTGGAGTTATTCAGGTTCGCTTTTCCGAAGCCCTGACCATTCTTCCTCTGTTTACACCTGCCGCCATTCCTGGTCTGTTTCTCGGATGCCTTATCAGTAATCTTTTAACAGGTGCCTGCCTGATTGATATTGTATTTGGAAGTCTGACCACATTGCTGGCTGCCTTTATTTCTTATAAGCTAAGAAAGTATAAGTATGCTGTATGTGTTCCGCCTATTGTTGCCAATACATTATTTATTCCATGGATTTTACGTTTTGGATACGGCATGACAGATGATTCCATACCATTTATGATGCTGACCGTTGGAGCAGGGGAAGTAATTTCCTGCGGAATACTTGGCTGTATTTTATTAACTGCGTTATATAAATATCGGAACGTTATTTTTAAAAATTAAAGAAGAAGCGCAAAGAGGGTGTCAATGGTTTTACCTTTTGACACCCTCTTTAGATATGAACTACCAAGCATAATCCATATTTATTATCTTTCTAATTCCCGGTACATCCTATGATTATAATACAAAGCAAATCCCCCTAAAGCAACAAAAGAAAGTACCTTTGTAAGAAGTGCCGGAAGTGGAAGCTCCACACCGGAAAGCATCTGACATATCGTTTGCGGAATCACCATAATTCCAACAATAATACACGCTTTCAACAATATAGCCATAATTACCACTCCCAAACCATCATTCTTTTTCAGCAGATACAGACATACAAAGCACATAGGACTGATAACGCCCATATCAAGTACATAAGTAATCTCTGTTGTATATACCCCAATCAGAGGAAGTGTTCCGCCTTTCAACATAGCAGAAATAATGTCCGGCAACCATGCTACAATCAATGCAATCCCGGAAATAACAAGGAATACTTGTAACCCCTTTGTCACGTTTATCTTTTGTGTCACATATACTTTTTTAATGTGCGAAAACATGCCAAATAAAGAACAGGTAAATAAAAGTACATACACAAGAAAAATCTGGTTATAAGTAACGCCAAAAGCAATACTTGCTGCGTAATAAAACGCAACCGCATACACAGAAATTAACTTCAATTCAGAAATTGTATCCGCCTTTTTCCGATATTGCAAATACGTATATAAAAACAGCGGAAGCATTACTAATAAAATACAAAAGTCCGTACCAATGGAAATCGGTGCCTTAAAGTAGCTGTCATTTGCATAGATTCCATAACCAAATATTTTCACATTATGACCGTATTGATTGATAAAATCATGTGCGTAATTAAATTTCATGGATATAATCCCACAGATGGATGTAACGCACATACATATCATGGTTACAATTGCCCAAATATCCTTTTTCTTATTCATGTTCTATTTCCCCCGCTTTCCAATGCATCACTATTTCATGCAATACGCAACTAAGTCCTCGATTGCCTCTTTGCTTGTGTTATCTGCACCTTCAAAGGTTTTCAGCATATGTAAGTCATCTGCTGTCTTGTCTGCTTTCTTTTCGAGGGATTTCTTAACCATATTCACCATCATCTTCTTCATAAAACCTAACTTTTGCGGGGCATATCCCCCTTCATAATAAAAGAATCGATCTCTTGGAATCTGATTCTGCTCTGCGATTTTCCCTGCCACCTCATCACTTGGAACGGTAATTCCAACACCAAATACAATGACATTTTTGAGATTCATTTCCTTAATCTTGTCATATCCAAATACCATGCCTCCCATAATCCATCCACCATAAATGACCATGTCATATTCAGCTAGCTCCGTTGGATTTACACTTTTGTACTCCTTTGCCTGGCATCCTAATCGCTCTGCAATCCAGTCTGCATATTTTGCTGTAAATCCTGTTCCACTCTGATAAATTGCCACCTTTTTCATTTGCTTCTCATTCCTTTCTAATTTACTTCTTCCAAGTTCTTTTCCATTTGCAATAATGTTTTGATGAGCATTCCAATATCTTTCTCGTCAATTCCTTCAAAAATCTGTTTAACAATTGTCTTGCTTCCCTTGTCATGCTCCTCACAAAAAGCTCTTGTCTTTTCCGTCAATATGATTCTTTGCTTTCTCTTATCGTGCTTATCTAATACCGTCTTTATATATCCCTTATGCTCCAGCTTGTTTAGAATCTGCTTCACATTCTGGTGGGAGCTTCCCATGATTTCCGCCAACTCTTTAATCGTAGGACTCTCCTTGCACAGGTTAATGCATATAATCGCAAAAAACTGTTTCCAACTGATTTCCTCAAAAAAATTATCTGCCTTCGCCTGATAGCGATTTTCAAATGCACTAATCAGTCCCAGTAGAAAAAATGAACTCTCAATTCCCCGAAAATCAAGTGTTTCTCCTTTTATAAGTTCTTCCAGATTACTCATGATTTCACTCCTTCCTAATTGTTTTGCGCACAAAAAAGGTAATACATTACCTTTAATAAGTAATATATTACCTTTCTTTCTGATTGTCAATACTATTTTAATTATTTCACTTTAACTTTTACTGTTTTGCTGTAAGAACCGTAAATTTTCTCACCGGAAACTGTTTTGTAAGCTCTCACCTTTACATAATATGTCTTTTTACTCTTTAAAGACTTTAATGTAATAGAGGTACTTTTCGTTGTCTTTTTCTTTGTTGCCTTAAATGTCTTGCTTGAGCTGTAAACTACTTCATATCCGCTAATCTTTCCACTTGTCTTCTTCCATGAAACCTCTGCCTTATTCGCCGCAGAAGATGTCACTTTCTTGACGCTGATTTTCTTTGGAAGAATGTTAAAGCTTGCTTTGCTTGTTCCTGTATAGCTTCCAAGTCCGGTAACTGTAATAGATGCTTTTCCAATTTCTTTATTGGAGTTATAAGAAACTTTATAATCTTTGTTTAAAGTTAAGTTTGCTCCATTGTATGTTATTTTTACGGTTGGTTTTACGGCTTTTCCTGTGTATACAACGTCTTTTACCCTGCTTACGGATGCCTTAGCAATATCAACTTTTTCCGCCGCTTTTGTTGGTTCTACACTCGGTGCCACTGTTACACTTGGTATCTTGGTTGGTTCTTTCGTTATTTCCGAATTTGCTTTTGTAATTTTATAAGTGTCATATACATAAGGCTGTGTTGTAATTTTGTCTGTTTCTGAATCATACTTCATCATGTAAGTAGTACTTGTTAAAGTATCTTCCGTAACTTCAAAGATGGTATATACCTGTTCCTTTTTCACGTCGCTTCCGTCATCTGTAGAGTTCTTATCAAGGAAAGCATAGTTTGGAAGTAATGGATCTCCGTCTTCTACCGGATAACTCTTCTGGGAATACCATTTCAATCCGCCTGCATGTCCGCCCACTACATACAATGGTGTGTTTTCTTTGCTGACATATGCTCCGTCTTCTGTGGTTTCCATCTGTGCGTCTGAGCCGTCTGCTTCAATAAATCCTCTGGAATATACATGGTCATGTCCCTGTAATACCAAATCTACATCTAACTGGGCAAGAATTGGTCCCCAGTATTTTCTTGCTGCTTTTACATCGCTGTCCACAATATGGGATGCTCCTGTATAAATTGATTTATGGAACCCTACTACTGTCCACTGGTTTGCGGCTTTCGCTACTGCCACTTCTTTTTCAAGAAATGCTTTCTGCTCTTGCATAACTTCTTCATTATTTTTTGCTGTTTCCAAATTCAGTATAATCATTTTTACGGTACCGTAGTCAAATGAATATACCAGGTTTCCTGCTTCTGCCGGTGTGTTGATGTAATCAGATAAGGTAGACTTATCAAAGTTCTTATCATGATTTCCCTGAGTTACTGCAATTAGATTATTTGCAAATAATTTCTGACTTGCATTTTTAAAGCTTCCATTATTTTTAAATAATCCGTTCCACTGTTCTGTGTTTTCTGCATTGTCAGTGATATCTCCTGCCATGTAGATAAATCCAAGGTCATTATACTTATTTAATTCACTGCAGGTTGCTCCAAATGCCTCTGATGTTTCTGCTGTCTGAATCTGCGGGTCTGCAATGTATGCAAATTTAGCTGTAGCTTTGCTACCTTCTTCCGGAAGTGTTGTAAAGCTTCCATAGAATTTGTATATGCCGCTTCCAATGTTGTAAGTATACTTTGTTCCTGCGTTTAATCCTTCTACCACAACTCTGTGCATATATTTTCCTGTGAGATAGGAATAATAATTAGTTCCTATAGCAACTGTCTGTTCTTTTGTTTTTGTGTTGGTTAAAATTACTTTGGAATCTGTCTTTCCAAGAGTTGTGTAAGAAATATATGCTTTACTGTAATCCTCACCTACGTTCACATTTACCTGCTTTGCTAACTTATCTTCCTCTGTAGATTCTGTAGGTTCTCCTTTGACTGTTCCGTCTGCGTTTTTCTTTAATACTACATATTTGTTGTTCTGGTATGCAACACCTACATATACTGCCCCGTCTTCGATGTCTGTCACATCTGCTGATTTTACTTCATTTCCGTTTTCATCGGTACTGTTAAATACGATTCCGGTGATACCTGCCGGTACCTCTAACTTATAAGTATTATCCCCCGATGGTATGTCCGGTGAAATCACTGTGGTTTTTTCCATGTCGATTCCAGGCCATGTAGTACTTCCATCTCCCCAATAATGTAATTTTACACCGTTCCATTTTGTATAAGAATTATCAAAATAGATGGTGATGTCTGATTTTTCTGCCGCTTCTGTCTTTACCGAATCAGAACTTATGGATGTAAACACCATAAGCATGGCAAGCATGGCACAAACCAATCTTTTCATAAGACTTTTCATTTTGTTCATTGCATTTCCTCCTAATCTGTATTGTTTTCGAGTATTAAGTATATCTTTTCTAAGTTAAATTGCCGTATCATTATTGTTAAGTACACATGAAAAACATGTAAATTTTTCTGTTTGATTTTCCCCTAAACGACGTTTTACATCACGATATGACAATTTTCTTGCAAATTATTGTACTGTAATAACTATTCTACATTTTTCGCTATTGACGTTATTTTTTATTTGTAGTATTTTAAATTCAGTAAGTACTTACGAAATTCAAAATCAAATAAAAGGAGTGTATAATAATGAGGATGAGTAAAACTTTCAAGAAACTGTCAACTATTATTATGGTTTTTGCAATGCTTTTCGGAGTACTTCCAATGTTAGGATGTGGACTTACAGCAAAAGCCTCCAACAACCCGGTAAAATTATATGCGATGGAGCACACAATAACCAGATACGGTTACTCAAGCTATGACATCTATATTCAGATTGAAGCCGGAAGTGCAGCAAATAAGACAGCATATGTCCACTATGAGGTAACCGATTCTGATGAATGGCAAGATGCAGCTGCTACCTTTTTTACCAAAATTGATGATAACACCGAAATCTGGAAAGCTACAGTTTCCGGTTGGGGATTAGGTGACGAATATGCCATTAAGTATGTAGGCGACAACAATACTTACTGGGATAACAACAATGGCAACAATTATACATATTCTGATTACTTAGGTGAAGCAAATATAAAATCCATGCGTTTGACTTATCAGCCTTCTCAATATTACAAAGTACAAGCTGCCGTAAAAAATCTTGCATATACCAAAGCTGTAAAGGTAAAATACACCGAGGATAACTGGGCTACTTATCATGAAATACCATTAAGCTACGAATCTGCTATTTCAGGTACAAATTCTGAAATATGGAGTGTTACTTTAAATTTAGATCCTGATAAAAGAGATTCTTTCGAATATTGCTTATGCTATCAGGTAAATAATCAAACATATTGGGATAACAATTTTGGCGCCAACTATGACGGGACTTATTACAGACCATACTAAGATAATTTAGGTTCTGGAACAATAAAGATTTGCTCAGCAAACCTTCTATTGGTATAAAAGGAAGGGGCTGTCGCTTTAACGAATGAAAATTCGTGAAGCGGCAGCTTCATTTTTGCTGTTTTTATGATTAATTTCAAGAAAAGATTCCGATTTATTCTACCATTCTATAAAAGAAGCGTACTTTAATAAGCCATTGTCCATG
>JBGVOM010000084.1:0-36701 GCA_045126515.1 Lachnospiraceae bacterium
CCCATTTGTCACCCATTCAAAATGGATTAAATTAGGTCAAACTAGGTCAAACTATATCAAAAGGAAAAGCCCTGAAATCGAGTGATTCCAGGGCTTTTGACAAAATTCTGTGTCGAAAAAGTTCGAACTTAGCGCTTGGAGAACTGGGGAGCGCGACGTGCGGCCTTCAGACCGTACTGAGTACGGCTTGAAAACCGATTTTGTGTTGGTATTCAAGCACTTTTCGCATTTGTGAATGGGACTTGTCCTACCCATTAACACATAAAATAGGTGCCTTTTCAAACTGCAATCGGCTGGTTAAATGCAGCATTTACAACCCCCAACAGCTCTTTAGGTTGATTATACTTTATCTTTGCGTAAATGTCCATAGTTGTTTTACTATTTTCATGCCCCGCAAGATATTGAACTGTTTTGGGATCGACACCGGCATACATCAGATTCGTGATGTAGGTGTGCCGGAGCTGATGGGGTGTTACATCGAAATCAATGCTGTAAACGATGTTGGGGTTGTTTTTCTGGTGTCCTCCCAATGTAGGATTGACCACGCACTTGATCTGCTGTCCGTTGATGTATTTGTAATAAGTTCTTTCTTTTGCAGTACGAACCTCTACATACTTCCATACTCGCTGAAACTGCGAATAGGTCAGAGGTTCTCCATTCCGATCCGCAATTACAAATTTGGATTTGGAACCGGCCTTGACTTCACACAGACAATCCACAAGGCATTTCGGGATCGGAATATCCCGTCTTGCAGCTTTGGATTTTAGTATCGTGGAGATTTCCGGCTTGCCGGTTTTTGCTCGCCAAGCTCTCTGAACGGAAATGTAAGGAGTGGGTGCATTAAGATACACGCAGTCCCATTGTAAAGCCAAGATTTCCTCTCGCCGCAGGCCAGAGTACAGCCCGATCATGATGAATACATATGGTGGCAACCCTTTTACAGTATCCAGGAGGACCTTCGCCTGTTCATCGGTGAGGGCATCTTTTTTCTGTGCAGGTTTACCGCCCTTGCCGGAGATCCCGGCAGAGGGGTTATAGTCAAGCAACTGGTTTCGCTCTGCTGTAGAGAAGATGCATTTCAGCAGCATATTGACTGTATTGTACATTCCTTGCGATTTTGATGCTACCGGTACAAGGGCCAGCCGTACATCATCGGCGGTTACTTCTGACATATACATATCTCCCAGAGGTTTGACTATGTAATTCTTAACGGCATTGGTATAACCTCTCAAAGTGGAAGCAGAAATGGTTGCGGATTTCATATACAGCCATTTCTCACAGTATTCTGCAACGGTGGGGTTCTTTCTGCGATAAATCAGATCCTCAACCTCCCGCCGGGCTTCCTGCTCTTTTTTATACAGTTCCTCGCAAGTAGTGGCATACAATGCCATTTGCTTGCCGTCTGCGTCCATAATTCTGGTTCGGTAATACAGAACTCCGCATCTCGTAACGGTTCCATACTGCGGAATGATTGCTTTTTTCTTAGCCATGGTAATTTGTCCTTTCTTAAATATAGTTTCGGTAAAACCACCTTCTTTTTACCAGAAATATAGAAATCCATCAAAAGTGCGATTTGAGTAAAAGCAACGGGCAAGGATTACAAGAATCCTCGCCCGTTGCTCTTCATTATTTCATTGTTAGCCAGCGGCTGCATTCCACTGAGCGAATGCACCACCCATAGCTTTTACAACATCATCCGGTCTGTTGTACTTTACCTTTGCATAGATGTCCATGGTGATTTTGCTGTTTTCGTGGCCAGCCAGATACTGAACTGTTTTGGGATCTACTGACGCATGAATCAGGTTAGTGATATATGTATGACGAAGCTGGTGGGGTGTGACCTCAAAATCCAGACTGTAAACCACTTTGCCGTTATGGGCGGCTTTCTCTCCAAGCACGGGCTTTACAGTATGTTTTACACGCACACCATCTTCGTATCTGTAATAGGATCGTTCTTTGGTCGATCTGGTGACGATGTATTGCCAGAGCCGCTTGAACTGCGTATATGACAACGGCTCTCCGTCCCGGTTGGCAACCACATATTCCGAAGTGGAAGTAGCTTTTGCTTCACGCAAGCAATTTACCAGACAGACCGGGAGGGGGATATTTCGCTCTGCGGCATTGGTTTTCAACTCCGTGAGAATCACCGGCCTGTTATGCTCTGTGTGCCATGCCCGACGAACTGTGAGATACGGTGCATCTGCATCCAGATAGACGGAATCCCACTGCAGACCAAGAATTTCTTCTCTGCGAAGTCCGGCATACAGTCCCAGCATGACGAACACATAAGGGGGCAGTCCACGGACTGCATCCAGAAGCTGCTGTGTCTGCTCGTCTGTCAGGGCGGCTTTCTCTGATTGAGGAACACCGCCGCCTTTGGAAGTGAGATACACGGTGGGGTTATCGTCAATGACCCGGCTTTCCTTTGCAGACCGGAAAATAGATTTGTACAGAACAATGACAGATTTGTACACGGATGCAGACAACTTGGACACTGGAACGAGTGCTGTCTGAATATCGTCCAATGACACATCTGCGATCTGCTTCTTTCCTAGAGGGCCGATAATATGGCGTCGGACTTTGGATGTGTAGTCTATGAGTGTTGTGGCACGAACATGAACGGATTGCATGGTCAGCCACTTCTCGCAGTATTCTTCCACGGTAGGGGACTTTCTGCGGAATCTGGCATTGTCGATCTGTTCGAGGACATCCATTTCTTTATCGTACAGTTCTTCACGGGTTTTTCCATAGAGTGCAATTCGGTTTCCCTCGGAATCCGGTACCATGGTCCGGTAGTAAGTGTGTCCGTTTATCTCAGTAGTCCCGTATCTGGGAATGCGCTTCCTTTTTGTAGCCATTGTGGGAACCTCCTAATCGTATTTGCATCTCTGCTATCCTTGTTTTACCAAAACAGCGGTATTTCAGCAAATGTGCGATTAACCGTTATTTCTGGTTTCGCACATTTCGCCGTGTATCTTTTTGCTCAGTGGGTTTCGCCCGGTGGGTGCATTTTGCGATGTATTCCTGCAGGTTGGCATTTGTAAAATAGACACAGCCGTTAGGAACATATTGGACATAAGAAATCAAGCCGCTGTTTCTGGCTTCATCCAGAGTGGTCAGACTGATGCCCAGTAGTTTTGCTGCTTCCTTGCGTGTAATCAATTTTTCCATACGGTTACTCCTTCCGGTGTAGTGTGTATTCGATGCCTTTTTTCTGACCACAGTAGCAGCAGGTTTGATGCTCGGTCTGCAACCGGCCCGTTCGCCGCAAAATAAAAGAACCTGCGTCATAAAAGTTATGGGCGCAGGTTTTGCAAAGGCATATTCTGAGTTTGGATTTTTTCGGTTCTTTCAGATCAATGCTGATTGCCAGTGCTTGATTGAGCTGCCGCAGTTGGGTTCGGTTCAAGCGGCCCACATAATGACCTAACCGCTTTTTATCAATGGTGCGAAGCTGTTCCAACAGAATCACAGATGAAGTGTCCAGGCCGCTCTCTGCACCGATATAACAATGGGTGGGCAGTTTGGCCTTGGCTTCGTGGTTGGTTGTCACAGGGGCCACAATGACGGTAGGACTGAATTTGTTGCCCATGTTGTTCTGGATGATCACAACTGGTCGATAACCCTCCTGCTCAGAGCCGATGCCCTTGCTCAGATCCGCATAATACAGTTCTCCACGATAACAAGTCTTAGCCATTGCATCGATCCTCCGTATCAACTTTGGATGTGACAGACAGCATGACCGGAGGAATCCAGCGGCCCATAGTGTACAGATAGATACACCCGGTCTGTGCGATATACTTCAGTTCTTCTTCGGATAGCTTCCAACAGGTTTCAATTTCGTCGGGGGCATTATCGTGGTGAATCAATGTGCCGTGGAGGTCTTTACATCCCTCTGCGGAGAAAGTGATATTGGAATAATATGTTTCAATGGGAATCATTGTGTTTCCTCCTAATCCTATGTAAAGAATCCGTCAATGGGCATAGTGAATCCCATTGACGGATTTATGGTATGTTACGCCTATTTGTCCTCGACACCCCGGCTTTCAAGGGAAGTCATCAAACGGCTGGCGGCGTACCAGCTCCACGGGATTGATTATGCGCCCTCGCATGGTTCTCATGCGACTACCCTCATTGCGTGCGGCTGTGACTGGGCAGGAGTATCATTGTCCCTATTGTTGGTTATCGCCCCTCTGAGAGCCACCCAGAGGTCATAGCAGACTGTTTTTCGCTCCGTGTCGCAAGAATCAAAGCTAAACAGACCGGAAAGGAAGATGATATCTTGTAGCTTTGTCAAACGGTACATCTTGGCGCAGTTGTTAATGTGGCTTATGCTCATCACAATAACAATAGGAATGTGCTTGATGAATGGGTATGCTGTTCTCAAGGTACAGATCATTTATCAAAAGATAAACATGTGAAGGAATAACCCTTTCACCTGTTTGCTCACTTAGAAGCAAAATTTAGCCCCCCTTATTTGTAAATTTTTTTGGAAAACAAAAAAGCGGCCTGCATTGAGCAAGCCGCTAATTTCCAATTAAGTTCTACCCTACTTCTGAAAATCTCCCATGTGAAACTCCAGTTTTATATCATTTCAGAAATCTGTACAGCTTGTTAAGCGCTTTGTCGATTGAACGTTTCACTGGCATGATGGTACACCCTTCTAACATTGCAATTTGTTCGTAGGTCATATCATGGAAATAGTGAAGGATCAGTCTCTTGCGTTGGTTTTCAGGTAGTTGTCCGATAGCTGTATGTATCTGATCATATTGTAATCTACGCAGCACGGTATCCTCCAGTGGCTCTAACTGTTGAAATGCTCGTTCATTCAAGGACTGCTCTGTTAACTCCGACTGTTCATGGTGACGGCTGAACACATTCAGATACGAAATATCCTCCAACTCAAATTGGTTAAACAGGTCATATAGTTCCTGGTTAATTTTCTCTTTATGGTGAATTCCCTGAACGTCAAAAAAAGAAACATAGTATCTGTCTTTATCTACGGTTAATTCATAGGGGTTATCTTTGTCTTTTTTTCGGATTGGATGCTTTCCATCCATTTTAAGTTCCTCCAATCAATCTGAAATTATGAGTTTCAGATCGACGGGAGGACTGCGGCAGCGCTGAATTACTGCTACATTATTTAGAAATAATGAGATAGAATTACATATAGAGAGTGTGTAGCGATCTATGTAGGATTTGAATTCGTGATTAATTTGTATATCCAGTCAAAATAAAAAAGCAGAGCCTGTTTTCCAATGATAGGAAAGCAGGCTCTGCGTCTTACGTCTGGCTCATTTGCTTCGAACAATTTTTAGTTGAATTACATGTATTTTTGTCTCTTGTTTACATTTTGGACAGAAGAGTGGAAAATTAAACATCACTGTATCAGAATATATCTTTGTACGAGTTTTTGCATTACAGATGGGGCATTGTACCCAGTATGAAATATTTTGAACATCACACATTTTCTCACCTCGCTTACAATTTCCTATTTTATCTGATACATTGCTGATCATTTCTACATTTTTAATTTTCTGTTTGTGAAGCCTATGAATAAGAGAATGTTTGAGGCAGAAGGACAATGTAAAATATTATACAAGAGTGTACAAAACTGTGTAGAAAAACTCAGAGACTTATGATAAATCAGACAACAGGCATTTATGTCATATCCTCAAAGTAAGGATATAGTGTCATAGGTTCAAGTGTTGCTCCTGCATGAATGGCAACTACACCATTTTCATCCGGTTGGAAGATAATGTTCATAATGGTCTGGCCTTTTTCGTCTGTTTCTTCAACCATCCACCCGGAGAATGTTTTACCTTCCGGAGCGGAGACCACCGGGCAAGTCAATGTGTGGATTTCATTATCATAGAAGTCAGAATTCAGCACCTCATCTCCGTTCATGAAGGTCAGCAGCACTTTTTCTACGGGCTGGAACACATCTACGGCGGTCATGTCATAGCACATCCATTTGCCAGTTGCCTGCTTTTCGAAAAACAGGCTCTGTTCAATGGTGCTTTCCTTCACGCTGCCGCTGGCTCGATACTGGTTCAGTGTGACGGAAACCCGCACGGAGAACAGATCATCGGAATAACGGCAGTAGTTGGTGACAGCATCATTGACAAATTCCCGGCTGGCTGCATCCTGTACAAAGCCCCGTTCTGTATCGGTAATGGCATTATAGGCATCCGAACCTAGGAGGAAGTACTCGGCAATGTCACCCTCACCTGCTTGCTTGATCATGTACAGCGCATAGGTCTTGACAGCATTGATTGCAAGATCCCGCTCGGTATCACTGATCGTATTCGCATTGGACTGTTCTGTGAAAGTATGGGTTGCTTCATCATACTCGACTTGCATTTCGTTTCCGGCTGCATCCACGATCCGGACATTGGGTTTGCTTGCCAATCCGGTGATTTGCTGGGTACAGACACGGATAACGGTTACACTTTCCGGAAGATACCCTTCGGCATTGGTTGTGCTGATTCGGATGGTGAAACTGTCATCTAAGGGGGAATCGTTCACATAGGCCATATGTCCATCCAATTTCTTGATGTAGTAGCTTTCGTTGTACTGGACGAAAAACTCCAAGCTGCCCAACTGCCAGTCTGCAATTTCTGTTTGAGATGCCGATTGATTGTGGTTTACCAGAGTAAACGTAGCAATCTTCTCATTTCCTACCCGTACAATATATTTTTTATCGTTGGACAGGCCGGTGGAAGTTTCAACATAAGTAAGATCCGTTTCACCAACTCTGTTTTCCATGTAACCGACAAAATCATTCTTATTTCCATAAGCTGCATTCTGGATGCTTGCAATATCATATAAGCTGTCCCAGTCGGGATCGGAGAACAGTGTTTCGAATATTTCCTGGCTCTTGGTTGTGGGTTGGGACATTTCATAGCGACTCAGCCAGTCCCGGAGTTCCAGCAAACCAAAGTAAGTTGCAGTATAGAAAAGGAAAATACAAAGGAAGAAAATAGTATAGAAGACGACACCACTGAACCGTGGACCTTGGCGTGGCTTTTGAACAGGTTTCTCCAATGTGGGCATTGAAGCTGCTGCAGGCTTTCTTTTCGGAGTAGTACCCGGAGTGGCGGGGCGGCGCTTTTGCGCCTGCTCCCGCTCTGCCAGAATGGTACGAACATCCACTGCATTTTCTTTGTTTTTTGCACTGAATTTACCTGCCATGCTTAACCCTCCTTTGCGGGGCGAACCATCCAGAAATCGGGCATCTTTCTAGGTTCCGTCTGAAGCAAGGAATAGCTGTTCATGATCTGAACTTGTCCGGCTTCGCCGTACTGTCCGTAGGTGTCCCGGTACATCATAACGGTAGAAGAACCACCATCCATATTGCAGGCATTGATGGCACCATATTCCACCATAATGTCGATGACATCCTTGTACTCACCGCCCATGGAGCTGGGCTGTCTGCCATCGATGCAGACGAAGATCACAGCGCCGTCGGCTCTCTGACCGATACCAGTACGGGGATTCAGACCGGAGACTTTGTTGTAGGCTTCCATATTGATTTCACCGTTCATGATCAGGACAGGTCCAAAGCAGCAGCCGTCCCGGATATTCAATTCCTCAGCCTGGGCAGGAGTAATGTTATCTTTATGTACGACCAGAATGTTATCTTCATTGAAACCTGCAAAACCTGTGATTCCATTAGGAGGTGCGCCAGTTTTCCAAACACATTTTCCGGTAGAATATACCAGACCTTCGGGAAGGGAACCGACATACGAGCCAGATGTACCATCATCATTAAATGCACCGGCGTTGACAGCCGCAATAGCTTCCTCGTCCTCAATGGCAACATTCAGACGCTTTCCGGGAATACTGGTGCTAAATCCTTCATGGGTTGAGATTCCCAGATATACTCGAGAAGGATCACGGACAATCATAACCTTGGCATTGTATGTATCACCGTTAATGCTTTCGATACGAATGCCATCGGGATAGTTGGCCCATTCATCAACATTGCCGGTAAGACTACCACGGTTGATGGTTACGGCGCTAACATCTGTCACATCATCTTCTAACTCTACATGGATATCGGCTTGGATCGCTGCAACACCATCTTCACCAATGAACAGAGCTGGAATCCACTTTGTAGCGCTAGCTTCGATCAATGTCATAGTAAGCTGATTACGGGCTGTTGGAGAGGGTCCATTAAAAACCATATTTATTGATAAGACGAGTACACTTGCTGCCATAATGATTAGTGCCAAGAGTGTGAGAATAGCACGACGGAATATAGTGTTTATATATTTCTTGTGTTTTTGCGTAAAAGGAATCTTCTTGTTCGGGTGTTTTGAATTGGGCATATTGGTTACCTCTATCTGTTTGTATTTTTGTAAGAATATTAAAAAATCTTACAAATTGAAATAATGATAATGTTTTCTCCCAATTTCTGCAAAGGTGCGATTAAGAATGATTGAATGATGATAATTTGCTCTCTGTTTCACGTTGATGTCCCCAAAATAAAAGAAATAATGCATTGAAAAATATCATAGTAATTTTTAATATTGAGCGGTTATCGGCCAATGTATGAAGATCTAGAATAAAAAATGGTTTATATTCGGATATATCATTCAAACAAATACACAAGAATAGATATACTACAACAGGAAAAACTCCTAGTATGGCATTTTGGCAGTAAACTGTACATAAGTAAAAGAGAGAAAGTGAAAAGAGGCACTGTGCGTAGATTCGAAAATACTCTAATCTCAAGATACCATACAGTTGCCTAAATTGTAGAAAGGCAGGAAATAGTAGTATTGCAATCAAAAGAAAGATAATTAACATCTCACCAATACAGGAACGATGATGTGGCGAGTAAGCAACTAGCGTTTCTTTACTGTAGGGATGAAACCAAATTATGAAATGTGCCATAGGTAGGAGTAAACAACTTACAGGAACTAATGCTTGGACTGTCCAGATTAGTGTATACAAACTTGGATTGATTCCTGAATGTATGTATTCTTGATATACGATTACCGGTAAAATGAGATAAAGAATGATTAAGGGGATTACGACCAAAAGCCAATTTTTTCGCAAAGCATAATATATTATTTTAAATCGCATAGTATTCTTTGATTTTTAACATATATCCATCTTCGAAAGATGGAAC
Source organism: Lachnospiraceae bacterium (assembly GCA_045126515.1). Lineage (GTDB taxonomy): Bacteria > Bacillota > Clostridia > Lachnospirales > Lachnospiraceae > RUG11237. The sequence goes on from JBGVOM010000084.1 coordinate 9,140, forward strand.
TACTTTCCTTCCAGGCTGTGGATGTGGAGAAACAACTCTAATATATTTAGAAGCATTTATTGTTTCATTTGAAATGACGGCATATGGGGAAACAAGCTTTTCTTTTTCAGACCAGGGAACGCGGTAAACATACCCCTCAGCACAGTCTCGCATTTTTTCTGTTGGCTCCTGGCAAATTATTGTTCCATTCTTAAGGAGTATAATGTGGTCGCAAATTGTTTCCACGTCATCTACAATGTGCGTTGCAATAAGTATAGTCTTATTTCCACATATTGAAGATATTAAATTCCTAAATCTTAATCGCTCTTCCGGATCTAACCCTGTTGTGGGTTCATCAAATATAATTAATTCAGGATTTCCCATTATTGCTTGTGCAATGCCTAACCGTCTAAGCATACCACCAGAGAGTTTACCAACCTTTTTAGTTGCTTGTTCATCTAAATTCACTGACTTTAATGCAGTCATAATTGTATCTTTTCTGTTTATAGAAGTGATACCTTTGATCGTTGCAAAATAGTTTAAAACTTCAAATGTGGTTAATTCAGGAAACATACCAAAAGTTTGTGGTAAGTATCCAATTTGCGAAGGCTTTTTGATGGTACCGTCTTGTAGAGGCATTATTCCAGTAATACAGCGAAGTAATGTGGTTTTTCCTGACCCATTTGGTCCTAACAAACCATAGACTCCATCTGAAAGTTGCATTGACACATTACGTAGTACAGGCTTGTTTTTATAGGTGAAATTAATGTGATTAACTTCTAGCATAACTAATCAACTCCTAACATAAATAAAAAGTCTACTTGATTCTGTTTTCTATCTGTTGAAAGGAGATATTCATATACTGTTTTTAATACTACAGATTCTCCTAACGACGCAACTTTGTAATTCCATAAATCCTCATACAATTTTTTTGCATCTAGATAATTATTCCACTCATTTTCGTCTTGAATGTAATTCGGTGCTTTATACTTTGTTAGGATTAACAGATCGGATAGCTGCGGTACCTTACAATTGGAATTGGCATTGCCAAAAGCTATTTGTTGTTTAAAAAGATTACTAATTAAATTTGTTTCATCACTTTCTGGAATTAAGCTGAATAAGTAATTTCGACATATGGCTTCTGGACTCAAGGCCCAACTGCCAAGAATAATGTGATCTTCAAATATCACAAGATTTTCATTTGAAGATTTTGTTACCATTATTGTTTCTGGTTGAACAAAAATAGTTTTTTGGTTTAAGTCTAACTTAATGGTTTCACCAACCAGATTAGATAGTTTTTTCCAATGATTTTCATATCCAACCATAATGCTTCTGGGATAAGAAACTGGACTTCTGTAGATATGTTGCGTATTGGTATTTATTTCAGAAAGCAATCCTGCGTATATACTAACTGTTTCAGCTGTTCCGGAAAATGAATTATGGGAGATTGAGGGTAAATTACAATACACATTAAGATTTGATTTGACTGTAATAGCGAAGTCTTTTTTTGTAAAAGGGCGTTGAGTGTTTATTTCTTGTTTAGTATAATCCCAAATACTTATGTGACCTGCCATAGGATAGTATGGAACATAACCAGGGAGCGCGATTCCTTGATAATTAGAAAAATATTTTCCACAATGTCCATTGTATTCAATGCAGATTTTCTTTGTATTATTGGGAACATAAATTGATATATAATCACCCGAGCGATCATATGGTATCGAATTACCATTTGAATCAACAATCCTAATTATTTTTAAGTTATGCCATAATGTGAAATCATAAGTTTTCAAACCTAACTGATCTAAAGTTAACCAAGCAGAAATATGCATGTTGCTGGTTATCGTTATATCTAAGTCATAATGGATAACCTGAAAACTAGGTGCTTCGCTATTAAGAGGGAGTGCATTATTTCGATATGTGACTTCGTCTAGGAGTGTTCCATCTGATCGATAGTCTTTTCTCACAATACTGTCATCTTGTCGTTGACTGAAACGGCATCCAGCGATGATAGTAACCAGAAGCAATGAAAAACAAATGATTCTTTTCTTACGAATAGAACATGTGATGGTTCTTGATATGATGAATAAAGTTAATACGGATAACCATCCAACAGCTAAAACCCAGCGATAAACTTCAATGGAGATTCCATAAACACTATCTGCAACAAAATTTGAATTTGGCATTTGAATTGAAAACCAATCGAGATAATCTAGAATAGGAATATCTAGGAATTCAACTGAGTAAAGAATACTCGATGGAATATTGCTTGTAAGTACGAGAAACAGAAGAATAAGACAATATGCAGATGTTCTCTTAAAGGAGAAACCTAAAATGCTGCCGATTAGAGTTGCTATGGAACCAGGAATAAGGCAATTCAAAATAACGGCAAGGATCATGTGAACAATGTAAGATATGTAATTGACTTGTAAAAATAAATATATCCCTAGATGCCATAAACAAATCAATACTGACCAGGACAATACAATGAATAATAAAATAATGATCTGTGTAATAATTAGCTGATTTTTTTCTTTTTTGAGTAAGGATATTGTCTCAATGTATTCCGATTTTGTAATATCAGATAAGCATTCATAAGCGAAAAAAATAAAAAATGAAAAGCCTATTTGACCACTACGCATAGAAAATGAGAGAAACTCCATAATTGAAATATCTGGATGATAGTAGCTTAAAAGAAGGATGTTGGTAAAAAGAAAGAATGAGAGAATAAAAATGATATTAATTCTTCTTTGGAAGGTTATTTTGGTTATGATCTTGATTGCATGCACTATAAATTCCTCTCAAATAAATAGTAATCCTAACACGAATATATATTTCTAGGGAGAATGGATACAAGATCCATTCTCCCTTTTTGAGATTAGTTGTAGAAGCCTAAATCACCTGTAGCTCTAACACCGCCGCTACTGCTCCACATTACAGCGCGGGTATCCACAGCGCTGCCAGTTGGGGAGTCAATATAATTGGTACCTGCATTGAGACCAACGGGGACATGGAAAGTACCATACTGTACATAGGTGTTACCGGTTTTCATTTCAATAGCTGCACTTACACTATGAGTAGAGAGCGCATTGTTATCAACCTGCAGTACGGCAGTTTTTGCTTTATGCACGGAAGAACGTGCTGTAGTAGTACTTTTGTACAATTCAAATTGTTCGTAATCCCAACCAGCATTGGTGGCGGCAGATGCAGTTACACTCAGCGATGTAACCAGGATAAGAACGACAAGGAGCATACTGAAAAGTTTTTTCATATTAGTATCCTTTCTAAGTAATGATTGTTGCGTCATCAACAGATGTCCTTTACCACTGATGACTTGCGGTAAGTATATTACGATCATTAGGAGTGTGCACAAATCCGATGAATCAGGACATATATGAATTGCTGATCAGGCGAATTCATATTCGACGTTGACAGAGAACAGATTGTTATTTTAACTTTTCGGGAACATCGGGCTGGTAAGTCATAAACATACAAGTGCTATTAACACTGTATACAGCCAAAAGTAGAGCGAGGCTTGCAAAGATACGGCCACATTTTATCAAATTGCTTTTTATAATAGTTTTCACTTTTTATCCTCTTTTCTTGATAGTGCAGCAATAAGCATGAACATTCCTGCCGAGATAAATCCAGTTAAATATGTTGTTATCCAAATACTATCTCTTATGATATTGCTTACATAAAGTGTGGTAATAATTGCATTAATTACAGCAAGTACAATGCTTTTTCTACGATTTGTTGTTCGAACTGATATGCTAAGTGTTTTGTTCTTCGCTTCTACCGGAGAAAATAAAAAAATAGTAAAAAAAACAAGAATACTTAACAAAACAATCATTGGTTTTTCTCTTTTGACGGTCTCTGTGAGGATTGTGCAAACAAGATAAGCAGATGTAAACGTTATGATGCAACTTTTGTGATTCTTTGCATGATATCCTCCACCTAATAACCTTAAGGGGACAAAACCTACGAGAAACGGTAACCATTGAAAATACTTACCGGTGCAAACAGATGCAAATATGAGTGCGAGAATACCCACGATACTAGAGAGCATCAATTCAGTACCATAAATATAAACCTCCCTTTCGTCTTTATTAATAATATCAATATGTTCCATCTGCTGAACGATACAGCTTGCACCCTTGTGTAGTATGCGTATTCACCTCCTTCTGGGGTATACTGTAATATACCCCTAAAAACATTTCAATATAGCTGGCATAAACGGTAATAGTGTCGTCATAATCTGTAAAAAACTGTTTTTTTCGATAGTTAAGCTATCTGCAAATAGTAGTTTGAGTGACTTAAAAAAGAAAGGCAGAAAACGTATAATTAAAACATAAGGAAAACGAATGCAGGTGTAGATATGGATGATTTTAAGATCAGATTGGGTAAAATAATACGTGATAAACGAAAACGTCGTGGTATTACCCAAGAAGTCTTGGCAGAAAAACTCAATCTGACTACAGGAATGATTGGTCAAATTGAACGTGGCGAGACAATGCCAAGTGTTGCTAATCTTCGCCTGCTTATTGAGTATTTATCAATTGATCCTCGGATTGTTTTTAATGGAACAATACAAGGGGATTCTGAGTATGCAGAAATTTGCTCTGTAATGATACAAATGACGAAAGAACAACGTCATATACTATTAAAAATTGCAAGAATTATACAGGAAGACTTTTCTTGAGAAACGGATCCATGTACAAAAATACCGCCGGAAACATGTTGTGATAACATGCCCCGGCGGTATTATAGTTTGAAAATTTTACTTTTTATAATTAATCCTTAATTCAATAGTGTAGATACCATTTTCTGGAGAAATAGTCATTTTTCCGTTGTATTTTTCTACACATCTTTGTACATTTCTCAATCCAAAACCATGTCCTTTTCGTTTGCTCTGAGAACTTTTTTGGGGTGAATATGGATTTTGAATTCGATAGTATAAAATATCATGATATATGCGTAGTTGTAGGTGGATATATCGTTTTTCTTGAGGTAATTCCAAGCATGCCGTTATAGCATTATCTAGTGTATTTCCTAGTATTACGTAAGCTTCTACGGCAGAAATACCTAATTCATTAGGTACAGATACGTCATAAGAAAAACTGATGTTGGTTTCCTCTATTATGGTTCTGTATTCCGTGAGGATTATGCTGATAACTGAATTTCCAACATCAATTACGGAGGATAGACTGTTGTATAATTCTTCAGCTTCTCTCAAGACGGTATTTGCTTCATCTGAATGTATACCAATTACTAATGCGCGCATTGCTTGAATGTACTTGCTAATATCATGAAGCATTGCACGTGTTTCATTTTGTTCGTCATGAAGTTGTGCATAGTACTGTTCCTGCATTACATAATGATGTTCCGCAAGTTCAAGTTCATGTTGGCGTTGAACCGATTCCTGTTTCTGCTCGGCATAAAAGACAATTAATATGTTCAGATATAATAGACCTGCTGCTGCGATTAAAAAGGAAAGAGGAATATCAGATCCGGTTGAGTGTGCAGATTTGCAGAAGAAGAGTCCTAAAACTATTCCAGATACACAACCAGGAGAGATTGCCAACAAGAAAGGGAACGTAATTGCTGTTCTTTTGCGGTGTGTTAATACAAGAACGATAAGAACCATAGCAAGTAGTACTGTATGTGAAACGGTTATGCAAACAGATCTAGCAATACCATAAGACATAATTGTTTGTATATCCACATCTGATAGTGTAAATACAAAGATTGTAAGGACATCGGTTAAAACGTACAGACAACCAAAACTTAAGCTTGCATAAATAGATTGCAAAAGATTTGTTTCGAAAAGTGAAAGGCTAATAAACGCCATTGCAACGACACAAAAAAGCAATCTTATGTACGATCCGTTTGCAACAAAGGCTAATAAAGCAAGAATCGTTCCAAATACTCCATAAGTACATATCCATGTTAGGATGTTTTTTTCACGCTTGTAAAAGGAACCCAACATGAAAAGATGAAATGTATATATTTCCGCAACAACAGCCAATATTTCAGAAAAAATATACATATTACCTCCCTAAAAAACGAAATAGTGCTTGATTGAAGTCCTTTGCTTTTGTTCTTCCAATAGGAATAATTGCACCGCAATCTAATTTAATTTCTGAAGTGGTTGCAGATGTTAGGTGATCAAGGTTTACGATAAAGCTTTTATGCGTAGGTACAAAATAGCCCTTCGGGAGTCGTTTCATTATTTCCTTTAATGTTGTTCTTAAACGAAATGTTTGTTGAGCAGTATGGATATTAGCATAATGACCATATACTTCTATGTATTGGACATCTCGTAAACGGACGGTATGTAAGACGCTTTCAACTTGAATAGTGAGCCTATGCGCAGTGGCATCTGCAATTGCAACATCAAGAGCTTCACTCAATGAATCATATGAGAGTGGTTTTTGCAAATAACGTATTGCTATTCCATAACCTTTAAGAGCATAAGCATTACTTTTTGTTGTAAAAATTATCGTTGGTGGGTTGTCTTTCACTATCAATTCTTTGGCAACATCAAACCCAGACGGCGGCTCCATTTCTATATCCAGGAGAACAATATCATATCTATATTTGATTGAAGCATTTAACAAGTCAACGGCGTGAAGAAATGTCGTAATTTTCAATTGATTGTTATCATTGTAAAGATTTACCAATTCCATAACTTGAGATAAATCCAACATTTCATCATCACATATTGCGATATGTAACTGATCCATAAAGTGAGCCGTCCTTAAATTATAATTCTGATGCCAGTTCACCTATATAGTTTAGGGATAGATTTCCTGTTTTGCAACAGTGCGTGGCTGTTGTTTGTGCCTGCTTGGATGCAGTTCATGCCACGGTATCAATAGCTAGGATAAGCTGGCATGATATGTTCCTATTTCTTCTAACATATATTGCTGTGTTTCCGCATCAGTGGTGATGGAGATTAAGTAACAGCGAATGGAATACGTTGCCCCATCATGAACAGAATAAACAATCGGTGATGATGGTTGATAAAGATCGAGTATTACATATCCATTCCAGTGACGAGATAATAATTCTCTGCAATGGGAACAATAATGCTTTCTTGATGTTGGTTGTACATTTTTTGGAAGGTTAATATTAATCTTCCAGGGGTTGGTGATTATTGTTCCCTTGCTTCCATCAATGTTTATGAACGAAAAGAAGGATTGGTTTTGAGTTTCTGCTATTTCACCAACCTTAAGTGAGTGTGGCTCATACAATTCTAATTCAACGATTTTCCCGGTGTTTAAATTAAGCAAACAAGGTGCGTGCCTTTTTATACTAGTACAAATGGCACATCGATTAGGTTCTGGAGGATTCAGTAAGAGTATGAGGCATAGTCCGGCTATCAGAAAAAGTGACGTGTGAAAAGCAAGTTGCTTTTTATGATTCATTGAATTCGCTTCCTTTTATCTAGAAAAATTTTGGTAAAGCCCAAAGGCATATTTCTATAATATCGTAAAATATAAGTTTTTTTGAAAAAAGTATTGGATAATTACACATATTATCTTTTGAAGTTTGGGAATACAAAACTCCTGCGTAGTAAAATTGTAAGGAATATAATCTTCCTAGAGGTGGCCAGTATGTATGACATTGGCAACAGAATAAAAGAGCTTCGGATTAAGCGAGGTTATACTCAGCAAATACTTGCCACAAAAATCAATAAAAGCAAAGCAACTATTAGTAGCTATGAAAAAGATATTCAGCTTCCTCCTCTTGAGGTGGCGATTGATATTGCATGTGCATTAAATGTGTCTCTAGACTATTTGGTTGGTATAGAACAAGAAAATCATTTATCTTTTAAAGGTTTAAGCCATGAGCAGAGAGAAATCATTGAATTGATTTGTAGTGATTTCGTAAAAGCTTCTAATGTTACTACGGAATTGACGGTGGATCAGATAAGAATATTGCAAAAGTTAATATTAGCATTTCAACAAAAATAATACAGCATTTAACATATATATTAGATATGAGACACGGTTATCACATATTGATGACCGTGTTTTTTTGGAAAGAGGGAGTTTCGTATGATGGTTTATCTGATGATGATTGATTCGCCGGAGGATCAATCAAAATTTGAAAAGTTATATTTAGAATATCGTGAAGCAATGTATCAGGTCGCATATAGTATTTTACATAACGAATATGATGCAGAAGATGTTGTACATCAAGCATTTGTAAAGATTGCGGAAATTATAGAAATTGTTGATGGAAATATATGTCCTCGAACTAAAAGCTTTGTGCTACTCATAACAGAACGAAAAGCTATAGATATGTCGAGATATGCTAAACGTCATCCGACTGTGCCATTGGATGAACTTGAAATTGGAATTACAATTGAATATGACGGTCCTAACGCTTTAACAAGGTGTATGGCGCAGCTTCCGGCAAATTATAGACAGGTTTTGATGCTTAAACATGCACATGGCTTTAGTTCTAGTGAGACTGCAAAAATTCTTGGTTTATCTGAATCAAATGTAATTAAAATTGATCAGAGAGCAAAGAAAAAGCTTTTAGCAATGTGTCTGGAGGAGGGGCTATATTGATTACCGATGAAATGCTTGCAGCAGCTGCAAAAGAATTAAGCTTGGCCATGATTGCGGTTTTCCCTGATCCTGAAAAAGAGATTCATAATTTTTCACTAAGGTTCAATCAAAAAATGAAAAAGCTAGTTCGCAAAACAATTCATCATACTCGCTATCTTTGGATAAGACGAATTGCTGGCTTTGCTCTAGTCCTATTTGTTGGATTTATGGTTGTGTTTACGATTAGTCCTAGTGTTCGTGCGAATGTGATTGGCTGGATAAAAGAGCAATATGAATCATATATCGAGTATATGTTTCCTAATGTACGTTCTGTAGTACAAGAGGAAAAATATATGATGACATTTGTTCCTGAAACATATGAGGAAATCATTTATGTTGATGAAGAGGATTACTGCTTGACTGTATACGCAAATAATCTTGGCCAAAAAATCGACTTTCTGTATTCTAAAGATCCTGAGGCTGGTAACATGATGGTGAAGTTAGAAGGATCCACAATTATTAATACATATATAAATGGTTGTCAGGCAGACATATATCTTCCTGATAATCCAGAGAACGCTACAAGTATTATTTGGTATGATACAGATAAAAATATGATGTTTTATATTTCTAAAGTATCTTCTATTGAGGAAATAATAAAATTAGCTGAAAATGTAAAATATTATTTTTAGTGTCCATTTTTAAGTTCAGTTATTCGTAATATATATAGAGCAATAAAAAAGGAGGGTAATTCTATGAAAAAAATATTTGCTCTTATTCTTTCTCTTATCTTGTTAGTTTCTCTGGTCCCAATGTCTGTTGTAGCGGTAACCCCCAAAGCTCCGTTAATCTATCCGACTCTTTCATTTAATGGGACAACTGCGACGTGTGGATTGGTGGTTTCTGCTGAGAATAATGACCAAATTTCTGCAACAGTTAAGTTGATGCGTGGGTCAACGGTTGTTGCAACGTGGTATCCGAGTGCGGTTGGTACATTATCGTTCAGTAGAACGGCAACAGTTTCAAGAAATACAACATATACATTAACAGCACAGGTATATATCAATAATATTGCTCAGGATCCTGCGAGTACTACGAGAACCAATAACTAAGAATAAGATGGTAATACCTTTAGGTGTTACCATCTTATTCTTTTTTTTGCAATGCACTAATTATTGTAAGTAAAGTACCACGATCGTTTTCGCTAATATTTAAGCACATCATCATTAGATTATATAAAGATATGTTATTGAAATACTCATCATATATTATTGATTCCAAATCGGTGACTTGATTCGAGCCAAGTAGATAGTCTGTACTAACGTTGAAAAATCTTGCTACAGCTTCCACTGTTTCTCGGCTAGGCATACATCGATTGTTCTCATAATGGGAGATAGAAGAATTAGACAGATAGAGCGCCTTTGCAATTTCTTTTTGAGAAAGATTATTTCGTGTTCGTAATTCTTTTAATATCTTTCCAAACATTCTCATCACTTCCCTTATTATTATATACGAAGAGAAAATAATTAATTTAGACAGAGATAGGATTAAATATATGTAAACGCTAATATAAAAGTGAGCCACTTCGCCGCAAAATGCTCATGAATAATTGAGCCACAGGAAATGGTCCTCTATAATAGTCTCAGACTATGTAGGGGGCGAGCAAAGGTGGTTATTACAGTGGAAATTTACAAACAGATCCGCAAGATGCGTTTGGATGGCATGAACCAGCGGTAGATTGCCGCAGTGCTGCGTATCTCCCGTAACACAGTCAAGAAATACTGGGACGGCGACAGCGTACCCTGGGAGCGCAAGGACAACCGCCGGGAAGCCTCTGTGCTGACTGAGGATGTAGTAGCCTTTGTCTGGCAGTGTCTGGACGAGGATACCCATAATCCCATAAAGCAGCACTACACTGCCAAGTGCATCTACGACCGTCTGGTGGCCGAACACGGCTTCACCGGAGGAGAGACGACTGTCAGACTGTTGGTGAGAGAACTCCGAGGGAAGCCCCAGGAAGCTTTTGTACCATTGGCGTTTCCGGTAGGAGATGCCCTGCAAATCGACTGGGGCGAAGCCACTGTCTATCTCAGCGGCGTCAAAACAATAGTCAACCTGTTCTGCGCCCGGCTTTGCTTCAGTCGTGCGCCCATGGTGCTGGCCTACCGCAGGCAGAACGAGGAGAGCTTTCTGGATGCCCTGGTTCAGGTATTCCAGTACTTCGGCGGTGTTCCCAGACGAGTGATTTTTGACAATGGCAAGGTTGCTATCAAGGATGGATTCGGTGCCCATGCCCGGAAACAGGCCGGTTATGCCGCGCTGGCCGCCCACTACGGTTTTGAAGCAGTATTCTGCAATCCTGCTTCTGGCAATGAAAAGGGACTTGTGGAAGGTCTGGTGGGTTACAATCGCCGCAATACTTGTGTTCCGGTTCCCAAGGTGGATACCATGGAAGAGCTGAACCAACTGTTCCGGGAGAAGTGTCAGAAGTATTTGTCCCACCAGATCCGTGGCAAGGAATCTACCGTCGGTACGATGTTTGCAAGGGAGAAAGCGCTGCTGTATCCGCTGCCGGGATATCCCTTTGCCCCCTGCAAGCGTGTCTCTGGTCGGGTGGATCGTTTCTGCACTGTCCGCTTCGATACGAACAACTACTCCGTTCCCGCAGCCTATTGCGGGAGAGAAGTCGCCATAAAGGCTGGTCCCGAAACGATCTCTATTTACTGTGAGGGACAGTGTATTTCCCAACATCACCGTTGCTTAGAAAGAAAGCAGAGCATCTATGCACTGGAACACTACCTGCCTCTGTTGGAAAAGAAAGCCGGGCTATTTTCTATGCAAGACCGGTACAGGACACCCTGCCGGAATATTTTCTCCATTGGCTGCAGAAACAGGATCTTTCTCCCAAGGAACTGGTTGAGATTCTGAGTCGCTGCCAGAATGAGGACTGCGAAACCATTATGGCAGAAGAATCCAGTCATATTGCCCCTGCCCGGATTGAAGATACCGTTGTGGTACAGGCAGTGGATCTGCACGTCTACGACGCTTTCCTGTGTGGAAAGGCAAGTGCTACGGTATGAACGCAGCAGATGAGCTGATTCGGTTCTATGCGAAACAGCTGAAGATCCCGTCCTTTATGGAATACCGGGAGGTCCTGCGGCAGGCTGATCCGTCTGCCGGGTTTGCTGACCTGCTGCTGGAACTTATGAAAGCAGAAACGGCGTCCAGACAGGAGAACCAGAACAGATGACGGCTCAAGGCTGCCGGATTTCCCTACACCAAAACAATGGAGGAGTTCGACTGCAGTTAGCTAAATGAAGCAGTATCTCCACTGTTCCTGCAGGAACTGGCCAGCTGTCAGTTTATACAGAACAGGCAGAATGTCATTATGATTGGCAATCCGGGACGGGGCAAGACACATCTGGCCATTGCGCTGGGGTTGAAAGCCTGCACCCAGGGATATAACATCCTGTTTAAGAATGCTGCAACATTGTCAACGGAGTTGTGTGAAGCAAAGGACAACTACCATCTGGGCAAGCTGGAACGGACGCTGGCCAAAGCGGATCTGCTGATCCTGGACGAGCTGAGTTATCTTAGTTTCAACCGGAACCAGTCAGAGCCTACTGTTTAAGGTCATTTCTGACCAAAGTGAAAAGAGTAGCACCATTGTGACCACAAACCTGCCGTTCTCCAAGTGGACGGACCTGTTTGAGAATACCACAATGGTAGCTGCCCTGATTGACCGGCTGACATTCCGCAGTCATGTGCTGGATATGAACGGGGATTCCTACCGATTGAAAGCTACCATGCAAAACAAATGTAGGCAGGGTGGCTTAAATAATCGTGAGCGCAGTGGCTCACTTTTTCATTGACATTTACATAAATATAGTTGATTACCAGAAATAATAGTTATACTATTAAAAAAATATAGCGCAAATAAATGTATTTGCGCTATATTTTTTTGCATTTTATTACTACAAATTGTAAAATTCTAGAAATTAGCATAAAAAATTCACAGGTTTGTTGCAAAAATGTCTGTTTTTCCGTAATTATATATAGAGTCCCTGAGAGGAGACAGTTAATGGGTACACGTAAAGAGCTTTTTGAGATTTCTACGGATGATAGACAATTCTTTGACAAAATTTATGAAGAACACAGAAGTTTTATGTATTCTTTAGCACGAAAATATGTTGACAGGCAATCTGACTCTGAAGATATAGTCCAAGATGCTGTGGAACGTTTATTACGAAATATTAAAACTCTTAGAAATATGCCAAGTTATAGATTAAGGAAATACATCGTTCTTACAATTAGGACAGCTTATATAGATAGTGAAAGAAAAAAGCGTAGAAATAATATGATTTGTTTAGATGATATTTCTGTTGAAAAGATTATTAAAGAAGCCAATATATCTACGAAAATATCAGATGATTATTCATGTTATGCGGATCTCGAGAAATTAAAAAAAGAATTACCAGAACGTGATTGGCTTCTTCTTGAAGGCAAATTTATTCATGGCTACTCACAGAGTGAATTGGAAAAAATAGCAGGTGTGTCTCCAGACAGCATTCGGATGATTATCTGTAGAGCAAAAAGGAAAGCGAGAAAAATACTATCTTCAAAGTAGCATAATAGAGTAAATAAGAAGAAAGGAAAAGTAATACACAGAGTATACCATTAACTTGGTATATTGAAATGTTAAGTAACTTCAATAGATTATCTTAATATACGAATCTATACGAGCAATAACAGATTCAAACTGATGAAGCTGCTTTGACGCTTAATCAATAATAGTTTATGTATAAAGCATGTATGGTCTCATCATTGAGAATTTGATAACTAATTAATAGAAATCTTATCAGAAAAGCACATTTACATAATGTGGTAATCGAATCGAATACCTATGGAAAAAAGATGTAGAATAATAAAAGATCATATCTTTGAATAAATTTTTTTATTTTAGTGTTTTACATTCAATATGATAAAAGAATTCAAGTTGCATCTATGGGAGTAATGTCCTGATTCATTGAAGATTATTATTTTGAAGGATATTAACTCCATGGAATATGATTATGGAAAGGAGGTGCATATAATGCACATCAAAAGCGTGCATTATATAGTTCGTTTAGGTTTGTTACTATCCAAAACAGTTGCTTTTTGTTAGCACAGCCCAAAAGACACGAAAGGTATATTTATTAGTCTCTTATTTTCTCTTTTAGAAAAAATAGATGCCCAATTAGCTTAACAAAAAATTATAGATAAAAATAGAAGCTGGTCATACTAACTGAGGAATGACTTAAATAGCAAGGATTATGTTTGGTATTTATAATTAATTTACAATAGAAAGAAATATAGTAATTTGGAGGAATAATATGAAACGCGTAATGTCTCTATGTTTAGTAGCATTGATGCTGATCTGCATGATGCCCATGTCAACATTAGCTGCGGAAACTGAAAGCAACCAGATCCAAATGATGGAGGAAGCAATTAGAAATAATGCTAAAGCTGAGGTTTTTGATGAGAATGGTAAGTTGATTGAAACATTAGCAGTTGATGTTCAAGTTTCACAACTTACAAACAGCAGAGATGTAGGCCCTGTAGACTATTTGATTGTATGTACTGCAAGGGAAGATGGACGAGTGGAGTGTCCTGGCTCTGGTTCCACAGATGGTATATTGGGAACATTATTAATGGTCTGTAGAGATGAGTGGGGTACGAGCAATACCTTGATTTCTGTTACTGGAAATTGGTCCGGTAATGATTCTGATACTGACGATAGAACAGTTACTTATCGTCCATATAATGTACTTAATATTGCGGGGACACTAGTTCCTAATTATAATGCGCCCAGACAGTTTGAATATTATCCTAAAGATTATAAAGGGTTTACTTTTAAGGCAACGAGCGATGCTGTAGTTACTTCTACCGGACACAATATTCACATTGAGGTTGCAACCGACCCGAGTGTTATGGACAGACAGTGAAAAGTCATGGTTCGTAATTATAATCTAAAAAACAGGAGTGAGCAGACTGCATATATGATGTAAATATAAAAATATAATAGAATGATATTGTTTTAGCAGCTTATTGGGCTTGCCGCCTGTGGAATACAGGTGGTAAGCCCTTTAGTTTTTGCTGGTTATGCATGTTGGTTTATTAGTCTATATGACCAATTAGTTGTTTGTGGAGGTTCGGATGCATCTAGATGTATGATTATTATTTTAGAACTGTATACTGGTTGTTTTATGATAGGTCTAAACGATTATGAAGAATAAAAATTAAATACTTTTTCATTTCTTGTGTCCAAAATAAGTTGCTAAAAAAAGAAATATATATATAGGGATATTTTCGACAAAAATCGACAAACGATCCTTCTTGTAGATGTAAACTTTGATCATGGTTTTTCCAATGTTTAAATAACATATATGATTGAATGAAAGAATTTATTCAGGCTGGAAAGACTTGAGAAGTTCTACACTAGAGTAGGCATTCTGTACATCCATAAGCGTGTATCCAACAATATAAAGAAAGGCTGTTAGAGAAATGAATGAAAACAACAATTTACGTTTTATTCTACATGTATCCGATTTCCATCTCAGTGATGATGAAAACACATTAGAACAAGCGAGATGTGCGTTGAAAGATTTGACCAAAATGCTTAAAGCAGAAGGTTATAGAATAGAATATTTAATCCATACCGGAGATGTAATCAATTCAGGAGATCTATTTGATTCAGTGGCTCGTGAAAAAAATATCCCGGATGAATTTTGGGAAGTGACCAAAAAGAATTCGAGTGATGGAACAGTAGTAAAATCATTTATGCATGAGAGATACGCGAAAAAAGCTCAAGAAAATTCATTAAAGGGATTCACACAGGATGGAGATATAGATTGGAACACAACTGCTCCTATAAAAAGGCATCTAGAAGAATTTGATGCAGAGATTACACGTAGAGTTAACAAAAGATTTATAGAAGCGGAAAAAATTTTACGTGAGTTTATTACAGATTTGAATGTTTCATTTGGAAATGTTGTTATCTGTAGCGGAAACCATGATGTCATCCGTCCTCTCTCAGTAAATAGAAACGAGATTGTTTGTACTCAAACTGCAAATAATGAGTATACATATAATGGTTCGGAAGAAAATGACTTAATCATGGAACCTTTTAACAATTTCATAGACAGTTTAAAAATTGCTAATTCAACACTTAGATATGCTACAGACGAACCTCATTATCGCCAATTCGGATCGGTTTCATGGTGTACATTGGATGACCTCAATATCCTTATTCTAAACACAAACTGGATCAACCCCAAGTATCAGAAGGCTGGATATTATTGTGTCCGTTGTGATAGTATAAAAAAAGCTATAGAAAAATGTAATTTAACTAATCAAAAACGGAAACGCTTAAATGTCATTCTTGCACATAAGCCAATATATGAAATATGTGAAAAGGCGCGTTTGTCATATAAAAAATATACTAAGACATCTTTTTTGTCGAAATTACAAGAATTTGCAGGCCCAAACGGTATTTATTTGTGTGGAGATAAACACACACGCAGCATTATCTCTTCTTATTTTCATGATATACCACATTATATTGGCGGTGAACCAATCAGTGTTAAAAATGATGAAAAAGCTGAAGTTGAGTACAATTTAATTGCTGTTTTAGATGGAAAAGTCAGTATGGAGAGAAAAATTCATTTGTCTAGTGTAAATGGCAAACAATGGACTTGTGAAATTCGTCCACAAGATGAAACAGTCAAAGATTTGTATGATCTTAGTAAGAAATATATTATCGACAATACATTTGAAGCGCAAGGACTTAATGTGATATGTCCTAGTTGGGAAAGCCTGTGTCAGGAAATCCACAGTTGGACGGAGAATGACCGTATTAATTGGTATGAGAATGTAGATAAATTATATCGAGCAATCTGTAGATACAGAAATAATGGATTGCCAACGAAAAATGATTTGCCTTCAGAGGGAACAATATTTGATTATGTTCAAGGGCGTCTAAATAAAAAAATATTAGCAAAAGAATCAAAGAATATATTAAATATTCGAGGTGAGCATAGCTCCAGTAAGAGTATGTTTTTAGGCTTGTTTTACATACATCTTATGATGGAGTACAGTAAAGGGAAAATCGACTTTATTCCAGCTTATTTTAATTTGGAGAGTAAAGAAATTTATAAAAAAATAGAATCGGGTGGTTCCTATTATAAAGCAATAACAGATGTGTTTAGCGATTATGTCGAGAAAGTTCAAGAAATTGCTGACAAAGAATACCTGCCTATTTGTTATTTTATAGATGGACTTGATGAATTAGATTGTTGGAGCCTTTCAACAGAAGATAGCGTTGGTAGGGGAATACTAAATATTCTTGCTGAACATTCTAACTCTTGGTATGTTATGGCATTTAGCCAGCATAATTTACCTCGATTTAAAAATACCATGCCCACAAGAATGTATAGTGATACGAGTGATATTATGTATTTCAATCCTCTTGATATTAGTAAAGTAGATTCGGAAGATACACGATTGTCTTCTTTTATTAAGGCATTTCTTGAAATTCGAAAATATGATAAATTCCCTAAATTGACAGATGCAATTGTTAACGATTTTTGCGATATTATTAGAAAATTTAGACGATTAACAATTACACCAGGATTCATCTATCAAAACTATAATTTTATTACAGAAGTAGATGCTAATAAATTGTCTGTTCAACATAAAGATGATAGCGTATTGTCGGTTTATAATTATTATATTGATCGTCAAAATGAACGCTGCTTGGAGCAGTTAGGATATGGATACGTGAATTATGCACCGGCTATGGCTTATTACTTTTCGTATAAAGGATTTACATATGAGAAATTCATGCATATTAAACGGGACAACGTATTATGTGAGCGACATGAATTAAAGCTAATCTGTGAGAATGACAATGAAAAGAAGATTTATCCTGCCTTTTTATTTATTAAGAAGAATAAAGAAGCAAGAGAGTTCTTGATTGCAATGCATTACAATCGTGAGCTTCGCTATTATGCGGAACATCCGAATGAAGCGATAGATGTGAATTCGATTTTGAATGAATTTATTACGCATAATATTGCAGTGATAATAAGAAATCTTTGGACAGATGTAAATAAATTTGTTATTGCATGTGAACAGCTCCTCCAAAGAGAAGAACTTGGAAATTGCACTCTGTCTATGTTGATTTATTGTCTTGTAAATGTCAATATTTATGAGCCGATTAAAAATAAACTGCAAATTCAGATGTGTAAAAAAGGTAAAGAAATACTGTCTAGACAAGGCTTGTGGGATGATTCATTAGAATCGAATTCCATGCTGATTCCAGATAATCAAGAAGCACTAGAAAGAGCCTGGCAGGTCCATGGAAAGAATGACGCAGAAAAAATGGATAGATTTTTACAATTGGGTTTACGACATTCTTTGGAATTGTTTAATTTTATCGATGCCCCAAAAGACATTTGTGAGAAATATTCATATACTAAATCTTTTTGGGCATATAATCGACAGCATCAAATGCTATATTATGGAGATTTATCAAATAAAAATGATGCAAATGTGCATCCTCTTAAACCTGGTATAGACATAGTTTATAGCGGTTTTGACTTCCATGACTGTTTTAACTCTTTGTGCGTAAAAATTAGTACGGATCGGAAACAGAAACTGTATAAATATCATTTATTTACTTTATGTGATTTAATAAACCATAGAATTGATATTGATTATCTCAATCATGAAACGGAATTACCTGATAATGCCATTTGTAATACTTTTTTCTATAGAGAGAAAGATAGTGAACGATCCCAAAAAGTCATTGAACAAATTTCTGCAATAATTCAAGATGCTATTTCGGATCCCGATATTGGAACTAATTGGTTCATTAAGAATTGTCAAAAAAATATAATACAATTTACAAAAAATGCTGATAATGAATCAGGGTACACTTGCGAGGAGAAAGCATAGCCAGTAGCATAGAGAATTGTGTGAATAGGTTCATTAAATGAATACGCTGGGTGCGGTTGAGCATGCAGACCGCGCGAGTTGTGCACGCTGACCGGCGAAATTGTACATGGTCACCGCTGTAGTTTTTCATGGATTATCGGCCGCTTATAATGGGTTCAGCATCGTAAGATGCAAATCTATTATCGGAGGTCTATATATGACCAATTACAAGGAGATCCTGAGTCTGGCTGCACGCGGGATCCAGAAACAGGACCTTGCTGCATCCTGCCAGTGTTCCAGAAACACGGTGCGCAACGTCATCAACGCAGCCCGGGAGCGAAGTATCACCTGGGCAATAGCCAGGGATTGCACCAATGAAGCCCTGCGCCAACTGCTGTTCTCGGCTTCCGGTGGAGGCTCTGTGTAGCGCATGCCGGACTACGAGTATGTTCACCGGAAGATGCAAAAGAGTGGCGTTACTCTCAGCTTGCTCTGGGTGGAATACTGTGAGCAATGCAGAGCGAACGGTGACATCCCGCACCAGTCCACTCGATTTATCAAGATTTATTCTGACTTTGTCCAGAAAACAAGAGCTACTATGCATCTGGATCACAAACCCGGCGATGCCATGCAGGTAGACTGGGCCAGTCAGACTGCGGCTGTTGTTGACACAGATACCGGTGAAGTAATCTCTACATATCTGTTCACTGCTGTATTACCGTACAATGGCTACACCTACACAGAGGCTTTCTTGGACATGAAGCAGGAAGCATGGATTAACGCCCATGTCCATGCATATCAGTATTTTGGCGGCGTAACCCAGCTTCTGATGCCGGATAACCTCAAAACCGGTGTCATTAAGAACACAAAAGATGAGACTATTATTAACAAAATCTACCGGGAGATGTCGGCGCATTACGGAACAGCTATTCTGCCTGCCCGTCCCCGTACTCCTAATGTTAAAGCTGCGGTAGAAGGTTCCGTTGGTATCGTATCCACATGGATCCTTGCCGCTTTGCGGAACTGAATGAGACAATATGGGATAAGCTGTATGACTTCAAGCACAAACCCTTCCAAAAAGGAGGGGACAGCCGTGCAACTGTGTTCGAGGAAAGGTTCTCTATCCTGGTGGATGCGGAGTGGAGTTCCAGAAAGAGCAACCGTCTTGCAAAGCTCGTTGAGAAAGCTGAATATTCCGCACCGGGAGCCAGCATTGAGGATATCTCCTTCCTTCCGGAAAGGAAGTTGGACAAGGCACAAATCCTGCGGCTTGCGTCCTGTAGCTACATCCATCAGGCACAGAATGTCATTATTCTGGGTGCCACCGGAACAGGAAAGACCTATCTGGCCTGCGCCTTGGGTTTGTCCGCTAACAGGAAGATTCGACTGCCGGATCTGTTGGTGGAGATTGCTGTGGCCTGAGGGTTCGGTACATACCGTGAACTGATGAGGAAGTACAAGAAAGTCAGACTGCTCATTCTGAATGAATGGTTGCTGTATTCCCTAAAAGAGAGTGAAGCCAGGGATATGCTGGAACTGATTGAAGCGAGGAATAAGGTTTGTCCACCAGCTTCTGTTCTCAGTTTGATGTGAATGAATGGCACGCCTCGCTATATGACCCGACCATGGCCGATGCAATCTGTGACCGGATTATTTATAAGTCCTATACAGTCAAGATTGAAGGCGACTCTATGAGAAAGCGCGGAGCAATATCCGAGTAAGTTCCTGTAATTTAATAAAAAGCTGCATGGCGGTCTTGCACAACGGCCCCGGCCGCCATGCGCATTCTCATGCGGAATGCGTGCACAATTCAGCCGGAACTCATGCACAACGAGCCGCGGTCAGCACGCACTTTCTTGGCGGCGTACGCAATTAAAAAAGTAATACTCAGAGTGCCCTCTGATGAAGGAGAATAGAACCCAATTAGGGGGTATCTTCAAATAACATGTAAATCCCAATGAATAGGTGTAGTACAGTAGAGCGAATACAAAAATAAGGTCTACAGAAGCTAATCAGATTGAAATATCCAGGGAACGAGAAGAAATACAGATTGGTACAAAGATTGCTTTGTGTTTCACAAGAAAAATTGAATATGAGTTGTTGGGACAAGAATTTGCGATATATACGGCCAATGCTCTAATAAATGCAATCATTAAAGATTTCCAGCACAACGGACCTCAGGTTTCTATTTTCTATGGTGATACAGATAGTCAGCCTATGTTTATTGCCTACTCTGCATTTTTACAGGAAGAACAGGCCCGAAAAGAAACAGAAAGAAATATAGATGCCGAAAAGACTTATGCTGAAGCCCGTACAGCAATTCAATATATGAAAGAGTATTTTGATAAGGCATAGTGCTCTTTAAAAATTGAATATACCTTGCTAAAACAACAGCGCATGATCGTTGATATGATCATGCGCTGTTGTTATAAAAAAGAGTGTGGGAAATACATGGAATAAAATGATTTTAACCGTAATGAAATACAGAAAGCACTGCAAAAACATGACTTGACAATAAAGGAAACATTAGTAAATAATTGCAAAATAGCTATACATCCATTCCACATAAATATCATAAGTGTTTGCAATTGGGTATACCTGTCATATAGTTTTATTTCTAAAGTACCATTATCATTGTCAAATTCATATGTGAGAGGAAAAATGCAAAATGTGAGGATAAAGAGTCGTTTAATCTTTTTATGGGCATGATTTTTGGAGCGAATCCGACGAAACACATTGTTTATTCATGAATGTTAATACATAGAGAAAAATGTATTAAATCTCGTAGTTCATCGGCTTCATGATTTAATCCTGTCGTTCAATCAGATATCTAGTTCTCTTTTTATAGCACTATCCAATACTCGTAATAAACCTATAGAGTCTGCTTTTTATTTAATCAAATCATAGAATCTAAGCATATAGTTGCGCATGGTGTTATTTTAGCGCAGTCATCTAAAATAGCAAACCAATATATTTACAGTTTAATGAGCGTCAAAGTCATACATTTCATGTTTCATTATTATATCTCTTTTTGACTTTTACGTTCTCGACAATTGTTCCTGTTTTCGAAGGGACAGGACTAATTATCAAAATTGTACTTATAGAAAACTCTGCAAGTTTTTCCTTCCAAAATGTTCCGCATGGATCGATCGCGCCGTAACTCATCTGCGGTCTTCCAAAGATTTCCGCCTCTTTCAATGCGATAGTGGTTTTCTCTTAGTTCACTGTGTATGATCAGATATAGAGCAAATTTTTTTTGACCAATAGTACCCTTAGATAAATCCTTAACCAACTCCGTTTCATACCAATTGACATAGGCATCTTCTTTGCGATGGTGCTGCCTGGAATAGCGATACTGATGAGCCAGTGCAAAAGTGAGAGCAAGATTCCTTCTATACTGATTTGGTGTGTTTTTCTTATCATAGGAGTACCATCCGGCTGCATCAAATTTGTGATAACCTCTAATACCGTGTTTCTGGATTATATAATTGCAAAAATCGGAGCAAAAGCCGTCAAATAAATCGATAGGATACTTTCGATATTCATTATTCTGTATATAATATTTTCGGTTGCTTTCAGAACTGTTACAAGCTTTAAAAGCTTTCTGAATTGCTTTATCCAGTTGCTTGGCCAAAGATGCTTTCTGTGCCACCGTTCTTCCGAGATCTCTTCCCAACCTACAAAGAAAGTCGTCACTTGCTCCAATACTTAAGATAGGAGAAAGATGAGACAAAGTTTCCAGAATGTTTTCCCAACTCATATGATAATAATTCTGTAAAAGCATATAGGCGAAAAGGTCGTTGTTGTTTTTAAGCTGATGTTCGCACTGTTGTACGCAAACATCGATCATATTGTGAAACAGAATTTTCTCGATTTTTCCCAGAGAACACAAACGCATAAATAATGGAAAGTGGTTTCGGAGTAACTGTTTATGCTCCAGAGTGATATGAATCAGTTTATTACGCAGGAGTGCGTCACATTTGAATCCTGAATCAAGAGCAACTTGCTCGAAACCGCAATCGAACAAAGTATTCCAGATACGTACCACATCATCTGCAGAATTCTCTTCAGATAATACTAAAATACTCAGAATATTCTCGAAATCTTTTGGATTCTCCGTCCAATAGATTGTTTGGAGTGTGTTGCGGAAATTAGAACCGTTAAGAGCAAATCTTTCATTCATGTCTACAGCGATTAAGTAATACCAAATAATATCTGGGATGCTTTTGTAGATAGTAGGGGTCTTGTTTGTGTCCATTAACAATCCATGATTGATTAAGGCATTTATTTGCTGACGGTTTATCCCGCAGGAAGATAGTCGGAAACGCAAGCTATGAATCGTTCGAAGATGATTTGCAATTATTTCTGCATCTATCATAATAGACTGACTGCCACGGGCTAAAAGACGGAAAAATGTATCACAGAATGCAGGAAATAAAAAATTATTATATGAAAGAAAAGACCAATCATCGTTTTGCTGCGCATAGACAATTAGAACATTGATCAACAATGGGTTGTAGTAATTGGTGGAAGAAACAGACTCTTTCCAAATCCAATCTGGTGAATTACATGGTTGTTGCCGCCAAAGTATACGCTGAGGAAGGTCTTGTTTTCGATACCAATCATCCAACTGAAACCATTGACCGACCAGTGAGTCGCTTAATTCCGCACGCCATTTGTATGTATAGTTTGTAAAATAACTGCGATATTGATCTTGAAAATCTTTTCCGCTGCCTGTCTGTAACATAATTATCCATTTGACATAGATTCTTGAATTTTTTCTAATCACATCGCGCAGATACTTCATGTCAATACCCGATTGGAAATATTCATGGACATCATCCAATACAATAACGAGTGTATGATTTGCAAAGGCATCTAGGAATTCAGTTAGTGTATGTTTTGAACCCAATAGTTCCGTAAATGCGTTGACCAGACTTGTGTGCAAATTATCAGGAACTGTGGGGCTTACGATAAGGAATACTGGTGTGAACTCATCATGGCGTAGTTTCCACATATGCTTTGCTGCTTCTATGGCAAAACTTGTTTTACCGCTGCCAAAGTATCCTGAGATAAACATACAGTTGTTGTAATGCGGAGATTCGAGCTTCTCTTTTATGGAAATAAGGGGGAACACATTGGGAGCTTTGCGTGTTAAGGTGGCCTCATATTTTAAAATCAGAAAAGAGGCTATCTTTGACATTGATATGTAGATACCAATTTCATCTAGAAAACTGTTGAGTAATTTGAATTCCTTAGTATCAGGTTTAACATTTGCTAACAAACGGCGAATCCAATTGTCAGATACAAAATGTTCTAATTCAGAGAATAATAAGGTATCTTGCCAATATACGTTTTTTGAGTCCAAAGGAAACCATGTATTTTCATTCATGCAAGTTTGCAAATACTCTATATACCTATCTGGTGCAAAAAGGCAAGGATTGTTTGGGTTTTCTTTGTGGAGGATGAAAGGAATTTTTGCATCAGTGAGGATTCTTTGGAAAGCAGTACCGACTATACCATATACCCTAACAGCGCTCTGTTTATCAGTCGTTTCGTCAGTAAGCAGACCATCAATGCAATTGCCAACGATAATAGGTGCACCAGAAAAGCCTGAATAAGTTGAAAGACTGTTGACTCCAGGTTCTAATGTAATGTTGGCTTGGTAATCGTAATCAGGATATACATTTGATTGTGCCACATATTTCAAAGGATAGGAATCTCTGGGGGTAGGTGCATCTAGCCACAGAATGTATGCGGATGCGGTTATTTCTGTATTATCGGTGGAGGCTCTGAGCAGCAGGGGACGGAAAGGACGGGACTCTGGCAAAGTTAAAAAGCTGCAAGAATGAATTGTGTAGATATTGGATTTCCAGAGCGTATACTCCCAAGTATTTTCATTGGGCTCGAAACGAATCTGGATAGGTGTATTGTTTTTTTCAGCATCAAATAATACGTGCTCCGCGGTCACGATTTGATTGGGGGATACTAAAAAACCAATTCCATTTTGTGAGCCACAATGGATATGACAAATTTGTGAGTAAATATAATCGTCCTGAGTCATAAGTTCTCACCTTCTTCATTGGTAATGATTGATGATACGATAGAATGATAACGATACTTTTTCTCACATCGATCATTATGAAATAATTCAAAGACGGGGCTATGATAATTGAACACAAGATAACGTGTTCCTATGGTGGGACGGGTAACAAGTCTTGCCAGCGTTTCTTTTCCGGGATGTTTATATCTTTTGCTGTTAGTAGAAATAAGATATTTTTTTCCGTCCAGCTTATCTGGTAGGGAAAGACAATTCCGGGTGGATCCGTGGTGAGGAAGTTTGATTATTTCATATTTGGTTGGCAAATTTTTATGTTCAATAGCGGGAAGAATATCCTGCGCAGCAGCATCGCCGGGAAACAGAAAATGCTTACCATAGAAAGTGATACATATGGCGATGGAGGAGGTGTTTGTGACGGATAGATCTTTAGTGGCTATAGCTGCAGCCCAGTTTTCAATTTGATCTATTTGCAGCGATGTTCTGGAAATAGCATGGAAATCCCAATCGCTGGTGTCATCATCCCGGAGAAGATGCTCAAAGGCGATTTCGCTCTCTGGTGTCAGAGATATCTGCTTGTTACCTCTAGCCTGGCATAAGAAACGCATAAAATAGTTTTGCAATGCGTCTAGTTGGTCTGAAGTTGGTAAAAGAAAGTCTATGCGGAAGTTAGCCGAAGGAATCATAGGAGGCGTGTCACAAGTGATTTTCTTGGTGCTTATTTTGCGGCTAGCCAGGAGACTCCCTAGAGACAGTGCCTGCTTTGAACTGATGGGATGCGTGCCATCCGGGAAATCATTATGTCGATGTTGAAAGATAATACGCTGATAGGCAACTTGGTTATCGGATACAGAGTTGAATGAGTTCGTATTCAGGACTTGTCTTAATCCGTTGAACCATACCTCTTCGACTAAGCTACTATATTCCTCGCTTTGAAAAAGTTTGATTGCACCTCCAATATGATCGTTATCTATGTGAGAAATAAGCAGAATATTGATTTTCTGCTTTTTCTCAATTAACTGGTCCAAAAGAGGTTTCAATTGAGTAGCCCAGCACTTTCCGGGTCCTGTATCTATTAGAATAGAATATTTCTTGGAATCGAAGCAAAATTCAAGAAAAAAACAATCGCCTTCTTCACATTCTAACATAGTGATTCGATACTCTCCGTCTTTCATTGTATTCACTTCCTAGCATTTTTTACATTTATTTTTATTATACAAAAATGCCTGTGTTTTGACAATGCTGAAATACTATAGTTATCTTGTTAAGAAAAATCGCAGAAGACTTTAGTGTATACGGAGTTGTAGATAATCAAATTTTATGATTATGCTGTCGTTAATGTGTGATATCGGTGCTAGATATTTTAAAATGTCCTCATAAGTAGGCATATATTTCTTCAATATCAGAAAAATCAATAGTCACATTACCGATTTGAAGTAGGCGCCAGTATGTATCCACCGATACGACTGCTCCAGTAATCTGATGATATTCCTGCTCATAGGTGCAGTAGTAGACCACTGTTACCATGGTTCTTTTACGAAGTTGGGATAATTGTTGATTCAGTTCTGCCTGGGCATCTTCTGCCAAAATACGGCGGGATGTGGGTCGTCGCTCTTTCTCTGCGATGGCTTCCTTCAGCCCCTTTAAGGCATCAAATGGCGAAAATTGCTTTGCTCTCCGGGATGCAGGCATAGGCGCTTTTACTGTTGATCTAGCCATTAGATTTATGTCCTCCAATCTGAAGATTTCTTTCTCTGCCGGTTGCAGCTGGATCGTAGTTCACACCTTTTAAGATGGCATTCTTTCCGTATTTTGCTTTGATACCCAGCATGGTTTCCTGGATGGCTCTGCTGCGGAGCTGTTCGGAAATATCATCGAACATATTGAGCTGATATACTCCACGATCTTCCACCACGCTGTTGCAGCACAGGCAGATACGGCGAATGGCATAGGCGGGGTTCACGATTCTTTTGTAAAGGGTGGCAATCGCAGGAACGATGATGGAATCTGCATTGGTTTCACAGGACAGTTTTGCTGTTCCTTTGGCGCTGCCGATGCACTGTGTATAGGAGTAGCCTACATAGAGGGACACAGATTCTGTGGCCAGTTTTTTGCAACCATATCCAGACACAACTGATCCATCATTTCTCTAACGATGACCAGACCTTCCTCATAGCGATAGTCCCGCATCAAAACCTGTCCGCTGGACAGGCTTTTTGATTTGGAGCGATATGCCTTAATATCCGCGATGGTGGTAGGCTCCCGGCCCCAGGCATGATCGATCAGCAGTTCCGCATCAATACCAAACCAGTCATAGAGGAAATCCTCCTTCATCATGGCAATGTCACGCATGGTGGTGATGCCATGATTTCTGAGTCGATCCGCCTTACCGGATGCAATCTGCCAGAAGTCAGTGATGGGCTTATGATCCCAAAGCTTTTCCCAGTAGCTGTCTTCATCCAGCTCTGCTATAAAGTCTGATGTGTGCTTAGCATGGAGATCCAAAGCAATCTTAGCAAGATAGAGATTCGTACCAATGCCACAGGTAGAAATAGTTCCCACAGTATCACGCACATCATCGATGATTATTTTTGCCAGCTCACGGGCAGACTTTTTGTAGAGCTTCAGATATGGCGTCACATCTAAAAATGATTCGTCGACGCTGTAGGTATGAATATCTTCTGGAGCAATGTATTTCAGAAAGACACCATGGATAGCTGCAGCACAATCGATATATAACTGCATCCGTGGAACAGCGGTTATGTATTGAATATGCCTGGGTATTTCTTTCACCCGGCAGCGGTTGGAGACTCCCTTTGCTTTTAAGGATGGCGATACAGCAAGACATATGTTATCTTCAGTAGCCGCCTGTCCAAAGTAGAGAAAAGCATTGTTACGCAACGGCTTATTTCAGATTAGACGAAAAGTAGTGTATATTCCGACTTCAGCAAGCCAAAAATGTCGTTATTCTCTGTCGTTCACCCCTTTT
>JBGVOM010000085.1:0-17398 GCA_045126515.1 Lachnospiraceae bacterium
TGATTATGACTGCGCAGGTGCACCCATTGCATTAACTTTTGAATATGGATTGGTAAATGACTTTTTGTCAGACTGGTGTGAAATGAAAACGAAATTAAATAATGGAGAGATTTCTCCAAACGAATACTTTGAGTGGAAAATTACATGGCCGCATGCGTAAAGCATATTGCTTATCATCCGCTGTGCACCATCTCGATTCCGCTTTGCTTCATCTCGATGGAGGGCGTTCGCCCTATATGAATAGAAACTTGCTGTCTATGGAATGCAAGCATTCCAAGCCAACAATTTCCTATTCATGCACAGCTCACTTTAGTACCATTTTAGTACCAAAGCCCAAAAAACAAGCTCGCAAATGCCCATTTTATAGGCTTTTGCGAGCTTTTGAAAATTATTCAAACTCAATCGTTCCCGGTGGCTTACTAGTCAAATCATACATTACGCGATTAACTCCCTTAACTTCGTTAATCACCCTGGTCATAACCCTCTGCAGCACCTCAAACGGAATCTCCGCTGCCTCCGCAGTCATAAAGTCAGAAGTAGTCACTGCTCGGAGCGCTACTGCGTAGTCATAGGTTCTTTCATCTCCCATAACTCCCACAGACCGCATATTAGTTAATGCAGCAAAATACTGTCCAAGTCCTTTATCCACTCCTGCTTTGGCGATTTCCTCGCGATAAATGGCATCCGCATCCTGAACAATCTTCACCTTCTCGGCAGTTACTTCACCGATAATTCGAATACCAAGTCCTGGTCCTGGGAATGGCTGACGATATACAAGATACTCAGGAATACCTAATTCCAGTCCGGCTTTTCTAACTTCATCCTTAAACAGCAGACGAAGTGGTTCAATGATTTCTTTGAAATCAACACAGTCCGGAAGACCCCCTACATTGTGGTGAGATTTAATCACTGCGGATTTTCCAAGACCGCTCTCGATTACGTCAGGATAAATAGTTCCCTGTACCAGATAATCTACAGCTCCGATTTTCTTTGCCTCTTCTTCGAATACACGGATGAATTCTTCACCGATAATCTTACGTTTCTGTTCCGGTTCTTCTACTCCGGCAAGTTTTTTGTAAAATCTTTCCTGAGCGTTGACACGGACGAAGTTAAGGTCATATGGACCGTTTGGACCAAATACTGCTTCTACCTCATCTCCTTCATTTTTACGGAGAAGACCGTGGTCGACAAATACGCAGGTAAGCTGCTTTCCTACTGCTTTTGCCAGAAGAACTGCGGCTACGGAAGAATCCACACCACCGGAAAGAGCACATAGCACTTTACCATTGCCAACTTTTTCACGAACTGCTTTAATGGTGCTTTCCACAAAAGAATCCATCTTCCAGTCACCGGAACATTTACAGATCTTCTTAACAAAGTTAGATAACATTTTCATACCTTCCTGAGTATGCATAACTTCAGGATGGAACTGTACTGCATATAAATCCTTTGCAGGATTTTCCATAGCTGCCACAGGGCACACCGGTGTATGGGCTATAATTTTAAAGTCCTCTGGTGCCTTTTCAATATAGTCTGTGTGGCTCATCCAGCACACTGTTTTTTCGGAAACACCTTCAAATAATACGGAAGAAGTATCAACGTCTACTTCTGTTTTTCCATATTCGCTTACAGGTGCAGTAGCTACCTTTCCGCCCAGCAAATGAGCCATAAGCTGTGAACCATAACAGATACCAAGCACTGGTACACCCAGTTCAAATACGCTTTTATCAATGGTTGCTGAATCTTCACCATATACACTTTCCGGTCCACCGGTAAAAATGATACCCTTTGGATTCATTTCTTTGAGTTTTTTCATATCCATATTGTGGGGATGAACTTCACAATATACATTACATTCTCTTACTCGTCGAGCAATTAACTGATTATATTGTCCACCGAAGTCCAGTACTACAATCATTTCTCTTTCCAATGTATTTTCCTCCTGTTTGTTCAATGACAACTAATACGTCTAAAACTTATTATATGGTATGACCTAATGAAAAACAAGTACTTTTTCAATCTCATTTTCTCCGGTACTTTTCCGGAATCCATTTTTGTCTCTTATAATGAATGACAAAAAATACAGCCCGCACGCACCAGTCAAGAACCATGGCAATCCATATGCCTTTTACCCCCAGTCCTAACTTTCCTGCCAGAATATAGCTTGGTGCAATTCTTACTGCCCACATGGACACCACAGACACCACAAGACAGAATTTCACATCATTTGCTGCACGCAGCGTGTTGGGAAGAGAGAAGGACAACGGCCAAATAAGACACGCACAGACAGCATGGAAAATAATAATCCACTGGGTAATCCCTGCCGCTTCTGCCCCTAAATTATAAAGCTTAATCAGTAACGGAAGGATTGCAACCACAATAATATTTACAAAAATCATGGCGGCATATGTAATTTTCGTCAGCTTCTTATTATAATATCTGACCTGCTCATAATCCTGCGCACCTACACACTGAGCGGTTACCGACACCATTGCCATGCCAATAGCAAACCCCGGAATAATCTGGAACAGAGCAATGGCATTTCCCACTGCATTTGCCGCAATGGCAGAAGTTCCAAAAGTTGCCACCAGACTTAAAACCACTATTTTCCCCAGCTGGAACATACTGTTTTCTAAACCATTTGGAACCCCTATGTATAAGATTTTTTTCACCATTTCGCCATTTAATTTAAATTTAAAAAATCCTTTTAACGTAATATCTCTTTTGTCATTAAAAAGCATGGCCACTATGATAATTGCCGCAATGACTCTAGAAACTGTTGTGGGAATGGCTACTCCCGCCACTCCCATATGAAATCCGAAAATCAAAACGGCGTTTCCTACCACGTTAATTGCATTCATAATAAAAGTAACAACCATGGTAATTTGTGAATTTCCCATAGCGCGAAACAGAGCGGCTCCCGCATTATAAATTGCAATAAAAGGAATGGAAAGAGCCGTAATCAACAGATAAACTTTTGCCGCACTCATCACATCACTGCTTATCTTTCCAAACACTCCATGCAAAAGAATGTTGTGAAATCCAATGGTGAGCACCATAACAACAGTGGAAGATATCACAGCAAAAATCAGCAGCTGATTTGCCACACTGCAGGCTTCTTTACGGTTTTTTTGTCCTAAAAACTGCCCTGCAACTACGGCACCACCGGTAGCCAGTGCCGCAAAAATATTGATTAGCAATACATTTACGGTATCCACTAGCGACACCGCTGATATGGCAGCCTCTCCGGTCTGAGATACCATCACGGTGTCCGCCATACCAACAAGTACCGTCAAAAACTGTTCAATAATCAAAGGAACAATTAATTTTCTTAAGTCTTTATTTGTAAAAATCACAAAACTTTTTCCTCCATGACGCTCATATATGCCGGGCGAATAATCTTATTGGTACATATTAATTCTTCAATACGATGTGCGCTCCATCCAACAATTCTTGCCACGGCAAACATTGCAGTATATAATTCCTGTGGAATTCCCAGCATTTCATATACAAAACCACTGTAAAAGTCAATATTCGGACTTACCCCTTTAAAGATATTACGTCTTTGGGCAATCAGTTCCGGTGCCAGTTCTTCAATGTTCTGATATAACTGCATATCGCTTTCTCTGCCTTTTTCCGCAGCTAACTTTTCTACATACTGCTTAAATACCCGCTCTCTCGGATCAGACAACGTGTATACCGCATGCCCCATTCCATAAATTAGCCCTTTTCCGTCAAAGGCTTCTTTATCTAATATCTTGCCAAGATATGCTGCAATTTCTTCTTTATCACTATAGTCTTTTACGTGACTACGAATATCGCTCATCATTTCCATAACTTTTATATTTGCACCCCCATGCTTTGGTCCCTTTAAGGAAGACATTGCCGCTGCAATGGTGGAATAAGTATCGGAACCGGAAGATGTAACAACTCTTGTTGTAAATGTGGAATTATTTCCACCTCCATGCTCCATATGAAGAATCAACGCAGTATCTAATACTTTTGCCTCCACATCTGTATAATGTCGATCCGGACGCAGCAACATAAGAAGATTTTCTGCCGTGGACAAAGTCGGATCCGGATGATGGATGAACATACTTGCATCTTTTTCATAATGATTATAAGCATTGTATCCATATACGGCCAAAAGAGGAAATTCACTGATTAACTGAATACACTGTCTTAGGGAATTTTGAATGCTGGTATCCTTGGCGTTTTTATCATAAGATGCCAGTGTCAAAATACTTCTGGTCATGGAATTCATGATATCTTCGCTTGGTGCCTTCATAATTACATCTCGGGCAAAATTTGTCGGTAAAGTTCTGCATTCTCCTATTAACTTTGAAAAAGTATTCTTTTCTTCTTCGGAAGGAAGCTCTCCCATAAGTAATAGATACGCTATTTTTTCAAATCCAAGCTCTTTTTCTCCAAGGTCATCAATCAGTTTTTCAACCCGGTAACCGCGGTACCATAATTGTCCGTCACAAGGTACTTTCTGACCGTTTTCAATCTTAGAAGAAACGATTTTAGAAATGTTGGTAAGCCCTGTAAGTACACCATTTCCTTTCTCATCACGCAGACCAAGATTTACCCCATATTCATCATATAACCGCGGGGAAATATTGTCATTTCTCACACATACTTCCTGTTGTTTTTCCACATAATCATTCAACTGTTTCGTCATAGCTTTCTGCCACCTCCATACCTTCTAATTCACTACTCATAACTGTTTCTAACTGTTTCATCAAATGAAGAAGCTGTATTAAATTGTCTTTTCCATACTTTTCTATTACTTTTCCATAATAATTTTTTAACACACTTTCCTGATTATGCAACAACTGCTCTCCTGATTCGGTAATGGTTACGTAAGTACCTTCACTGCCATCTCCGTCATGGGACCAGGCAACTAATCCCCGCTCTTTTAAAGCTCCCATCATATGAGATGTCTGACGTATAGTCAGCTGCATTTTTTCTGCCAAATCTTTTAAATAGGTTCTCCCGGAATAAATGTCTTCCGACTCTCCGGTTTCTTTTATAATATGCAATGCAATATAATCCCTAACACTCAAATTACTAAAAAAATTGCTAATCTGATCTTTATTAAAAAGATATCTCCGGTATGTTAATTCATTAGATAACTTTTCTATATCTTTTGTTGTAAGCATTTCATTCTTTTTTTCTTCCATATAATATTTCCTCCTTGCCCAGTTTATTAGCACTCTGTCAGTCCGAGTGCTAACTTTTGTTTAAAAAAAACCCCTCTAACGAGGGCAGTTCAGACATTTATAACTAAACAGTTTATTTTTAAATTATTATACTTCAAAACTTTTGATTGTCAATACACTTTATACTTTTTTCACAATTAGCTGTTGGGAGGGCGAACTTGGAGGTTGCCAAGACGCCCATAGCCGATAGAATTCTTTGCAGAAAGGCAGGATTTTTAACAGCCTTACCGCAAAGAATTCAATCGGCTATGGGCTGTGCGTGGAAGACGGCAAGTTTGAAACCGCAACAGCTCCCATCGAGATAGCATCACGTGTCAATTCTCACCATATCAACCAATGTCTTATTGCGGTATATAATGTCTTCTCTGGTGGTAAATCCCTGCTTCTCCCAAAACTGGTTTCCTAGGGCATTTCTTGCAAAAACCACCAAGGCAACTTTGTTGATTCCTTCCTGTTTCAAAGCAGTTAATGCTTTCTCTACCAGTTTACTTCCGATACCCTGACTGCGATGTTCCGGTGACACGCTGGTGTGGTAAATATAGCCTCGACGTCCATCATTTCCTACTAAAATCACTCCAACGATTTCCCCTGTTTTCTCTGCTACAAAGCAGGTAGCAGGATTTCTTTTTAAAAATTTGCAGATGCCCTCTTTAGAATCATCCACATTATTCAATCCCATGCCCGTACAAGACATCCACAAAGCATATACCTTATCATAATCATTTTCTGTCATTTTTCGAATATTCATAGTATCCACCTTTCGTGCATTTTGTTTTTAAAATGTACCACAGCTTCATTAAATCTGTATGAATTTCATGTTAAACAGTTGCGATTCAGACTTAGAGGGACGCTCATAGAGGATACCAATTCTTTGCAGAAAGGCAGAATTTTTGACAGCCTTTCTGCAAAGAATTGGTATCCTCTATGAGCTGTGCGCGGAAGACGGCAAGTTTGAACCGCAACAGCTCTATCCAAGATATCGACCGTGTATGGCAATTCAAAAGTAAAATTGTATTATCTCATACTTAGCGTTTTCGAAAAACAGCTCATAAGTGGTGCAAATTGTTCCCAGAAAGACAATTTAAGAGGCGCTTTTAGCGAATGCAAAATCCACTGTCTACGCAGACTTGGCGCGACGGCTTTCCGGAGCGTCTTAGTCGAAGTTGACAGTTAGTTTGCATTCGTGTTGCCTCTGTCTTTCCGGGAACAATTTGCACCACTTATGAGCGTCCTCGCAACCATTAAAGTATGAACTGTTACAATTAACCCCTTTACTTTATAATTCCACTCTCTCCAATCACTCTCACCATTTCCTGAATCTCCTCCACCGGAAGCACTAATGCAAAACGCACATATCCCTCACCCATACTGCCAAAAGCATCGCCCGGTGTGCAGATTACGCCTGTCTCTTCCATCAGCTTCATACAGAATTCACGGGAAGAAGAAAAACCTTCGGGTATTTTTGCCCAGGCAAACATTGTTCCTTTGCTGTCTGCCACATTCCATCCGATGGAACGAAGTCCACCGCACAAAGCGTCCCTGCGTTCCTGATACTTTTTGCACTGCTCTTTGACTCCCTCCTGTGGACCTGTAAGAGCCGCAATTGCAGCATGCTGGATTGGCTGGAACATACCGAAATCATACTGGGAACGTAACAGCTTCACGGCATCTACAATATCTTTATTTCCAATAACGAAAGATACTCTGGCACCGGTTAGGTTAAAGGATTTGGACAGGGAAAATAATTCCACACCTACTTCCTTTGCCCCCGGAAATTCCAGAAAAGAGCCGCCATAAACGCCATCAAAAATAATGTCAGAATATGCATTATCATGTATAATAATAATTTCATATTTTTTGGCAAATTCAATTAATTCCTGATAAAATTCTTTCGGTGCCACTGCACATACCGGATTGTATGGATAAGAAACCATCATATACTTTGCTTTTTTTGCCACTTCCTCGGGAATTTCATCAAATCTTGGCAAAAATTGATTTTCTTCCTTTAAATCATAAAAGTACAGTTCTCCATCGCCAAAATATCCTCCCACTTCAAACACAGGATATCCTGGATTTGGTAAAAGTACCACATCCCCCGGATTACAAAGTGCCATGCCAATATGGGCAATTCCTTCCTGGGAACCATTGACAGAAGTAATTTCATCCGTAGATATCTCCACACCAAAACGCTTCTTATAATATTTTTTCACCGCTTCCAAAAGTTCCGGTAAATCTCTTAAAGCATAATGAAAATCATCCGGTTTTGCTGCAGACTCTATCAATGCTTTTCGCACATGCTCTGCCACCGGAAAATCTGGAGTACCCACAGAAAGATTGAACACTTTTCTTCCGCTTTTCACTAATTCTTCCTTTTTCTCATTTAAAGCCGCAAAAATCCCTGTTTGAAAATGTTCTAGACGTTTTGAAGTTTCTATTTTCATTTGTAAAGCCTCCTCTTATTTTATATCTTCATCCCCTTTAGTCCTTCCACCAGGTCTAAATCTGACTGCTGTACTTTCATATTGGTAGTCACTTTCTCCATTCCTGGTCGCTGTACGCTGATTTCAATCACAGTACCCGGTTCTATTTCATTGGAAAATACGTTTTTTAAAAACATTACAAATTTGGGATGGTTTGCAGTAAAAGTTGCCATAGATTGTTTTATTTCCATAATTGCTAATGGATTCATATTAATTTTTTTCCTTTCCTTATTAAATAATAATTCCTTCTAAATAATCACATTCGTGCTGAATAATTTGTTCCATCAAACTCCTTATATCTCCTCCCTAACCACTTTCTCATTCACCTCCATCACGAATTCCTGCACCTTCTTCATATCCGGTTCATCCGGCAATATGGTGTGTTTTGCAGCATAGTCTAATTTCTTTTCATAATCTGCAACAATATCATAAAATTCCTCTCTAAAGGTACCATCGTCCCGCTGATATTCCCCTCTGCGGACACTCACCAGTAATTCATGCTCCTTCTTTCGATAAGTATTGATTTCCCCTTTTTCTAAAATATCAATGGCCATCATAAAAAGCCTCAGCAAATGCATGGCATGTTTATTTAAATGATTGTCATCCTTTTTCCTGTTTCTCTTTCCAATCTTGTCATAATCCTTTACAATATTATTCATTTCATTCCACATACTTTTGTAATCACGCAACGGATAATGACTCAGACTGGCATCCATAAATATTTCCGTATCAAAATCTGGCTGTTCCGATTTATCTATATAAATTCTCACAGCCCCATTCTCAAACTTCGTGTAACGCTTCTTGAAATCATGCATGGCATTCTTCACAGAATTATAAATATGCTGCTCCTTTTCTCTCTGGGGATAAGTATCTCTTGCAAGAGCATTTTGTAAGCGTCGCAGCTGGGCATCTGCATAACCGCCAAAAGATTGAATTGCACGCTTAGATAAAAATAAGCTGCTGTTTTGAATTAACTCTTTTCCTGTTCCATTTAAAAACAAATAATGCTCTGGAATTAAGCCTAGCAATTCCACAGTATTAGGATTGCAATTTAAAAGCAGATTTATCATTTTACGGAAAGAATAAATCGTAGTATCTGTATGATTATCCACATACTGTTCAAACTCTGTCATACCAATTAAATCTGACTTCCTATTTAATGCTATCCCACGAACGTCAATATCACTATTTTCATTATTGGTTCCGTAAGAATAACTCCCTGCAAGTCCTAATAAAATTACATGCTTTCCTAAATGCTCGTCTATATGTAAAAAGTCATATTCCTTCGATTTTAAAATAGAAGAATAATCCATTTCTTTTAGCCTCCCCTGTATGTCTCTCTCCATTCTATCACAGAATCCAATTCTTAGACAACACTTGGTGAAAAACTACTAGGAGATGACCTGGTGGTAGAAGCTTAAATATGGGAGATAACTACATAGGGGGAATTTCCCCTTATGAGCTTGCCAAAGAATTTGGCGAAGAATCTATTTACAAGATAGTAGAACTTGCGCAAAATACCATAAACTGATTGCTAGGCATCGCGATGAAACTTTGACAAATTATTAACCCTTTGCTGCTGCCACATTTTTGACAGCAGCTTCTTTTTCTGCTTCAATGTTTATAATTTGTCTGGTGCAGATATTTTTCCTTTGTTGCCATCCCACCGCGAATATGTCGCTCAGATTTATTCAAATCAAGTACTTTTCTCGTTTCTTTTGCCAGTGCCGGGTTAATACGCCTTAACCGTTCAGTAATATCCTTATGTACTGTACTCTTACTGATACCAAACCGTTTTGCTGCCTGTCTTACAGTAGCATTCTCTTCTATGATATACTTTGCCACATCTACAGCCCGTTCTTCTATATAGCCTTTCATGATAGAAAAATCCCTCATACACACATTTTCTTTATAATGTATGCATGAGGGACTCGTTGTATGAATTTAACGTAAATTTCCTTAAATTTGAATCCAATAGCCCGAATGCTCCATAGCAAAATCTACACTGGCAAGACACATTACAAAAAAAGTAACTAAAAACAACAACACAACTGCTGTCTTATCGTATACAAATTTTGTGGTGCCATGGGCAGAAGAAATCAACACCTCAATTCCCAATAAAATTAAAACACATGGCCATAAGTGAAAGATAAGCTCATAAGTTAATGCCGGCAAAAATCCATGTAGCAGACATAACACTCCAAATAACACTAACACACAACCAAAAGTGATACTGCCTACCCGATGTACTCTAGTTGTCTTCTTTTCGTCCATAATCAAATTCCTCCAGCAATTCCTGCTTTTTTCCTTTTATCATGGTTAGACCTACGGCAACAATACCTATACCTACGATTACCTGTGGCAGATAATCTCCCAAAGCATAATACATATTAATAATTACTTCCGGCAGGAATCTTCTCAACATTCCAAAAACTCCACGGATACAAAGCACGCATCCTAACACTATTAAAACTACAGAAACAATTCTGCGGTAACTTCCGGTTAATTTCTCTCCTGTATTACTGAGCCCCTCCACATGGAACAGATAATCATCCTGCAACATCTCGATTTCTGCATGGGACAATCCTGCTAAATTATTAGCATGAAAAAATCCATAAAACCAAACAAGTACCACAAGAAAAGTAATTTCGCCAATATTTAACACGGAGGCTAACGCAATCAAGCCCCAGAACAGTGCCATAAGACTGATTCCCATTTTCATAAATCCCATATACATCTCTGCGCATCCCGGCAAAAAAGAACACACAAAACTCCAAAATCTACTTTTTTTACGTTTCATATTTATTCCTCACTTTCTTTTATTTGAAATCCACTACAATCTATTATCATCTTATCTGAAATTTTTGAAAGAACATCACAAATCTGCTCCGACTTAGTTCCAATACTATCCGTTACCTGACTCATGGCACTGACGTTTTCTCCCTGCATTATGGAATTTTCTCCCGTTGGAATCAGGAACAGAAAAAGAATTGCTGCTGCACTGGCAAGTACTACTTTACAATTATACATAATCCATGTTCTTTTTTGTGCCCTGCTTAGCTTTCTTTTCTCGTGACCTGTATACACTGATAGCTGCTTTGAAAATGCCTGTTCCATTATCTCCTGTTTCAGATAGAAGGGTGCTGTATGCATATCATTTTCTTCCACATCTTCCAGAAACTTTTCCAGTTCATCCTCAGAAAAATACTCTTGCTTCATCATTTCCTCACCTGCTCCTTTCCTTATCATATATCTTTCTTAACATATTTCTCGCACGATATATCTGGGTTTGAATCGTTTTTACGTTCTTCTGAAACACTTCTGCGATTTCCTTTGGATTCTTTTCCTCATAAAAATACAGATAAGCAATCTCATCGTAAGGCGGCGACAAACTCTCACAGTTTTTCTTTAAATTCTGCCTGAAATCACTTTCTAACATTTCTGCCTCTGGTCTTCCAAGTTTTGACTTGTACTGCTCCATATCCGCATCTTCTGTAGGTACCATACGCCTGCTCGCCTGATTAATATAGTCAATGCTTTTATTTGTGGCTATTCTGGCAATCCATGCCTTCTCATTCTTGCCATCGAAGCTGTCTTTATGTTGAAAGGCGGATAAAAACGTTTCCTGTGTCAAATCTTCTGCAGCAAAATAATCTTTTGTTATCTTATAGCAAATAGAAAACACCAGATTTTGATATTTCTCAATTAAATTTGATAAAAATTCTTGGGAATCGATTTTACCCACCTCCTTTGTTGAAAGCTTTCATTTATTATAACGAAACTACTTTTCACTTTTCTTCAATTTTTCTTATTTTTTTTAAATATTTTTAAAAATGAGAAAACTGCTCCCCTACAAGGAACAGTTTTCTCATTTTTGGCTTTTTATGTAATTCTGTCTTAGATTATACCCTAAATTTTCTCATTTCTTCTTCCAAACTTCCTGCAATCTGATGCAGTTCAGATGCGGACTGCGCTATGTTCTGAACAATGTTACTCATTTCAGTTACAGATGCTGATGTCTGTTGCGTACTCGCTGCATTTTCTTCTGCAATAGCCGTCAGGTTCTGTACTACATCAACCACATTACTGCGGGCTTCATCCATCTGTGTAGTACGCTCTGCAATATTATTAATACCATGAATAGACTTGTCCAGACCTTCTTCCACGTGATTAAAGGATTCCTCTGTCTGTTTTACATGGTCGCTTTGTGCTTCCATAATCTCAGTTACTTCTGCCATGGTTGCCACTGCTTTTTCTGAATCTGCAATTAATTCATCAATAATAGACTCTATCTGTCTTGCCGACTCATTAGACTGCTCTGCAAGCTTCTGAATCTGTGACGCGACTACTGCAAAACCTCGACCTTGCTCTCCTGCTCTTGCTGCTTCTATGGAAGCATTTAAGGACAACAAATTTGTTTCCTCTGCAATAGAAGTAATCAGTGTTGTTGCTTCTCTAATCTTTGTAGCAGAAATATTTGTTGTATTTGTCTGTTCACTAATTACATCAATGGACTGACGTGCTTTTACGTTAATTTCATTTAATCGTTTCAAAATGTCAGTTGCTTTTTCATCAGCCTGTCTTATTTCATCTGCACTTGCTCTCAATTCTGTTACTTCTTCATTTGTCTCTTCCACCATATTACCAATTAAAATAACATTTTCCGTAGCATTCTGTGTTTCGGATGCCTGAGAGGTTGCTCCCATGGCAATTTCCTGTACTGCTGTTTCAATCTGTCCTACCGTAGTTGAAGTTTCATCAGAATCACGATTCAAATTATCGGCTGCTGTATACAAATTACTGCATTCGCTTTTTATTTTTCTAATAATCTCATTTAATTCTTCTCTTAAATCTTCCACACTATTACTCATGGAACCAATTTCATCATTATGTTTACTTAATTCTTTAGATTCTTCATTTTCCGTGAAATCGAGTTTTCCTATTTTACCAATAATATTAGTTAATCTTTTCACTGGAGTGACTACAAATTTTTTAACCAAAATGCCTGCCAATAGCAAGCTCAATACCAATGCAATAATATCTGTTATTATCAATGCTCTCCGCATATTATATACTTCGGAAAACATTTCAGCCTTGTCTGCGGTAACAACTAAAATAAATCCATCTTCCTGGTTCACAAATGTTCCTGCATATTTAGTAGCACCTTTATACTCATATTCTACTACTTCCGTATCATGAGGTATTCCTGCTGCCAAATCTGCCACAATACCTTTTACCACACTGTTTTCTACCGGCTGACCAATCTTTTCTGCTGTTGGATGATATAACATCGTACCATCCACAGATACAAGATATGCATAACTGCTTTCCAAGTTCTGAATACTAATCTCGCTCAAATGCCCTATTAAATCTTCTGATGTAAATGCTTCCTCTCCCCACATTTCTACATTTTCACGGACTACATTTCCATAGGAATAAGTCACATCTGCAATGTAATTCTCGATAAGTTGACTATAACTCTCACCAATTCTATCGTTAACCATTAAAACATTCAATGATGCGGTCAATAAAATGGCGACAAGAACAATCCCTGCAATTTTAGCATTAATCGATACCCTTTTCCTCATATTTACTTCCTCCCTACCCAACTAAAATTCTCCCCTACTAGTCATATCCTCTAAAATGTCCAGTTTCATTCTAGCATATTGCACACATTTTTTCAAGTCACGGTTGATATATTGTGCATATTTTATTTTACATAAGACTTATCAATATTTATGACAGCAATATACGAAGAATCTAACTGTCGTACTTGTTCCTGTACCTGCTCTGTGATTTCTTTGTCCGATAATTTTATACTATATGGAACTACAACATCAAAAATCAGATTTGTATGTGTCGGTCCTGTTACCATACGAAAATCATGTATCGTCAAAGTTTTTTCTATCTTTTTCAGTTGCTCTGTTAAGCGCTTTCTGGCATTGTTTATCACTTCATTATTTACTTCAATAGGATCCATATGTATCACAGCTTCACAGCCAAGCTTTTCTTTTAATTCCCGCTCAATTAAATCAATCTCATCATGCAATACAAAGATATCACCATTTCCCGGAACTTCTGCATGAAGGGAAATCATAACCCGCCCAGGACCATAGTCGTGTACAATCAGGTCATGGGTGCCAAGAACTCCCTCATGTGCCATAACAATCTTCTCTATCTGTTGCACAAATTCCGGTTCCGGAACTTTCCCCAACAGTGGACTGAGTGTTTCTTTCGCAGCATTATAACCGGCATATAAAATAAACACCGCCACCAATACACCGCAAATCCCATCAATATTAACACCTGTAAAACGCATCACCAACATAGATACCAATACCACCGTAGTAGCAACCGTATCACTAAGACTATCCAGCGATGTTGCTTCCATTGCTGCAGAACCGATTCTTTTTCCAATTTTTTTATTGTAAAATGCCATATAAATTTTCACTGCAATAGATATTACAAGAATCACCAATGCAAGAGTTCCTGTATCAATCTGTTGCGGATGAATTATCTTATCCACCGAAGTTCTCACAAGCTCCGCCCCCATCAGAAGAATCGCCATGGACACAACAAAACCTGATACATACTCAAATCTGCCATGCCCAAAAGGATGCTCTAAATCCGGTTTTTTCCCTGCATACCAGAACCCAACTAAAGTAATAAAGGACGAACCTGCATCAGATAGATTGTTAAATGCATCGGCAGTTATTGCAATAGAACCACTGATAGTACCCGCAAAATATTTGATGGCAAACAGCAAAACATTCAGGCAGATTCCTACAATACTGCACAAACTTCCATACGCTTTTCGAATCTGATGGGTAATTTCTCCATTTTCCTTAATAAATATCTTTGACAGTAATGAAATCATAGAACCTCATACCCTTTTTCTTTTTATTTTATTCTTCGTATTTCTTTTTCTGACCACTTATCAGATCTTTATCTTCGAAATAATTAATTTTCATGCTGTTTTTCACATCTTCCAAAGTTTTTGCTGCAGTCTTTTCTGCTTTTTCGCTTCCCTTTTTTAAGATGTCATATACATATTCAATATCTTTCTGATACTCTTTTCTTCTGTTTCTGACTGGCTCTAATTCTGCCTGAAGCACAGAATTCAAAAATTTCTTTACTTTCACATCACCAAGTCCGCCTCTGGTATAATGTGCTTTCATTTCATCCAAACAGCTATATTCCGGAAGAAATTCTGCAAAATACTCATCTTTACAGAAGGCATCCAAATAGATAAACACTGTATTTCCTTCCAGTTTTCCCGGATCTTCCACGCGCAGATGCCCCGGATCCGTATACATGCTCATTACTTTCTTTCTAATATCTTCCGGTTCTTCTGATAAATAAATGCAATTTCCTAATGACTTACTCATTTTAGCTTTTCCGTCAATTCCCGGCAGTCTTAAACATGCCTTATTATCCGGCAGAAGAATTTCCGGTTCCACTAATGTTTCTCCATATACAGAATTAAATTTACGCACGATTTCTTTCGTCTGCTCTAACATAGGAAGCTGATCTTCCCCAACAGGTACCACAGTCGCCTTAAATGCTGTAATATCTGCTGCCTGACTAATTGGATAAGTAAAGAATCCTACCGGTATACTCGCCTCAAAATTTCTCTGCTGTATCTCCGATTTTACGGTAGGATTTCTCTGCAGCCTGGAAACAGTTACAAGATTCATATAATAAAAAGATAACTCACAAAGCTGTGGTATCTGTGACTGTATAAATAAAGTTGACTTTTCCGGATCTAAGCCGCATGCAAGATAGTCCAATGCTACTTCAATTATATTTTGTCTTATCTTTTCCGGATTGTCTGCATTATCTGTCAATGCCTGTGCGTCCGCAATCATAATATAAACTTCATCATATTCTCCGGAATTCTGCAATTCAACTCGTCTTTTTAATGATCCAACATAATGTCCCACATGAAGTTTTCCCGTTGGACGGTCACCTGTTAAAATAATCTTCTTCATAATACTCTTCGTCAGTACAGCTTAAAATGCTGTTTCTTCCTTTCTATCAATTTAAGTGTTAATGTCTTTTCTAATTATAATCTTTATGACCTTTAAATTCAATATATTTCTTCACTTTAGGCCGCAAAACAAGGAAGACAATTTTGACTTATTGGTTAAGACGGACGCTCATAAGTGGGACAACTGCTTCCTTGGCAGACAGAGGCAACGCGAATGTGAACTAACTGTCAAGGGCGACTAAGACTCTCCAGAAAGCTGTCTAGCCTAAGTCGCCCTAGACAGTGGATTTCACAATCGCTAAGAACGCCTCTTAAATTGTCTGCCAAGGAAGCAGTTGTCCCACTTATAAGCTTTTCTTGAAAAACCGTAAGTCAGATAGTCTCGCTATTAATATAATCTAATTCAACTTTTGATGTAGGAAATGAGCAACATAAAATCGAATTGTTATAGTTTTGCCTTT
Organism: Lachnospiraceae bacterium; assembly: GCA_045126515.1. Taxonomy (GTDB): domain Bacteria; phylum Bacillota; class Clostridia; order Lachnospirales; family Lachnospiraceae; genus RUG11237. The sequence goes on from JBGVOM010000085.1 coordinate 16,157, forward strand.
CACCTTACAATACACCCCAATAAGACAGATAAACGTTTACCTCTAGTTAGCGTTTTTCAAAAAACAGCTCATAGGTGACACAACTTCTTCCTTGAAAGGCAATTTAAAAGGCGTTTCTAGCGGATGAAAAATCCACTGTTTACGAAGACTTAGGCGCGATGGCTTTCCAGAGCGTCTTAGTCGCAGTTAACAGTTAGTTTTCAGCAGCGTAGCCTATGCCTTTCAAGGAAGAAGTTGTGTCGCCTATGAGCGTCCCTCTTAACACGGCTAAATCCAAGGACTACTTCTATCCATCATGCCTGTACTATCACAAAAGGACCGCCGCAAATGCGACAGTCCCTATAATAATCAAATATTATTATTTAATTTTAACTGTAATTACTTTACTAGCTTTTCCAGTTACCTGAGCTCCTGTAGAATCAGTCTTGTAAGCTGCAACTTTAACATAGTAAGTACCTTTATTAAGGCTCTTAATTGTTGCTGTTGTCTTCTTTGTTGTTACAGTCTGTGTTGTCTTCTTTGTGAACTTCTTGCTTGTAGAGTATGATACTACATATCCATTAGCACCTTTTACTTTTTTAGCAATAGTAACTTTAATGTTCTTTCCTGAAGCCTTTGCACTCTTAATTGTTGCTGCACCAACTTTAACTTTTTCCCATTTTGCTGTTACTGTAATTGCTTTGCTAGCTTTAATGCTTGTAACTTTCTTTCCGTTTACATACCAACCTTTGAAAGTATAACCTTTTCTTGTTGGATTTGCTAATTTTGTCTTAACATTCTTAGCAACGTAAGTTGGATTTAATCCGTTGTTCTTACCACCTGCTAATTTGTATGTAACTTTTACGCCCGGTTTTACTACTACAGTACATGTAGCTTTCTTGTTACCGTCTTTTGTTGTTACTGTAATCTTAGCTGTACCAGCTTTTTTAGCTGTTACTTTACCTTTGTTGCTAACTGTTGCAACTTTCTTATTGCTTGATGACCATGTTACAGCTTTAATCTTAGCATCTGTTGGGTTAACTGTTGCTGTTAATGTAAATGTAGCTTTTGTACCTACAGTTACTTTCTTAGCGTTTAACTTAACAGATTTAACTTTCTTGTAAGATGGTGCACTTGTAGGTGCGTTTGTTGGAGCTTTTGATGGAACTATTGTAGCTGTTGGTGCCGGTGTACCTGTTACTGTTCCTGTTGGTGTTGGTGTTGCTTCACCTGTTGGTGTTGGTGTTGCTTCACCTGTTGGTG
>JBGVOM010000086.1:0-4377 GCA_045126515.1 Lachnospiraceae bacterium
AAGATGTTCTAAAGATAGGAACGGAAGCAAAAAATATGTCATTTACACGCAGAGGCTCTAATTTGTTAATTTCACTGCTTGATACAGAAGATACAATTACTATAAATAACTGGTATCAGAGCGATAACAATAAAATAGAAACAATAAATTCTGCAGATGGATATACATTGTCACATACACAGGTGGATTTGCTCATTCAATCTATGGCTTCTTTTGAAAGCACTTCCGGCATGAGCTGGTCAGAAGGAATCAGACAAGGCAATACAGATATTGATAGTATTACAGCTCAAATCTGGGTAAAGCAGGTAGGATAAGAATATGTGTGACATGAAGGAAAAACAGTACAATATACAGGAAGAAGGAATTAATATGCAGCAGGATGCAGGCTTACAATGCCTGCTCACTGTTGCTGCTTATTATGGAATTCCGGCAGATGCAGAAAGTATCAGGCATGATTATATGTTGGAAAATACTGAAATAAAAACACCGGATATTTTAAGAATATCAAAAAAAATAGGCTTAAAAAGTAAAGTGGTGAATGCTAATCGTTATTCGTTGATTAAGTTTAATCTTCCGGCAATTTTAGAATTAAAAAACGGTACATATATTATTATTGCGAAGGCTGAGGAAGAAAAGGCTTTAGTGCTTTATCCTTTTGAAAAGGCACCACAAGTTTTTTCTTATCAGCAGTTGGATGAAATATGGGATGGTAAACTTATTTTGCTCATTCCAAGAACAAGAAAAAATAGAGATGTAAAGTTTGGATTTAAGTGGTTTATCCCATCTATCTTGAAATATAAAGGACCGTTGCTGGAAGTATTACTGGCAGCTTTCATTATGCAGATTTTGGCGATTTGTTCGCCGTTAGTGACACAGTCGGTGATAGATAAGGTGTTGGTGCATAATAGTCTGTCTACATTGGATGTGTTGTCCTTAGCATTGATTTTTATGCTGATATTTGAAACAATTTTATCTATAGCAAGAAATTATATTCTGGCACATACTACAAACAAAATAGATGTTATTTTAAGCAGCCGTTTGTTTGAACACTTATTTAGACTTCCATTACGCTACTTTGAAAAACGGCGTGTGGGTGATACGGTGGCAAGGGTTAGAGAATTGGAAAATATTCGTAGATTTTTAACAGGTGTACCACTTACCACGGTTCTGGATTGCATGTTTTTGATTATTTACATCATCATATTATTTTTCTATAATGTAAAATTAACGTGGATTACGCTATTGTCTTTGCCTTTGCTTGCTATTGTTACGGCATTGGTGACACCTGTTCTTCGAGAAAGGCTGGATATGCAGTTTAATTGTAGTGCAGAATCCCAATCTTATTTGGTGGAAGCAGTTACAGGTGCGCAGACAATTAAGTCTTTTGCAATCGAACCAACCGTACAAAGAAAATGGGAGAATTTGCTGGCGGATTATGTGACAGCAGGTTTTAAGACGACCATTCTTTCGGGAAACGCGGGGGCAATGGCGAGATTAATACAGCGTGCGACGGATATTGCAATTTTGTGGTATGGTGCAAAGCTTGTAATGGAAGGAGCATTATCCATTGGTGAGTTAGTGGCATTTCGTATGATTGCAGGCAAGGTGAGCGAACCCATTATGCGTCTGGTACAATTATGGCAGGAATTTCAGCAGACCAGCATATCAGTTGAAAGAATTGGTGATATTTTTAACAGCAAGCCGGAACCAAGACCGGAAAGCAGTAATTTACGCCTGCCGGACGTAAAAGGTTTTATACAATTTGAAAAAGTGAGTTTTCGGTATGAAGCAGATGGACCGGAAGTGATTAAGGATATGAATTTTGGAATTCCTGCGAATACAGTGGTTGGAATTGTAGGACGTAGTGGTTCGGGTAAGAGTACCATATCAAAACTGGTTCAGCGTTTATATCTACCGGAAGCAGGAAGAATATTGATTGATGGTATTGATATTTCAACAGTTGATCCGGTATGGCTTCGAAGACAGATAGGAGTGGTTTTGCAGGAAAATTTTCTTTTTAACGCAACAATTAGAGAAAATATAGCGCTGCATAATCCGGCGGCAACAATGGAAGAAATCATACAGGCAGCAAAAATTGCCGGGGCACATGAATTTATATCAGAGCTTACCAATGGATATGATACCATGGTAGGAGAAAAAGGCGTGGGACTTTCCGGCGGACAAAAGCAGCGTGTAGCGATTGCACGTGCCTTGCTTTGTAATCCAAAGATTTTGATTTTTGATGAGGCTACTTCCGCATTGGATTATGAATCAGAAAGTATTATTCAGAAAAATTTAAAGGATATTTGCAGGGGAAGAACCGTGCTTATTATAGCACACCGTCTGTCCACGTTAAGAGATGCAGATGCAATTATGGTTGTGGAAAAAGGAAAGATTGCAGAGTATGGACCAAAGCAGAAATTAATAGAAGCCAAAGGTTTGTTTTGGCATTTGTTAAAACAGCAGAGTCAGATATAAGGAAAAAAGATGAAACAAATACGAGAAAAAATAAAACAAAATTATCAAAAACGACAGGCAGAAAAAATGGGAAAGCTTAGAAGTGAATTTCTGCCGGAAGCAATGGAAATTGTAGAAAAGCCGCTTTCGCCTGTAGGACACCTTGTAGTTATAGCTACCGCGACGATTGTAGTCTTTTTTGTCATATGGTCTATTGTGGGAAAAATGGATGAGGTAGTTACCGCCAGAGGAAAGGTAGTTACAGTTACTGGTATTCAGAATATTCAGACAGTGAATGGTGGTATGATTGAAAAAATATGTGTGGAAGAAGGAGAACATGTGAAAGCCGGTCAGCCGATTGTATACTTGGATTCTTCTGTGCAGGAAATTACTTTGCAAAACACATCAGATGGCCTAAAATTGTTAAAATTTGAAAATGAACTTTTACAATTATTATTAGATGGTAAAGATATTTCCTCTTATTTGAAAAAAGAAAAGGAAAGAGACCGTATTCATATTGTGGAATATGTGTCAGCAATACAAAGCGAATATAAAACCAGGCAGGAAGAATTAAACAATAGTATGGAACAGGCATTGACACAAGTTGAAATTGAAGAAAAAGCATTGGAAAAATTGGCAGGTGATAAGGGCTATCTGCTGAAACAAAAGCAGGCAGAAAGAGAAGCCTCCGAGAAAAAAGGGGCAGATGAGAAAAGTATGGAAAAGCTAGAATTGTCCATTGACTATAAAGAAAAGGAATTGGCGGATTACGAAACTCTATATGCGGCAGGTGCTATTGCTTGTGTGGAAGTAGAGAATTGCAGACAGGAATTAGAATTATTGAAAAAAGACTATGAGATTCAAAAAGCTAATGTATCCAATGGGGAATATGAGGATGAGCTTCAGGAGCATGGAACAGAATATCAGATTGCATCAGCTGACAGTGAGTACAGTAGTCAGCAAAGTGCTGTTGTAATGGCACAAAAGCGTTATGAGCAGGTAAAAAGGAGTCAAGAAAGTCTGAAAGCAGAATATGAAGAGAAACTTTCCGCCTTGATACGTGAAAATCAAAATAATATTAGTACGCAGGAAGCAAATCAAGAGATAGAAACAGTCAGTTTAGGAGAGCAAGTGCTGGTTTCTCCGGTGGATGGAGTGATAAAAACTTTGGAGGTAAATACAGTTGGAGGCGTTTTGACTGCTAGTCAGTCGGTTGCAACGGTTGTACCGGATAATGCCCAAATGTTGGCGGAGGTGGAGATTTTAAATCAGGATATTGGATATGTCAAACCAGGACAAGAGTCTGCTATTAAGCTGGATACTTATAATTTCCAAGATTATGGAAAATTAGAGGGAGTCATTGTATCTGTCAGTCCGGATGCTATTTGGGATGAACGGAGAGGATGGGTGTATAAAGGAAAAATCAGCATCAATTCAGAAAAATTCCGGCAGCGTAACTTGGATGCAGAAGTAGCTGTGGGGATGGAAGGAACTGCAGAAGTCAAGGTGGATGAACGTAGAATTCTGGATTTCTTCTTAGAACCACTGGTGGAACATTTTGATGGGAGTTTAAAGGTGAGGTAAGGAAGGCGTTGTTTTAACACTACACCTTGGAGCAACTACTGTAGAAGCAAAAGACAACCGTGCAATTATGGCTATATCATGGTTTAGTTGAGGTTATATGTCATATCGGATATTAGTTGTCTGGTATGCTTTATTTTGAAAAAATTATAATTCTGGACGTAATTTACAAATAAATCCAGTATTAGTGGAGAGATAAATGAAAAGTCTAATCCCCCAGCTATGCTGGGGAGAATAGGGTAAGTGGAAACGATGAGGATATTAATAAAAAGCCTCCTATGATACAATGAGAATGGTGTCGCAAGCCAAACTCAAAGAATAGGAGGCGGTCCAAATGGA
>JBGVOM010000087.1:0-2582 GCA_045126515.1 Lachnospiraceae bacterium
ATTTTCGCCACAGAATACATGCTTGCCATGTATTGAGCATACTTATCATCTTGCTTAATTGCATATTTACAAAAAGATTTGTATTAGGTCTTAAATCCTAATTTTACATCCTCTCTTAGAGGGATTATACCATCTGAAAAACGGTCGATTTTACTTAATTTTCATCTATGTTTTTTAGAGATGTATATCACACTTCAGTGCAAAAATGTTTTTTTTGATGTTATGTAATAAAATCCCTATATTATGCGTTCTATCGCGATGTTTTTAGTTTGATGGCAGTTTTGTCATTTTTTTTCTCGTCATCGATCCCTATGAGTGTTACAGCATGCGTATACGGATCTTTAGAGAGGTAGTATTTGGAAAAACAGGAGATAAAAAAGCTCAAAAAAAGTGTCTGATATAATACTCATATAGCATAATATCAGCAAATACCAAGGGTTGACGAATGATATCAAGGGAAGAGATAAAATCTCAATTTGATTCTGTATCGGAGCAGTTAAAGGGACAAATATCCACACTGCCGGAATCAACATCTCTTCTTATCAATTTTTTGGTTGCAACATTCAATATGTCGTTTGAGTTGAGTTCAAATCAAAATGATAATTTGCAAGCGTCTATCGATTCGTTAAAGCAAACAATGAAGCAACAAACTCAAACGATAGAACAACAAACAAAGAAAATTCAGGAACTGCTGGATAAATTAGAACAGAAAAACCAGGAGAACTTAAAATTCCAGCAGTTGATAAAGACGTTAAAAACTCTTCTTAAATCGAAGGATGTAGATTTGGATGCATTGAAACGGCTTTTGTTTCAGGGAGGGAGAGAGCAGGAAGAAGAGCAGGCATCTCAGAATAAAACTGAAAAGCCGAAGAATAACAGGAAAAACAGCAAAACCAGAGAAAGAGAGAGTAACAGTTCAAAATTACAAAACTGCGATATTGAGCAATCCTGTTTTCTTGATGTAAATGGAAAGCCTTTAAATGCATTAACGAAAGAGGAAGCTTCAACAGAAGTTCCCAAGCTGATAGAAAGGGACGGAAAACAACTGGAGTTCAAGTGTTGGAAAGAAAGCTCCAGCAAAATACAGACCTGTACAACGAGAATTAAATCTTTAACGTTCGTTCCTGTATATGAAGAAGTACGTGGTACAGAATTGTTATCAGAGTCAGACAGGGTATCAGCAAAATCTTCGAAAGTAATAATCATTGGCTTAAATCCTGAGGAAGGCTTTCTTCCAAAGACAGTAATCGGTTTCGACCTGATGTCAGAGATGATAGAAGACAGAATGAAGAACCGGATACCAATGAACAGGATAGCACAGTCAGTCAGTGAGGCATGCGGATTCGGTTTGACAAGACAGCAGCTTGCAAAATATTTTGTTAAGTCATCAGAATGGATAGCACCAGCATATGAATATTTGATAAACCGAGTGTTGGACAGCAGGATAATACATCTTGATGAGACCTTTGTTCATTGTCAGGCAGAAAAGAACAACCGCCAGCACATGATAGTGTTTACATCAGAAACCGGATGTTTCTATCACTATGCAAACACAAGGTCGCAAACAGTACCTTTTGCAATTCTGCAGAATCATTTTGACGGCAAAAAATGGGTAGATAACGACGGCAATACTGTCGTAATATCAACTGATGGCTGGTACGACGTAGAATGGCTAAAAGATTCTGAAGGAAATGTCTCAGCAGTCCTGGTTGGTTGCATGGTTCATCTTCGCAGATATTTCTGGGATGTTTATGATGTGCATAAGAATCACAAAGATGAGGACAGTGAAGATTATAAGATTTCGGAGCGGATTATAAATCTACTGAAATTCATCTTTCACAGAGACAAGGAATGCAAGACCTCTGAAGAACGAACAAAAATAAGAAAAGCAGGAGAGGTACGAGAAAAATTTAACGAAATTAAGAAGCTGGTTGATGAATATCACAGGAAGATGCAGGAATGTGAAAATCCTTCGCAGGTATATACAGCCAAATTTATAAAAGCGATTAAGTACGCCTATAACCAATGGGAAAAATTCTCCAGAATCATGGAGGATGGAGATATTCCTTTGGATAACTCTGATGCAGAGAGAGCTATACGTGACTTCGCAGTGTTGAGGCATTCTACCGCCAGCGGATTTGCTTCAGTTGATGGAGCTAAGGCTACAGCCGTATTTTCATCATTCCATGAAACCTGTAAAAAACATGGGGTTCATCTGAGAGAGTATCTGGCATATTTGTTCAGGTATATTGGATTGCATAATAAAGAATTGAACAATCCGGATCTTCAAACTGAAAAGAAAAATGCGATACTTGAAAAGGCTATGCCATGGAACTTTAAAAAGGTCTAAAAGGGGATTTAAGACCTAATACAATATTTTTAATAATAACTTAAAGAAAATTAATGTTACATGGTATATAATCGCATCTTAATGCAAATTAGAACCAGCAATTTACTTTATTAATAGCACATTTAGAGGAAAAATCAATGAATCTTCAAGGATTAACTGATGAAGAGGTTATTGCATCACGCAATGAACATGGCTCAAATGTCTTAACTGAGCTTAAACAAGAAACCTTTTT
>JBGVOM010000088.1:0-25711 GCA_045126515.1 Lachnospiraceae bacterium
TGAGCATTGTCTCCTTTTGATTTTTGGAAGTTTGGTCACGGACATTATATCAAAAATGGGAGGTCAATGCTCTTTTTATTTGAAACTCCCGAAAAATAAAGGTTTAGAAACAAAAATAGGGTAGTAAACTTGACACTACCATTAATGTATTGGAGGAAAACTAATGAGTAGAAAAATTATTACCATCAGCCGTGAGTTTGGCAGTGGTGGAAGGTATATTGGAAAACAGTTGGCAGAAAAGCTTGGAATATCTTTTTATGATAAGGATATTATTCTGAAAACAGCAGAAGAAACAGGTTTGTCTAAAAAGTATATTGAACAGCAGGGAGAGCATTCTCCAATGAAAAATATTTTTGCATACGCTTTTGTGGGGAGAGATGTTACAGGAGCTTCTATGGATGATTATGTGTTTAATGCCCAGAGAAAGATAATTTTAGGACTGGCTGAGAAAGAAGACTGCGTAATTGTAGGACGTTGCGCAGATGTAATCTTGAAAGATATGGAAGGATGCGTGAACATATTTATTCATGGTGAAAAACAAGAAAAAATTGAGAGAGTTAAGAAATTGTATGAAAAATCAGAAGAAGAAGCAGTAAAGCTTATGAAAGAAATGGACAAAAAACGTGCCATTAATTACAAATATAACACCGACAAAGAGTGGGGACGTGCAAAAAATTATACTATGTGCTTAAACAGTAGTGCATTAGGTTACGAGAAGTGTGTGGAAATGATTGCAAGTTTGTATAAGTAAAAATTATTCAAAATCAAAAATACTTCTGTCAAGCATTTTTGATAATGTCACAAAAATTTTGAATCATTAGCACCGGTTTTTCCGGTGCTTTTTTCTGGAATCAAGCAGGTATATCATCGTCCCAGTGATGTTCCTGGGATTTGACAAATTTCCAGAAGGCTTTACTTCGCCAGGGGTGGTTCATGTCTGGTATTTTTCGCTTTTGTGGACTGGCTTTTTTATAATCACGATCAAAATCACGGGATTTATGTTCATGTTCCGGAATGGCATCCAGAGCGTAAATGTCCTTATCGTATACATTACAGTAGAGACTTCCATCATAAGCCTGAATTACCATTACCTTGGTGCCTTTGCGATAGTGAGTCTGCATTCCGTAACTGTCCATCATACGGTAGTGCTGTTTGTTGAACTGAATACAGTGCCCACTGTCTACAGTGCGCTGTGTAAGAACCGCCAGCGTGAGATTAATTTTTTCATCTGAGGGTTGCGTTTCAAACACAGATTTGATACTATCTGTGTGTAAAGCAAATTTAGCATTGAATTCTTTTATGTAGGAGTTTAAGAATTCATTTGCAGTTTCTATGGAAGTCACACCTGCCAGCCTGAGTTCGACTGGCAGGCGTGATTGTAAAGTTTCGAACATTCGCTCTACACGTCCTTTTGCCTGTGGAACACTACTGACTTCAATTTCTACACCAAGCTGTTTACAGGCATATGCAAACTGGGTATATGTGTCCTCCTCAATTGAGGAGGCTTTTTTCTTTTTGTAGGTAAATACCGTGCGGCGGTCGGTGAAGAATTTATAGGGAATGCCGTAGTGAGTCAGTATTTGGTGAAATACATGATAATAACCTGACAAAGTCTCCTGCCTGTCAAAGTAAGCACCGGTAATGGCACCGGTCGCATCATCTACAGCGATATGCAGAGTCGTGTTACCGGTGCCGAACCGTTTGTAAGCAGAAGCATCCATCTGTTCCAGCTCACCGAAATAAGCGCATCTGGGACGTCTGGAATGCGCATCTTCAACAGCGACCAGATTTGCCTGTATCTGTGTAGCTTCTTTTTTTGATTTGGCAGTATTGTGTCTGGCTTTCAACTCTTTTTTTATACGCTTGCGTTTTGCCTTGGTAACTCTGGGAGAGAGGATGTAGTCTGCCTCCAGAATGGATGTAACGGTGGAGACAGAGAGTTTAATACCTTCTATGCGTTCCAAAAGCTCAGTAAAGTGTGTAAAATTAGCTTCATAGTATTTTGTTTTGTACAAGTCAAGAACAAGGTCTCTGGTGGAATCAGGGATAGTGGAGACAGGTTTGCGCCCCCTGTTGCCATGAACAAAGCCAGCCTTGCCTTTTTCGCGATAGACCTTAATCAAGCGGTATACCTGTCTTTTTGTAATGCCAAGGGTCAAAGCAGCTCTGTCCTTATTACCATTTTCATCAACGAGTCTTTTGATTACCTCATATTTTTTTTGTTCATCCATGTTTAAAATAACCTTTCTGATAAAATCAACCTCCTTCATAGGAGGATATCATACCACATCAGAGACATTTTTCTTTGTGGTACATTATGACATTATCAGAAATGGCTCATAAAATTATTCAAAATCAAAAATACTTCTTGACATATTCTCTCTGGAGGATTATAGTATAAACACAAACCATATTAAAACGATAGGAAATATATGAAAAACACAAAAAGTTTATATACAAGGAGGAAATATGAGCAAGTTTATTTATTTGGATAATGCTGCTACCACAGCAGTAAGACCGGAAGTTTTTGAAGCCATGAAACCACATTTTTTAGAAGAATATGCTAATCCTTCCAGTGTGTATAGTTTTGCCCAGCGCAGTGCCAGAGCAGTAGAAAATGCCAGAAGCCAGATTGCAGGAATGCTTCACGCCAAAAATAATGAAATTTATTTTACCGCAGGAGGAAGTGAGTCTGATAACTGGGCAATTAAAGTGATTGCAGAATTAAAAAAGGAAAAAGGAAAACATATTATTACTTCTAAAATAGAACATCATGCAGTACTTCATACCTGCGAATACTTGGAAAAACATGGCTATGAAGTGACTTATTTAAATGTAGATGAAAATGGATTGATTTCTTTGGAAGAATTAAAGAAAAGCATTCGTCCGGATACCATTTTAATATCCATTATGTTTGCCAATAACGAAATCGGTACCATTGAGCCGATTGCAGAAATAGGTAAAATTGCAAAGGAGCATGACATTATATTCCATACAGATGCGGTACAGGCATTCGCTCATGTACCTATTGATGTGGAGGCAATGAATATCGATGCATTAAGTGCCAGCGGACATAAATTTAACGGACCAAAAGGTGTGGGATTTTTATATTTGCGAAGTGGAATAAAGATTCAGCCACTGATTCACGGCGGTGCCCAGGAACGTGGCAAAAGAGCGGGTACCATTAATGTTCCGGGGATTGTAGGAATGGGCAAGGCAGCAGAACTTGCAGAAAAAGAAATGGATACACGCATTACCAAGGAAACAGAAATCAGAGATTACCTGATTCAGAAGATTAAAGATAACATTCCATATGTAAAGTTAAATGGAGATGAAAAGAAACGTCTTCCAAATAATGTGAATTTCAGTTTCCGTTTTGTAGAAGGTGAATCCTTGCTGTTAATGTTAGACCGGGTAGGAATCTGCGGTTCCAGTGGTTCTGCCTGCACTTCAGGCTCCTTAGATCCTTCTCATGTATTGCTTGCTATTGGACTGCCTCATGAGATTGCTCATGGTTCACTTCGTCTGACTTTATCAGAGGAAACTACAAAAGAGGATGCAGATTATGTAATAGAGCAGCTGCAGAATATTATTGGAAAATTAAGAAGTATGTCACCTCTTTACGAAGATTTTGTGAAAGGAGAACAGAAAAATGTATAGTGAAAAAGTAATGGACCATTTTACCAATCCAAGAAATGTAGGGGAAATCGAAAATGCCAGTGGTGTGGGAACTGTTGGAAATGCAAAATGTGGTGACATTATGCGTATTTATTTGGATATTGATGAGGATACAAAAATTATCAAAGACTGTAAATTTAAAACCTTTGGCTGCGGAGCAGCCGTAGCTACCAGTAGTATGGCTACAGAACTGGTGATGGGAAAGACCATTTATGAAGCACTTGAAGTGACCAACAAGGCAGTTTTAGAAGCTTTGGACGGTCTTCCACCAGTAAAGGTACATTGTTCTCTGTTGGCAGAAGAAGCTATTCACGCAGCATTGTGGGATTATGCACAAAAGCATGGAATCGAGATTGAAGGTCTGTCTGAGCCGAAGAAGGACATTCACGAAGGAGAAGAAGAAACCGAAGAATAAACAAAGAATGAAAAAAATATAAATTCCGCCGTCATGGTATAATTTCCTGAGAAAATATGCTACACTATCTATCAGATATTAACTTACAAAGGGGATAGAACAATGCATTATTTAGAACTTATTTCAGGACCATTGATTGGCGGAATTATTGGTTATTGTACGAATTATATTGCAGTAAAAATGTTATTTCGTCCGCTAAAGCCCGTAAAAATTGGAAACTTTACACTTCCCTTTACGCCGGGAATTATTCCAAAACGAAAGGACAAGCTGGCAGAAGCCATTGGCGATGCGGTAGGCCATAATCTGTTTACAAAGCAGGACTTGCAGGAATTATTTCAGAATAGTAGTGTGCGCAACTCTATTTTACAGGGAATAATTACAAAAATGGAGACTGTGATGGGAGAATCCCTTGAAGATGTGGCCCAGAAATTTGTAAATGAAGAAACATTAGAGCAGAAAAAGGAAGATATTACGGATTTCCTTACTGCAAAAATTAAGAATGGGATTTTGGAACTGGATTTAGGTGCCTTAATTGCAGAGGGTGGCAGTTCTGTAATCAAAGAAAAATTTCAGGGCGGTATGTTTTCTTTCTTTTTGAATGATGATTTGATTTCATCCATTGCAGAGCCTATCGGACGTGAGGTAGAAAAGTATATTGAAGACAATGGAGAAAAGATTTTTCGCCCTGTAGTGGAAAAACAATTGAATGAGTTGTTAGATATGAACACAGAACAGGCTTTGGATTTATTGGGAGTTGATGCAAACAAGATGCAGGAAGCATTAAATCAGGCATACGATGCTTTAATTAGTGAAAATATAGAAAAACTTCTGAATCAGTTTGACATTGCAGGAACGGTACAGAAGAAAGTGCAGGAGATGGATGTGGCGGAGTTAGAAAAACTGGTGCTTTCCGTTATGAAAAAAGAACTAGATGTGATTGTAAATTTAGGTGCATTGATTGGCTTTGTCATTGGAATTTTGAATATTTTTGTCTAGAACTTTCAAATTCTCATTCCCTAATCTGACCCATTAAAATGGCCGATATATATTATATATTATAGGCAAATCGGGAAGGAGATTTATATGGGAAAAAAACATTTACTTCGACAAAGTTTAAGTATTCTGCTAACATCTGTGCTTGTTTTTACTAATTTACTTACTGGCCCTGTAATTCAATGTAAATCCAGTGAAATAGCACCACAGAGGTCAAACTCTTCTGGGGAAATACCATTATCGAATCCCACTACAAACCCTGATGGTACTGTTTTATGGGATACCATTTATTTTGGCAAGTATATACAATACGACACAAACAATGATGGATTGGTAAACCAGCAAGATATGGCAGCACCTATTTTATGGCGAGTATTATTCACCAATGAGGATGCTAGCGACGTGACTCTAATGACGGAACAAGTTATTGTATTCTCTCCATATATGAAAGACGCTCAAAATTGTACTTGGGAAACCAGTACAATTCGCAGTTGGCTCAACGGATATGACGCTTCCGCAAATATTGCACAGGTTGATTACAGCAGTGATAACTTTGTGGATACAGCATTTAGCAAAGAACAACAGGCTGCATTGCTGCCTACCAATGTGCATACAGAACCTTTAGAAGAGAATTTATCCGTGCTGGGTGCCAATATTCAAGGGGGGAATGATACTACAGATAAAGTCTATCTCCCTTCTTGGGAAGAAATTACCAATTCAACATACGGTTTTTCTGCTTCTAGCTCTTACGACCAAGGTAGGGTTGCAGGAAAAGCGAAACGATATTTATCTGATCCTTATGTTCCAGATGCGCAGGGAATCGGGAATACTTCTTACGCATTAAGAAATCCTGGCGCTGATAACGCTTGGAATGCGTTCTGTGGTCCTTTCGGAGGTCTCTATGCTTATGGAGATCCTTGTAATCACATTCAGGGAATCCGACCTATGATTCATGTGAATCTGAAAGATGCTAAAGATGCCAATGGGGATTTTCTTTGGAATATGGCCTCTAAAGTCACATCTGCACTGGAAACCATCACAGAAGTGTCCAAAAGTGTGCCGTCTCAACCGACCTACTGCGATGGCTGTTCCAGCTATGATGTGGTTACCTTTGGTTCTTATTATCAAAAGGATACCAATCAGGATGGAATCGTAGATACTCAGGACGAAAAACTTCCAATTCGTTGGCGTGTGCTTAGTCAGTACATAGGAGACAATTTAGTAACCTACCGTTTGATTTCTGAGGATATTCTGGACTTTAAACCATTTCATTCTACGAACCAAACTGTAACCTGGGAAGATTCTTCTCTTCGTCAATGGCTTAATGAAGACTTTTTCCAGACTGCTTTTAATGCTTCGGAACAAAGGGCAATCAGCTCCACGTTTGTTTACAATTACGATTATGCATTAATTTCAGGTACCGCTACACAAAAAGAATTGTTTTCTGCAACATCAGATAAGGTTAGTCTATTGGATTTATGCGATGATGCCAATAATCCAGCCTTTGGTTTTCGCTCTACCTATGCTGCCCACAATGATTGGATTTATTCTTATAGTAGATGTAGCAAACCTACGGATTATGCCCTGGCACAAAATAAAGATAATCTCCAAAACTTAACTTACTGTAATGATTATACGATTTGGCACCTGCGCTCTATGTACAGCTCTCATGATGCCAATATCATTGTAACAGAACATGGTCTTGCAAAGAAAAATACTAACCTTACCTCTTATTATGGAGTTCGTCCGGTAATTTATGTAAATATAGAAGAGATGCCAGAAAAATCGCTTCCATGTACTATTCATGTAACTAGAAAAAGTGATTATGGATATGTTACTTTTGCAGATTCTACCTATCAAATGCCGGTAATAACAGCAGTTCCTACGAATACGGTAAGTGTTGTACCGACTATTAGCATTACACCTGTTTTGAGTGCTACAATAACAACTAGCCCAACGATTAGTCCGACAGCGAGCCCAACAGTTAGCCTGACAGCGAGCCCAACGGTTAGCCCAATAGTTAGCCTGGCAGCGAGCCCGACAGCGAGCCCAACAGTTAGCCCAACAGCGAGCCCGACGGTTAGCCCGGCAGCGAGCCCAACAGTTAGCCCGACAGCCAGTCTAACGGCCAGTCCGACAGCGAGCCCAACGGTCAATCCAACAGCGAGCCCAACGGTCAATCCAACAGCTACACCAACGGTTAGACCAACAGCTATACCAACAAGTACGGAAAAACCTTTGGATAAATTTAAATTGAAAAAAGGTATTAAGTTTAAAACTTCTAAATATGTTTATGAAATAACTGACGCAAAAAGAAAATATGTGAAACTTGTTAAGCCAGTCAGTAAGACAATTAAGTCAGTAAAAGTAGAAGCTAAAGTTAAGTATAAGGGAATACAATTTAAAGTTGTTTCAATTAATTCAAAAGCATTTAGAAAATGTAAAAAGTTGCAAACAGTTACCGTAGGATCAAATGTTTCTTCGATAGGTTCCTATGCCTTCGATAATTGTAGCAACTTACGAAAAATAAAGATAGAAAGTAAGAGAATAAAAACAATTGGAAGAGGGGCATTCCGAACTATAAATAAGCATGCAAGAATAAATATTCCAAAGTCTAAAAAAAATGCTTATAAGAAACTGTTACGTAAAAGTGGAATATCTAAATCTATAAAAATTATATCCTAAGTATTTTGAATGAGCGCCTTCATATAGCAATGAAAACCCCCGGAAATATGATTCCGGGGGTTTTATAAATATAAGAACTATTTTGTAATACTCTCTGTTGTGATAATAAATTTGCAGGTTCCTGTCTGTCCGCTGCCTAAGCCGCTGAATACCTGATAAGCACTACCGGCCTCCTTAATTTCGTGGAAACGGTCTTTGGCAGGTAATAAATCGTCATTGAATGCATCTGATATTTTCAAGATACCGTCTTCGTTAAATTCATTCATACCATCATCCAGAGTGATAATACCATCTACTAATTTAATAACACCATCATCTAAGGCCTGGCTTCCTGTATTTAATTGTCCTGCACCATCATCTACTTTAATAACACCGCTGCTTAAAGTACCTGCACCGTCATCTAACTGTGCGGCACCGGTCTTTAACTGGTCAGCACCGTCATCCACCTGCTTGATACCGCTGCTTAAAGTAAGAGCACCTTTATCTAACTGGCTGGCACCTTTATTGACTTCGGCAGCACCGGATTTTAATGAGGCAGCACCTTTATTCAGCTCAGAGGTACCGGATTTTAACTGTGCAGCACCTTTATCCAGTTCAACGGCACCGGATTTTAATGAAGCAGCACCTTTGTTCACTTCAGCAGCACCGGATTTTAACTGTGCAGCACCTTTATCTACAGTAGCAATTCCATCTGATAAATCTTTTGCGCCGGTAACCAGAGAATTTCCACCAGTTTGCAGCTCGCCTAAGCCGGTCTGTAAAGACGTGGTTCCTGCATATAATTGCTGAATTCCCTGGGAAAGGGTTGTAGCACCCTCTGCCAAAGCACTGACAGAAGCCTGTAAGGTAGTTACATCTAACTGGTCTAAGCCTGCCTGGGAAAGAGTTGTAGTTAACTGGTCAATAACTGCAATGGCACCTTCAGCCTGCCCCAGTCCTTCATATGCAGCTTTGTAGCCTGGTAAAGCTTCTTCGGCAGTATAGACACCACCGGCTACAGCAGCATCCAACTGGGCAATGGAGGCATTTGCAGTTTCGGAAGCTGTTACCATTTCAGCTCTTGTAGTAGCAAGCTGTGAGGTTATGGATGACACCTGGCTGCTGATACCAGATAAACTTCCAACGGCAGCGTTGAGCTGTCCCAGACCGGAAGCGAGAGTTTGTGCACCAGTCACCACACCGGAATCGTAACCGGCAACCAGCTGATCAGCACCGGCTTTTGCGGTAGCAATACCGGAATTTAATGTCTGGGCACCGGAATAGAGGCTGTTGGAGCCTGTTACTAACAGAGAAGTACCGTCTTTTAAATCACTGGCTCCTGTTGCAAGACTACTAGTACCCTTAGAAAGTTCAGAGGTACCGCTTTTCAGAGTGGAAGTACCCTTAGCTAACTCAGAAGCACCACTTTTCAGACTGGAAGTACCTTTCGCTAATTTAGAAGCACCACTTTCCAGGCTAGAAGTACCTTTCGCCAATTTAGAAGTACCGGTTTTTAAATCGTCAGCACCGGTTTTTAGTTGGGAAGTACCGGTTTTTAAATCAGCTGTACCGGTTTTTAGTTGGGAAGTACCGCTTTTCAATTCGGCAGCACCGGATTTTAATTGAGAAGTACCTGTCTTTAAATCACTGGTTCCCTGCTTTAATTCTGAGGAGCCATCTTTTAATTCAGCAGAACCGTCCTTTAATTCGCCGGTACCGTCTACTAATTGTTTTGAAGCATCGGTTAAATCGCTGATGGAGCTTTCTAAATCATCGAAGGAATCAATATCGTCCAAATTCAAAGAAGACAATAAATCAGGAGTTGCAATGGTAGCAGTAGTTTCTAATTCGAAATCTGTTACATCAGCAGTTACCTCCACATAATCCGGAATTTCGATGTCGTAATCCTTATCTTCTAAGCCAAGACTTTCAGAAAGACCAGACATAGCCATACCTACCACAATCAGATTACTTCCATCAGAGATTACTTTACCATTAGATACTTCCACGTTCTGGAAATTTTCAGAAGGAAGAATCATACCGGTTACGGTAACAAACGGAGTATAGATTGTAGTGTCTTTCCCTTTGATATTAACAGTGTTTTTTGAATTATTTGTATAATCAAAACGCATGGTAACTTTACCGCTTTTTCCAGCCATCTGGTCAGCTGGAACTTCTTTTCCGTCTACATAGTAAGTTACTTTCATGGAAATTGGAAGTTCTTTTGTACTTTTTCCCTGATAGTAAATATCGGAGCCATCAGAATTCCAGGTAATTGTACCGTCCGTGTTTTGTACAAATTCTTCATAGCCCTTTACATTCTCAATGTCAGTTAAATCGCTGGCATCTGTTAAAGTGGAAGATTTGTCTTTATTTTTCAGCCAGTCGCTGACAATGATTTCCTTCGTGCTTCCATCTGCATGGGCAGATACATATACCGTTTCTTCCTTATCTACGTTGTCTGTGTCAGTAGAGGTAGAAACTCCGGCGGCATCCTTTACTTTCTCAACAACTTCATTGTTTTCTGTCTCTTCAATGGTGTCAGAGGCAGAAGAGTCCTTTACTTTTTCTTCCTTTTTTTCAGTGGTATCTTCTTGTGCATTTGTAATTGCTGTATTACTAAGACCTGCTACAGCGGCTAAAGAGAGGGCAGTAACGGCAACAGTTGATTTTACTAATTTTTTCTTCATCATAAATTCCTCCTATACATTTTCCTTATTTTTTGGTTTGAATCCAATACTTGTATAACAGATTAACTTATCAAAAATCATATACATGGATGGCAAGATACAAACTACAACAAACATACTAATAATGGCACCTCTAGACAGCATCATACAGATGGAGCTAATCATATCAATATCAGAGTATACAGCTACTCCAATGGTCGCAGCAAAGAAACTTAAGGCACTTCCGATAATGGACATCATGGAAGTATCTAATGCAATCAGAGTAGCCTCCTTTTTGCTGGCACCATTTTTACGTTCCTTTTTATATCTGGTAGTCATAAGAATTGCGTAGTCAACAGTGGCACCTAACTGAATGGTTCCGATTACCACAGAGGCAATAAACGGAATAGAAGTATTGGTATAATAAGGTACCGCCATATTAATAAAGATAGCAAATTCAATGACCGCAACCAGAATTACCGGAAGTGATATGGAACGGAATACCAGTGCGATAATCAAAAGGATAGCTCCAATGGAAATGACATTTACAACCTTAAAGTCTTTATCCGTAGTAGTAATCAAATCTTTTGTACAAGGAGCTTCCCCTACCAGCATGGCATTTTTATCATAATTCTTTATAATTGTATTTAGTTCGGTACACTGGTTGTTTACTTCGTCAGAAGCAACTTTGTATTCTGAACTTACCAGATATATTTCATAAGTATCGTTTTGCAGTGCCTCTTTAAATTCATCCGGAATTAAGCTTTCCGGAAGGGAAGGACCTAAAACGGATTCAAATCCAAGCACCCATTCTACGCCGTCTACGGCTTCCATTTCTTTAATCATGGAACGTTTTTCTTTACCGGACAAATTGCTGTCAAACAATACCATATGGGTAGAGTTCATTGAAAAGTTCTCTGACAGTTTATTATTTGCTTTTACGCTGTCTAAGGTTTCCGGCAATGTATCGGAAATGTTGTAATATACCGGAGCATGGGAATTTCCGTAGTAAGCCGGGAATAGTGCCACAATAAATATAAGTCCAAATACAATATAGTGTTTTGAAATAAATTTAGGAACACCCTCCGGTTTGCGAATTAACGGTTTGTGTTTGGTCTTTTCAATGGCCTTGTCAAAGATAAGTATCATGGAAGGCAGGATTGTAATACAGGAAATAACACCTAAAATAACACCCTTTGACATTACGATACCCAGGTCAAGTCCGAGAGTAAAGCTCATGAAGCACAAAGCGATAAATCCGGCAACGGTGGTGACGGAACTTCCGACTACTGATGAAATAGTTGCTTTAATGGCATGGGACATAGCTCTTTCCTTATCACCATTGAAACGTTCTTTCTGCTCTTCATAACTGTGCCATAAGAAAATGGCATAATCCATAGTAACACCCAACTGTAATACTGCGGCTAACGCCTGGGTAATATAGGAAATTTCACCTAAAAAGACATTGGAGCCTAAGTTATACACAATGGATATTCCGATGGTCAGTAGAAAAAGCAGCGGAACCAGGAAGGAATCCATGGTAAGACTTAATACAATGGCGGATAATATGGCAGCAATCGCTACATAAACCGGTGTTTCCGTTTCGGAAATAATTTTAGTATCTACAACCACCGGTGACATGCCGCTTAAGTAGCAGTCTTCATCAGAAAGCTGTCTGATGGTTTCAATGGCTTTCATTGTGCCTTCCGATGAAGTGGTATCATCGAAAATAATTGCCATCATGGTACAGTCGCCGGAATTAAACACTTCATAAATATCATCCGGAATCACTGACATTGGTACAGATAAATCTGCAACAGAGTCATACCATAATACTTTTTCCACATGGTTTACAGATTCAATCTGCTTTTTCAACTCGGCGGTTTCTTTTTCGGTTTTATTCTCTACAATATAAAAAGAGAATGCACCGGTACCGAATTCATCAACTAGAATATCCTGCCCTTTCATGGTTTCAATTTCACCGGGCAGATAGGAAAGCAAGTCATAGTTAATACCTGTATTCAGGTAACCTATGGCAGCAGGTATCAGCAAAAGGATACTTAAAATAAAGATAGGAACCTTAAGCTTTACAACACCCTTTCCAAATTTAATCATATTACCACTCCTAACTATTTTCTTCACCATTATGACTAATGGTCATTTTCTTGATTCACATCAGTTATACTCCAAAAATGACCAATAGTCAATATGGTTTAGAAAATCTTTATACAATTTGTTGCTTTTGACGAGTTTGTGCTTTAATATAAGGGTAGAAATTGGAAAAAAAGCAATATTGACTTTTGGTCATTTTTGAAAATATAATAACTAGTGCGGAAATTATCTATAATAATGAATTTTAAGGAAGGAGTCATACCCATGGGAAAGTTAGACATAAATAAAAAACAGAAAAAAGAATCTTTATTAAATACAGCTTTTCATTTGTTTATTACGAATGGCATGAATAAAACAACAATTTCAGACATTGCAAATGAAGCAGGTGTGGCAAAAGGTACCTTTTATCTCTACTTTAAAGATAAGTATGATATCCGCAATAAGCTGATTTCGCATAAATCCAGCCAGTTGTTTTCCACAGCCCATGAAGCACTGTTAAAGGAAGAGATTGATGTTTTTGAGGATAAAATTATTTTTATCGTTGATTATATTATTAATGAATTGAATCAGGAAAAACCTTTATTAAAGTTTTTATCTAAGAATTTAAGTTGGGGTGTATTTAAAACAGCGTTAATTAATCCCACCTCTGAAGATGACATTGACTTTTATCAGATATATTTAGAAATGATAGAACATTCAGGAATTGAGTTTATTGAACCGGAAATTATGTTGTTTCTGATTATTGAGCTGGTAAGTTCAACTATTTACAGTTCTATTCTTCATAATGAACCGGTTGCGGTGGAGGAGTTGAAGCCTCATTTATATGATACGATAAGGTGCATTGTTCAATCGCACAAAAAGAGTTCTTAAGTCTGTCTTCTAAGTAACAGTTCGACTTAGCAGTTATTTAAAATGCCAAGTCGAACTGTTATTTTTATCTTTTTATTCGTGCAATAATTTCATTGCATTTTCCATAAATTTCATCCACATCTTCTCCCAAAAAGAATTCTCCATTTTCATAAAGAATCTTTCCGTTTACCATAGTTAATAGAACATTATCTTTACTTCCACTGTATACAAGATTTTTTACCAGATTATTTTCCGGCTGCATATTTGGCTTGTGAAGATTGATTACGGTAAGATCGGCATAACTGCCTGCGGATAAATCCATGGATTTTGTTAAGCCCGTTGCCTTGGCACCGCCTTTGGTGGCAGCTAAAAGTACTTGGGAAGCATCTACCGCAGAAGCATCCCTTTCGCGAACTTTGGCAAGTCCTGTGACTAAAAACATTTCCCGGAACATATCAAGACAGTTGTTGCTGGCAGGACCGTCTGTGCCAATGGCAAGATTCAACCCTTCATCGAGATATCGTTTTATGGGCGCAATACCACTGGCAAGCTTTAAATTAGAAGCCGGATTGGTGATAATGGACATATTTTTTTCTTTAAAAATCCGAATATCATTTTCATCAAAATAGACACAATGGTATCCTCCACCACCATAATCAAATATGCCAAGTGAATCTAAGTAGGCGGTTGGTGTCATTCCGGTACGGGACTTGCAATCGGCAACCTCTGTTTCTGTCTCCGAATTGTGGGTGAATACAGGTGCCTGATATTTGTGAGCCAGTTCGGCTACCCCTTTCAGTAAATCTTCATTGGTTGTGTATTCCGCATGGAAACCAAGCTTGTAGCTGATTAACGGGTGGAAGTGATTGTATTTATTGAAACAATCCTCTAATCCTTTTAAAGAATGGACAAAATTGTTTAAGCCGGATACAATTACCGTCCGAAATCCTAAATCCACGGAAGCTTGAGCAATGGCATCAGAATTTACATACATATCAAAATTAGCAGTGATACCGCTGGTGAGATATTCCATAATTCCTAATTTAGAAAGGAGGTAAATGTCGTCTTCTGTAAGCTTAGCTTCCATAGGAAAAACCTGTTTATGGAGCCAGTCAGACAGTGGCAGATCGTCTGCATAGGAGCGCAGAAAAGTCATGGCAGAGTGGGTGTGGGCGTTTTTAAAGCCAGGCAGAATCAGATTGCCCTGCAAGTCAATTTCGCGGTCAAAATCAAGTGTTGCAGGCGCATCTTCTTGGGTGCCACAATAAAAAATCTGCTCATCACAAACCCAGATTTCCCCCTGAATCATATCAAAATTTTCTTTTAGTGGAAGAATTTTTGCATTATATAAACGTACTTTCATAAATACACCCCCATTTTGTATTATTATTGTTGTTCTACGTCAATATTAAGTACAGACTCCATTTCACGAATGTTCTGCATGGCGCTGGGCAGCATTGCTTTGCGGGACGATATGGAAACATGGAGTTTGATTTCTTTATAAGCGGCGCCTTTTGGAGTGAAAATTTCAATATTGTTAATATAAATATGAGATTTTTCCAATTCAAATCGTATCTGTTCTAAAGTGTCATCAATCTGTGTTACTTGTACTATCATCACCTTATAGTAAGAGCGCTGTATCATGTATTTTTTTAGAATTTCTAAGGTGAAATAAATGGCAAGGGTAGTAACAACAGCACCTCCGTAGAATCCGGCACCGGAAGCAATTCCGATACAGGCCACTGCCCAAAGACTGGCGGCAGTGGTTAGGCCTCTTACGTTCAGTCCGTCTTTAATAATTGTGCCTGCGCCAAGGAAACCGATACCGCTGATAATCTGAGCACCCATTCTGGTCGGGTCAATGGTGGTAACATCTTCAAAATAAAAAAGAAGATATTCAGAAGTAATCATGATTAAAGCAGCGGAGACACCTACAAGTACATGGGTGCGGACACCGGCAGGACGATTTACATGCTCTCGTTCCATTCCGATAATTCCACAGAGAAAGGCGGTTATTAAAAGTCTTGGAATGGCAAGGAGAAGAAAATGTATTTGCTGGTTCTCTAAAAGAATGTCTAAAAATTGTCTCATAACAACCCTCCATCCATAGTAATAATCTGCCCGGTGAGATATTCCGGTGCTTTGGAAAGCAACAGTGCCAGTTGTCCAACTTCTGTTGGAGTGCCCAAACGGCAGGCAGGAATTTCATCGATCAGTGCCTGCATTTCTTCTTCGGCTAGATGAGCATTCATTTCGGTATCAATTACACCGCAGGAAATGGCATTTACCGGAATGTTGCTGGGAGCAAGCTCCTTTGCCAGTGCTCTGGTGAATGTGTTCAAGCCTCCTTTGGCGGCGGAATAGGCGGCTTCGTAGGAAGCACCACAGTTACCCCAGATAGAAGAAATCATAAGAATTCTGCCGGATTTTTTAGACACCATGGAAGGAATCACTTGCTTACAGCAGTAAAAGGCAGAACTTAAGTTTGTATTAAGTACATTTTGCCATTCCAGAGGTGTCATATCACTGAGTAAACCGAAGAAAGAAATCCCGGCATTACAGATTAACACATCAATTTCACCAAATTCCAAAGCAATGGTCTGAAACATTTGTGTTACCTGCTTAGGATCTGAAACATCTGCACATATGCCAAGGCATCGTACCGGATAAGCTGTTTCAATTTCCTGCTTTACGGTATTCATTTGTGAGGTAGAACTTTTGCAATTAAGCACAATGTCATAACCATCTTTTGCAAAACAAAGTGCAATAGCTTTTCCAATGCCACGGGAAGAACCGGTGATACATGCAATTTTTCGTTTCATAAATGTTCCTTTCTAAATGGTATATCTAATTATTAGTTACTACTATATAATATAAGTATAAAAACGAATGGAGAAAAAAGCAAGGATTCTATTTTTAAAAAGATAAGTTTGTGGTACACTAGAAGCAGTGAAAAAGACAGAAGGAGAAAAGTATGGAAAAAATATATGATTTAATTATTGTAGGAAGCGGACCTGCCGGATTGTGTGCAGCTATTTACGCACAAAGAGCAAAATTATCCTGCATTACCATAGAACGAAATTATATGAGTGGTGGTCAGGTAATCAATACTTATGAGGTGGATAATTATCCGGGAATGCCGGGAATCAACGGGTTTGACATGGCAGAACAATTCCGGGCTCATGCAGAGAAGCTTGGTGCGGAATTTGTGGAAGCGGAAGTAGAAAAAATAGAAATGATAGAAGAAGATGTGAAGAAAATAATTGCGGACGGCAAAGAATTTTATGCAAAAACGGTTATTATTGCTACCGGTGCAAAGCACAGAAAACTTTCCGTGAAGGGAGAAGAAGAATTATCCGGTATGGGGGTGTCTTACTGTGCTACCTGTGATGGCGCATTTTTTAAAAATAAAACAGTTGCTGTTGTGGGCGGTGGCGACGTGGCCGTGGAAGATGCCATTTTTTTGGCGAGGGGATGTGAAAAAGTCTATTTAATCCACAGACGTGATGAGTTGCGTGCAGCCAAAGTACTGCAAGAAGCGGCGTTGGAAGAAGAAAAAATTATTCCGGTATGGAATAGTGTAGTAACAGAAATTACAGGAGAAGAAAAGCTTGAAAGTATAAAACTTCAGAATGTAATAACAAGCGAAAAACAAGAACTTTCCGTTGATGGGGTTTTTGTAGCAGTGGGAATTCTTCCAAACACAGAAATGTTTGAAGGTTTGGTTGCCATGGATGAGAATGGATATATTCTGGCAGGAGAGGATGGCAAGACAAATAAGCAAGGTATTTTTGCCGCCGGCGATGTAAGAACAAAGCAGCTTCGACAGATTATCACAGCAGCAGCAGATGGCGCAAATGCCGTCACATCGGTGCAAGAGTATCTGGTAAAAAGGAAAAAATAGACAAAAAATGTAAAAAATGTTACTGTTTTCCGAACAAATTTTACAAAGGTTGACAAAATGTAAGAAATTTGATAAAATTCTACGTGGCTGTAGTTAATGAAGGTAGCGATGGTGCTGAAAGCAGCACCATCTTTTTATTTGGAGGAATTTATGCATAATAAGCGAATGAAAATAGTAGCAGCAACTCTTGCGGGGATTATTATTGCAGGTGGATATTCTTTAAATACACAGGCAAGTGGCGTAGTTAGTGATATGCCTGGAGCAGGAATTGCAGTTGTTATGAATGATACACTGTTAGCGACAGAGAAAGAAGAAACAGAAGTTGACACTACAGAAGCGGCACAGGAAGAAGCGAAGGTGTCTGAAAATGAAGCACCTGTAGTGAAGAGTGAATATGAAGATATCGCCATTGCACAGGTGACGAATTATGTTAATTTAAGAAGTGAGCCTAGCGAAGAAGGCGAGATTTTAGGAAAATTATACAATAATTCTGCGGCAACTATTATTGCAACAGAAGGCGACTGGTATAAAATTAAATCCGGTACGGTGGACGGCTATGTAAAGGCTGAATTTGTGGTAAGCGGAGCAGAAGCAGAAGAACTGGCAAAGGAAGTGGGTCATAGGACTGCTACTGTCAGCACAGAAACCTTGAAGGTTCGCAATGAGGCAGGATTAGATGCTACTGTTCAGACCCTGATTCCGGAAGGCGAAAGCTATGATGTAGTAGAAGAATTAGACGGC
Organism: Lachnospiraceae bacterium; assembly: GCA_045126515.1. Lineage (GTDB taxonomy): Bacteria > Bacillota > Clostridia > Lachnospirales > Lachnospiraceae > RUG11237. The sequence continues at coordinate 18,026 of JBGVOM010000088.1, forward strand.
TGGGTGAAAATAGCAGTTGATACAGATATTGAAGGTTATGTTTCTTCTGATTATGTAAATTTAGAGACAGAATTTGTAGAAGCAGAATCTATTGAGGAAGAAAAAGCTCGTCTGGCTGAGGAAGAAAGAGTACGTAAGGAAGCTGAGGAAGCAGCCAAAAAAGCAGACGAGGCAGCAGCAGCAAAAAAAGAGAAGAAGTCAGAAAGCAGTAAAGAAAGTACACAGAGCAGTGAAGCGGGAAGCAGTGCGGCGGCACCAGCAGTAACAGCACCGGTTTCCGGTTCTAGAGCATCAATTGTAAGTTATGCATTGCAGTTTGTTGGCAATCCGTATGTGGCAGGCGGCACTAGTCTGACAAATGGAGCAGATTGTTCCGGATTTACATATTCTGTATTTGGTGATTGTGGAATTTCCATTCCACGAGATTCCCGTTCACAGGCAGCGGGAGGAACACCGGTGGATTTAAGTGCAATTCAGCCGGGAGATTTACTATTCTATTCTGATGGAGGAGCAATCAATCATGTTGCTTTATATATTGGTAACGGGCAGGTAGTGCACGCAAGTACTGCAAAGACTGGAATTAAGATTTCAGCATACAATTACCGTACACCATGTAAAGCCGTGTCCTATTTGAACTAATTTTAGTAAAAAATAAAATATCAAGATTTTAATTTGCAAGCAGTTTTTGGGAAGTTCCTGAAAGCTGCTTGTTTTATCAACAAATGAATTGTCAGTTAATTTCTTGTTAAATCTAAATAATATCTGAACGGTAAAATTACTCGTTAAGAAAGGAACATAATTTTGCACAAAAAAAATATGCCTTCTTTCAGAATCCACAGAAAGGTGTATAAAGTTATCCACCGGAAATAAATGGCGAAAAATGGGGAAAAGAAAGTTATACACGAAGTTATCCACATTATCCACATTTTGAGGGGTGAAAAACCCTTGTTTACATAAGATAAAAAAAGAACAATTGTTTTGTGTAGAACGTATAAAAAGTGGAAATTTCAATTTGCAGTGGAAAAAGGGATTGACAACTAAATCGTCGCACTATTATGAAAAATGCATAAATAATTTAGGAAAAATCAATGAAATACGCTGGAAACATGGGCGTGCATGTTGACAAAGCAATCTAAGACAGCTAGAATAAATGAGAAATCATATGAAAATTTATAGAACATGGAGGGTAACATGAATATAAAATTTAAAGTAAAAATGACTGAGAAAATCATGTACAATTTTTTACTGCACCATGCCTATAACAGTGCAAGTGTTCTAATTGGAAATGTATTTGGAATTCTAGTGGCAGTTTTGGGAGCAACTATGATGGCAGAAGATCCGGGAAAAGGCGCTATGTATTTGTTTTTGGGAGCAGCGGTGATTCTTTATACACCATTTTCTCTTTATTTAAGTGCGAAAAGGCAGATAAGATCCGGCGAGGTATTTAAGGATGCAATTACTTATACTGTTTCCGACGAGGGGCTTACATCTTCGCAAAATGAAACAACCACAGAAGCACCGTGGGATTCTATGGTAAAAGTTGTATCTACGACGAAAAGTATCATCATATACACAGGGAAAAACAGAGCAACGATTCTGCCAAAGGAAGCAATGGGAGAACAGTATGAAAATGTGGTACAGATGATTTCCACACATGTAGCACCTTCCAAAGTGAAAATTAGAAGTTAAGAGGTAAAAATGAAAGTTATAGAAACGAGAAGTGAGGAAGCCACAAGAGAAATTGGTGAGATTCTTGGAAAAAATGTAAAAGCAGGTACGGTAATTACCCTAAACGGTGATTTAGGTGTGGGAAAAACGGTATTTACTCAGGGCTTTGCGAAAGGTCTTGGTGTGGAAGAACCAGTGAATAGTCCCACCTTCACCATTGTTCAGGTATATGAAGAAGGGAGAATGCCTTTTTATCATTTTGATGTATATCGCATTGGTGACATTGAGGAAATGGAAGAAATCGGTTATGAAGACTATTTTTATGGAACGGGTGTCTGCCTAATTGAGTGGGCAGAACTGATTGGAGAGATACTTCCGGACAAGCGTGTGGATATCTCAATTGAAAAAGATTTAAGCTGTGGATTTGATTACCGAAAAATCACAATAAAAGGAGAAGAATATGAAAATATTAGCTTTGGATAGCTCCGGACTGACTGCTTCGGTGGCAGTGGTGGAAGATGATATTCTGGTTGGTGAATATACCATAAATTATAAAAAAACGCATTCACAGACATTGCTTCCAATGCTGGATCAGGTAGCGGAAGAAATAGAGCTGGATTTAAATACCATAGATTATATTGCAGTAGCGGCAGGGCCTGGCTCCTTTACCGGTCTTCGGATTGGTTCTGCCACAGCCAAAGGATTAGGGCTGGCATTAAAGAAACCGCTGGTACATATTCCTACTGTGGATGCATTGGCATATCAATTTTATGGAACGAACAAAGTGATTTGTCCACTGATGGATGCCAGAAGGAATCAGGTGTATACAGGAATGTTTTCTTTTCAGGGAGAAGAATTTATTACTTTACAGCAGCAGTGTGCAATTTCTATTGAAGAAATTTTAGAAAAGGTAAATGAACAAGGAAAGGAAACTGTGTTTTTAGGAGATGGTGTTCCTGTATATTTAGAAAAAATAAAGGAACTTGTAAAAGTGCCGTTTCTTTTAGCGCCTGCGCACAGAAGCAGACAAAGTGCCGGAGCCGTGGCAGTACTGGCACAACAGTATGTAAAACAAGGGAAAATAGAGACGGCGGCAGAGCATATGCCAGATTATCTGCGTTTGTCCCAGGCAGAACGTGAGAGAATGGAGAAAGAAAAGGGAGCTTAATTATGATAATCAGGAAAATGCAGGAGTCAGACCTTGTGCAGGTAGCTTCCATAGAAAAAGCTAACTTTTCTGTTCCGTGGTCCTTGGAAAGTTTCCGGGAATCTATAGGGCTGGAACATACTATATACCTTGTGGCGGAGGAAGAAGGAAAGATTATGGGGTATTGTGGTATGTATCGAGTATTTAATGAGGGAGAAATTGTTAATGTGGCAGTGGCAGAGACGTATCGCAGAAAAAATGTGGCGTCCCGGCTGTTAGAGCAACTGTTTGCACAAAGTGAGGAACTTCAGGTGGATAACTTTTTTTTGGAGGTCAGAGAAAGCAATCAGCCGGCGATTCAATTATATAAGAAGTTTGGTTTTAACGAGGCAGGAATTAGGAAAGATTTTTATGAAAAACCTCGTGAAAATGCGATTTTTATGTGGAAAAGATAGTTAAATAAAGCTATCTTTTCCACTGTTATTTTACTGAGAAATAAGATATAATCCAATAAGCAAAGAAGATTCCGGGTGAAAGGAGAAGTTCTCTATGAAGAAGTATAGTGGTAATGAAGTGACAGCAGTATTTTGCAATTGCTGTGGAAATAAAATGATAGTAGAACATGGAATTATCAAAGAAGGTGTATTTGTGGCAGAGATTCTATGGGGATATTTTTCGGAAAAAGATGGAGAACAACACAATTTTGATATGTGTGAAGCGTGCTATGACCGGATGACGAAAAAGTTTAAGATTCCGGTGGAACGCAGGAATTTTAAAGAATTTCTGTAAATCTTTCTTAGGAGAAAGAGCAGCTTTCTTGTAACTTTATTTTTTTTATGATATGATGGGAGAAAAGTAAAGAGGAAAGAAAGAGGAAAGTGAATGTTAGATGTTTGTTTATTAGGATGCGGTGGGATGATGCCGCTTCCGTATCGATGGCTTACTTCCCTTATGATGCGTTATAATGGTTCTAGCATATTGATTGACTGTGGAGAAGGAACCCAGATTGCGATTCGCGAAAAGGGTTGGAGTTTCAAACCGATAGATGTAGTATGTTTTACCCATTATCATGGGGATCATATCAGCGGTCTGCCGGGGTTGTTGCTTACCATGGGAAATGCAGAGAGGCATGAGCCATTGACATTGATTGGTCCTAAGGGATTAGAAAGAGTGGTGAATGCACTGCGTGTAATAGCGCCGGAGCTTCCGTTTGAACTTAAGTTTATGGAAATATCAGGAAATGAAGAAACCTTTGAATTTGATGGATACCGGATTCGGGCATTTAAGGTAAACCATAATATTCTTTGTTATGGATATACCATGGAGATAGACCGCGCCGGACGTTTTGACCCCGTTAGGGCTGAACAACAGAGAATACCTAAATTATATTGGGGACGTTTGCAGAAAGGCGAAATCATAGACGAGAAAGAAAATGGCTGTGTTTACACGCCGGATATGGTGTTAGGACCACCGAGAAAAGGTATTAAGCTGACTTATTGTACGGATACACGGCCGGTACCGTCCATTGTGGAAAATGCAAAAAATGCGGATTTATTTATTTGTGAAGGAATGTACGGGGAAAAGGAAAAACAGGCAAAAGCAAAAGAACATAAGCACATGACTTTTTACGAGGCGGCAGAACTTGCAAAGGCTGCGCAGGTGAAAGAAATGTGGCTCACTCATTATAGCCCTTCTTTGAACAGACCGGAGGAATATATGGAGGAAGTACAGAAAATATTCGAGAATACAAAGGCGGGAAAAGATAGAAAAACAATAGAACTACAGTTTGAATAGGGGGAAAAACAAATGAATAAAAAAGTAATTAAAAGTGTAATTGTTGGGGTAATACTTCTGGGACTGATTGTGGGATATTATTTTTATCTCTCCGGAAAGAATAGTAAGGATGCAGGAGATGAAATCATAGAAACAACATTAACCCAGGATGTGCTTGCAAAGGATTTGGATAAGTCATATCCGGCAACTCCAAGAGAAGTGGTCAGATATTATAACCAGATTCAGGAATGCTATTATAATGAAGACAACGATGAAAAAACAATCAAAAAAGTCATGAAAAAATCCAGAGAGTTATTTGATGAAGAATTATTGGTGGAAAATGATGAAGATACTCAGTTCAAAGATTTAATGGAAGAAGTGGAAAGTTTTCGAAAACAGAAAAGAGATATATTTGGTTGGAGTACAGATTCTGCAGATAATGTGGAATATAATACCTTTGATGGAAGTGAATGGGCAACGGTTCATTCCTACTATACGTTGAGAACCGATGGTACCCACACGAAAACAACGGAGGTGTTTCTGTTGAGAAAAGATGCAGAAGGCAAGTGGAAGATTTATGGATGGGATTTAGCTCAGCCGACAGAAACAGGAGAAGAATAGGAAATGAAGGAAGATAAGTTAATACTAGCAATTGAAAGTTCATGTGATGAGACGGCAGCTGCAGTGGTGAAAAATGGCAGAGAAGTTTTGTCTAATGTGATCTCCTCACAGATAGAGTTACATAAGTTATATGGAGGCGTAGTGCCGGAAATTGCTTCCAGAAAGCATATTGAAAAAATTAATCAGGTCATTGAAGAAGCTTTGAGGGAAGCTGGTGTTGTACTGGAGGATATAGACGCTATCGGTGTCACTTATGGACCAGGATTGGTGGGCGCTCTTTTAGTGGGCGTGGCAGAGGCAAAGGCAATTGCTTATGCAGCTAAAAAACCGCTTATAGGTGTTCATCATATTGAAGGACATATTTCAGCAAATTATATAGAAAATAAAAATTTGGAACCGCCATTTATCTGTCTGGTGGTTTCCGGTGGTCACACCCATCTGGTACGTGTGGCTGATTATGGCGTATATGAAATATTAGGCCGTACTAGGGATGATGCGGCAGGAGAAGCTTTTGACAAGGTAGCAAGAGCGATTGGGCTTGGTTATCCGGGAGGACCTAAAATAGATAAGTTGGCAAAAGAAGGGAATGAAAAAGCCATCGCCTTTCCGAAAGCAAAAGTGGCAGGAAGTCCATATGATTTTAGTTTTAGCGGATTGAAATCAGCAGTATTAAATTACATTAATTCCTGTCAGATGAAGGGAGAAGTCGTTAATGAAGCAGATATTGCGGCATCCTTCCAGAAGGCCGTGATTGATGTTTTAGTAGAACATGCTATGATGGCAGTAAAAGATTTTGGAAATAAGAAACTTGCTATTGCAGGCGGGGTGGCATCAAACTCTGCTTTAAGGTCTGCCATGCAGAAAGCTTGTGATGAAAATGGGATAGAATTTTATCAACCATCCCCGATTTTTTGTACAGACAATGCAGCAATGATAGGAGTAGCGGCGTACTATGAATATCAGAAAGGTGTAACTCATGGATGGGATTTGAATGCAGTACCGAATTTAAAGCTGGGAGAACGATAAGAATGGAAATGAATAGAAAGAAATGCAGTGCCATTATACTTGCAGCAGGTGTTGGAAAAAGAATGAACAGCAAAGTACCAAAACAATTTATGGAATTGGAAGGAAAACCGGTGCTTTATTATGCATTGAAAACATTTCAGGAGAGCTTTATAGAAGAATTAGTTTTAGTGACAGGAGCTGCAGAAATAGAGTTTTGTAAAAAAGAAATAGTGGATAAATATGGATTTGATAAAGTAAAAGCGGTAGTAGTTGGTGGTAAGGAAAGATATCATTCTGTGTATGAAGGATTAAAGGCAGTAGAACATGCTGATTATGTATATATTCATGATGGGGCAAGACCGTTTGTGGAACAGCGGATGTTGGAGCGTGCTTATGAAGAAGTGGAGAAACACAATGCATGTGTAATTGCAGTGAAAGCAAAAGATACTATAAAAATAGCGGATAAAGACGGATTCGTGCAGATGACACCAGACAGAAGCCGTGTATGGCAGGTTCAAACACCTCAGGTCTTTGAGTTCCAGGCCATAAAAAAAGCCCATGAGATGGTAATTCAGAGTGATGATATTGCCATTACAGACGATGCTATGGTATACGAGGCAGCTTTTGGGAAGCCGGTGAAATTGGTGGAAGGAAGTTATGAAAATATAAAGATTACCACCCCGGAGGATATGGAGATAGCACAGAGCCTTTTGCGGAAAAGAATTGTTCAAAAAATGTGAAAAAAATGAAAAAAGGTGTTGACATCAGAAAAAGTAAATGATATTATATGTAAGTCGCTAAGACATGGAGAGGTGTCCGAGTGGTTTAAGGAGCTGGTCTTGAAAACCAGTGATTCCGAAAGGGACCGTGGGTTCGAATCCCACCTTCTCCGTTTGACAAAAAAATAACCACAACATGTGGTTATTTTTTTGTCAAAGCATATATAATAAATGCCAATAAGGTGAGTAAGCATTTTGGAGAAATACCCAAGAGGCCGAAGGGGCTCCCCTGGAAAGGGAGTAGGTCGTTAATAGCGGCGCGAGGGTTCAAATCCCTCTTTCTCCGTTTGGAAGCGGTAAACGCTTCCATTTTTTCGGAATGCAAGGCAAGTTGAAAAATGTAAAAAAGTTTAAAAAACTTGTTGACAGGTCGAAAAAGATATGATATATTAATATACGCCGCTGAGGAATAAGCGGCAAAAACCTTGAATCTACAAGGGTTTCCAGTGTTGACTCCAAGAGCTCCTGAGAAACAGCCTTGAAAAAAAGATTCAAAAAAAATAAAAAAGTTGTTGACAAACTTCTACAAAAGTGATAGGATATAGAAGTTGCCGCTGATAAAACAACAAAGAACAATGATAACTAAACAGTGAACCAAACCCCGAAAATTCTTTATAATAATAAGAAGTTTCGGAAAATAGAAACGAACCTAAAACAGTAAAACGGGAAGAACAGCCAAGTGTTGTTCTGAAC
>JBGVOM010000089.1:0-5141 GCA_045126515.1 Lachnospiraceae bacterium
GGATGATACAGACCGAAGCTTTTTGGAAGATTTGTTACCTTGGTCACCTAAGCTTCCGGATAATTGCAAAAAGAACAAACAAAAGCAACCGAATTGAGATGGTTGCTCTTGTTGTCAATATACCCACTATGAAGCGTTTACTTTTCGAGAATCATATTTTGTAATTTTATTCCAATTTTTTGCCTCAATTATGTATATACACTTTTTTAATATACATATATAATCAATTTCCATGGAACAAATCTCAGATATAAATCCATAATAACGAAACAATGCATTATGCAAAAACATACCATCACACAATTTTTCAAGCGCCTGCCCAACTCTATCTTCGCCTCTTTTTCCAGATTCAGCAAACATCTCATCCCTAGTCAAAATTATACCTCCACTCAACTTAATTTAGAGAAAACTTAATCTTCTTAATTTTTAAACAAATTTACAATATGAGCCGTTATGGACTCCTCCATAACGGCTCATTACTCATAACTTTAGAAAAATATATTAATTCCATTAGGTTGCATTATTAAATCAGCTAAATCATCTTTGCTCAAAGAAATTTCCTTGCCTCGTATATCATAAATACACATACCCAGCACAACGACATTTCCATTTGTTCCTGCTCCCACAATTTCTTTTAAGTGCTCACCGTTGAGTAAAATATTTTCTCTATAAAGAACTTGCACCAACTTCGGAGTACTAAATATACCAATGTCATTTCCACTATGTTGCTTTGCAGTTTTCTTAAACATAGCATCAATTTTACTTGCAGCACCTTTATCATCTGTAATTACACAAAATTTCCCATCATCCTCTCCTGGGATATGAGACAAAATATGTAGGCATATTGCAAGCAGCTCTTCGCCCAAATTATCTCCAGATTCTTTATTTGCTCTAACAGCCTCAAAAAAACGCTTGTACACTCCGGAATTATCTGAATTCTTTCCTTTAATGACTTCGTTATTTATTCCATCATTTTTTTCAAGGGTCTCTGTAATGGTACTTACTGGTCCCATTATAGTTCTTACCGCCCAACATAAATAATCATTAATTGCTGCATTAGTGCTATAACATACTTCCATGATAGAAAACAAATCTTCTTCATAAATAACCAATACAGTTATTCCAGCGTCATTGATACGTTTAATATATTCTATGTATTCCGTATTCAACATACCGCTATGTGATGCTAATTCCATTAATATACATCGTGTAATGATAACAACACCATTTTGATTTTTTATATATTTGAAAAAATATTCCACATGCGTATCATCCAAATTTGCATGTCTGCGGAACGAACACGTATCATAAAAATAACACTTTGATCTTCCAAAGATCTCTGCAACAATTTTTTCTTTTTCTGTAGCAACATAATTAGATATTTCTGACATATTATGGGGATTATCTGTATAACTAACCGCCATCCTTTACTCCCCCTTTATGTCTAAATAAAGAGTTCTCATGTTCTGAAGGACTTTTTCTAATGTTCTTTTATTCAAATAAGAATCTCTTATGAATTCATCACCAAAACGCTTAACCACTGCTTCTATATGAACATAATCATCCTTTCTAGTCGCATCAAGAATACTATCATCTAACCACAATTCATTAAATCTTGCTCTAATGGCATCTTGCTCTATATTTAACAACTCCATTGAAATACTATCAGTATCTGGCAGCCCCAGTTCATAACAACGAATCAACACAGCCATATAGGGTACTTGGTAATAATTCATTAATCGTATAATTGTATCCTTTTCATTATTTTCAGATTCATCTTTAAATTTAGCATACATGAATCTAAAACTTGATTCCGGCATTAGTAACATACCTGCAAACAAGTTTGCTACAGATTCTTCTTCATGTTCATAATAATGATTATTCGAAAATTCCACTTTAGTTCTAAAATCACTCTTCTGATAAAACACATGATACAATTCATGACATATAGCAAAATTGATATTAACCTTTGGTAATGACGAATTTAGCACTATATACCCCAAAGCATCTCCTTTATAGCAAAGTGCGCCTATCTCATCATCAGCAAATGGGATTTCCAAAACAAGATAACCTTTTTTTTCAAACGATGATCTTGCAATTTGCATAATATTCAAAACTTCTTTATCGCTACTCATTCCTACAAAAGAATAAAAATTCTTTACTTTGGACTCCATATCATTCCTATTAACTTCACTGTATTTAATTATTTTTCTAAAACGTTCAATATCCATGTACCATTACCTCGACATATTCAAGAACCGATATTTTGCACTCATAACCTCATCTATATTTCCCATTAATTTTTCCAATTTTTCGGCAATTTCATCTTGCTTTTCAGTCGGATTGCCCGCATAAAAAGCAATTTTTTCTGGAACAAATTCATTGATTTGAGGCACACTAAAAGTATCGCCAATAAAATATTCTAGTTTTTGTCCTAATGCATTCGCAATTTTTTCCATGTCTGTTGCGCTAATATCCTGTGTTCCTGTTAAAATGCGTGATAATTTCTTCGTATCAATTCCAGTTTTTAAACTAACGTATGTTTGTTTTATTTTCATTTGAGACAAATAGGTATTTACATTTTCGATATACTTTGTCATATCACTCTCTCCTTTTCTATACTCCACAGAATATAATATTCCACTTCTACTTCATATTATACTCATTTTTAACCACAATGCAACCAGTATATCTCATTCAATAAGATTTTTCAATACATTTTTTCATTATTTTATTCAAAACAATTTCTGGCAATTCTAAAAATCTCATTTTATTTCACTTACACACACTTATATTACAAAAGTAGCACTCCGTCAGCAACCACCTCACCACCGAAATGCTATTCATTTTCTTAGCCACGTCACAGCCCCAAATCCTAATTTTCTGGTATAAATCTGGTATAAAAATCCCCTTCTAAACTCCCCAAACCCCTGTTTTCCCTAGCCTTTCCCCAAAAAGCAACTTCTTGCCGTGGCAGATGAATAAAACTCTTATCATAAATTTCTCCTGTCTCAAAATGCCGTGAAACGCCGAGTTTTGCAAGGTTTTATCGACTTTCCAGGCATCGTATTTTTCTGCTCTAAAACTACACTTTTGGCAAAATAAGGCAAACATAAGCAAATCACTTCCATGTGTAGTAGTCAAATCGTAGTCAGGTAGATGTGTGCAGACTCCTGCTTGGGAGTGTGCATTATTTAGCAAAAGGGTATGTAGAAGTCATCCGCACACCCTTTTATTATCATCGATAATGATGCAAATATCAAGTTTTTTACTCTTTGTTTTATCTCTACAAAGCAAGAAGTTTGTTTCTTCTCAATTCAAGCTTTCTATCCACTCTCTTATATCAGCCTCTATTGCATCATTTATTCTTTTTCCATCAGCAATATTTACATCAGGATACAGTTGCTACAAATCTGATATACTCTTTTCAATACCACTGCCTCCTGATGTACAAAACATATAGACCGTATTCCATAGTTCTCTCCTTATCTTAATTGTGCATACTCTTTTTCTGATACTGCCTCACACCACTCATTAGAACAATCTACTCCCGGCACCTCAATTGCCAGATGTGAAAACCACTCATCAGGAGCTGCTCCATGCCAGTGTTTTATTTCTGCAGGAATGTTAATACAGTCACCCGGTTTCATTTCTACCGCTTCCTTGCCTTCTTCCTGATAAAAACCACGTCCGGCTACGCATACTAAAATCTGTCCACCACCGCTTTTTGCATGATGAATATGCCAGTTATTTCTGCATCCTGGTTCAAATGTTACATTGAAGATACTAATCTGAGCCGTAGATATCGGAGCAAGGTAGCTTTTTCCTGCAAAATATTTTGCAAACGCATCATTGGGCTGTCCAATCGGAAATACCATAGACTTTGCATGTGCTCTCATAGTCTCATCTTCATATGGCAAATCCCCTTCCTTTGGCTGCCATACTTCCTTTGCAAGCTGAAAAACTGCCCAACCTTTTGGCCAGCCTGTATAGAATGCCACATGAGTGATAATCGCTGCTATTTCTTTCTGCGTTACACCATGAATCTTTGCATTCTGCAAATGAAACTTAAGTGACGAATCTGTAATACCAGATGACATTAAAGCCACTACTGTAATAATACTCCTTGTTTTAGCGTCAATATCTTGATTATTCCAATTCTCACCAAATAAAATATCATCATTAAAATGTGCAAACTCTGGAGCGAACTCTCCAAGATCATTTCTTCCTGCTGTCTGTACAATTTTTTTCATATAATTCACCCACTCTTTCTGTTTGCTTGGATCCTGGTACTTTATTATATTTGCAGGAATCCCACCTACAACCGCATAAGCAGGGACATCTTTCGTAACAACTGCACCAGCTGCTACAACTGCATATTCTCCAATTGTTACTCCCGGACAAATCGTTACGTTCATTCCTATCCAGGCATTTCAATTTGTAGGACCACCCTGGTCCATTAATTTATATACATATCCCTGTTCGTATTCCATACATATCTTCCTCCTATAAACTCTTCACCCAGTTTTCCACATCACGTTTCGATACATTATTAAGTATCTTTCCTTCCACGATATTCGCATCAGGTGCAGATGGTATTAATTCCTTTACCGTATTTCCGAATCCACTTCCACCGGAAGTTGCAAACAATACGATTTTTTTATCCGAAAAATCATAACATTCCAAAAATGTATTAATAATTGTAGGGGCTACATACCACCAGATTGGGAAACCTAAGATTATCTCATCGTACTTGTTAATATTGGCATTTGTATCTGTTATTTCCAGTCTGTACTTTTTATCATTCATTTCTACACTACTTCTGGATTTTTTATCCATCCAGTTTAAATCGGCCTTTGAATATGGTTGCTTCGGTACGATTTCATACAAATCGGCTTCTGCTGCTTCCGCAATCATCTCTGCTATTTTTCTTGTTGTTCCACTGGCACTAAAATATGCTACTAATTTTTTTCCCATAAGTATTCCTCCTCGTTCAAATAGGTAGTGTCAAAAACTACCCGTTTTTTATTTTAAATATCCTTTTAAAACCTTGACTTTTTGGAGGTTTGCAAATAAATAGAGCATTGACCTCCCATTTTTGTTATAATGTCCTCGACCAAAATTCCAAAATAACAAAGGAG
>JBGVOM010000090.1:0-3931 GCA_045126515.1 Lachnospiraceae bacterium
CTTTTTGTGTTTGCTCATTTGCATACCTCCTTCTACAGGAGATTCCTGAGCACGTTACCTCCTGCTTATTTTGTTGTTTCTTGGAATTCAAAGCAGGAAATAATTTAAATTATCTTAGATATTTTTGAAAACAATAGCGACTCAGCCTCATGATTTTTCATGGTTCGCCTGCAATTATAGAACTTCTGCTTTTCTTTAGTCTAACATGAGAATGAATTGTTGACAAGAATTTTTTGTCTAATCCTTATATTGGAAATGATATAGCAGGTTACGTTGTTCCACAACTAAATATTATACTTTTTAAAGTTCCGGTTAATCTCTTTAAAATCAGTAACCGCTTTCTTTCCAATACCAAAAATCTTTTTCAAATTAATAGAATTCACACCGCCTTGTCTTGGACGGAAGGTGATAGGTATGTACTTAATCTTTTGCTTTTTTCTGGCGTAGATTACTGATAATACTGCATTTGATAAGTTGTAATCCTTCGGAATCAGTTTGATATTTTCTCTTAAGGTATCTGCACTCATTAAACGAAATGGTGTATTTGCATCTGTGATTCCTACTCCAAAGCAAAGCTTTAATACAAGTTTTAATGTTTTGGTGACAAAGATTCTGGAGATTCCATCTTCTCTGTGGTTTCTATGGCCTATAATAAAATCATACTCTTTTCTTAAATCCCAAAACTGCCGGAATTCACTTGGTAATGTCTGACCCTCGGAATCTGTTTGAAAAATGTAATCTGCTTCGTTTTTTAATGCATATTCATAACCATACAAAACGGTGGCTCCATGTCCGCTATTTTTCTTTGTAATTGGTTGAAACAGCGGTCTGTCCTTGGCATATTCCTGCATAATCTTATAGGTAGCGTCTTTGCTTCCGTCATCTATAATAACAAGCCTTGACTCTCCATTGGCATTATGTTTTTCTATTACCGGATACCATTCATCAATCACTGATTTAATGTTTTCTTCCTCATTATATGCTGGTATTACTATGTACAATTTATCCATTTTTTAATTCTCCTTACAATCTTCAAATTCTAAAAACATCAAAATACAATACAATGATTATTAAAGAAGATAAATATCCTACAACGCCCTAATTTCATCTGTTTTAAAGACATAATTTATACCCTTGTAACTAACATCTCCATTTTCCCAACTACCTGAATCTCCCCTGTTTCTGCTTCTACAAAGACACTGTCACCTTTCTTTACTTTCAGCACATCTTCTCCTGCCTGTATCGTTCCTGTTCCATCTAAAATAAGCATACTGGCAAAGGAAGTGTCATCTATACTTCCCGACATTTTTCCGTTTGTTTTTTCATCTAAAACAAACTTATCTACCGTAAAATACTCACAGCTCACCAAATGAGAACCAAAATCATAATCCTGTCTCGGCGGAGTACATTTGGTCACTGCTTTTGCCTTATCAATATGCAGTTCTCTTTCCTTCCCGTCTGCTCCTACTCGACCATAATCGTAAACACGATAGGTAACATTGGAATTCTGCTGAATTTCCGCAATGAGATTGCCGCTGCCGATGGCATGTATGGTTCCCGGCTCAATGAAAAATACATCACCTTTTTTTACCTCTACTTTATTTAGTACTTCCAATAAAGTCTTGTCCTGTATCCGTCTTGCAAATTCTTCCTTAGAAATACTTTCTTTAAATCCATAGTAGATAAAAGCTCCCGGCTGACAGTCCATAATATACCAGACTTCTGTCTTTCCATATTGTCCCTCGTGCTTTAAGGCATATTCATCTGACGGATGCACCTGTATGGATAAATCCATTTTGGCATCTATGAATTTAATCAGTAGTGGAAACTGTTCCATGTGTTGGCATTTGGTGCCGAGAATGGAGTTTCCTTTTGCCGCAATATACTCTGATAAAGTTTTTCCGGCAAATTCACCTTCTGCGATGGTGCAGGGTCCGTCCGGATGACAGGACAATTCCCATGTTTCAGCTAACTTGTTCCAGGTAAATTGTTTTTTATATTCTGTTATCAGCCGGGTACCACCCCAGAGGTAGTCTTTGCCGGCTGGGGTTAATTTAAGCATTGACATTTTCTTCACCATACATTCTTTCACTCAAAAGCTTCAATCTTTTTATTTCCTCTTTGAGAAGTTCATTTTCTGCTTCTGCTTTGTCTGCCCTTACCCTCTCTGCCTCTGTTTTCGCTCTCTCTTCTCTTCTTCCTTCTTCTCTTTCTTCCTCGCGTATACTTTGCAGTACTCTCTCTTCGTCATATTCTGTCAAACACACATTCAACACCTCCGCCCTGTGTTTTCTTAAAAAATCTGCCAGGATATCTTCCCGAATGCACTCCGTTACTGCATTATCTATGCTATCCTGGGTGGGGCATCCCTTTGCTATATTCTCACGAATCTTGTCCACAAGAATCGCATAATCCTGTAGTGGTTTACATTTTTCCATTAAATCTTTATTTTTTCCATAGTTTACATTCAAAATCCGTACCGACCACTCATATCCCTCTATCTTTTTCTCCGTCATAAACGCATCCGACAGCCGTAACACTTCCTCTTCTGCCTGTTCATCCATTCCATTGTAGAAAACAATATATTCCGGTGTGGGCAACTTTATCAATTTTCTACTATAAATATTTAGCCGGTGTTCCTCAATATACTTTTCATACAATTTTGCAATATACAAGAATCCTCTCAGTGGCATATTGGGATTGTAGGTAGACTGATGTTCATATAGTACCATTTTACTCTGGATGAGTATCGAAATATCGTTTTTCATCCCCATATAAATGACATCCTCCAGCGTGGTAAACTCAAATCCCTCCACATCCTCATAATGGGAATCGTTTAAAGCATTGTATAAACACAACAGATTTTTCTTATTTTCCTCCGTTCCAAAAATTAACCGAAACAGACGATCCTTGTGCTCCCGGTTGACTTTGAATGCTTCTCTTTTTCTCTTTTTGTGTTTGCTCATTTGCATACCTCCTTCTACAGGAGATTCCTGAGCACGTTACCTCCTGCTTATTTTGTTGTTTCTTGGAATTCAAAGCAGGAAAAAATTTAAATTATCTTAGAAATTTTTGAAAACAATAGCGACTCAGCCTCATGATTTTTCATGGTTCGCCTGCAATTATAGAACTTCTGCTTTTCTTTAGTTTAACATGAGAACGGGGTGATGACAAGATTTTTTTGTGTAAACGCCAATAGCACGTACCTTGTGATGCATCTCAATTTCTGAGATAATAGACTCAACATCGAAAAAATCTAAATAGTTTAGTCCGAAAAGTTGACTTTACTTTTTAGAACAAATAAAAAATGGAGGTTAGTCTATGGCATCAAAAGAGAGTCAAGTTGCGGCACAGGTTCGGCTGAACCAATGGACACAGGAGATTCAGGATTGTCAAAATCGTCCCAAGGATATGACAGTTGACGAATGGTGTGAGCAGCATAACATTAAAAAGCGAATTATTCCTGCCTTTCCGGCGGTTGCAGAATGCAAACATGCAGCGTGAATATGGGGCGAGTTAAAATTTGAGTTTTATGATGGTCGCCAGACCATTGTAACTTTTCTTGAGATCCGTCGCCCCACAGGCAAGATACACGGTTGTTCCCCCTGTCAGGTCAAGCATTTTCTTTTAGTGTCCTTACCAGCACCCGGAATAATTCCGGAGGGCAGGACGGCGCTGCTTCTATCCGGATATATCCGGAAATATAGACGCTGACCGCTGCAGAACCTTCTGTTGTGTCCCGCATTGGAATATCTGACTCAGAAGGGAGCTTTGCAAAAACCGGTGTATCGTAAACGCTTCATAGTGGGTATATTGACAACAAGAGCAACCATCTCAATTCGGTTGCTTTTGTTTGTTCTTTTTGCAATTATCCGGAAGCTTAGGTGACCAAGGTAACAAATCTTCCAAAAAGCTTCGGTCTGTATCATCC
>JBGVOM010000091.1:0-39204 GCA_045126515.1 Lachnospiraceae bacterium
CATAGCCTCCACAAACTGACTTAGTAAACGCACAGAATCGTCTTCCGGAATAATTGTTTCAATATTTAGCGGAAGTTTTAATTGATATCCGCTTGCATTTTGGGTATAATCTTTTTGTAATATATTAAGTAGTTGCATACTGAGATTTTACACCAACTGCCAGATACTTTCGAGGTCTGGCAGTTATTTTTTGTACAAAAAAAGAAGCTGCGCACTAATCACTTAGTGCGACAGCCCCTTTTCGTTCTTGTTAAGGACAAAATAATACCATTCTATTCTTCGGAATATAAAAATGTCAGAAAATTCCACACTTGATCTAAGTGTTGAGAATTATAAGGAACTGCAAAATAAATAGTTCCGTCTTCGTACAAATTTTTTTCCTGTTGTAGCTTTTGCAAAACAGGGGAGTCGCTGATATCGATACCGGCAATGTAAGTATCTGTAACATTTCCGTCCCCATCAAGAATATCTGTAGTAATCAGACGAGAATGAAAACGTTGATATATGTCCTGAGGCATGGACTTTTCTAAATCAAGAAACGTTTCCCGTTTACCGAAGTAGTCAAACATTTCATCATTACAGAAGAAGAAATCAATTTCTTTTACGTCTAAATCACTCATTACCTTAGTGTATGCTACTGTACTCATCTGATCCTTTATGGAAGTATCAATGAAGACAGAACTGTTGAAATAAGCGTTGTATTCATCTAAGTTATAGCCTTCAAAAGAAGCATATTTCTGTAAAAGCTCCTGAGCCTGCTCATCGCCCCAGTCAGCATTAAGAAGGTAGCCATTGAGAAGTACCGGCTTGGAATTCTGATGCCAGATAAGTATACTTCCTATTATAAAGGCAAACAATATGAGAATACCAAGCAGGTGGAATTTATAATAATCCCACAGATATTCGAGTTTTCCTTGGGGAGAAAACTCTCGGAAACAGATTTTTGAAAATTGTGTATCTTTATCTTTCATTTGTGTCCTCCTCGTAAAATGTTTTTATGTACAATCTATTGAAAATTGAAATCAGCTGCGAAGATAAGTATAACATATTCCAGAAGGAAAAAAATTAAAAAAGTATGAAAAGTCATAAACAAATGAAAAAACACTTTAAATATTTTTCAGGTTTGGTATAATCAGATTATATGCGTTTTTACAACAACAGAGAATTTATTTTAGGAGGAAAGACAATGAACGAATCTTATACAGAACTGCTAATCAAAAAGAAACCGGCATTTAGCATGATTTTAATAAAATCATTGCTGATTGGATTAATAGGAGCATGTTTCGTGTTGACACTGTTAGGAAACCCATTTACATTGCTGGGAGTAGTGATTTTTGGAGCGTGTTTTTATGTGGTAAGAGGAAAAACAGATTTAGAGTATGAGTATTTGTATGTAGGCGGTGAATTGAGTGTAGATAAAATTATAAATAAGCAGAAAAGAAAGCCGTTAATCAATATGAATATGGAAAAGGTGGAGTTAGTTGCACCTACCAATTCTGATAAAATGAATGAATATAAGAATAAATCATTGAAAAAGCTTGATTTTTCCAGCCATACAGGAAAACCAAACTATACTGTGATTTACCATGGAAAGGAAATTCAATATAGAGTATTATTGGAGTTGAATGAAGAAATTTTAAATGCTATGTACAATGTGGCGCCAAGAAAGGTTTTTAAGGCGTAGAAATTGTGAAATTTGATAATTTGCAAAATTATGTTGAAATATGCAAAATCTTAGTTGACAGGTGGGAAAAAGTTTGTTAAACTAAGTCAATACCGAGAAATATGAGTGAATAGGCAATAATATAGAAACGATGATGTTTCATCAGGTAGAAAGCGGATAGAATTATCCGCTTTCTATTGACATTTACACAGGTAAAAAGCAGTAACTTTTTCTGCCAAAAATAAATGTATAAAGAAAGCGAGGACATTAAAATGGGTAAAATTATCGGTGAAGGCATTACATTTGATGACGTACTTTTAGTACCGGGCTATTCAGAAGTTATCCCAAATCAGGTAGATTTATCTACACAGCTGACAAAAAAAATCAGACTTAATATTCCTATGATGAGTGCCGGCATGGACACAGTAACAGAGTACAGAATGGCAATCGCCATGGCGAGACAAGGTGGAATTGGTATCATTCATAAGAATATGTCAATTGAAGCGCAGGCTGAAGAAGTCGATAAAGTAAAACGCTCAGAGAATGGTGTTATTACAGATCCATTTTATTTATCTCCGGAACATACTTTAGAAGATGCCAATAATTTAATGGCAAAATTCAGAATTTCCGGTGTACCTATTACAGAAGGCAAAAAGCTGGTTGGTATCATTACAAACCGTGATCTTAAATTTGAAACAGATTTTTCAAAGAAGATTAAAGATTCTATGACCTCAGAAGGGCTTGTTACTGCACAGGAAGGAATTACTTTGGAGGAAGCAAAAAAAATCCTTGCTGCTTCTAGAAAAGAAAAACTTCCAATCGTAGATAAAGATTTTAACTTGAAAGGCTTAATTACTATTAAGGATATTGAGAAACAGATTAAATATCCTTTAGCTGCAAAGGACGAACAGGGCAGACTGCTTTGTGGTGCGGCTGTGGGAATTACAGCAAATGTATTAGAAAGAGTTGCAGCCTTGGTTGAAGCAAGAGTAGATGTAATTGTACTGGATTCTGCTCACGGTCACTCCTTAAATGTTATTAACTGTGTAAAGATGATTAAAGAGAAATATCCGGATTTACAGGTGATTGCAGGAAATGTTGCAACAGGTGCGGCTACAAAAGCGTTGATTGAAGCCGGTGTAGATGCTGTTAAAGTTGGCATTGGACCAGGTTCTATCTGTACAACTCGTGTTGTTGCAGGTATTGGTGTTCCACAGATTTCTGCAGTTATGGATTGTTATGAAACAGCAAAAGAATATGGCATTCCAATTATTGCAGACGGTGGTATCAAGTACTCAGGAGATATGACAAAGGCAATTGCTGCCGGTGCTAATGTATGTATGATGGGAAGCATTTTCGCAGGTTGTGATGAAGCTCCTGGTATGTTTGAATTATATCAGGGAAGAAAATATAAAGTATATCGTGGTATGGGAAGTATTGCGGCAATGGAAAATGGAAGTAAAGACCGTTACTTCCAGGCAGATGCAAAAAAACTTGTTCCGGAAGGCGTAGAAGGAAGAGTTGCATATAAGGGTACTGTAGAAGACACAGTATTCCAGTTGATGGGTGGTCTTCGTTCTGGTATGGGTTATTGCGGAACACCAACAATCGAAGAATTAAAGGAAAGAGGAACATTTGTTAAGATTTCTGCAGCATCTTTAAAAGAAAGTCATCCACATGATATTCATATCACAAAAGAAGCACCAAATTACAGCGTAGAAAATTAAAAAATAAAAGAATCTCCGGGCAGAATGTCCGGGGGTTTTTTAATTATTAAAGAAAAATTTAAAAAATTTTAAGGAATTTAAGAAAAAAGTATGATACACTGATATATGCGGCGAATTATGTCGAAGTATAAATGTTAAAGCGGGGGTAACTATGCAGAGAGACAACAGAGATTTAGCGGCTTATCGCGAGTCAGAAGAGTATAGAAGATTGAAAGCAATTCGAAGAAAAAAGAGAAGACAGCAGGTTATGATAGCCAGAACCTGTGTATTTGGCGGAGCTGCTTTAATTATACTGGTATTTGTATTGTTGATTCATGCGTTGGTGTCCGGAAATAAAGATGTAGAAACATCAACCGGAGCCAATGATGGCTTCTTTAAAATAAAGAAAGAGGAAAAATATCTGGTAATTGAGAAAAAACCTGATATTGATGTACAACTGTTAACACCGAATGATTATTCCAGACCTGGCATTGCAACGGAACCAATCAAAAATATTGTGGTGCATTATACAGCAAATCCGGGGACTACGGCACAGCAGAACCATGACTTCTTTGAGGGGCTGAAAGATACCCATGTTACCAGTGTCAGCAGTCATTTTGTAGTGGGGTTGGAAGGAGAAATCATCCAGTGTGTTCCGACTACAGAGCGGGCATATGCTTCGAACCAGAGAAATTTTGATACAGTTTCCATTGAATGCTGTCATTTGGATGAAACGGGAAAGTTTAATGACAGTACTTATAATTCTGTGATAGAACTTTGTGCATGGCTGTGCTGCAAATTTAATTTAACGGCAGAAGATGTGATAAGGCATTATGATGTTACTGGAAAAGCCTGTCCAAAGTATTTTGTGGATCATCAGGATGAATGGGAGCAGTTTATTCAGGATGTGGCAGATTATATTGAGGCGAATGCGGTGGAGATGACAAAAGAAGAACGAGATGCGTATTATGGGGAAGGTGGAACGGACGCACAGGTGACATCAGAACCAAAGGAGAGCAGCGAGAACGATAATCAATAAACAGAAGCAGCCTTTAATAGGCTGCTTCTTCCATAAATAATCCATGTGGTTTTGCCGGAGCAGAAGCAGGTGCTTCTCCCGAGAGGATTTTTTCCATATCTGAGATAGGACGGTTAGAAAGTCCGATATCTAACAGCGTTCCCACTATCATTCTTGCCATATTGTGTAAAAACTGATTGGCGGTAATGGTAATCTGAATTTCATGTTCATCTCCATAAATTTCAATAGACTTAATATCTTTTTCCGTAGATTTTGCCTTTTTTACAGTAGAAAAGTTCTTAAAGTCATGCTTGCCCAGCAAGATTTTAGACGCAACTGTCATTTTATCCACATCCGGCTTTTTAAAACAATAATACATATATTTCCGTTCAAAAACACTTGGAACATCACCAACAGAAATACGGTAAAGATAGGTGATGGATTTAGTATTTAAAGTAGCGTGAAATCTTTCAGGCATTTCTTCGATATCTATTACCGCTATGTCCATAGGAAGATAACGGTTAAAGTAATTTTTTATTTCATATAACTTCATAGGAGAGGCAGTTTTGAAGTTAACTACTTGACCATGGGCATGAACACCGGTTTCTGTACGGGCGGCACAGTTTAATTCCACGTCTTCTCCGGACATTTTTTTGATTACTTCTAAAAGTTTTGTTTCGATGGTACCAGAATTATCCTCTTTCCCTAAACGTTGCCAACCATTGTATCGGCTGCCGTCGTATTCTAGTGTAAGTTTTATGTTTCGCATGTGAACCTCCTAATTCTGTTTCTTATGTTTTTTCACACATTCTGACAAAAGATATTCAATCTGACTATTGATAGAACGGAAATCTTCCTCTGCCCAGGCAGCAATATCATTCCAAAGGCTGGGGGCAAGTCTTAGTAAAACCTGTTTTTTTGCTTTTTCCCTGTCTTTTAACGCTTTTTCTTTCTGTTTAATCTCAGTTTCCAAGGCATGAATTTTGTCAAGACGTTCCTGTAATTCCTGTTCCTTTTGTGTTAAGTTTTCCATTCCTGACCTCCATTCATAAGGCAGATAGTGTGCAGCATAAAGCAGACACACTATTCTATTGTAACATTAAGTAGCAAAATAGCAACAAAAATTAATAGATACTTCCGCTATTTACAATTGGCTGTGCATCTTTATTTCCGCAGAGAACAACTAAAAGGTTGCTGACCATGGCAGCTTTTCTTTCTTCATCTAAGAGCACAATTTCTTCTTCGCTTAGCTGGTCGATTGCCATTTTAACCATGCTGACAGCACCTTCTACAATCTTTTGTCTGGCAGCAATGATGGCGGTTGCCTGCTGTCTTTGCAGCATGGCAGCGGCAATTTCTTCAGAATAAGACAAATGGGTAATACGCACTTCGTGAATAGTCAGCCCGGCATCCTGTACCTTTGCCTGTAATTCCGCTTTCATATTTTCTGCAATTTCCAAAGAACTTCCACGTAATGTTTTTTCGTCACTGTCTGTTTCAACAGTATCGTAAGGATAAAGCCTTGCCGTATTGCGGATAGTAGAATCGCACTGTGTAGATAAGAACTGAACGTAGTTGTCTACATGGAATACTGCTTTTGTAGGATCGCTGACATTCCAAATAACTACGGCACCAATAATAACCGGATTTCCAAGAATATCATTAACTTTTTGCTTCTGATTATTTAATGTCATAATCTTAGTGGAAACTTTTTTACTCACAGGCTGAGACTGCCCCTTAGCCTTAGTGGTGGATTCATGGTTGGAAGTTACAGCAAGAGGAGATACTTCCTGCTCATGTACATGGTTAAAGTCTTTGGCAAATGGATGTACAAAAAAGCATCCTGCATCTGTAATTGTGCCATAATATTTACCAAATAAAGTAAGCACCAATGCTTCGTTGGGATTTAACACCCGTATACCCGGATAGAGGAAAAACAACAGGCAAAAAAGTGCAAGACCCAAAGCGGTTATCCAGCCGGAACAAAATAAGCCCAGAATAAACAATCCCACAGACAGCAGATGTGCCAGAATGATGAGAGCTGCAGCTCCAATACCGGAAAAAGGTTTCAAAATTTTGGTTTCAATTTTACTTGTTTCATTCATATATATAACCTCCTTGATGATATTAAAATGATATCATTAATATATCTGAATGAATGATGATTGTCAAGAGAGTTTTCAAGTTGTTCGCAATAGAGAAAAAATGTCCGTGGTGTGCATACAAAAAAGAAAATGTGTCACTTTTTGTTTTTGAATACTTTACAACGTGAAAAACATTAGGTAAAATGGTTATGTTTGAGTTAATTTTGTGTAAACACAAGGAGGACAAAATATGTCAATGACAGACGTGGAAATGTTATTTAAGTTCATTGGTGGACTTGGTATGTTTCTGTATGGCATGCATGTAATGGCAGAAGGGCTACAAAAGACTGCCGGCGACAAAATGAAAAAACTACTGGGAATTTTGACGAATAATCGTATCCTGGCGGTGTTGGTTGGTGCGGGAGTGACTGCAATTATTCAAAGCAGTTCCGCAACTACAGTTATGGTGGTAGGTTTTGTAAATGCAGGCTTACTTAATCTTAGTCAGGCAGTAGGCGTAATTATGGGAGCCAATATTGGTACCACAGTTACCAGCTGGATTGTATCCATGAGCGAATGGGGTGCATTCCTAAAACCCGAATTTCTGGCACCGCTTATTATCGGTATTGGTGCATTCGGAATGTTATTTTCAAAGGATGAAAAGAAAACAGAAGTTAGTCAGATAGCCATTGGTTTTGGCGTTCTGTTTATTGGTTTAAGCTTTATGTCGGGTTCCATTACACCGTATAAGGACGCACCAATATTTGCAACTGCATTCAAAACATTAGGAGCAAATCCTATCCTTGGGATTTTGATTGGTGCTATAGTTACAGCGGTGATTCAGAGTTCTTCCGCTTCTGTGGGAATTTTGCAGACATTGGCGTTAAATGGAATGGTGACTTGGAATTCTGCTGTTTATATTATGTTGGGACAGAATATCGGTACTTGTGTGACCGCATTGATTTCTAGTGCCGGAGCTCAGAAGAATGCAAAGAGAGCAGCGGTTATCCATTTGTTGTTTAACGTAACAGGTGCTGTTTTTTTTGGCGTAATCATGTTTGTGTTCTTCTTGTTTAACAAAGAAATGGGAAATTCCGCAGTAAACAGTGTGGAGATTTCTGTTTTCCACACCATATTTAATATTGTGAATACGGTAATTATGTTCCCGTTTGCCAATTTGCTGGTAAAAGCATCTGAAGTAATTTTACGTGGCGAAGAAAGCAATTCAGAGGATAATATTGAAGTTATTATCAGACATCTTGATGACAGAATTTTGGAAACGCCTTCTTTTGCCATTGAAAATACTTTGTCAGAAATCGAGCATATGGGCGAAATGGCAGTGAAGCACATAGTTACAGTAAAAGAGGCAGTGCTGGATAGGAATGCAAAGAAGATAAAAAAGGCATATAAAATAGAAGAAAGTATGGATCAATATGCAGAACTGATTTCTAATTATCTTTTGAAGATTAACAAACTTCCGTTGACGGAGCAGCAGAATCTGATTGTCAGTAATTTGTTTTACACGGTTAGTGATTTAGAACGTATCGGTGATCATTGTGATAATATTACGGAGTTAGTAGAAAATCTGATAAAATCTGATCTTGCTTTCTCTGAAAAGGCAGTAAAGGGAATTACCAGAGTGTTTGAAAGAACAGAAGAAGCTGTCAAAAAAGCGGTAGAGGCACGTTCTAATGAAAGTAAGGAAGCTATTGATATTGTAGAGCGTGACGAAGCATTTATTGATGATATGGAAGAAGAATTAAGAAAACAGCATATCAAACGTCTCGGAAAACAGTTATGTAATGCCAATGCAGGTATTATTTTCTTGGACATGCTTACGAATTTAGAAAGAATCTCGGATCACTGTTTAAATATTGTAGGATATGTAAAGGACGAACAGCATTAAAGGAAAGTGTAAAGTTCCTGTAAAGTCTTGTAGAATCAAGGCTTTACAGGAATTTTTTTGTTAACAGAAAGTAAAAAGACAGACTTTACAATAACTTAACATAACCATTATTTGCATTTGACAAAGCGCTGATACAATAACCATGCTGAATAAAGAAATCAGCACAGTAAAAATATGACTCATACAAAAACAAGTGGAGGAAAAAAAGTATGAAAATGAAAAAAATCGCAGCAGGGTTACTGGCAGGGATGATGGCATTGTCATTGGTTGCATGTGGCTCAGGAGAAGAACAGACAACAACAGAGGAAACTAATACAGAAGTGACAGAAGCAGTAGAAGGAGAGACAGCAGAAGAAACAGAAGCTGTAGAAGAGCAGACAACAGAAGAAAATAATACGGCAGAGGAAACAACTTCCGGAGACGTTAGTGGAACAATCGTAATCACGGGTTCTACCTCAGTAGAAAAAATTCTTACAGAAATGAAGGATGAATTTTGTGCTATGTATCCAAACGTAACTATTGAATATACAGGAAGCGGTTCCTCAGCAGGTATCAAAGATACTAAGGCAGGAACCAATAACATTGGTGCTTCTTCCAGAGAATTAAAAGAAGATGAAGTGGAAGATGCTTTGAAGACAGAAGTGTTTGCTTATGATGGAATTGCTGTTATTGTAAATCCTGCAAATGAAGCAGCAAAAGATATTACGGTAGAACAGCTTTGCGACATTTATTCAGGGAAAATTACCAACTGGTCAGAAGTAGGTGGGGCGGATGCAGATATTTTCGTGGTATCCAGAGAAGAATCTTCAGGAACAAGAAGTGCATTTGAAGAGTTAATTGGTTTAGAAGATGCAGGCGGACTTACCAGCACAGCAGCAGTTTCAGAAGGCAATGGTCCGGTACAGGCAGCAGTAGCAGAAAATGAAAATGCAATCGGATATGTATCTTTCTCATTTATTGATGATACTGTAAAACCATTGACTGTAGGAGGAGTGGAAGCAACCGCTGAACTTGCCAAGAGTGGAGAATATCCTTTATCTCGTCCATTCCTGTTCTGCTACTATGAAGACAAAGCGGGCGAAGCTGGAAAAGCGTTCCTTGATTTTGCTTTATCTGAAGATGGTCAGACTTGTGTAGAAGATAATCATGGAATTCGAGTAGATTAATCAAACCGTAAAGGGAAGGAGAACTTTATGAATGGCAATAGTATGGCAGTGAAAAGCGAAGCGAAATTGATTCAGAGAACAGAAACAAAAAAGATTATGAAACGTAATTACAAACGTGAAATATTTGAAAAAACGGTAGAAACCCTCTTTTTCCTTTGTGCATTTATAAGCGTGGTTTCTGTAATAGCCATTATTGGATTTGTATTCTATAAAGGTCTTCATCCCTTTGTGGGAGAAGATGCTTATAGTTTTGTGAAGTTTATCACAGGAACCAGATGGGCACCTTCCGAAAATGTATATGGTATTTTTTATATGATTGTTGCCTCCGTACTTGCAACCTTTGGGGCAGTACTGGTAGGAGTACCCATTGGAGTGCTGACGGCAGTGTTTATTGCTGAAATAGCACCGGAATGGGCGGTGAAAATCTTAAAGCCGGCAGTAGAACTTTTAGCAGGAATTCCTTCCGTGCTTTATGGAGCTTTCGGCCTTGGTGTGATTGTACCAATGATTAAGGCAATCTCCCCAAAAGTACATGGTCAGTCATTATTTGCTGTTATCATTGTACTTACGATTATGATACTTCCGACAATTGTATCTTTGTCAGAAAGTGCAATTAAAGCCGTGCCTCATTCCTATGCAGAAGCTTCTTTAGGACTTGGGGCATCAAAAATTCAGACAATTTTTAAAGCAATTTTGCCGGCGGCAAAATCGGGAATTTTGTCAGCCGCAGTTCTTGGTGTGGGACGTGCCATTGGAGAAACTATGGCAGTTATGATGATTGCCGGCAATCCTACCGCAGGCCTGCCGGACAGTATCTGGTCCATGGTAAGACCGCTAACCACGAATATTGCTATGGAAATGAGTTATGCCTCCGGAAGACAGGCGGAAATGCTGTTTGCTACGGGCGTAGTTTTATTCGTGTTTATTATGTGCGTTAACCTGATTATGACATATATTACAAAAAAGACGGAGGTTTCCAGTAAGTAATGAGCAGACAGATGAAAGATAATATCATAAAAGCGCTGATTTATGCATCGTCAGCATTTAGCGTGATAATTTTAGTGATTATTATTGGCTTTATATTAATCAAAGGGATTCCAAGAATTAATATGGACTTTTTGACACATTCATACGAGGACAAAACCACCTATGTGACAATAGATGATGTGTCCTATGCCAATGCAGAAGTCAAAGAAAATCAGTGTGTGAGTGAGACACTGGGGGCAACTTTTGCGGTGAATGAAGAAGGCCTTGTTATTGAAAAAATTGAGAAAAATTCTTTGCTGAAACAGGCAATAGATGGTACTGGGACAGTGTATGGGCTGAAAAAGAATGATATCGTTACGAAGATTGGAAGTTACAATGTAGAACGTGAATTGAAGAATGGCACTGACACCCAAAAAGTTTTGACGGAAAGTGCGAAAGCAATCGAAGATAACAAAGGTACCATGAAGATAAAAGCAGTCCGAAAGGGTGGCGGAATTATTTCCATGGTAGTTACTACAATTTATATGGTAGGGTTGTCGCTGCTGATTGCGGGACCGGTTGGGATTCTGGCAGCAGTGTATCTGAATGAATATGCAAGAAAAGGAAAAATGATGACATTGATTCATTTTGCAATTGAGAATCTGGCAGGAATTCCATCTATCATTTATGGGCTGTTTGGTTCGCTGGTGTTTGTACAGATGATGAAATTACAGTATTCTCTTCTGGCAGGTGCTTTGACTGTTAGCATTATTTTACTGCCCACCATTATCAGCACCACAGAAGAAACTTTAAAGACAATACCTAAAACATATAGGGAATCTTCTTTGGGACTGGGGGCAACACAGCTTCAGACGGTAACAAAAGTAGTACTTCCAAATGCAATTTCCGGTATTCTTGTAGCAGTGTTATTAAGTATAGGGAGAATTGTGGGAGAATCTGCCGCATTACTTCTTACTGCCGGAACTGTAGCGCAGATACCATCAAGACTGTTCGGAAATTCTGCCAGCGGTGCTACTTTAACGATTAAGGCATATATGTTGATGAAAGAAGAAAATGATTTGACAACAGCTTGTGCCATTGGAGTGATTTTGTTGCTTATTGTAATTGTGATAAATGTATCTTCTAAAGTCGTTACAAAATACTTTTTAAACAATAAAGGAGAAAAGGCATGATAAAGAAAGAAAAGATGCAGGAAGCCATAAAGTTTGATGTAAAGAATCTGAATCTTCATTATGGCGATTTCCATGCCCTTAAAAGTATTAATATGCAGATACCGGAACACGAAATTACAGCATTTATTGGTCCTTCCGGTTGTGGTAAGTCAACTTTCTTAAAAACAATAAACCGCATGAATGATTTAGTAGAAAATGTAAAAATTGAAGGAAACATTTTCATGGATGGAATAGATATTTACAGTGACGTCGATGTGATAAAACTGCGTCAGCGGGTTGGAATGGTATTTCAGCAGCCAAATCCATTTCCTATGAGCATTTACGATAATGTGGCATATGGTCCGAGAATTCATGGAATAAAGAAAAGAAGTGAACTGGATGAAATTGTGGAAAGAAGCTTACGACAGGCGGCTATCTGGGATGAAGTAAAGGACAGATTGAAAAAGAATGCATTAGGCTTATCCGGAGGTCAGCAACAACGTATTTGTATTGCCAGAGCCTTGGCGGTGGAACCGGAAGTCATCTTAATGGATGAACCCACTTCTGCGCTGGATCCTATTTCTACATTAAAAATAGAAGATTTAGCTGTTGAATTAAAAGAAAAATATACCATTGTAATCGTTACTCACAATATGCAGCAGGCAAGTCGTATTTCTGACAAAACAGCTTTTTTCTTAACGGGAGATGTGGTAGAATATGGGGATACGATGGATATCTTCCATAATCCTCGTGACAAAAGAACAGAAGACTATATTACAGGAAGATTTGGTTAGGAGGGTACATCATGGCTACAAGGCAGAGATATATGGAAGAATTAGAAAAAATGAATCAGAATGTAATACAGATGAGCACTCTGATTGAAGAATCCATTGGAAAAGTAATATATGCTCTGAAAAATAAGGATTCAGAGGTGGCACATAAAATTATTGAAGACGATGATGCTATTGATGAAATGGAGCGGAAAATCGAAGAAGAATGTATTATGATTATTGCTAAACAACAGCCGTTAGCTAAGGATTTAAGGCGTGTTACATCCATCATGAGAATGATTTCTGACATTGAGCGTATTGCTGATCACTGTGCTGATATTTCAGAGTATATTATTCTTTTGACGCAGGAAGAAAAGATTCCAATGCCAAAGCAGGTGGAAGATATGCTTTTGAAGATGAAAGAGATGGTAGTAGCGGCTATTGATAGTTTTGTAAATGAGGATTTAGAAAAGGCACGTTATGTAAAGAAGGCAGACGACATTGTAGATGATTACTTTGACCGGATTCTCAAGGAGTTATGTACTACTATGGAAAAAGAGCCGGAATCCGTAAGACAGTATGCTTATTTTATAATGATTATTAAATATATTGAACGAATGGCTGATCATGCCACAAATATGGCAGAATGGAATGTATATATTATTACAGGGGATTTGTAGAATATGAAAAGAAAACTTTTTATTACTTACTTTATTATTGCTTTTGTAGCTATGTTTTCCGTAGGTGGGACTTTTTTTGAAAAAGGTTACTCTTCACTGGTGAAGCAGAGCGAAGAAGGATATATGGCACAGACACAGTTGATGGCAGCAGCTTTAGAAGCGGATTTTCCGGGAGAGGAAAAACTGAAAGAATTTGTAGAAAGATATGCTACCGAGTATCATGTGAGAATTACCATAGTGTCTGAAGATGGAGAAGTGGTGGCAGAAAGTAGTGCTGACTATGATGAAATGGAAAATCATGCCAGTCGAATTGAAATAAAAAAAGCATTAGAGGGCGAAAAGTATAGTGTAAGAAGATATTCAAAAACTTTAGGCATGGAGTGTATGTACTGTGCCGTTCCATTGATAACAAAACAGTTTTGTGGTGTGATTCGCTTGGGCGTCCCGCTGAAAGAGCTAAAAAGCATGG
Organism: Lachnospiraceae bacterium; assembly: GCA_045126515.1. Lineage (GTDB taxonomy): Bacteria > Bacillota > Clostridia > Lachnospirales > Lachnospiraceae > RUG11237. The sequence continues at coordinate 13,601 of JBGVOM010000091.1, forward strand.
AATTTGGCTTTTTAAAATCTGCGTTACTGGTGGTATTACTAATATTTATTGGAATTGTTTTAATGGCAGTGTATTTTAGTAATTATATAACCCAGCCGCTGGATGAAGTGACAAAGGCGGCAAGGAAGATTGCCAAGGGTGACTTACAGGTAAAAATATATACAACACAGAAAAATCAGATTGGCTTGTTGGCGGATGCTTTTAATTCCATGGCAGAAAAATTGAAGGATAATATGAATACACTGTATGCCAGAAATAATGAATTAGAGGCGATTCTTTACAGTATGGATAATGGTGTAGCTGCCATTGATGAAGAAAATAAAATTATTTTTTGTAATCAGGAATTTAAGGTTTTGATAGAGCGGGAAGCAGACGATGTAACCGGACTTCCTATTTATCATGTGCTTCGAAACCAGATGCTTTATGATGTGATTGATAAAGTAAAAGAAACAAAGGATTCCGTAGTAAAAGAGGGAAGCATTTATAGTGAAGAAGAACGTGTCATGAAAGTCAGCGGAACTCCTTTGTACGAAAAAAAAGAAAACAGAACAGTAGGTGTATTGCTGATTTTTGAAGATGTTACCCAGATTAGGAAGTTAGAGCATATGCGAAGCGAGTTTGTATCCAATGTATCTCACGAATTTAAAACACCTTTAACTTCTATTCGCGGTTTTGTAGATACTTTGAAAAACGGTGCTATTCATGATGAAAAGTTTGCTTTGAAATTTTTGGATATTATCGATATTGAAACAGAAAGACTGTATAATCTGATTCAGGATATCCTTCTGTTATCGGAAATTGAGAATAAGAATGATTATAATGTAAAAGAAAATGATGTGAAAGAAATTGTAGGAGAAGTAATTACCTTACTAAATCCAAAAGTAAAGAAAAATGTTGCTTTAAAGTATGAAACAGATGCTTATATCAAGCCTTATACCTGTAATGCAGACAGAATAAAGCAATTGATGATAAATCTGGTAGATAATGCCATCAAATATACCGAAAATGGAACGATTCTAGTGAAGTGTTCCAGCGACGGAAACTTCTTGTACCTAAGTGTCCGGGATACTGGAAAAGGTATTGAAAAAGAATGTCTTGACAGAATATTCGAAAGGTTTTATCGTGTAGATAAAAGCCGTTCCAGTAAAACAGGAGGCACCGGACTTGGCTTATCCATCGTAAAGCATATTGTGGAAATGTACAATGGAGATATTGAAGTAGAGAGTGAAATTTTGGTGGGAACTAAATTTTTGGTGAAGCTGCCGTACCAGACAGTTTCGTAAGGAGTAAAAATGGGAAAAGTAATTCTTGCAGTAGATGATGAAGAACATATTTTGGAATTGTTAGAATACAATTTAGAAAGCAACGGTTTCCGGGTGCTGACGGCAAGCAGCGGAGAAGAAGGGATTGAAATATTAAAGAAGGAAGCAGTTGACTTGGTGCTTTTGGATATAATGTTACCCGGAATTGATGGAATGGAGTTGTTAAAAAGAATAAGGAAAAATCCTGACATGGCAGAACTTCCGGTAATTATGCTGACTGCAAAAAGTGAAGAAATTAACAAAGTCTTAGGTTTAGAAGTAGGGGCAGATGATTATATCAGTAAGCCTTTTGGAATTTATGAACTGGTGGCAAGGGTGAAGGCTGTTTTGCGAAGAAGCGAGAGGGCGAAAGCTACTCCGGTACTGGAAGAAGAAAAGGATGAAATTATTGCCATTGATAAAATAGTAATCAACAATACCACTCATGAAGTGACAGTGGATGGAAGAAATGTGGAGTTGGCATTAAAAGAATTTGAATTGTTGTACGTACTGGCAAAGCACCGCACCAGAGTATTTTCCAGAGAAGTATTGTTGGATAAAATCTGGGGTTATGAATATGCTGGCGAAACCAGAACAGTAGATGTACATATCCGCAATTTAAGGAAGAAAATAGAGGAAGATGACAATAAACCTAAATATATTAAAACTGTAAGAGGAGTTGGATATAAATTTGCCTGATATGTCAGGAATAGTGCCACAAATAGCGAAACAATGGTTGCAATCATGGTGTTTTTCATGTAGAATGAATATTGGTATGATGTGAAATTATTGCAGAGCGGGTGTGGAGAAATGGGTATAGACAATAACAAAGAAAATCAAACAGTTCAAAAATTTTCCTCCCTGATACAAAGGGAGGAATTACAGTATATACAGGATAGCTATGCACATGTTGCACAGCTTTTTGTTGTTTGTTCTGACGCGGCGGGACATCGTATCACAGAATATTCAGGTGCACAAGAGGAACTTAAGTTTATTCTGGAAAAGGTGAAACCTCGTTATTATGATATGCTGGTGGAGCAACTGAGAAACAATCCCTATGAGGAACAGATTGTGGTGGATACGGATTGTCCATGTGTGAAATTGATTGGAACTGCCATTGCAATTGGCAGAAAGCCGATTATTTTATGGTGCAGTTATGCTGTGTTAAAAGATGTAGATATGCCGGAAGAAGAAGCCGGGGAATGGGAAAAAATAAAAACAAAGGTGACTCAGGAAGAAATGAGCAACCGTATGGAGTTGTCCAGGGTTTTGATGCGAAAGCTGTTTGCAGAAGCGTTTCTTGTGATGAATGCCAAAGAGGAAGCACAAAAGAGCAGACTGGCAGAGCAGAAGATGAAGGGAGAACTTCAAAGGAATGAAACAATGACTGCTGTACTAAGAAATTTAGAGTCAGCAGATGAATTTGAATTTCCTGTAAAAAATATTATTACACTGGCAGGGGAATATTTGAGGGTTGACATTGCAAATGTGTTCCGTGTACATAAAAATGAAAAATGTCTGGAAGTAATGTGCCATTGGGCAAAAAACGAAGATAATAATTATTTTCAGGATGGAAGCAGAATTTTGAGCAGTGAGTGGGCATTGAACAATGAACGTCCGGTGTTTATTTCTTCGGGGATGCAGCTTCCCACGTTCAGTCGTCAGAAATTTTCGGAATATGGGATTCTGGCGATTGCAGCGCTGCCGATTCACGTGAATGATGAAATTGTGATGTATATAAACTTTATGGAAACATCAAAAGAGCGTGTATGGGAACTGGCAGATATACAGTTTTTAGGAGATGTGGCAAAGATAATTCAGAGTATTCTGGCGAAGAAAACCGCAAAGGATTCTCTGGCAAGTTCTTACGCATCTTTAGCCAACATACTGGAGAATGTGGGAAGCGGTATTTTAGTTACGGATGAACGTACGGACGAAGTATTGTTCAGTAATAAAATTATTCGACGGAATTTTTCAAAAGAGTTAGAAGAAGGCAATTTAAGTCAGGTACTTCGTAAAGGTAAGAAAATTAATAACAATTCAAAATATTTAGAGTATTATGCAGAAGAAACGAAACGCTGGTATGATTTGTATTATACAGAACTTTCCTGGGTCGATGGTCGGGAAGCAGTTCTTTGTGCATGCTATGATGTTACGGAGAAACGAAATTATCAGAAAAAAATAGAACAGCAGGCAAATAACGATTTTCTTACCGGTTTGTATAATCGTATGCGCTGTGAGCGTGATTTGAAAAAGTATCTGGCAGATATGAAAGAAAATGGAAAACATGGCTCATTGTTTTACATGGATCTTGACAATTTTAAAAATATCAATGATGGTTTGGGACACCAATATGGCGATATTCTTCTACAGGAACTTTCTAACAGCCTGCGAACGATACCGGAGATTACAAATACATGTTACCGTATGGGGGGCGATGAGTTTATTATTCTCCTACCGGAAGAACATTACGCAAAAAAAAGTGAAATATTAGACCGTCTGATGGAGATTTGTAATAAGCCATGGCGTTTAAATGGAGCAGATTACTATTGTACCATGAGTCTTGGCGTAGTAGATTTTCCGGAGAATGGCGAAGAAGCCAGTGACTTGATAAAAAAAGCGGATATTGCCATGTATGAGGCAAAGAAAGCAGGAAAAAACAGGATTCATTATTATACCGAGGAATCAGGTTCTTCCTCTTTGAAGCGTTTTGATATGGAAAAAAACATGCGCGATTCCAGTAACGACGGATACCGGGATTTTATCGTCTACTATCAGCCTATCATTCATGTGGGAGAAAAGGGAGAAGTGCAGTGCAGCGGAGCGGAGGCCTTGATACGCTGGAAACATGCAACTATGGGTTTTGTCTCACCGGCAGAATTTATTCCACTGGCAGAATATCTTGGGTTGATAAATCCTATCGGCTCATATGTACTTCGCCAGGCGTGTAAAACATGTAGAAATTGGAACGAATTGGGACATCCGGATTATAGGGTGAATGTAAATTTATCGGTAGTACAGTTGTTGCAGAATGATATCGTGGATATTATAAAGCAGATTGTAGAAGAAACAGGAATTAATCCACACAATCTTACTTTAGAAGTAACGGAAAGTCTTGCTATCAATGATATGAATCGAATGAAACAGGTGCTTTCGGAAATCCGTAAGCTGGGTATACATATTGCCTTAGATGATTTTGGGACAGGCTACTCGTCATTAAATCATATTAAAGAGATACCGTTGGATGTGATTAAAATTGATCAGACTTTTGTGACAGAAATTGAGCAGGATGATTATGCCAAGGCTTTTATCAAAATGATAAGTGAACTGGCAGTGACGTTAGGACTTCATGTGTGTGTGGAGGGAATTGAGCGAAAAGAACAGCTGGCAATTGTGCAGAAAATGGACATTGAATATATACAGGGCTTTTATTTTGATAAGGCAATTCCTTTAGAAGAATTTGAAGCAAAGTATATTTTTAACAGCGGGGGAATTAAATAATTAGGAAGTGGTTACAGTGTATATATCTTTGGAAAAATACAACAATGAAGAGTTTGAATACGAACTGCCTGAACTGACACTATCTACCTTAAGAGTTGAGTGTAATATGTATCAGGGAGAAAATTATAAAGGCACCTTTGAAATTAACGGAAACCGGGAAATTCAAGGGTTCATCATTGTTTCTTCACCAAGGATGCATTGTATGTCTAATTCTTTTTGTGGAACTCACAATGTAATAGAGTTTGAATTTAACAGCCTTGGCATGGGTGAGGGTGAGGTAGTAAAAGGAAGGTTTGAAATTATTTCCAATGCGGGAGAATATAGCCTTCCTTTTGTGGCGACTATTGAAAAATGTCATATGGATTCTTCCATGGGAAACATTAAAAATTTGTTCCATTTTGCAAATTTGGCACAAAATTCATGGGGAGAGGCTCTGAGAATATTTGAGAGTAGTAGGTTTTCAAAAATATTTTCAAGCCATGACAAACAATACCTTCCGTTATACGAAGGGTTATTAGAAAACTCAGATAAGAATTATGCTATGGAAGAATTTCTGATTGCTATTCGTAAAAAAGAACCTGTTTTGCTGGAACTGGGAAAACAAAAGGAAGTATTTGTCGATATTTCCGGTGATATTAGGGAGACGGTGTCACTGACAAAGAAAAATCGAGGATACTTTGAAATTATGGTAGAGTCGGATGCAGAATTTTTAGTTCCTTATAAGAAATATCTTCATGAGGAAGATTTTGTGGGGAGTCTTTGTCCGCTTCAGTATTACATAAAATACGATATGCTTCATGCCGGAAAGAATATGGGGCGTCTGATTCTTTCAACCCCAAGGCAGAAGCTTGAATTTGCTGTTACTGTTTTACGGAAAAAGGAAACAGAGGGTCAAAAAAATACGGAAAAATATGTTATGGCGGAACTGGCAGAATCCTATATTGCATTTCGCACAAAAAAAATGAATAGTAGCAACTGGGTGAAAACTTCATTAGAAATTATTGAAAGAGAACAAATGCAGTGTAAAGAATTAGTTTTCTTCAATTTGTACAAGGCGCAGTTGTTGCTGGCAGAAAAACGAATGGAAGAAGCATGGTATGTACTGAAAAATGCCATTGATGTAAAACAACTGAAAAGAAATGATGTGGAGCATTATTGTTATTACCTCTATCTTATGGCATTGGCGGAACAGAAAGAAAGCACAAGAGATAAGGCATTACAGGCAGTGATGGAAGCTTCGAAAAGCTATGACAGGAGCTGGAAGATATTCTGGATGAAGCTGTATATACAAGAAGACTATGAATTGAATCGACAGAAAAAGTATGATGATATCAAGGAATTCTGCAACAGAGGCTGCCATAATCCTGTAATTTATATGGAAGCAGTCAATGTGATGCGGAAGGAAATCAGTGTTTTAAATCGTTTGGATTCTTTTGAATTAAATGTACTGCTTTGGGCGGTGAAGAATAATCAGATTACCAGGGAAATGGCATCAAGGATTGTATATCTTGCTTCTAAGATGACGGAATATCCTCCGATTCTCCACAAAATACTGACGGAGTGTTATATAAAATATCCTACAGAAGAAACCATACAGACTGTATGCAGCCTTCTGATACGAAATGACAAACGGGAAAATAAATATTTCTACTGGTATGAGCTGGGCATACGCAATGAATTAAAGATTACAAGGTTGTATGAATATTATCTGATGTCTGTTGACACAAAAATTTATCATATTTTGCCAAGAAACGTAATGATGTATTTTTTGTATCAGTGTGATTTGGACTACAAACGACAGGCATATCTGTATACCAATCTTATAAAAAATCAGGAGGCTTACGGTGATTTGCTGGAAAAATACCAAGAACAGGTAGAAAAATTTGCTTTGAAGGAAGCCCTAGCACGTCACATGGACGAGAATCTGGCATATTTATATCAGCAGTTGTTGAAACCAAAGCATATTGATGAAAAACTGGCGGAAGCCCTAGCATCTGTCATGTTTGTTCACAAAATAAAAATTGATGCACAGAATGTACAGCAGATTATTGTGCTGCATACTGCTTTGTATTATGAAGAAAGTTTTCCATGTAATAAGGGAGAAGCTTATGTGAATATATATAATCAGACCTATACACTTTTGGGGGAAGATGGTTATGGCAGAAGGTTTCCTGTTCATACTATTTCAGAACCGGTACGTTTGTATCAGAATCCGGAGGTGGAAGAAGCGTGTTTCCGCCTGGCGAAAAGTGAAATAGGAATTTATATTCATAAACTGATTGACCGGGGGGCTTATCTGAAGGTAGAGCAGGGAAATGTTCAACAGTTACGAAGGATTTCTCAAAGTCTGATTGTAAAGCCGGAAGAAAAAAAAGAATTTTACGGAAAAATTGCAGATTTTTATTATGAAAGTAATCAGATGGAAGAACTGGACAATTATTTGTTAGAAATGGCACCGGAAGAATTGCCTCAAAAAGACAGAGGGCGTATCATAGATTATATGATTATGAGAAAAATGTATGAAAAGTCTTATAATTATGTGGTGACTTATGGCGCTGAAGGAATTAATAATAAACTACTATTAAGGGTGTGTAGTTTATTTTTAAGAGAAAATCCGGAGGCCTATACCGAGGAGGAGAAGTTTTGCCGTTTATGTCATTATCTATACGATAAAGGAAAATATGATACGGTATTGTTGTCTTATCTAATCAAATATTATCAGGGAAACTTAGGACAGATGCGAAAAGTATGGAAGTCCTCAAAAGAACTGGGGTTGGATAATTATGAGTTGGAAGAACGATTGTTAGTGCAGTCATTGTTTGCTCATTCTCATGTGGAGGAATTGATTGAGATTTTTGAGGATTATGTAAGACAGGGAGCAAGACCGAGCATTGAAAGGGCATTTATTATTAATCAGTCCTATGAATATTTTGTAAAACAAAAAATTACAGAGGAATCTGTAATGAAACGTTTATATCGTATGTTTGCAGAGGGAGAAAAACTGCCGGATATTTGTAAACTTGCACTTTTGCAGGGCGTTTCGGAGCAGGAAGAAAAGATGAAAGAATGTGAGACTGTGTTGAAACCCTTGGTGGCAGAAATGCTGGGAAAACGAAAGTATTTTGAATTTTTGAAAAAATATCCTTATGATTTACCGGAAGAAGTCTTTTTAATGGACAAGACATTGCTGGAATATAGAAAAAATCCACAGGGAACAACTTACATTCATTATATACAGGAAGAAAATCAGGAGAATGAATATCAAGTGGAAGTTTTGAAACAGGTTTATCCCGGAGTGGAAACAAAAGATTTTATTTTATTCTTTGGGGAAGCACTACAATACTATCTTACCGAAAGTGGAACAGAGGGGGATGCGGTGGTGGAAAGCGGAAGGCTGATGCGGTCAGAGGTTCCGGTAACCAGGGGAGAAAGCAGCAGGTACGAATTATTAAACGATATGTTAATCAGCTATGCTATGCAGGATGAAAAAACATTACAGGTACTAATTGATAAATACTTAAAAGAAGATTATATCGCAGAACATATATTTTCTGTAAAATAAGGTGGTGATTTGTGTGGAGGAAAAGGAAATAAGAAAAGTTTATGCAGGGTATGATTTGGGGGAGTTGTACTGCCAAATCAGCCTGTTTGCACCGGAAAACAGTTCGGAGCCTATTTCAGTAACCACACTACTTGGGGGAGAAAAAATCAGCATTCCTATGGTATTGGCGAAAAAAAAGCAGATAGAGCAGTGGTACTACGGAGAAGAAGCACTGAAACAGATAGAGCTTGGTGAAGCAGTTCCTGTAAAGAATATTTATCGGGGAAGTAAAGAGAAGCAGTCCGTAGAGATAGAAGGAAAGAAGTATGAGATGGTATTACTGCTTCAGATGTATCTGAGAAAAACTTTTGGATTGCTTTTAGCTTATGTGCCGTTAGAAAAGATTGAAATGTGTACATTTGCGGTGGATAAAATTGATGTGGAAACGGTTCAGATGTGGAAAACTGTTACAGAAGGTCTTGCCCTTCCTAAATCTGCTCTGCATCTGATTTCCTATGGTGAGGGCTTTGCTTATTACACGGCGTTCCAAAAAGAAGTGTCATGGGAACGGGGAGCGGTTTTGCTGGAATGCAAAGGAGAAGAAAAAATAACCAGCAGAGTACTTACGGTAGATAAAGGAACCATCCCTCATTTGGTGTTTGTGGAGAACAAGGAGTGGGAAAACATAGGACATGATGATTCTGTGTTTTTTGACTATGCTAAAAAACTCCTTTCAAAGCATAGGGCATCGGTGGTATATCTTGTGGGAGAAGGCTTTGTGGAAAACTGGTATCCGGAAACATTAAAACTGTTGTGTCAGGGAAGACGAGTGTTTCGAGGACAGAATCTGTATGGGCTTGGCGCATTGAATTATTCAGGAATCCAGCTTGGGATAAAAAAGCAAGACTATTTGTATCTTGGAGAAGAACAGATACATGTAAATTTCTTTTTAAAGGCAGTATATCAGGGAGAAGAAAAGGATTACGAAATGATATCGGCAGAACTTCATTGGTTCGAAGCGGAGAAAACTATTGATTTTGTACCTGACAGCGAAAATCAGGTGGCTGTTTATGCCCGAGGTCTGGACGGAAAATGCGAAGAAGTGATAAGGGTGCTATTAAAGGACTTTCCGGAAAGAGAAGAAAGGGCATCCAGACTGCGGCTTAAGCTTTATTTTCCAGAAAAACATAAAGGTGTGATTGAAGTGGAAGATTTGGGATTTGGAGAAATTTATAAGGCAACGCATAAAGTATGGAAAGAAGAATTTGATTTGCAGCTGTTGCAGGAAAAGTTAAATGGGAATTTAAAGCATATAAAGGAGAGATAAAATGAGCAGAATGTTAATTTGTTGTGGCAAAGAAGCAGAAACTCCCCTTTATATAAAGGAGTTTCAATTAGCTGTTTCAACCATTGAAGAATTATGTTACTGTTTTAGAAAGAATCTTCATATGCTTGATAAAAGCATTATGAAGGAAGAACTTTGTGCTTTCTTAGAGCAACAGCTGGATATGAAAAAGTTGGCAGAACAGCTGAGGTGCATAATAGAATGTCAGGAAGAACTGAGTACATTTGTGTGTTGTATCATGAGATATACCGGTTATCTTTCAAAAGAAGAGATATTATACCTGGAAGCAGAACTTAAGGAAGTGGAAGGAAAAAGCAGTGTGGTGCGACGAAAAGCAAAAGCTGATTTTTTCTTGGAAAACAAAAAGTATGCCAAAGCGGCGATGGAATACAATAATATTTTGCAGGAAGAAACCATGGAAGATGATAAGATAACGGGTGATATTTATCATAATCTTGGTACAGTATACAGCAGAATGTTCTATTTTGATAAAGCAGCCCAATATTATCAGATGGCATACGAAAAGAATAAAGAGCAGGAAAGTTATGAGTGTTATTTGATGGCATTACATATGCATTTGCCCAAGGAAGAATATGTCAAGAAGGTGGCAGAGGAAATGGTCACAGAAGAAACAGCCCTTAATTTGGAAAAGAAGTTAGGGCAGGTATTGCTTGATGAAGCTGCTTCGCCGAAACGAAAACGTATGAATGAAATTTCTAACTATCGGCAGTTGGGATATGTGCAGGAGTACTATTGGGCGTTAGAAAAGATTTTTGATGAGTACAAGCAGGAATACAGAGGAAGTATGTCAGAAGGGTAAAGAGTATGAAGATAGCAGAATGGTTTTTAAAAAAATTTAGAAAAAAGGAAACAGAAGAAATTAAGGAAGAAGTGACAGAGGAAACTGCACAGGTGCAGGTAGAAGAACCGAAGGAAGAGACCACTAATTTCAAAAAGCAGAAAGTTAATATGGACGATGCAAAAGAACGAGAACGCTATGTAAGAAACTGCTGTGAACAGATGATGGAGGCTTCCGATGAAACAGAAAATGCAAAATTAGAATACAATCTTGTGACAGCTTATTTGAATGATATGCAGATGATTGAAGAGATGCCGGAGGACAGAAAAATAGCCGTGAATTCCACGGTACGTAAGATATTGAACTTGAATGAAGAACGTAAGAGTCTTCAGAAAACTGCCAGCAAGATAACAGATATGCAGTACTGGTTTGCAGAAAATCATGAGGATGAAATCCCGGATGCCCTAAAGAGAATGACAGAAAATGAAAAATATCGGGAAATTTTAAAATCAGATATGCGTCATTTAGAAAATGAAAAGGCAGCACAGAACATCCGTAAGAAAGATATTATTCAGGAACAGCAGAATTTAAAGGGGATGTCTGTAATTGCATTTGCCACATTAATTGCTGTAATTGTTTTGATTGTGGCGTTTCAAATTATATTCGAGGCGGAAGTACAGACGGCTTATGTGGTGTCAATGCTTGCGGCAGTTCTGGTAACAGCAGGATTGTTTATGAAGCTGAAGAATGCCGATTATGAGTTAAAATATACAGAACGATGTCTCAATAAAGCAATTGGACTTTTAAATCACACAAAAATCAAATATGTAAATATAACCAATGCATTGGATTACAGCTATGAGAAGTATAATGTGAAAAATGCATACGAATTGAATTATATCTGGGAGAATTATATGAAAGAGCGGGATGAACGCTACCGTTACCAGCAGGCAAGTGATGACTTGGAGTTTTACAATGAACTGTTGGTAAAGCAGCTTGCAGAATACGGCATTCAGGATGCAAGTGTATGGCCGTCTCAGGTAAACGCCATTGTTGATAATAAAGAAATGGTAGAAATACGTCACAGATTAATCTGTAGAAGACAAAAAATAAGAAAACAATTGGATTACAATAAAAAGATTATGGAGGCTGCAAAACAGGAAATATCAGAACTGGTGGCAAAACATAAGGAATATGCCGCAGAAATACTGGATATCGTAAATTCTGTGGAAGCAAACTAAGTATTCTTGAAATGGGTGTTGCTTTTCTAAATTTTATGTTATATAATTTGGACTGGGAGTTTGTGTAAAACTCCCAGTCTGTGTATTCCTGACAGTGGAAGGTCCGCAATACACGGGATAGATATGAAAATCAGATATAAGAAAAGGACAGGTGGAAAACAATGGAAAAAAGAGAACTCATGTATGAAGGAAAAGCAAAGAAAGTTTACACAACAGACGATCCAAACATCGTTATCGTAGACTATAAAGATGATGCAACAGCTTTCAACGGTGAAAAGAAAGGTACTATTGTTGGTAAAGGTGCTATCAACAATCGTATGACAAACCATGTATTCAAGCTTTTGGAAAAAGCTGGAGTTCCAACCCATCTGGTAGAAGAATTAAGTGATAGAGAAACAGCTGTAAAAAAAGTAGAAATCGTACCATTGGAAGTAATCGTAAGAAACGTTGCTGCCGGAAGCTTCTCTAAGAAGCTTGGTATTGAAGAAGGACGGGAATTATTATGCCCTACTTTAGAATTCAGCTATAAGAACGATGACCTTGGCGATCCATTTATTAACGGATATTATGCACTTGCATTAGGTCTTGCAACACAGGAAGAAATTGACAAAATTGCAGAGTATACTTTCAAGGTAAATGAAGTATTAAAAGAGTATTTCTTAAATGCAGGTATTAAATTAATCGACTTCAAGATTGAATTTGGTAGAGATGCTGAAGGAAATATCATTCTTGCAGATGAAATTTCACCGGATACCTGCAGATTATGGGATGTTGAAACTAACGAAAAATTAGACAAAGACCGCTTCAGACGTGATATGGGAAATGTGGAAGAAGCATACAATGAAGTATTTAAACGTTTAGGATTATAGGAGTAAAGAATGAATAATTACGAAATGCAGGAAGACAGAGAATTACATGAAGAATGCGGCGTATTTGGTATTTATGATTTTGATGGCAATGACGTAGCTTCCTCAATTTATTACGGCTTATTTGCGTTACAGCATAGAGGACAGGAAAGCTGCGGTATTGCAGTCAGTGATACTAATGGACCGAAGAGAAAAGTGGATTCCTACAAGGGGATGGGGCTGGTAAATGAAGTGTTCAGTCCTGAGAATTTAGAAGGATTAAAAGGTGATATTGGTGTTGGACATGTAAGATATTCCACAGCAGGCGGAAGTACAAGAGAAAACGCACAGCCTTTAGTGTTAAATTATGTGAAGGGTACTCTTGGGCTTGCCCACAATGGTAATCTGATTAATGCACCGGAGCTTAGAAAAGAATTAGAATATACCGGAGCTATTTTTCAGACAACAATTGATTCGGAAGTAATTGCATATCATATTGCAAGAGAACGTTTGAACTGTGGAACGGTAGAAGAAGCAGTAAAACTTGCAATGAAAAAAATCAAAGGAGCTTACTCTTTAGTTGTAATGAGTCCGAGAAAATTAATCGGTGCAAGAGATCCTCAGGGATTTAAGCCTCTTTGTATTGGAAAAAGAGATAATGCATACATTCTGGCATCCGAAACATGTGCTTTAGATACTATTGGCGCAGAGTTTGTAAGAGATGTACTTCCGGGAGAAATTGTTACGATTACACCAAAGGATGGTATTGTGTCAGACACCAGTATGTGTCCAAAACCATCGGAAGAAGCAAGATGTATTTTCGAATACATCTATTTTGCACGTCCAGACAGCTGTATTGATGGTGTCAGTGTATATGATTCCAGAATCAAGGCAGGACGTTTCCTTGCTATGGATTCACCGGTAGATGCGGATCTTGTAGTAGGTGTACCGGAATCTGGAAACGCAGCAGCATTAGGCTATTCTTTAGAATCAGGAATTCCTTATGGAACTGCATTTGTGAAAAACAGTTATGTGGGAAGAACGTTCATTAAGCCTAAGCAGAGCAGCAGAGAATCCAGCGTAAAGGTAAAACTGAATGTTTTGAAAAATGCAGTAAAAGGAAAAAGAGTCATTATGATTGATGATTCTATTGTGCGTGGAACTACCAGTGACAGAATTGTCAGCATGTTAAAAGAAGCTGGTGCTACCGAAGTGCATGTACGTATCAGTTCCCCGCCATTTTTGTGGCCATGTTATTTCGGAACAGATGTGCCGGCAAGAGAACAGTTGATTGCTTACAATCGTTCTGTGGAAGACATTAGAAAGATTATCGGTGCTGACACTTTAGCATATTTAGATATTAACCGATTAGAAGAACTGTCCGAAGGAAAAGCAATCTGTAAAGGATGCTTTAACGGAAAATATCCAATGGAACCGCCAAAAGAAGATATTCGTGGTGAATACCAGAAGTAGGAGGAAAAAGAATGACAGACAGATACCAGAGTCCATTATCAGAGCGTTATGCAAGTAAGGAGATGCAGTATATTTTCTCACCGGATATGAAATTCAGAACCTGGAGAAAATTATGGATTGCCCTTGCAGAAACAGAAAAGGAATTAGGACTTGATATTACAGATGAGCAGATTGCAGAGTTAAAGGCTCATCAGGATGATATAAATTATGATGTGGCAAAAGAAAGAGAAAAACAGGTTCGCCACGATGTAATGTCACATGTGTACGCCTACGGCGTACAGTGCCCGAAAGCAAAAGGAATTATCCATTTAGGAGCTACTTCCTGTTATGTGGGTGATAACACAGATATTATCGTTATGACTGAGGCTTTAAAGCTTGTGAAGAAGAAGTTAATCAACGTAATTGATGAACTTGCTAAATTTGCAGATGAATACAAGGCACTTCCAACTTTGGCATTTACACATTTTCAGCCGGCACAGCCTACCACTGTTGGTAAGAGAGCAACTCTTTGGATTCAGGAATTTTTACTGGATTTAGAAGACCTTGATCATGTACTTTCCAACATGAAACTTTTAGGCTCAAAAGGAACTACAGGAACACAGGCAAGCTTCCTTGAACTGTTTGATGGAGACCATGAAACAATTGACAAGATTGACCCTATGATTGCAAAGAAAATGGGATTCGAAAGCTGTTTCCCTGTTTCCGGACAGACTTATTCCCGTAAGGTTGACACCAGAGTATTAAATGTATTAGCGGGAATTGCAGCAAGTGCACATAAATTTTCTAACGATATTCGTTTGTTACAGCACTTAAAAGAAGTTGAAGAACCTTTTGAAAAATCTCAGATTGGTTCATCTGCCATGGCTTACAAGCGTAATCCGATGAGAAGTGAACGTATCGCATCTCTTTCTAGATTTGTAATGGCAGATGTGATAAACCCAATGATTACTTCAGCAACCCAGTGGTTTGAACGTACATTAGATGACTCTGCAAATAAGCGCCTGAGTATCCCGGAAGGCTTTTTGGCTATTGATGGTATTCTTGACTTATGCTTAAATGTAGTAGACGGACTGGTAGTATATCCGAAGGTAATTGAGAAACGTCTTCGTTCCGAACTTCCGTTTATGGCAACCGAAAATATTATGATGGATGCTGTAAAGGCAGGCGGTGACAGACAGGAATTGCATGAAAAAATCCGTACACTTTCCATGGAAGCAGGAAGAAATGTAAAAGAAAAAGGATTAGACAATAATTTATTAGAACTAATTGCAGCAGATCCGGAATTTAACATGACACTGGAAGACTTACAGAAAACAATGGATCCGGCAAGATATACAGGACGTGCAAAAGAACAGGTAGAAGCATTCTTAAAGAATGTGGTAAACCCAATCTTAGCAGAAAATAAAGAAATTCTTGGTATGAAAGCAGAAATTAACGTTTAATGTAACAGGTAAAAATAACAAAACTTAGGAGGAACAAACATGGTAAAAGCAGTCGTTGGAGCGAACTGGGGAGATGAAGGAAAGGGAAAGATTACAGATATGTTAGCAAAAGAAGCTGACATTATTGTAAGATTCCAAGGTGGTGCCAATGCAGGTCATACAATTGTAAATGACTATGGTAAATTTGCATTACACACACTTCCATCCGGCGTTTTTTACAATCATACAACAAGTATCATCGGAAACGGAGTTGCTTTAAATATACCTCTCCTGTTTAAAGAAGTTCAGGACATAGTAAGTAAAGGTGTACCAGAACCTAAAATTTTAGTTTCTGACAGAGCCCAGATTGTTATGCCATATCATATTCTGTTTGATCAGTATGAGGAAGAAAGACTTGGAAAAAATTCTTTCGGTTCCACAAAATCCGGTATTGCACCATTCTATTCAGATAAATATGCAAAAATCGGATTTCAGGTAAGCGAGTTATTTGACGAAGAATTATTAAGAGATAAAGTGCAGCGTATTTGTGAAACAAAGAATGTGTTATTAGAACATTTATATCACAAACCACCAATTGATCCGGCAGAATTATTAGAAACTCTTCATGAATACAGAGATATGGTAAAACCATTTGTATGTGATGTATCTTTATATTTACATAATGCATTGAAGGAAGGAAAAGAAATTCTGTTAGAGGGACAGCTTGGAACTTTAAAGGATCCGGATCACGGAATTTATCCGATGGTTACGTCTTCTTCTACACTGGCTGCTTATGGTGCTATTGGAGCAGGTGTGCCACCATATGAAATCAAGAAGGTAATCACAGTATGTAAAGCATATTCTTCAGCAGTAGGAGCAGGAGCTTTTGTAAGTGAAATCTTCGGTGATGAAGCAGATGAGTTAAGAAGACGTGGTGGTGATGGTGGAGAGTTTGGAGCCACCACAGGACGTCCAAGACGTATGGGATGGTTTGACTGTGTAGCTTCTAAATACGGATGCCGTCTGCAGGGAACTACGGATGTGGCATTTACAGTACTTGATGTCCTTGGTTATTTAGATGAGATTCCGGTATGTACTGCTTATGAAATTGATGGTAAGCAGACCACAGAATTTCCGACAACAGCACTGCTTGAAAAGGCAAAACCGGTGATTGAAAAGTTACCGGGCTGGAAATGCGATATCCGTGGTATTAAAAAATACGAAGATTTACCGGAAAACTGCAAAAAATACATTGAATTTGTAGAAGAGAAAATAGGGTATCCAATCACTATGGTTTCTAACGGACCAGGTAGAGATGATATCATCTACAGAAATAAGTAAGAAATATGATAAGATAAAAAGAGCTGCCTGCATGGGCAGCTTTTTGTGCAAAAAGGGAGAAGCAGAAAAATGATAGATACTATTATATTTGATATTGGTCGGGTGCTGGTAGAATGGGACTGGCAGGGATATTTACAGGAATTTGACTTTTCTGACACCAAGACAGAAAAGCTGGCAAAAGCAATTTTTCAGAGTGCATACTGGAAAGAAACAGACCGAGGTGTATGGAGCGATGAAGAAATTTTACAAAGCTTTATAAAAGAAATACCGGAATATGAAACGGATATTCGGGCTATCTGGGATGACATGGGGAAATGCGTCTGGAAATGTGAATATACAGATGGCTGGATAGAAGAATTAAAGCAGAGAGGCTATAAAGTTTATTATTTATCAAATTATGGGAAAACCCTAAGAGAAAAGACAAAAGAAGCATTGGATTTTACCCAAAACTGTGACGGCGGAATCTTCTCCTATGAAATTCAGAAAATTAAGCCGGATTATGCCATTTATATAGCACTGGTGGAAAAGTATTCTCTGGTTCCGAAACAATGTGTATTTTTGGATGATACATTGGAAAATATAGAGGCGGCAAGGGAGTGCGGATTTGATGGGATTCAGTTTATTACTTATAAACAGGCAAAAGAAGATCTGGAAGAAAAATTGGCGAAGTTCTAAAAAAATACTGTAAATTAGTTAAATAACAGATAAAATCTGTCGATAAATAAGTAATAGCATATAATAATATAGAGGACGGGTGGTATGATGAGAAAAAAAACATTGGGGAAATGGAGAAAAATAACAGCTGCTTTTCTGGCAGGAATAATGCTTACATCCACGGCAGCGCCGGCGTCACTTCAGGTGCAGGCGGCAAATAAGGGGACTGTACAAATGAAAAATGAAATTTCCGGTGGAATCACACTGAAGACGGATGGAGATTTAGTTTCATCTTCGGAGAATGAAAGCACGACTACGGAAAATTCATACAGTACTATAAGTGCAGTGGCAGCGTATGTGTCAAAGCATATGACCAACAGAGAAAGTCATTTTAGTGTGATTTATACAGGTAGTGACTATGATACTTATGGGGACAGGGGTAGAATTAAAAATGACCTGCTGCCAAAGGCATTTTCTATTGACACTGCAAGTACAAGTGATGCAGATTATTTGTTTAATATTTACAAGTCGGTAGACGTGGATTATGTGGTGAATTCCACAAATAAGTATATTCACTTTACATTTGATGTAGAATATTGGGAAAGCAAAGACGAAACAGAATATGTGGATGATAATTTATCTTCCATTATTTCAGATATGGGATTGTCTGAAGGTGCAACAGATTACGATAAAGTGAAAGCAGTACATGACTGGCTTTGCGGCAACGTAAAAAAAGGAAATTCTGTTACTTCTGAGGTGGACGGCAAAACAGAAATTGCTACACTGACACCGTATACTGCTTTTAAATATGGTCAGGCTTCCAGTGCGGGATATGCAGGTCTGGCGTACAAACTACTGTTTAAGCTGGGAGTGCAGAATGCTATTATTCGGGGAACAGAGCAAGGAAGTAATACAAAGGTATGGAATTTGGTGAAATTGGATGGAATCTGGTATCACATGAGTATTTATGATGATGACAAAGATTCCTCCAACGATGGCTTGGACAATGCAACGTATGATTATACCTATTTTCTTTTGGGAACCAATACACAGAGAAAGAAGCTTCCGGTAGGAAGTCTTTACTCAGGATATACTGCCTATTATGAGGTATCGGAGGAAGATTATTTTGCAGATGATGATCCTATCTTTGCAGAAGACGGAAAGAAATCTCTTTACGGAATTACAGCACAGTTTGTAGGTCAGGAACAGGAAGTTGGAAGCTTTATATCTAAAGGACAGATTTTAGTATATGCTTATTATTCCAAAGAAGACTATGATTTAAAACAAAACAGTGCATCTGTGCGTGTATTTGACATTGCTCCTATGCGTGTAGAACGGGAGGGGGACAATGCCATTACTGTTACTTATATGGGAAAATCCTGTAAGATTAATGTGGTAGGTTCTAATACGCCTGCTACAGATGGTAAGTTAAAAATTGATTTT
Source organism: Lachnospiraceae bacterium (assembly GCA_045126515.1). Classification (GTDB taxonomy): domain Bacteria; phylum Bacillota; class Clostridia; order Lachnospirales; family Lachnospiraceae; genus RUG11237. Next base: position 32,506 of record JBGVOM010000091.1, read on the forward strand.
GTGGTAAATGGCGGAAGTGCAGTAGATTCTATTACAGATATTTCTAAGAATCAGACCATTAGCCTTTCATCTGTTACACCAACCAAAGATGGATATCAGTTTGGAGGCTGGTATTTAGATAGTACACTGCAGACAAAGTGTCCTACAAAATTTACGATTACTCAGAGTATCACGTTGTATGCAAAGTGGGAAAAAACAAGCGTATCTGCCTTGAAGGTAACTTATAAGGGCAAACCTTTGAATGTAAATACAGTTTACGAAAAGGATTCTAATGGAGATTATATTATCGCAGATAATGGAAAACCAAGCATTTTGCGCTGGGAGGCATCATTAAACCGGGCGGATTTAGAAGTTATGGCTTTTAACAGTGACGGTACGGAAGGTTTGATTAGCGATTATACAATACGGGTAAAAGAAGAAAAGAATAATTTTGAGTGTGGTTATGAAGAACCTCTTCTTTTATTTAATAAAAACGGAACAACATTTCCGGCATCCGGTCAAAGTATTGTTATGGAAGTGGAAAAAGACGGAAAAACAGATACTTTTGAAGTTTATCTGGCAGAATACTGGGGCGAGGATGAAACTGTAACTAGTGGAAACGTAAAGATTGAAGTGTATGAAGATGTTTCTGAAGAAGGGGTACCAGGTTCTCCTACCGTGGTGGAGGTACCAAGATATTCCAGATTTTCAGAAGCAGGGATTGAAGAACCTTCCAGAGCGACAGAAACTTTTAGCGGATGGTACACAGAAACAGATTATGTCAATAAAGTAACGGATTACACCAGAATCACGGAAGATACAAAGATATATGCAAAATGGGTGAAAAAAACTCTGAAATCCTTGTCGGTGGAATACACTGGAACGGATATGCCGATTTGGAGCAACATTGATTTGGACAAAGTTCTGGTAAAAGCGTTTTATGATGACTATTCCGTAAAAACCATTTTGGATTCTTATGAAATTTCTTCTACTTTAATAGAGAATGAAGGAACGAACGTGTTTACGGTAAAATATCAGGAAACCAATCCTTATGATGCAGATGAAATCATTTCTTTTACTAAGAATTTTACAGTAGAAGGATACATTCCGGATGGGGAAACCTACCGCGTCAGCTTTGACAGCATGGGTGGTTCTGTGGTAGAAAGTATTACAGGTGTGGCGAAAGGAGAAACCATTACTTTGCCAAATCCACCTACCAAGGAAGGCTTTGTATTTGGTGGCTGGTATCGTGATACCTCCTGTAAGGTACCATTTACGGAAAATTCTAAGGTGACGAAGGATATCACATTGTATGCAAAATGGGCAGAATTTGAATTGATACCATATTCTTTGGAAGCAGCATATATTGGAGATGCATTGTACATCAATGACGGTATTCCAAAAGAAAGTATCAGAGTAATTGCAATGTACAATGATTCGGTGGCAAGACTGGTAGAGGACTTTACGTATACGCCAAACACAATCCTGCAGGAAGGCACCAATGTAATCACGGTTTCTTTCGAAGATTTGAATGCAGCAGTTGTGATTGAAACAGGAGTTCCGGGTAAAAAGTATACTATTACGTTTGACAGTTGTGGAGGAAATGAGGTAGCACCAATTCAGAATATTATCTGGGGTGATACGGTTACTTTGCCGGAAGCAATTAAGTCAGGAGCTGTTTTTGAAGGATGGTATACATCCAAAGATTATACAACAGAATTTACAGAAAAAGATTTTGTGACAAGCGATATGACATTATATGCCAAGTGGAATGAGGGGACTCAGGGAACTGTTACACCAACACCTGGAGCAAATATTACTGGTGGAGTGACAGGAATCATAACTCCAAAAGTAACGCCAACAGTAACCCCAAATGTAACACCGTCCACTACACAGGCAGTAACACCAACTCAAGGGGCAAATGTAACACCGGCAGAAGGTGGTGGCGGTTCTGAAGGCAAAAAAACAGTGGAATCCATCAAAGCAGAGTATTTGGGCAACGATGTAGTGGTAGGAAATGCGATTGCGAAAGAAAATATTATGGTGACAGCAACGTATTCTGATGGAACCACGGCAACGGTAACAGATTTTACATTGACACCGGATACCATCAAAGCAGCAGGAACTAATGTAGTGGTAGTAAAGTATAAAAAGAAATCAGCTACCATAACAATCAATGGTATTGAAGCAACACCGGCGCCTACTCAGGCAGCAGGAGCATCACCAACGGCAGCAGGTGCACCAACGAAAGCGGCAACAACACCGGCAGCGACTGCAAAACCAACCGGTACGGATTCAAACAAAGGTTCTGGTACAAATGCTTCTCCTGAAAATTTTCAGGATAAAGTAAATTCCATTTTTAATAAGATAAAAAATGGAAACAGCGATGCAAGTATTAAGGATATTGCGGAAGCAATCAGCATGTTGCATGAAATGACACCAAGAGAATTAAGTGAGATTGATGAAGATGTTTTAAGAACATTGGATACATTGATTTGCAGCCTTAGCAATGTGAGTATTGTGATTGATAACCATATTGAAAATTATCCGGTGACGGAGAAGGATGTGTGGGGTCTTGGACTTGTACTTTCTGCCAGTGATATTTTAAGTGGCAATAAGGTTGAGGTGATTCTGGATATTTCTGATGCAGCACTGACTTCAAGCATACGAAATCTGTTAGAACAGTATGCAATTATACAAGAAAAGAATATTTTTAAATATCTTGATATCAGATTATATAAATATATAGCAAAGAAAGGTACTACAAGAGATGAAGATAAGCAGCCGATTTATGAAACATTGTTGCCAGTGCATATCACAGTACCGATACCTGCAGAAAATCAGGGTGAGTTATATTACTGTGTGATTCGCGAACATGAAGAACAGGTCAATGCGATTTCTGATTCTGACAGTTCAGAAGAAACAATCAGCTTTGAAAGCAATTATTTCTCCATTTTTGCTTTAGCCTTTGGAAATACTCAGGTAGAAGACCTTGCTGTGGAGGAAGGCGATATGATTACGGCAGATACACCTGAGAATACATCAGGAACCGGAGAAGCTGACAGTGTGCAGACGAAAACTAAGGGAAGTTCAACTCTTCCATTCATTTTAGCGGCCATTGCGGTTATTGCTTTTGCGATTATGGTAATTACCATTGTCATTGTTAAGGAATTAAACCGAAAAGATGATGAAGAAGAAAAACCGGCAACAGAAAAGACCGAGGAGAAATAAATAATAAAAAATAATGAGTAGGGTGCGTTGTTACCCTACTCATCTTTATGTAGCAGTTTGTATAGCATATTGCAGACGTACAGGAAAACAGGAACTGCAATGGTGCAGAAAATAGAAATCTGCAGCAACTGGAAACTCAATTCGCTGTCCATAAGGGCAAATACCAGTGTGGAAACGTATAGACCTGCAAGCAACACAATGCCAAAAATCGCAAGTACTTTTTTTGCCTTTTTCAAAATTTAACCTCCTAATAAAATATATGGAATAGTATAGCATAGATTTTAGCAGGGGAAAAGAATTATCTTCCGTTGGTCAGCATTCCTCCCAGCATACCGCTTAAAGCACACATAAGCATAACTGTGATAAAATGTGCAGCATCACTTTGTACGCCTTTGTTGATGGCAAGGGAAATCAGGGTGAGAAAAATAAAGTAGATTCCGCCAAGCAGCAAACCATATAAAAAACGCCTGGAGGATGACATTTTGCCGGCCAAATATCCGCCGGTGAAACAACTGACAACGTAGCTTAAAGTAATGCCGATGCTGATGATGGATTCACTCAGATGAAACTTTAGTAAAAGAAAAGAGAGCAGAAATAATATCACTAAGGTAACTACGTAAGAAAAAATAAGACTTTTTATAAGACTGGAAACTTTAATATTCATAAGAACCTCCCATAGCAAATAGTTGAAATAAGCGTTGACCTTACTGTATTATATTTGACAAGTATCATAATTATGTTAATTATCTTAAAGCATAGGTCAAATCTTTACTAAGATACTTGACAAAAAGGTGAAAAGATTGTATATTGTTAAACAATAAACTTATAACTGAGAGAAAAGGGGAGATATTTTTTGGATTCAGGAGATGCCATACAATTGTTAATTTTAGCGATTCTTATTATTTTGTCAGCGTTTTTTTCATCGGCGGAAACATCGCTTACAACAGTAAACAGAATCCGGATTATGAATTTAGCAGAGGAAGGCAACAAAAGGGCAGCAACCGTGTTGAAAGTAGTGGATGATTCTGGAAAGATGCTCAGTGCCATTTTAATTGGCAATAATATTGTAAATATTTTAGCATCTTCACTGGCAACAGTGTTGGCAACACGATTGTTTGGAAGTAAAGGTGTGGGAATTGCTACAGGAGTGTTAACTTTGTTAATACTTGTTTTTGGAGAGATAACACCAAAGACACTGGCAACCATTTATTCAGAAAAAATGGCTTTGATATATGCACCGGTCATATATTATCTGATGATTGTATTGACACCGGTTATTTTTATCATAAATAAGTTGTCATTAGGATTCTTAAGGCTTTTACGGGTGGATCCTAACAGCAAGAATGATACCATGACAGAAAATGAGCTTCGAACCATTGTGGATGTAAGCCATGAGGAAGGTGTCATTGAAAGCGAAGAACGCGAGATGATTAATAATGTGTTTGACTTTGGCGATTCTTTGGCAAAAGATATTATGGTTCCAAGAGTGGATATGATTTTTGCTCAGGTGGATGCCACAAGAGAAGAATTGATAGAAATATTTAAAAAGGAGAAATTTACCAGATTACCGGTATATGAAGAAACTACCGATGATGTGATTGGTATTTTAAATATTAAAGATTTACTTCTATATGAAAATGGCATGGAATTTCATGTGAGAGATATTCTACGGAGTGCTTACTTTACATACGAATACAAAAAAACATCAGAATTGATGATTGATATGAAGCAGGATTCTAATAATCTTGCCATTGTATTAGATGAGTATGGGGCTACAGCGGGTTTGATTACACTGGAAGATTTACTAGAGGAAATCGTGGGTGAAATCAGGGATGAATATGATGAAGATGAGAAAGATTTGATTCGAAAGCTGTCAGAACGTGAGTATCTGATTGAAGGCTCCATGAAACTAGATGACGTCAATGATGCATTGGGACTTTCTTTCAGTTCGGAGGATTATGATTCTATAGGTGGTCTGATTATTGAGTTGTTAGACCGTCTGCCGGAAAAACACGAAGCCGTTACCACAGAAGAGGGAATACGGCTGGAAGTAGAAAACATTGATAAAAACAGAATAGATACCGTTCGTTTGACTCTTCCTGAAAAAAAGGAAGGGGAAGAAGGAGAAGAATAAAGTAATAGCAGGGATGAATATATTTCCCTGCTATTTTAATGGGATATATTATTCGGTTGCAATGTAAGTAGAATAACCGGCATTTCGCAAGCGCTGTTCCATGGCGATGGCATTGCTTAAATTCTGGTAAGCACCTACCTGAACAAAGTAATAGCCCTGGTTGTAATTGATGTAGGCGGGAAAACCTTTGGCAATTAGTTCATTGACAAGGTTCTGGGCATAATTTTTATTTTCAAATACACCTACGTTTACACGATATAAGGTTTCTTCTTCTGCAGCAGTAATGGATTGCATAATGCCGTTAGCAATTGCTTCTGCAATTTCATTGAACTTTTCATCAAACAGTGCATTGTCTTTTGCGTTGTCGATAAATCCTGCTTCCACTAAAACAGCAGGCATTTCGGTACGGCGCAAAACTACAATGTTTGGTCTGCTGTAAATTCCCTGATCAGTAAAGCCTAGCTTTTCTAATTCTTTGTTGATATTTTCTGCCATAACGTGGCGGATACCGTCATCTTCATACACGAGAGATTCCACACCTGTTCCGGTACCCGGAACAGGCATGGCGTTTCGGTGCAGGGATATGAAATAATCTGCTCCAGACTCATTGGCAATCATTGCTTTTTCATAAGGAGTCTGGTATATATCGTCTGTCCGGGTGAAAACCACATCAATCCCATTTTTTTTTAGAATCTCGCCGACTGCCTTTGCCAGAGCGAGGGTATCATCCTTTTCCCTGCGTCCTTCGAAGCGGGCACCATTGTCAAATCCACCATGACCGGCATCTACAACTATTTTCATATAAATTCTCCATAGGATTCCTTCTCATTCATTTTAGTATATGAAGGAAAAAGAAAAATGTGAAAAAAATTTGAATTTGTTGTATAAAAAAGAAAGGGAAGTCAATACTATTAGCGTGAAAGAAAGTTTTCTTTCACAGGTTTGTTGGAAATTCCCCCCTTCCGATAAACTGTGTACAAAAAGATAAGGAAAATACTTATCCTCCCCTATTAGCCCCCTAAAGCATTGGTCTTTAGGGGGAGTTTTGAGATGAAAAAATATTTGGTGAAAAGTAGAGAAAATGTCTTGCCAGCTTATGCTATCTAAGCTATCATAGAATTAGTCAGTGATAGGAAGCATACTATACATATATCTTGTCATTATGAATCAAAACTCATATGTAACTTCCCAAAACAGAAAGGAAGATGTATATGAGAGTGAACCGAGAACACAAAGACCGCTTATTCAAATTTATTTTTCAGAAGAAAGAAAACCTGTTGGCCTTGTACAATGCCCTAAATGGCACATCTTATGACAACCCTGAGGATTTAGAAATTGTCACTTTGGAAGATGTA
>JBGVOM010000092.1:0-13686 GCA_045126515.1 Lachnospiraceae bacterium
GTTCAGAACAACACTTGGCTGTTCTTCCCGTTTTACTGTTTTAGGTTCGTTTCTATTTTCCGAAACTTCTTATTATTATAAAGAATTTTCGGGGTTTGGTTCACTGTTTAGTTATCATTGTTCTTTGTTGTTTTATCAGCGACAACTTCTATATCTTATCACTTTTGAAGAAGTTTGTCAACAACTTTTTTTATTTTTTTGAATCTTTTTTCCAAGACTGTTTCTCAGGAGCTCTTGGAGTCAACACTGGAAACCCTTGCAGATTCAAGGTTTTTGCCGCTTATTCCTCAGCGGCGTATATTAATATATCATATCTTTTTCGACCTGTCAACAAGTTTTTTAAACTTTTTTTACATTTTTCAACTTGCCTTTCATTCCGAAAAAAATGGAAGCGTTTACCGCTTCCAAACGGAGAAAGAGGGATTTGAACCCTCGCGCCGCGTGAACGACCTACACCCTTAGCAGGGGCGCCTCTTCGGCCTCTTGAGTATTTCTCCTTATCCGAATTTTGCAATCCGTATTCTGTTTTTGCGTTTCACAACGCAAGAATTAGTATAGCAAAGGGCAGGTTATTTGTCAATCACTTTTTTTCATTTCCTTCGAAACAAACATTTTATCCCCGGAATACAGCTCCCCAGCTCGCCAAGTATACTGCAGACTACCACCAAGCTTATGGCTTTTACCAAGTTCAACAGAATTCCGTCATACACTCCGACTTTTTCATAAATCACCGGCAAAAGGGTAAAACCTAAAATCCAATGAATATAATATACGTTCATGGTGTTTCTTCCTATAAAAGCAATAATTCCCTTTACACCAATTCCTAAACTTTGCATCTTTTCTTCTTTCTTCATTATAAATAAAAATAAAGAAACTGTCATTACCAGCCCGGCAGTGCAATCATATCCAAAAAACACATTATCATAGGTATAACCTTGTGTTTTGGATTCCACATACCATTTAACGTAAAGAAATGTGGCACTGACGGCAAAGCACAATATAAGAATCACATTGCTTATATTCTTTACCTTTTCTCTTCTTTTATGCATCATACCGCCTAAAATAAAATAACATAGCATAGGACCGTACATTCCATCAAAGGGAAGAAAGTTTCTTATATTTTCCAGTTCGATTCCTCCTAATGCCGGAATTATTTTTACAATAGTAATCCAGCTTTTGGTGGCAAAGCACAAAATACACATAAGAACCAGAAATGCCGTCAGATAATTATCTTTCTGCTCCATGCGGTCAAACAGCGCTTTGATAAAAGGCATCAGCAAATACACAATAACCAGGGCATAAATAAACCACATATGTGAAAGGTTTACCCCTTCGAATTCTCCGAAGAAAACTGCATCTGCCAGATATCTCCCGCCATTTTCCAATGGATTTTCTCCGTTTACTGCTGAAATAATAACAATGCTTAAGAAACGCCACCCCAGACACTGTAACACAATAACAGCCATATTTCTAAGCCATGCAGAAGTATGATATTCTTTATTCAACACCAGTGCGCCGTTTACCATGAAAAACATGGGTACGCAAATGCAGTTTATTCCAAATAAAAAACGCGTTATCATGCCCTGTAGCTCCATAGTTTCCTGATAGCCAATTCCGTTTGCCCAGGAAAAGTGGTAAGCGCACACACATAGAATCGCAATTCCTTTTAATACATCCAAATATACATATCTTTCTTTCATTCTTTCCATCCCCAATTGTATTTTTCATTCTCCATTACATGATACCACAAATTTTATTTTTTTTATAAATATTTCTTTTGCCAACGGCCCAACATTATTTTATAATATTATCAGTTATACATATATTAGGAGAAAAACTTATGATTGACAACGAATTTGAGAAAACATTTATACGAACCTCCAACCCCAACATTTATAAAGCGGCAACTTTATTTGATAACCCTGATACATTTCACGAATTAATGATGCATTATTACTGTGCCATTCGGGAAGTCACTACAAAGTTGGCGGTTCTTAATGATGAATTAAGTCTGAAAAGCAAACACAGCCCCATAGAAGACATTCGTTCCAGAGTCAAATCCCCGGAAAGTATTGCGCAAAAGCTTCAGAAAAAAGGCTTGGAACTGACTACTAGTAATATTATGAAAAATTTGGACGACGTGGCAGGCATCCGGGTAATCTGTTCTTTTGTGGATGATATTTTTGATATTGCAAAAATGCTCACATCTCAGGACGATATCACTTTAATCGAAAGCAAGAATTATATCAAATTTCCCAAAGATAACGGCTACCGCAGTCTGCACTTAATTGTAGAAATTCCAATCTTTTTATCCGGCGGCAAAAAACCTATGAAAGTGGAAGTGCAGATTCGCACCATTGCCATGGATTTCTGGGCAAGTTTAGAGCACCAGCTGAAATATAAGAAAAACATTCCCAACGCAGAGGAAATCAGCCTGGAATTGAAGGAATGTGCCGATATTATTGCTGCCACTGACCTGCGCATGCAGGAAATTCGTGAAAAACTTAATGCTTTGAATTAAAAAGCAGAAGCAGAGGGCTACTTTCCCTCTACTTCTGCTATTTTATTCTCAATCTGTTCCTTTACATACTTTGCGATTTCTACTGTTTTCATATCTTTATAATCTTCATAATATAATGGTTTCAGATAATAAAGCTGAACCGTAACCGGCGCAATGGAATCGGTATCAAACACTTTATAGGAGTCCAGCAGTGCTACCGGCACAATAGGACACTTTGCTTTTACCGCCCCTTTAAAGCTACCGCCTTTAAATTCCTGCAGCTTATTCCCATTTCTGGAACGGGTTCCTTCCGCAAAAATCACAAAATTTCTTCCTTGCTGTACTTGTTTTGCCATTTCTAAAATCACTGTCATGGACTGACGTACATCTTCTCTGTCCAGTTCCAGCGCCTTAAGAGCCAAAAAGATATTCTTTAACAGTGGAATCTTCATCAATTCTTTTTTCATTACCACCGTGAAGGGATGGGGATGTACATCCAGCATGGTCAATACATCATACAGCCCCTGATGATTAGGAAACATTACATAACCGTTTTTATCCGGAAGATTTTCCAGACCATGGGCTTCAATCTTCACCCTGCCTCCCCAGTTTGCATGCTTTGTTATCTGCTTGATAAAGGCAAATACTTCTTCCTCATTATACTTTTTTGCATAACTTTTAGAAGTACTTACATACAACAGTCGCACAAGAAAGTAAGGAAGGATATAAAAGTTTTTTAAAAACATAATTACAATTCTTTTCATGATAACTTACCTTCTATAATCCTGAATTGCAGTTTCATATAAATTATTTCCTTCTGAATCAATCACCACGATGACAGGGAAATTCTCCACTTCCAGTTTTCGGATAGCTTCTGTTCCCAAATCATCATAAGCGATTACTTCGGATTTCTTAATACACTTAGAAAGAAGTGCACCTGCACCTCCAACCGCCGCAAAATATACTGCCTGATTGCGCACAATTGCCTCTAAAACTTCTTTGGAGCGCTTTCCCTTGCCAATCATGCCTTTCAGTCCCAAATCCAGCAATGAAGGGGCATATTTGTCCATTCTACTGGCTGTGGTAGGTCCTGCAGACCCAATCGGTCTTCCCTCTCTTGCCGGAGAAGGTCCCATATAATAAATTACATTATTTTCCATTACTAAAGGAAGCTCCTGTCCCTGATTTAAAGCTTCATACATTCTCTTATGTGCCGCATCCCTTGCTGTATATATAGTTCCGGTAATGTAAACATAGTCCCCGGATTTTAAATCTTTGATATCTTCACTTGAAAAAGGAGCGTTTATATATTTATCCATAGTTTGCCTCCTATATAGTTCTTACAATATGACGATTTACATGGCAGCAAATATTAATTCCCACCGGAAGCCCTGCAATATGGGTAGGATAAGTTTCGATATTTACAGCAAGTGCGGTAACTCTGCCGCCTAATCCTCCCGGTCCAATGCCAAGATTATTGATTTTCTCAAGCATTTCTTCTTCCAGTTCTTTTACATAAGGAATTGTAGAACGTTCTTCCATGTTTCTAGTCAAAGCGTGTTTTGCCATGATTGCGCACTTTTCAAAAGTTCCACCAATACCTACACCTACTACCATAGGTGGGCAGGCATTTGGACCGGCATCTTTTACTGCTGTAAGGATGGCATTTTTTACACCTTCAATTCCGTCTGCCGGTTTTAACATAAATACACGACTCATATTCTCACTTCCGAATCCCTTTGGTGCAACGGTAATGTTAATTTTGTCACCGCTGACAATACTGTAATGAATAATTGCCGGTGTATTATCCTTAGTATTCTCACGGATAATCGGATCGGAAACCACCGATTTACGCAAAAAGCCATCTACATAACCTTGACGCACACCTTCATTGATAGCCGCTTCTAAATCGCCGCCTTCCACATGCACATCCTGTCCCACTTCCACGAAGATAACTGCCATACCTGTATCCTGACAGATTGGAATGGTGTCTGCTCCTGCAATCTGCAGATTTTCCTGAAGCTGGTTTAAAATCTGTTTTCCCAATGGAGATTCTTCCTTTTCCACAGCATCTTTCATGGCTTTGTCCATATCCTTGGACAGATAATGATTTGCTTCAATACACATTTCTCTGATTGTTTTTGTAATTTCTTCTGTTTTTACTGTTCGAATCATCTTATGCCCCCATTAATAATCAATAGATTTCATATATTTCATGTAATTCACTACCATCAATGCAATTTTAAATGTCAGTGCATCATCGAACACACGGATATCAAGTCCTGTGCTTTTCTGTAGTTTTTCCAGACGATATACCAGTGTATTTCTATGAACAAATAACTGTCTGGATGTTTCCGACACATTCAGGTTATTTTCAAAAAATTTATTGATGGTGATAAGTGTTTCTTCATCAAATGTATCCGGTGTAACATCATGAAATATTTCATTCATAAACATTTCGCACAAGGACATTGGCAACTGGTAAATCAAACGGCCTATACCTAAAGAGCTATATCCTACCACCGTCTTTTCTGTATAGAATATTTTTCCCACATCCAAAGCCATTTTTGCTTCTTTGTAAGATTTTGAGATTTCTTTAATTTCACCCACTACCGTTCCATATGCCACGCGAACCTGTGTCATAGCTTCTGAATTCAGCATATCCACCAATGTGTTAGCAATATTGTGCAATGTTTCGTTGTCTTCACTGTCTTTTAATTCTTTTACCAGTATGATGTTTTTCTCATCCACTGCCGTAACAAAATCACCGCTTCGATTGGAGAAAAGACTTTTTACTGTTTCCATTGCGCTGTTATCTTTTTCCGTCTTAGTTTCTATAATATATACAATACGTCTTGCTTCCACCGGAATATGAAGTTTCTTGGCTCTGTTATATATGTCCACCAGCAAGAGATTATCAAGAATCAGATTCTGTATAAAATTATTTTTATCATATCTTTCCTTATATGCAGTAATCAAATTTTGCAGCTGGCACACAGCTACTTTTCCAATCATATACGCATCTTCACTGTCGCCCTTTGCCACCAGCACATTTTCTAACTGTCTGTCGTCATATACTTTAAAAAAGTGATATCCTCTTATGACCTGGCTGTCCGCTGCCGATTCAGCAAAAGCCTGCACTTCAGCAGGCTGAATTTCATCCATATCATATGTTGTCGCAAGAACTACACCATCTAAATCCATCACGCATAAATCGATTTTTGTAATTCCCCGAAGTTCGTCAATACTTGTCTGTATAATCTGGTTTGCTATCACGAGATTCACTCCTTATTTATCAATTTTAGCCTATATTTGTTAATTCTAAACTAATCGCATGATAAAAGCAAGTGAATTTTGGGAGTTTGCGGTTAGGGGACGCCAATACGAAATACAGAAGCTTCCGAAGCAGACTTTTTAACAGCTCCGGAAACTTCTGTATTTCGTATTGACTGTGCTTCAAAACCGCAAAATGTCAAAATTCACGATTCTTCTTTCCAGATACCAACTAGATTTATGTTGTCACGTACAGCCCCTAATAACGGAAGAAGCTTCCAGAGCTGTTAAAAAGTCTGCTCTGGAAGCTTCTTCCGTTATTAGGGGCGTCCCCCAACATATATCTAGTTTGTAATTGTCTTTTCTGTTTCTTTGTCAAATACGTGAATCTTTTCAACATCAAGAGCAAATTTAACCTTGTCACCTGTTCTTACAGTTGTACGAGGATCAACTCTTGCTGTCATTGGGAATTCAGCTAAATCAAAGTAAAGGTAAACTTCAGCACCTAATAATTCGTATACTTTGATAGTAGATTCGATTACAGCGTTTGGATGTGTTTCAATCATAACCTGTGAATCATAAACATCTTCCGGACGAATACCAAGAACTACAGTTCTGTTTGCGTATCCACCATCGATTAAAGCTTTTGCTTTTGTTGGTGGAAGTTCGATATTGTATCCTGCTGTCTGTAATGTAACTCTGTTTCCGTCTACTACACATTTAGCATCTAAGAAGTTCATCTGTGGGCTTCCCATGAATCCTGCTACGAAAAGGTTTGCCGGTCTTTCGTAAAGGTTCTGTGGTGTATCAACCTGCTGAATAACACCGTCTTTCATAACTACGATTCTTGTACCAAGTGTCATAGCTTCTGTCTGGTCATGTGTTACATAGATGATAGTGCTTCCTAATCTCTGATGTAATCTTGCAATTTCGATACGCATCTGTACTCTTAACTTAGCATCCAAGTTTGATAAAGGTTCGTCCATAAGGAATACCTTAGGATTACGAACGATAGCACGTCCCATAGCAACACGCTGTCTCTGTCCACCAGATAAAGCCTTTGGCTTACGGTCAAGTAATTTTTCAAGGTCAAGAATCTTTGCAGCTTCTTTTACCATCTTATCAATTTCATCTTTTGGTACTTTTCTTAATTTCAAACCAAAAGCCATGTTATCGTATACTGTCATATGTGGGTATAATGCGTAGTTCTGGAATACCATGGCAATATCTCTGTCCTTAGGTTCCACATCGTTTACTACTCTGTCACCAATTTTTAATTCTCCTGAACTGATATCTTCCAGTCCGGCAATCATACGAAGTGTTGTAGATTTACCACATCCTGATGGTCCTACAAAAATGATAAACTCCTTATCTTCAATTTCAAGATTGAAATCTTTTACTGCTTCAAATCCGTTTGGATATACTTTACAAACATTTTTTAATGATAAACTTGCCATTAATTCTTCCTCCTAAAATTATTTTGTTCTTTTTAAGCTTTTTTTAGTATAAACTATTCTTGCCCTTTCGAAAATACCACAATTCCACAAAGATTTTCAAAATGCTTTGGTAACAATGATAAACTCCCGTCATTCTGCCGAGGAAAAACGGGAGTTTGTATACATTTTGACGGAACTAAGTTTATGTTTTGTTCATGATTTTATTTTTTCTTTAGATTTCATTCGTTTCTTCCCTGTAAAAGGAATATCCATCTTTGCCACGCTTTTTGGACTTATATACCGCTTCGTCCGCTGCCTTATAAAGAGTTTCAAAATCTCCGGCATCATCCGGATACACCGCTGCCCCGATGCTGGCAGCAACCTTTGTCTTCACATAATCTCCCGGCTGAAGCTCACGGAAAAATTTAACAAGTCTTTCTGCTTCTTTTACTTCAATTTCGTGATTCGGAATATTCTTCACAAATACAAGAAACTCGTCCCCGCCGATTCTTCCAACAATATCTGTTACTCGAAATTCCGAGCCAAGTCCTCGTCCAATAGAAGATAACACAATATCTCCAAACACATGACCTTTGGTATCATTAATGTTTTTAAAATTATCCACGTCAATGATAAAGAGTACGGAACGTACATTCTTCCCCTCATTTTCCAGATACTTTTTAATATATTTTTCTGTGGCAGTCTTATTATAAAGAGTAGTAAGCCCGTCAATTTCTGCCTTTTCTTCCAGTTCTTTTTCTTTATGTTGCACTCGACGATCCAACAAAAGATTGCTGACTATCATGGCCATTGCAAAAAAAGCAAAACTAATAAATATTCCAATCATCATATACCTTGTATACTGTTTCACATTATCTTCCATTTCGTCAGTATAATCCGTCTCATACATAACCACCATATAACTATCTATGATGTGAATGGGCGTACATAAAATACAATATTCTTTTCCATCTTTTCGAAAATTGCACTGATTTGTCTTTTTAATGGCTATCTCGTTAAGAAGTCTTGTATAACCCTCTTTCCCTTCATATGTTGCATCCTCTAAATAATCAAACAAATTAAATCTTTCCTTTGATCCGGAAAATTTTCCATCCCTACAAAAATCTGCCACATTGCCATTTCTGTCAATCAGCATACACGCCCCTTTTCCCATAGGCATGGGATGGGAAACGGAGTCCGAAAACATAGAAGCTTTTACTGCAATCATACTTATACCAATCAATACATTGTTCTGATTATAAACGGGCTGTCCAATATAAATCAAAGCTCCGTCACCATCAGCTCCGTACACCGGCTCTGAAAAACCTGCTTTTCCACTTTGCAGCATTCTCTTTACCAGCTCATTCCCTCTCATATCTACCGTAGCTCCCTGATTACTAATTGCCATTCCGGCAGTATCTACAAGGTATGCTAAATGTACACATTCTATCCGATTGAGCATATTAATAGCTTTAATATTATCTATATTCCGTATATACTCATAATCCTTTAAATCGTACTTCATCACCCCTACCATTTTCATATACTCGTTTAACCGTCCCTCAAGCTGACGAGTACTGGTAAGTGCCATTTTCTCCAAATCCTTTTGCTTTTCCGCCCGAACAAGCCTCTGTATGTTGCCAGAACAAACAAAGCAGATAAATTCCACTGTCCCAAACAGAAGAACACACCAAAAAAGTAACCTGACAATATATCCAATTCCTTTTTCCTTGTTATTTTTTTTTCGCCGCTTTACTTCCTTTCATAGAGATTCACCGCCCATTTTTATATAGTTCCTTCATCCTCCGGCACAGCTTCATAACCTCTAAAAATTTTTGCGTATAAATATGACATCACATATACAAACGCAGACTCCCCAAATAATATCAGTATCGGAAGAAACTGATAATTTACAAGCATATAAAAACATGCATATACTTGCATTCCAAAAATCACCGCCAAAATCAATGTATATGGCAAATGTCTTATACTCATAAGTACTGCATTTTTAAAATACTCTCCCACAGTATTTTCAAATTTTGCAATCAATGGAAATATATACAACTCCACAAACAAAAGAATCAGTCCTGCCAAAATAACAACTGTAAGCAGCAGATATTTCAACTGGCTGTCCCAATGGCTTATAATATAATAATCCGTCCCCAGCACTATCATAACAGCCAATAATACCAACCATATAATTGTAGAT
Organism: Lachnospiraceae bacterium; assembly: GCA_045126515.1. Taxonomy (GTDB): domain Bacteria; phylum Bacillota; class Clostridia; order Lachnospirales; family Lachnospiraceae; genus RUG11237. Next base: position 9,419 of record JBGVOM010000092.1, read on the forward strand.
TGTTTGAAATTTCTTTTCAGTGCCTTGATATAGCCCCGAAAAATATAACTTTCTTCATTTTTAACCATTTTCAACGTAACGGAAAGCAACGCCGTCGTTGCCGCCCCCATAGTTACTACCGGCAGACTGCAGATAAGCCATAGCAGATTCAATATGGCTAAATCTGCAATTCTGCCTAACGCTTTCATAATACTGCCATCCGGATTAAAAAAATTTCCCATGTCGTTCCCCACTTCGTTCTTTATTGGTTTCATTATATTACAATTATATTCAAAAATCAATTTATTCCTGTGGCTCTTCAAGGCTTTCAGGTTCCTCCTCAGCAATGGGAAATGTAACTGTTACACGGAATAAATCCCCATCTAAATAGAGTTCAAATTCCCCACCCTGAAGCTCTGTTAAATTTTTTGCAATGGAAAGTCCCAATCCGCTTCCCTCTGTGCTTCTGGAAACATCTCCACGTATAAAACGCTCCGTCAGCTCATTTGCATTAAAATTCAATTGGTTTTCAGATATATTTTTCAAAGAAAATACAGCTTTTCCCTGATTTACAGTTAAATCCGCATATACTCTCGTTCCACCCAAGGCATACTTCGCCACATTATTATAAAGGTTCTCAATCACCCTCCATACCCTTCTTCCATCTGCCATTACTACCACAGGCTCATTTGGGATATTCAATACCAGATTTAGGTTTTTCGCATCAAATTTTTCATCAAATTCTCCGGCTGTCTGATAGATTAATTCCACAAGATTAATTCTTCCAATCTGCAGCTCTATGTTTCCAGAGCTGATTTTAGAAGCCTCTACCAAATCTTCCGTCAGATGTTTCAGTCGCTGTGCTTTGTTTTCTAAAACCTCCACATAGCTTTGAATTCTTTCATTGTCTATCTTTTCCCGTTTAATCAGACCCACATAATTAATAATGGAAGTCAGAGGTGTCTTAATATCATGAGATACATTGGTAATCAACTCTGTCTTCATACGCTCGTTGCGGGTACTTTCTTCTACTGCATAGCGTAAACCACTTCCAATATTATTGATACTCTCAGCCATGTTAAAATTATCCTGATGTAGGTCTGCTGTGTTGAGTTTATAATCCAAATCACCATCTACAATTTTTCTTATACCCTCCGATATTTCATTGCGCTCCATGGCGTCTTTTATAATATATGTTCCTGCCAATCCACTGATGAGCAAAGGTATTCCGACGCCAATCCAAAGGTTTTCATGTACAATTCCATATCCCACTGCCGCTGCATTTGCTGCCACATAAATTGCGTACAAAATAATTATTCTCGTGGTGTTTTTCCGATTACGGAATACACGCAGTATAAAGCTAGTTATTTTATATAAAATACTATTCGTCCAAAGAGTTTCTGCTTTAATTCTTCTCACCAAAGTAAAATAACCAGCAAGGAACGAAAGGTTTATAATAAATGCCACAGCTCCCACAATCACATTGTTCCACAATCCGAATTCATAATCCACCCTGGCTCCCTGTATAATCAAAACTTCAAAGAACGCAATGGCAAACATAAGAACTGCCGCTATTTCTGTTTTGATATTATCAAACCAGTTGGTACGAATTTCATCCGTATCGTCTATATGCCCTGATACAAAAGTCAGATAGATAAATAAGCAGAAAGCCAACACCAGGCTGACACCACCACCAATGCAGGCAATGCGATACCATGGCTGAAGCCTTTCATACTGGTTTTTTTCTATATAGAAATTATCTTTCGCAATAAAATTAGTATCTACTGCCGTAGCAATATAATAATTTCCAGTCATAGAGTTATTCCATCTGCGCATAATTTCCAAAAACCGGTCATTCTCCAGCCTTAAACTGCTGTCATATCCCATGCTGACAGAATTCATAAAAAAACGGGTTTTATAAGAATCAAAATACTGGGCCAAATCTTCTAATTGCACGCCTTCCCCGCGCTGATACATGTCACGGATATCCTGTTCATTGGTATAGATTGCGGAACTATCTGTATCAATTACGGCATAGTGCAGATTTGTATTTTGCAAATGATATTTGCTCTCAAATGTTTTGTATTGTTCAAAGTCTTCCTGAATTTTTACTACGGCATTTTCTAAATATTCATAAAACTGTTCTCTTTCTTCGTCGGTATAAAAGCGGTCCGCTAAACTGATTCCATCCACCGGAAGATAATACTCCGACAAATATTTTAAGGTCTGTATATCCCCATCCTCTTGTATTTCCGGGAGAGTAATCGTCTTTTCGGATATAATTCTTCCTTCTTCCGATGAATTGTCGTATACCTTAGTGTATTCTAAAACACTGTCTGCCCGACTTTCTACTGGCTCACCGGAATCTACTTGAAGGTTTTCATAAACAAGTCCCTCTTTTCCCCATTTAATCAAGTCTTCCACTCGATAGTAAATTCCTCCGTCCACTGCATCCTTTACTGCGTAGACAACATTTCTTTTCACATAATCTTCCACGGAAATCAGCTTGTCCGGATCATAATCACCGTCTGTTTCAAAAATAGAGCACAGATGTACATAGTCTGACAGTTCATATATCTTATCTTCTACCAGACTTTCATAATAATCTGAATCAGTAAACTTTTTCCCTTCAAGCATATCTCCTGTACCTTTTGTGGAACCCTGATAGCTAAAGCACACACTTAATGACACCACAGTAATCACCACAAAAAACGTCTGTAGTATAACCGCTGCCGCTTTCACTCCTTTGCTGTACTTCAAATTATGCATGAAGAAAACTCCTTTCCTGTCTGTTTAAAGTTTCTCTATTTTATACCCAATGCCCCATACTACTTTCAAATATTTTGGTTCTTTTGGATTAATTTCAATTTTTTCACGGATATGACGGATGTGTACTGCCACTGTGTTATCTGCACCTATAGCATCCTCATTCCATATGCTTTCGTAAATCTGATTAATGGAAAACACCTTTCCCTGATTCTTTACCAGTAGAAGAAGGATATTGTATTCAATAGGTGTCATCTTTACAAGATTTCCTTCCACCATAACCTCTTTTAAATCATCATTAATCACAAGCTCCCCTGTTTTAAAAACATTAGAACTTTCCTCTGTGATATTTCCCAGTTCTGTATATCTTCGAAGCTGGGATTTTACACGCGCCACTAATTCCAGTGGATTAAAAGGCTTTGCCACATAATCATCCGCCCCTATATTCAACCCAAGAATCTTATCTGCATCTTCTGTTTTTGCAGAAAGCATAATAATCGGTATACTGCTGGTTTCTCTGATTTTTAAAGTGGCATGAATACCGTCCAGACGCGGCATCATAATATCTATAATCAGCAAATGAACTTCCTGTTGCTGCAATATCTCCATCGCCTGAATACCGTCATAGGCTTTCAGTACATTGTATCCTTCCTGTACCAGATATATTTCAATCGCATCTACAATTTCTTTATCATCATCACATACCAATATGTTTAACATCTCATCACCTCATCAAAAATATACTTGTATTAAATTAATTCTACAGTTAAAAAACTTTAATTTTTCCTTAATATTTAGCTTATTTTAAAAAACCGCATAAGCTTTGCTTATACGGTTTTCTCCCTATCTTATAGGTACTTTTTTGCCTTAGCATAAAATACCTGAATAATATCCCTTCTTGTTATAATGCCACTAAAAATATTATCATCATCCACCACCGGAACGTAATTTTGTTCCAATGCTCTTTTTATCATATCATTCATATCTGCAGTTCCGGAAACAGCTTTAATGTCTGTTTTTCTCGGTATATTCGCTACAGTAATTTCTCCTATGCATTCTAAATTTAATTCTCTTTTTTCCCTTATTACCCTTAATATATCGCCTTCTGTGACAGAACCCACATAATGTCCCTGCCTGTCTATCATTGGAATTGCAGTGAAGCCCTTTTCCTCTATAACATCCATCACTTTGGACAATTTATCATCTGCATACACATATGCAACTTCACTCTTTGGCGTAAGGAAAAACAACACGTTCACATGCCTCTCCTCCATTTCAAATACTATTTACCTATTTTTTACAAAGTTCAATTTAGTATACATCTCCTGTCCTGATACGTCAAGATATTCCATAATAAAATCCCCCGGTTATTGTACCGGGGGATTTCAGACTGTAGACAAAGTGGCATTGGAGTCAACACTCCAACGCCACTTTTCTCTGTTTATAGTTATAATTCCATATTTTCAAAAATAGTTGGGGTATTCCTTTCTTTATTACCCCCATTCTTTGTTTCATTTTTGCCA
>JBGVOM010000093.1:0-30705 GCA_045126515.1 Lachnospiraceae bacterium
AATGTGTGAACTAGTCGCAGGCACTGAGAGCGGGCTTCCCAGAGGATACCACAACCTTTCTTCGTCCGTTTTGTCACACCACATCTCCACAAATTCCAATTTATAAAAATGCGATTTAAAAGGAGGATTTTATGACATTTAGAACTTATACAGGAAGTCGAATGGAAACAGGAGACTATCAGAAATTACATGATTTTTTAGTTGAAACAAAAAATACAGAATATACTTATGCCAGGTTTGACTGGATGATGACAAACTGGGATTATTTAGAAGAACAGTATTTGGAACGTATTGGTATTTGGGAAGAAGAAGGGAAAATGGTTGGAGCAGTGCTTTTTGATCATTCTTTGGATGTACTTTTTCCAATTGTGTTATCGGGGTATGAATATCTCTATCAGGAAATGTACCACTATGCCAGAGAGCATATGGTAAAAGAAGATGATCCGGAATTCTTAATTTATGTAAAAGATACAAACACGGAACTTCAAAAAATACTTCAGAAAAACGGCATGATTGCAACGGAAGAAAAGGACATGGTTGCAGTCTTTGACTTGTCAGAAGAAATACCAGAGGTGAACCTTAAGAAAGGATTCCGACTTACATCCTTGGAAGAGCACCAGAACTACGAACAATACATGAAATGTCTGTTCAAGGGGTTTGGTCATGAAGAAAACGGGGAAGTTTTTTCTTTTACAAAAGAAAGTTTTGAAGAATGTAAAAAAGCCTATGAGCGACATAATGTAGACTTATCATTAAAGATTTCTGTGGAGGATGAAGACGGTAATTACGTTGCTCATGCAGGTATGTGGTATGACAGAAATTCAAAAATTGCACTGGTTGAACCTGTATGTGCCATTCCAGAGTGTCGAAAAATGGGTCTAGGAAAAGAAGCCATCTACGAAGGTTTGAGACGAGTTAAGACAATGGGAGCTAAGGTTGCAGTGGTTGGTTCCGGTCAGCAGTTTTATTATTCGTTAGGATTTGTTCCGTATAGTACAGGAACTATTTGGAGACCAGCAAAATAGTAGTTTGCAAGAATGATTAAAAATATTACGGAGGAGATAATTTATGTTTCAGAAAAAGATAAAAAAGATATTTGGAGTTTTAATTCTACTTACAGCAGGAATGCTTACATCCTGTGGACAAGAACAGGATACAGACAATCAGGAAACGCAAGTGTATGAAAGTGCTTCCCAAGAGGAGGAAGCTGTTGAAGAACTTGCAGATGCAACAGCGACAGTAGTACCGTCTGTTTCAGAAAATGAAACAGAATCAGAAAGCACTGAGGAATCCAAAAGTGAAGCAGAATCAGAGAGTACAATCGGAGAAAACACGGCAGCTGAAGATATGAAAGAAAAGTTTGGAGAAAACTGTATTCCAGAGCAAACTTTTGAAGTTGAACTTAGCGAATATGAGGGAAAAGTTTACTTTGTATCGTTAGCACCGGAGGAAGAAAAGCCGGAATTTCGTATGCAAATTGTTCAGAATGGCAAAGTGCTTACAGAGATAGAGGCTTATGTTCCAAGTGAATTAGAAGGAGAAAAATTCACCAGTTTAGATGCGGTATCATTTTATGATGTGAATTATGATAATAATACTGATATTGTGCTAATTGAAACTTATGGAGGTACAAGCTTTGCAGCAGTATATTATGGTCATGCTGCGGAGTCAGAAGATTATGAAAGTTTTTTTTCTCCTCAGGAAGAACTGTCTGAAATACTGACAAGTCAGGTGGAACAGCTGTCAATTTTAGAAATTCGTAACTTTTTGTCAAATGGAAAAAAGAATGGTAGTTTTGAAAGCTTTCAAGAAGCATATGAAGCGGTAAGCCGGTTGTGTGAGTTAGAAGATAATGGAGAGAACAGCTATAATTTAATTTATTTTAATGGGGATGATATACCGGAACTTGTTGCAGGAAAAAATGATTATTATACAAGTCTATACACCTATGACAATGGAACAGTGTATACACTGATGGATCATTGGGTGTATGGTGCCATGGGAAATGTGGGATATGAGTATGTTGCAAGAAAGAATAGCATGAGAAATTATAACAGTGATTATGCAGGTGCGATTCGATATACCACATATATGGCAATGAATAGTCAGCATTCCTGGGATACCGTTGCAGAAATAGTGACTTACAATTTTGATGATGTGAATAAAAACGGAATGCCTGATGAAAATGAAGAAGACTCGATTGGGTATTACAGTGTAAGCTACATCAATGACAAAGAGGTGTCAGAGGAAGAATGTGCTTCTTATGATGTAGGAGAGTATGAGTATATTGAAGGTAAAATGAACTTAGAAGAGTTGAAAGCAGAGTTGAGGAATAAGTAACTTTGCACATAGGGGATAAGTAAAAAAAGAGGAGGTCTAAAATGGCTATTTCGAAAACAAAAATATTTCCTCGTACTGGGGATAAACAAACAATTTACTTAAAAAATGTGATAAAAAACCCGAACATTATTGTTGGGGATTATACGATGTATAACGATTTTGCAAATGATCCGACAGAATTTGAGAAAAATAATGTTCTGTATCATTATCCAATTAATCACGACAGACTGATTATTGGGAAATTCTGTTCTATTGCTTGCGGTGCAAAATTTATTTTTACAAGTGCTAACCATACTCTGAAATCTCTATCTACTTATCCTTTCCCCTTGTTTTATGAGGAGTGGGGTCTGGATAAAGCAAAGGTAACGGATTCATGGGATAATAAGGGTGATATTGTTATTGGTAATGATGTATGGATTGGTTATGATGCCGTTATTATGTCCGGTGTTACTATTGGTGATGGAGCAATCATTGGTACTCGTGCAGTAGTAACGAAAGATGTTCCACCTTATACGATTGTCGGTGGTGTGCCTGCAAAACCAATACGAAAGAGATTTTCTGACGAAATCATATCCTCGTTATTAGAAATTAAATGGTGGGAATGGTCGGAAGAAAAAATTAAGAAGAACATTTCTGCAATCACATCAGGATGTATTGATAAACTGAAGTGATATTATCAGAATGGTAGTTTTTAACATTTGGAAAATAAATAAATTTAAGGAGGAACATGGAAGTGAAAAAAGCAAAAGGCAGGATACTGAAGATAATAAGAAATATAGTGTTTGGGGTTATTGCTGTAATTTTTGTTTTTTTGATAGTTAGGGCAATTGGAAGAGCAATAAATGATAAAACTCCCACGGGTGGAATTAACGAATCTATGTATGTGGAGATAAATGGAACAAAACAGTGGATAAGTATCTACGGAGAAGATATAAATAACCCGGTTTTGCTGTATCTTCATGGTGGACCCGGTTCAGCAACAAGTGCTTACGATTATGCTTTTACACGAAAGTGGGCAGATGTATATACGGTTGTTACATGGGATCAAAGAAATTGCGGGAAAAGCTATGAAAAGAGTCAAAATGATACTGAGCTAACATATGAGCTTATGATGAGTGATGGATTGGCAATGACAAAATATTTGATTGATTACCTTCATAAGGAAAAGATTACTATTTTGGGGCATTCATGGGGAACTTATTTGGGATGTAATTTAGTTTTAACATATCCGGAATATTATGACTGCTATATAGGAACTGGACAATTGGTTGATATGTTTGAAAATGAAGTTGCCTTTAAGGAAGCGGCTGAAGAATGGGTGGGCGATGATGAAGAAGGAATAGAACTTTTGAAAGCAATAACACCAGATAACTTTACACCAGAGCACTTCAACGCACGAAATCTTCTGATGACAAAATATGGCTATGATATGATGGTGGATGGAACAGACTATAATATACCGGCTACGGTGATATTCAATCCCTATTATACTTTGGCGGATTGGTTGAAATTTTTAAACTCCGACTTTACAGTATATATGAATTTTATTAGGTCGGATGAATTTAGTAAATTTTCTTTGAAAGGAAGAACAGAATATCAAGTACCATATTACAATATTAACGGAGATTGTGATTACCAAACTAACTACAAGTTAGCACAGGAATATTTGGATGAAATTAAAGCTCCATATAAAAAGCTGTATATTATGGAACACACTACACATGGGCTGCTTGAATCAAAGTCCGAAGCTTTTTCGGAGATTCTGCATGAAATAGCGAAAAAGCAGGAAAGGAATAATTAATGGAATTTAATGAAAAATTACAAGAACTCAGAAAACAAAAAGGACTTACCCAGGAGGAACTTGCAGAAGTGTTATTTGTGTCGCGTACTGCAATTTCAAAGTGGGAATCAGGAAGAGGATATCCGAATATTGAATCATTGAAAGCAATATCGCAATATTTCTCTGTATCGCTGGATGATTTATTATCAAGTGATAAAGTTCTTACAATTGCAGAAGAAGAACATAAGGAAAAGGAAAATCATTTGCGTGATTTGCTTTTTGGATTGCTTGATTGCAGCATAGCAATGTTTCTGTTTCTTCCAATCTTTGGGCAAAGTGTAAATGATGTAATCCAGGAAGTACCACTTTTTTCTTTAACAGAAGTGGAAAGTTACATAAAAATCCCTTACATAATTATTGTTTTTGCAATGATAATTTTGGGAATTATGATTTTGGCATTACAAAATTGCAAATCAGTAATTTGGGTACGATATAAATACAAAATTTCTTTGGGAGTGAGTGTACTAGGGGCACTTATGTTTATGTTAAGTCGTCAGCCTTATGCGGCAATGTTTACTTTTTTGTTTTTGGTAATTAAGGCTCTAATGCTGATAAAATGGGCATGACACGTATCGTATCAGTGATGTGACATACAAATTCTTACATATTTTTCGTAAATCAAGTAGAGTTGGTTTTGGCAAAAGCCAAAATACATTTTGAAAGGATTTATGAATTATGAAAAAAGAAAGCAAAAGAAATTTTAGTATCACATTAGCATGGTTTATAGGATTTGTCATTTGGACATTTGCTATAAAGAATTTGGATGTGCAATCTATTGGACCTAAGAACTCTGTTGTGGGATTTGCCACCATGAATGGTGCGTTTCATGAATTGACAGGAGTTCATATGCAGATTTATACTATTACAGATTGGTTAGGAGTGGTACCGTTTGCAATCGTGTTGGGGTTTGCAGTTTTTGGACTTTTGCAGTTGATGAAACGCAGAAGTTTGTATAAGGTGGATTCTGATATTATGATATTAGGAGGATTCTACATTGCTGTTTTTGCTGCATATGGGATGTTTGAAATTTTTCCGATAAATTTCCGCCCTGTATTAATCGAAGGAGTGTTGGAAGCTTCTTATCCCTCCTCAACTACCTTGCTGGTGCTTAGTGTAATGCCAACAGCCATCATGCAGGCAAATGATAGAATAAAGAATAGTAAGATGCGAAAAATGGTTGCTGTGGTAATCAGCTTATTCATGGTATTTATGGTTATAGGAAGATTGGTTTCTGGGGTTCATTGGATTACGGATATTATAGGAGGAATTTTGCTCAGTGTTGCGTTGGTGATGTTATACCACTCTTTTGTGGTAATGGTTAAAAGAAAATGAGGGGGGATGAGCATGTATGAAAGAATGTTGAATAAACAAGTTGTACCGACAATAGAAGATATGGTGGCATATTGCGGTGAGAATGCAAAATGGTTTCATACATTGACTGCGGGAATTATAATGTCATTATTGATTGAAGTTATGCAATTGTATACATTTAGGGCCTCGGACATAGATGATTTATTGATGAACACACTTGGAACTGTAGTTGGTTTTGGTGTAGCAAAGCTGTTTTTGCGACACAGAAAAATGGTTGATGAGGATAATAAAGAGTGGCTGAAACTATTTGCGATAAACAGTATTGTTTTGTTGGTAATTATTTTTATTCGTTATCCAATGATGGCATGCATTTATTCATTAATTTGGTTGGATTAGGTGATTAATTGGGGGGATAATTCATGTTTCAAAAAAAGAACTTTGTTTTTTCAATATTACTTATCATAGGGTTGCTCACTGCATGTGGGCAACAAAATGATACAGAGAGCATAGTAGAATCTGACAGTACGGCAGAAAAAGCTACGGTAACCGATGATATGAAAGAAAAGTTTGGTGAAAATTGTATTTCGGAGCAAACCTTTGAAGTTGAACTTAGTGAATATGGGGGAAAGGTTTATTTTGTCCCTCTTGCAACAGCTGACAACAGGATTTTGGGAAGAGCTTACCTTTCGGGCATTTATAGTAGAAGGATATTATGCCCGTGGAGAGAGAAGTCGGAAAAGACGTATAAAATATGCAATTTTATCATTTGTTATTTTTGGAACTGCTCATGCAGTTGAATGCGATACTTTTTCCGAAGCAGCTGGGACTGATGTTCATTATTTCAGCTATCTTTGTTCTTAAGCCGGATAAGGAAAGGGAAATATAGTTTATGAAAAAAATCTATTGGTGTGGGAGGCTGAGTTTTGGAGTAAGCTTTCTACAATAATTTAATTGAGTATAGAGCATATTTATGGTATCATTTATCCATATCAGAGGAGGTACATAAAATGATATATTTATCTCATTTTGAATTTCCTGAAAGAGAAACGGAATATGATTTTACCATGTCACAAAAAAGAACTTGTTATGATACATATTATCCGTTTTTGATTCTATCAGAACACCATCTCCAGATGCTGGATTTTGAGCCGATTACCATATTATATGGAGGAAATGGTTCCGGGAAAACCACAGCCTTAAACGTTATTGCAGAAAAACTGGGGCTGGAAAGAGATACATTGTATAATCGTTCTAATTTTTTTGAGGATTATACAAGTTTATGTGAATATGAAACAGAAAACAGAATTCCCAAAGGAAGCAGAATTATCACCAGCGATGATGTGTTTGATTTTATGCTGAATCTGAGAAGTATCAATGAGGGGATTAACAGCAGGAGAGAAGAATTATTTGAAGATTATTTAGAAGCAAAATATTCGCAGTTTCAAATGAAATCATTAGATGATTATGAAAAGCTGAAAAAAGTCAATCAGGCACGGAGTAATACGCAGTCGAAATTTGTGCGAAAGAATCTCATGGGAAATATAAAGGAACATTCTAATGGTGAAAGTGCATTTATCTATTTTTCTGAAAAGATACAGGAAAACAGACTGTATCTTCTTGATGAACCGGAGAATAGTTTGTCACCGGAACGACAGATGGAATTATCAAAATTTTTAGAGGATTCTGTCAGATTTTTTGGGTGCCAGTTCATTTTGGCGACTCATTCACCATTTCTGCTAGCTATGAGAGGGGCTAAAATTTATGATATGGATGAGGAAGTGGTGGATGTAAAACCATGGACAGAACTGAAAAATGTCAGAACATATTATGAATTTTTTAAGAAATATGCAGAGAAATTTCAGGATTAAGATGAAGGCAAAGTTCTTGACTAAAATATAAAAAGTGGGTAAGATAAATTCATTGTAAGAAAGGACGATGACATGACAGAATTTGATATTGATATTACAAATATTCCAACGCCATCTTATCTGGTGGACGAAAGATTGTTAAAGAAAAATATGGAAGTTTTAAAATCAGTGTCGGAGGCAACAGGCTGCAAAATTCTTTTGGCACAGAAGGCCTTTTCCATGTTTTCCATGTATCCAATGATGAGCAGATATCTGGCAGGAACCACTGCAAGTTCTTTGTTTGAAGCCAGATTAGGGAAAGAAGAATTTGGCGGGGAAACTCATATTTTTGCACCAGCTTATAAGGAAAGCGAAATGGAAGAAATCATAAACCTTTGTGACCATATTGTATTCAATTCTTTTGCCCAGTGGAAACGGTTTAAAAATAAAGTGATGGATGCCAGAAGGGCAGGAAAAAAATTAGAGTGTGGTATCCGTATCAATCCGGAATATGCAGAAATCGAAACGGATATTTATAATCCATGCTTTACCGGTTCCCGTTTAGGAACTACATTGAAGACTTTTGAGGAAGAGTTGGATTTAGAGGGCATTGATGGTCTTCATTTTCATACTATGTGCGAGCAAAATTCAGATACACTGGAGCGTACTTTAAAAGTAGTGGAAGAAAAGTTTGGAAAATATATGAAAGATATGAAATGGATTAACTTTGGCGGTGGTCATCATATTACCAGAAAAGATTATGATGTAGAACGGTTGATTTCCTGCGTAAATCATATTCAAGAAAAATATGACGTGAGGGTTTATTTAGAACCAGGAGAAGCTACCGCGTTAAATACAGGATATCTGGTAGCACAGGTGCTGGAACTTTCGGAAAATGGAATAAATCTTGCTATTTTAGATACCTCAGCAGCATGTCATATGCCGGATGTGTTAGAAATGCCTTACCGACCGGAAATCATTGGAGCCGGAAAGCCGGGAGAAAAAGCCTATACCTATCGTCTTGGCGGACCGACCTGTCTTGCGGGTGATGTTATTGGAGATTATTCTTTCGATAAGCCATTGGAAATCGGACAGAAACTTGTGTTTACGGATATGTCACATTATACTATGGTGAAGAATAATACTTTTAACGGAATAAATCTGCCTTCTATTTTTAGCTATGACGAAACAGAAAAAATTAAGGAAATCCGAAGATTTTCTTATGCGGATTTTAAAACACGTCTATCATAATGGGAAAAGATAATCTTTATTCAAAAAAAGTTTACACATCGTTCAAATTATGATATGCTAAGAAAGTGGGTATTCACGGGAAATTGTGAGTATTTTTGAAAGCGTGTGGAAACGGGGAAAATTATGGTAAATGAAGAAAAAATAAAGCTGATGACAAAACTTGCAGTTTATGAACAGGGAGAGGGAAAGACAAAACTTCCTGTGATGCAGTATTTTCAGAGTGATTATATTATTTTTAATGTGATAAGAACATTTCTTAGCATTACGGTGGCATATGGGCTGATTCTGGTTATCGGCTGTGTTGCATGCAGTCAGTATCTGATGGAAAATATTCAGAAAGTGAGTATAGAACAGCTGGCAGGTCGAGCTGTTTTTGGCTATATTCTTGTGCTGGCACTGTATTTGACCATTGCACTGATTGTATATACTAAGAGATATGCCAATGCAAAAAAAAGTGTCAAGAAATATTATAGCCAGTTGAAAAAACTAGGCTCTTATTACAGAGAAAACTAGGATAAAATTTGAACAATGTAATGTGGGAGGAACTTGCCAGATGTCAGGTTTGCTTGAATTGAGAGAAAAACTGAAAAATTTTTATGAAAAGAATGAATTGTACATTACTCCGGTATTGAAATTTGTGCTTGCAATTCTAATACTTTTTTCCATTCAGATGAAAATAGGATATATGAGTGCACTGGGAAATCCGCTGGTAATATTTGTACTTGCTTTAATCTGTACATTTTTGCCGGTAAATGCTACAGTGATAGCAAGCTGTGCGTATATTATACTAAATAGCTATGCACTTTCTATGGAAGTTGCAATTGTAGCATTGATTTTAGTAGTATTAATGTTTTTATTGTATTTTCGATTTGCACCAAAGGATGCTTATGTGGTACTGTTAGTGCCGTTGGCATTTGTATTGAAAATTCCTTATGTGGCACCGGTATTAATAGGACTGATGGCGACACCAGTTTCTATGGTTTCCATGTGTTTTGGAATTATCATGTATTATTATGTAATGTATGTCAGCGGAAATGCAGGTGTATTATCAGTAGCTGGTTCTGATATAATTTCTAAGATGAGTATGATTTTTGAAAATATGCTGGCAGACAAAATGATGCTGTTAATATTAATTTCTTTTATGGCTACCGTGTTGGTGGTATATATGATTCGCAGACTGAATATTGACCATGTATGGAATACAGCCGCTATTGCAGGGATTTTGACAAATCTTTTGATTTTACTAGTGGGAGAATTTATGCTGAATATTACAATTGCTATCGGTGGGATGCTGATTTCCATGATAGTGTCTGGTGTAATCGTATTTGTGGCACAATTGTTTGCATTTTGTCTGGATTATACTAGAACAGAGTATGTACAGTTTGAAGATGATGAATACTATTATTATGTAAAAGCTGTGCCGAAGATGACTGTAAGTGCATCTTCAAAAAAGGTACAGAGAATCAACCCACAGAAGAGATAAAACAAATTAAGAAAAATATGTGTGTGAGGAAGTGAAACTGTGGAGTTTTTAACTACATTTTATGAAAACAATTTATATTGGATGTCAATGCCAAGCATTACACTGACTGATATTCTGGAAATAGCAATTATTGCTTTTTTCGTATATCAGATTCTTTTGTGGATTAAAAACTCAAAAGCATGGTTTTTACTGAAGGGAATCATTGTGATTCTCGTGTTCGTCATGATTGCGATTTTGCTTGAAATGAATACTATTTTGTGGATTTTCAAGAGTATGTTAAGTATTGGAATCACAGCAGTAGTCATTGTATTTCAGCCGGAATTGCGCCGCGCATTGGAACAGTTGGGAAGAAAGAAGTTCATTTCACCGTTGTTTGCATTTGATAATTCAAGAAGTGGAGAAGAACGTTTTTCAGATAAAACAGTGAATGAGATTGTGAAGGCTTCTTATGATATGGGAAAAGTGAAGACAGGTGCACTGATTGTAATTGAAAAGGAACTTTCGCTGGCAGAATATGAAAGAACCGGAATTGAAGTGGATGGTCTGGTGAGCAGTCAGCTGTTAATCAATATATTTGAACACAATACACCGCTTCATGATGGGGCAGTGATTATCCGGGGCAATCGGATTGTATCAGCTACTTGTTATCTGCCGTTGTCTGATAATATGGAATTGAGCAAGGCACTGGGAACAAGACACAGGGCAGGTGTTGGAATCAGTGAAGTGACAGATTCTATTACAGTGATAGTATCAGAGGAAACCGGCAGGGTGTCTGTGGCTAATTTAGGAAAATTATATGTAAATTTAGAGCCGGATGAATTAAAAGAAATGCTTCAAAAGGCTCAAGATAAGGTAAGTGAAGAGAAAAAGTTCAAATTGTGGAAGGGACGGCTGAAGAACCATGAAAAAGTGGATAACAAATAATACCGGATTAAAAGTCGTATCCATAGTGTTTGCACTTATGTTATGGCTGATTGTTGTAAATATCGATGATCCCAGCACAAAAAAAGAAATAACCAATGTGCAGGTAGAACTTACCAATGAAGATGCAATAACGGATAAGGAAAAAGTATGCTCTGTTATTGATAATAGTAATGTGATTTCTATTACAATACGCGGTCCGAGAAGTGTGGTAGAATCCCTAAGTGCTTCTGATTTTAAGGCAACAGCGGATTTGCGGGAATTAACGGATTTTGAATTTGTTCCTATTGAAATTCAGGCATTGAGGTACAAAGATAAGCTGACCAGTGTAGAGAGCCGTACGAAAAATGTGAAGGTAAGTATAGAGGAATTGTCCATTAAGCAGTTTGCTATCAGGGCAAGTGTCACAGGAACTCCGGCGGATGGTTATGCAGTGGGAAACAAAACACTGTCACAAAATATTGTAAAAATAAATGGTCCGGCATCTATTATGTCAACAATTAACCGGGTTGTGGCAGAAGTAAATGTATCTGATATGTCATCGGATATTAGTACACCGGTAAGCCTTACTGTATATGATGGAAATGATAAAGCTATTGATACCTCCAGACTGAAGATGAGTGTAGACAGTGTCAATGTTAATGTGGAAATGCTGAAAACCAAGGAAGTTCCGGTTCGGGCAGGAACCAGTGGAACTCCGGCAGACGGTTACCGTGTTGTAGGCGATGTGGTCTGTGCACCGGAAACGGTTACCATTGCAGCAAAGGAAAATGTTTTAGCCGGAATCAGTGAAGTACGTATACCGGATGAAGTTATTGATGTTACAGATTTAAATAAGAGTTTCGAAAGTTTAATTGATATCAGTGAGTATTTAGACGAAGGTGTTACATTAATTGGTGATGTAGAAATTTTAGCTTCGGTAAATATTGAAAAATTAGAAAGTAAGGATATTTATTATCCGGTAACTTCAATAACCATTGAAAATTTGGCGGATAATTATAAGAGTATTTATACTAATTTTGATCCCCTGAAGCTTCAAATCTGGGGAACAGAAGAAAAAATTCAGGAATTGCAGAATACAGATGTAACGGTTACGGTGGATTTGAGTTCTATTAAAGACCCGGGAAATTATACGATTCCTGTGGCTATTCAGTTGCCGGAGGGTTATAGTGTATTCGAGGAATATACAGTAGAAATACATGTTTATGAAGGAAATTTAGACTATTCAGAAATAACATCGAATGAAAATAAGAACGCAGGCGATTCGGAAGAAGAGTAATGCCTAGGGAGGAAAGTATGGGAAGATTGTTTGGAACAGATGGTGTAAGAGGTGTTGCTAATGATGAACTGACACCAAAACTTGCTATGGAGTTAGGTCAGGCAGGTGCCTATATACTAACAAGGAAGAATGCACATAAACCAACTATAATTGTTGGATGCGATACAAGAATTTCAGGAGGTATGCTTGCAAATGCATTGATGGCAGGTATATGTTCAGTAGGAGCAAATGCAGTGTATGTTGGAATTGTGCCAACACCGGCAGTTGCTTATCTTACCAGAACTTATGGAGTGGATGCGGGAGTTGTGATTTCAGCATCTCACAATCCTGTAGAATTTAACGGGATTAAATTCTTTAATGGCGATGGTTATAAATTGTCTGATGAGCTGGAAGATGAAATAGAAGAATTAATTCGCAACGGTATGAAGGGAATTACATTCCCTACAGGCAAAGATATTGGTAAAGTGAAATACCGTATGGATGCAGGTGAAGATTATATTACTTTTGCAAAAAATGCGGTGAATGTGGATTTAACGAATATGCGAATGGTAGTAGATTGCGCGGAAGGTGCTTCCTATTATACTGCTGTGGAAACATTGAGAGAATTAGGCGCTGATGTGGTGCCGATTCACGCAAATCCGGATGGAACAAACATCAATGATAAATGCGGCTCTACCCACATGGAAGAATTGATGCGTCGGGTAGTGGAAGAAAAGGCTCAGGTAGGTCTTGCATTTGACGGAGATGCTGACCGTCTGCTTGCCGTAGATGAGCAGGGAAATATGGTAGATGGCGACAAATTGATGGCAATTTGCGGTAATTATATGAAAGAACAGGGCAGATTGAAAAAAGATACCATTGTTGCAACGGTTATGAGTAATCTGGGATTTTTCCTGATGGGAGAAGAAAATGGGATTACAATTGAAAAGACAAAAGTAGGTGACCGTTATGTATTAGAACATATGAAGGAAATTGGTGCAAATTTAGGTGGAGAACAATCAGGACATATTATTTTCTTAGATGAGAATACTACTGGTGATGGATTGTTAAGTGCTCTTCATCTGTTAGAAGTCATGGTAAAGACGAAAAAGCCGTTGTCAGAATTGGCAAAAATTATGGAAGTGCTTCCGCAGGCTTTGATTAATGCGAAAGTGCCAAATGACAAAAAAGAAAGCTATATGGAATATCCGGAGATTGCTAAGGCTATTGAAGAATTAGAACAAAAATTTGCCGGCATGGGCAGAGTGTTGATTAGACCATCCGGAACAGAACCTCTGGTACGTGTTATGATTGAAGGAAAAGATCAGGCAGTAATAGAGGAGGAAGCAAAGAAGTTAGCAGATTTAATTGTTAATACAATTGCTTAAGATACATAAGAATGGAGGAAATGCCATATGGTAAGCCAGAAAGTTGTAGTAAAAAACCCTTCAGGACTTCATTTACGTCCGGCAGGTGTTTTATGTAAAATTGCGATGACATACAAATCAGCTATTACATTTACGTTTCGTGAGAACACTGCAAATGCAAAAAGTGTATTAAGTGTATTGGGTGCTTGTGTAAAGTGCGGTGATGAGATTGAGTTTGTTTGTCAGGGCGAAGACGAAGAAGAAGCTTTAAAAGGGCTTGTTGAGGCAGTGGAAACCGGACTTGGAGAAGAAATGTAAAAAGGCAGTAGCCAAAGAACAGCCACGCATTGCGTGGCTGTAGTTTATTCATGATAATAGAAAGGAAAACCATTTTGAAAAAAGTATGGGAATTTTTGAAAGAGCATAAGAGAGCAACTGTGGCAGGATATGTGCTTTTGTGCTTATTATATCTGGTGATTCAGATTGTAAGACCAAGAAGTGCGCAATATATGGCATTGTTTTCGGTGAAAAAGATTGTAATGCATACGCTGATTTTTCTTTGTGTTGGTGTGGCATTGTATTCTGTTGTATTTATAGAAGAAAAAAAAGTTTCTAAGCAAAAGAAAGCAAAGTTATTGTCAGTGTTTCAAGAGATATGGAAGAAATATCATAATCTGATTGGGATTGCAGCAGTATTTTTTGTGGCAATGTACAGCAGCGTATATGTGTATCGAACTGATATCCGCACATCAATGAATACAACAAAGGATGCAGTGGTTTCTTCTGTTGGGACGGGGAAAATTAGTATTTCCGGCAAAGTAAAAACAATTACACAGGATTTTACAACAACAGAGCAGCAAATGATAGGAATTTCGCCGGCATTTTTTGTGGAAAATCCTTCTGTGGACAGAATCGGTGTAATCGAAGCGGTTGTGTGGAAAAATCATCAGACGGAAATTGCCAGAACAACGATTGATGTTTCTGAAATTGATAATGGATTTCGCTGGAAAATAATGTTTTATGAGAAAGAAACTCAGGCAGACAGTCAGGAGTATACGCTACAGCTTACATTTCCGGATAACATTTCACAGTACAAAATATCAATGGCGGTGACAAATGAAGATACCCAAAAGGCACAGGTGAATGAAAAAGAAGCAAAATATGGCTTGTTCTTAACAGCACACTTGGAGTTGAATCATTTTGTACGTTCGTACTTTTTAGTGATTTGCGGTATTTTGACAGTATTTAGCGTACTTTTGTATTATTTGTTCTTTATTAAAAAAGCTGGCTTAGAGTGGTGCGCATTTTTTAGTATTTTAGTTATAGGCGGTATTTATGGATTTTTGATTACTCCTTATATGGTACCGGACGAAGAAACGCACATTGATATGGCATACCGCTATGCAGATATTTTGATGAACACCGGAAATACAGATGATTTCCATTGCTTGAAGAGAGCAGAGGATGTAGAAAAGAAGTTTATATCAGATCCGTGTGTGGAAAATTATAGATATGTCTATGAAAATATAGGGAAAATGGCGAAAAATACGGAGATAGTAGAGGCGGATGCAACAGCAAACAGCGGAGCTTATCTGTTTATGCATTTTCCGGGAGCTGTGGGAATTGCACTGGCAAGAATCTTGCACTTAGGCTATGTGCAGATGTTATATCTTGGGCGTTTCCTCGGACTTTTGGTATTTGCACTGGCGGTTTTCTTTGGCATGAAAAAGTTGCCTTTTGGAAAACCAACTCTATATGTGCTTGCAATGTTGCCAATCACATTGCAGCAGGCAAATTCCTTTTCCTACGATTCTATTTTATTTTCAGCGGCACTTTTGTATTTATGCTACATTATTTCCATGGCATATTCAGAAGACAGTATTCAGGCGCTGGATATTGTTATTTGCTGTATTCTTGGAATTGGAATTATTTATTGTAAAAGTGGGGCGTATACGCCATTGGTGTTTGCATTTATGCTGATTCCAATGAGAAAATTTGCTTCAAAAATGGCTTATTACAGCTTTATGGGAAGTCTAAGCGGAGCGTTTTTGCTGGGATTTTTGGTGAAAAATGTAAAAGTAGTAAATACAGCTGCGGAAACCACTAATAAAGTTATGGGAATTGCAGAGGCGATTACCATACCAAATTACAGTTTAAGCTATATTTTACAGAATCCGGTAGTATTCTTTGATGTGGTGAATAATACCATTGCAGATAAAACAGACTTTTACATTCAGTCTATGTTAGGACAGCATTTGGGATGGATACAGGTGGAACTGGCAAATGTGTTGGTGATTGCTTTTAGCATTATATTGATGCTTTCTGCATTTCGTGCAAGAGGAGAAAAACAGTATATCACAACCGGAAATAAATGGTGGATTTTTGTGATTACCTGCGCAAGTGCTGCGTTGGTATTGCTGGGAATGTTAGTTTCCTGGACACCGGTTACTTATGTGTCCGTGGAAGGCGTACAGGGAAGATATTTCTTTCCGATACTTTTGCTGGGGCTTATGATACTTCGTAACTCAAAAATCATATTTGATAAAAACGCCGATAGGGCAGTTGCATTTGCTGGATATGCAACAACGGTGATTGCAGCATTCTGTTTTATACATGTGGTGCTGTAAGTTTGAAAATAGGAGATATGCATGAACGATAAAAAAAGACTGGCAATTAATTTGACGGCTCAGATTATGGCCTTTGCCGTAAATATGGGGGTAAGCTTTATTGTTACCCCTATTATAGATAAAATCAGTACAGAATTAAGTGGATTTGTGGGACTTGCCAATAATTTTATTACCTGTGCCCAAATTGTGGTGTCTGCCTTAAATACAATGGCTAGCCGCTTTATTACAATTCATATTCATCAAAAGGACGAAGAACAGGCAAATGAATATTTTTCTTCTGTATTTTTCGGAAATCTGATGATGGCAGGGGTATTTTTGATACCAATGCTTTCGTTGATTATTTTCGTAGATAAATTATTTCAAGTGCCGGCACTGTATGTAAGTGATGTGCGCATTTTATGGTTTTTCCTGTTTGCTAATTTTTTCGTAAGTATTGTAGGGTCTGTGTTTGGTGTGGCAACGTACTGCAAAAACAGATTGGATTTAACCTCTATTCGTACCATTCATGCAGAGATTATTCGTGTAGTATTTTTGGTAGTAGCATATAACTTTTTTCCACAGTATATCTGGTATATTGGTGTAGCTTCTCTGCTTCACACTACATACCTTACTTTGTCAAATATACAATTTACGAAAAGGCTTCTACCGGAAATTCAGATTAAAAAATCTTATTTTCGCTGGAAAAAGGTGTGGGAGCTGATTTCATTGGGATTATGGAATTCCCTTACCAGATTGAGTCAGGTGCTGTTAGATGAATTAGATATTGCTATTTCCAACATTTTGATTGATTCTGTGGCAATGTCGGCTTTAAGTAATGCAAAATATGTACCAACAGCTATTTCGGGCTTGATGGGAACTATTGTAGGTGTGTTTTCACCTCAGATTACCATTGCTTATGCGAAAGGGGACAAGAAGAATCTGGTGGACATCATCAAGAGTTCTAACCGCATCATGATTTTTATGATGAGCATTCCCATTGCTTTTGTAACAGCTTATGGAGATATATTCTTTTCTCTGTGGCTGCCGGCACGTGATCCCCATCAGATGCATGTGTTGGCGCTGTTAGGCATGGGGGTATTATATGTGAGCATGAGCATACAGGTATTGTATCATGTGTTTATTATAACCAAAAAGGTAAAGGCAAATTCTATTGTCATGATTATATCAGGTGTGTTGTCTACCACCATAGTATTTATTTTGTTGGAAACAACGAACCTGGGCCTGTATGCCATTGCAGGCGTCAGTACCGTGCTGGGACTTTTGCGTAATCTGATTTTTACACCGATTTATGCAAGCAAGTGCCTGGAACTGAAATGGACCACCTTTTACGGGGATATTTTTACGGGCTTTTTATCCATTGCAGGTATTAGCCTGGTGGCATTTGGTTCAAGATTTGTGTTTACCATTGACAGTTATTTGTCATTAATCGGTGTTGGGATTATTGTTGGAATTCTTGCACTGGTGATAAATTTCTTTGTTGTATTGAAAAAGGATGACCGAGAGATGGTATTAGATAAAGTTTTAAGACGTGGGTAAGAAAATGAGTAGTATTGTAGAGAAAATAAAGCAAAATGAAAAATTGTATCACTTTTTGATAGGGATTGCCAGAAAGAAGGAGCATTTCAAAAATGATGTGCTGGCGAAGGCGGTCTGGGCAGTGTGTGTAAAATTTCCCATACAGGAAAATAAAGTTTATCTGACGAACTTTAATGGCAGAGGATTTGCAGATAATCAAAAGTACATTGCAAAAGAATTAATGAAAAGAGAGAAAAATTATAAACTGGTCTGGCTTTTGCAAGACCCTAAAAATCAGACACTGCCAGAGGGAATTACTCCGGTAAAGACAGGAACATTCCGGGAAATTTATCACATGGCAACTTCAAAGTTTTGGATTAATAATGTGCGGTTTAATCAGTATTTTAAGAAGCGTAAAGGACAGTATTATATCCAGACCTGGCATGCAGGGCTGGGATTTAAGCGGATTGAAAAAGATGTGGAAGATACTTTAAGCAAAGAGTATATTGAAATGGCAAAAAAGGATTCCGCTGCCATTGATTTGATTGTGTCCAATGGTCCTTTTATGACAAATCATTTTAAACGGATTTTCTGGTATGACGGAGAGTTTTTGGAGAAAGGTCATCCGAGAAATGATATATTTTATACAGCGGGAACAGCGGAAAAAAAGGAAATTTACAAAAAGCTAGGAATTCCTGACCATGTAAAAACTGTGTTATATGCACCCACCTTTCGGGCGGACTATGGTTTGTCTGCTTACAATATGGATTATGAAAGAGTGCTAAAGGTGTTAGAAAGGAAGTTTGGCGGTCAGTGGAAGCTGTTAGTACGTCTGCATCCGAATTTATTTGATAAGTTTGATGCTTTGAATTTAAAGAGTGAACACATTTTAAATGTGAGCAATTACAGTGATATGCAAGAGCTGTTATTTGCTTCGGACGTGATGATTACAGACTTTACTTCTGCCATGTTTGAGTTTGCCATTATGGACAAACCCTGCTTTTTGTATGCTTCTGATTTAGAGGAATATATGAAGGAGCGAGGGTTAATTACGCTGGAAGAAGTGCCTTTCCCGAAAACAGATACCAATGATGGGTTGGAAAATATCATCATGGGGTATGAGCCGAAAGTATATTTTAAAAAGGTTCATGAATTTATGGCAGACAAATGCTGCGATAGGGGAATTGGCGCAAAGTCTGTGGCAGACTGGATGGAGGAACACTAGTATGGATATGGAGTTAGCAAAGAGGGCAGTGATTTCTCTGCCCAAAATCATTGGTTATAAAATCAGATTCAGAAAACGGTTTCAGGCACCTATGGTACATGCTTTGGGAAGACATTCTCATATCGTTATAAAAAGAGAAGCAGCAGTTACTGTGGGAAAAGAGTTGGTTACCAGAGATAATTTTGAACTTAGAGCAGAAAGCGGCAAGATTTCCATTGGTGATAAATGCTTTTTTAATTTAAACTGTTCCGTCACTGCCATGGAAAGTATTATCATTGGCGAGGGGTGCCAGATTGGTAATAATGTGGTGATTGTAGATCATAATCATACAAAGGATTTCAGTGGTTATACTACAGCACCGGTAACTATTGGAGCGAAAGTATGGATTGGCGCAAATTGTGTGATTTTGCCGGGAAGCATTATCGGTGATGGCGCGGTGATTGGAGCAGGCAGTATTGTAAACGGAGAAATTCCGGCAAATACAACCTATTTCAACAGGCGAGAGAAAGTTATGGTGGAAAAGTAATGATATCAGTAATAGTTCCTGTGTATAACTGTGAAGAAAATTTAGAGCGATGTGTACAAAGTATTCTGAATCAGTCAGAAACGGATATAGAAGTGATTCTGGTAAATGATGGTTCCAGGGACGGTTCTGGAGAAATCTGTAACAGATATCAAAAAGAAAATGACAGAGTCCGGGTTATCCATCAGGAAAACGGTGGTGTGTCCAAAGCGAGAAATGCAGGAATACAGGCGGCACAGGGGGAATATATCCAATTTGTGGACAGTGATGATTATTTAGAAAAAGATATGTGTAAATGTATGAAAAATGCTATGGAAGAACAGCAGTCTGAGCTAGTCATTGCCGGTTTTCATCATCACTATCAGGGAAGGGATATTGTAAAAGTTCCGGACAAAGGTCATACTTCGCCAGTGGAAATGAATGCGCTGGGAAGCATGTTCTTGGAATTATATGAACAGGGATTCCTTAATATGCCTTGGAACAAGCTGTACAAAAAAGAAAAAATAGTAGAACTGTTTACGGAAAACCTAAGTCTTGGTGAGGATTTGCTGTTTAATTTGTCTTATTTGAAACAATTAAAAAATACAGACAAAGTATCTTTTGCATTTGCTCCTTTATACAATTACTTACAGGAACGGGGCAAAGTAACTCTTTCCTCTCAAAAAAGAGAAGATAAAGTTCAAATAGCCACAAAAATCTGCCAAGCCACGGAAGATTTTTATCATAAAAAACTGAACCAGAACGGCAGAGAAGAGATTATCTATTCACGTCTGATATCCGAATTTCTATGCGATTTGGCAGAAAGTGTTTACGATAAAACCATAACGTATCAAGCATTTCGGCAGATAGCCACCCAATACACAAATGACCCTTATACGAAAAAGGTGAACCAAAACATTACAAATCTGCCGCTGGATTTGAGAATATTGAATATTTTCTTTCAGAAAGAGAAAATGAAACCTTTATGGTATCTGTGTCATCTGAGAAAACTGGCTCTCAATATTCTCACAGGAGCAAAGGAGTAAAAAATGCAGGATTTAATTACAGTAATCATTCCGGTTTATATGGTGGAAACTTATCTGGACCGGTGCGTAAATTCCATTGTAAACCAGACATATGAAAATTTAGAAATTATTCTGGTAGATGATGGTTCCAAAGATAACTGCCCGGCACTTTGTGACCGCTGGGAGCAAAAGGATAAGCGGATTCGTGTGATACATAGGGAAAATGGAGGACTTTCTGCTGCCAGAAACAGCGGAATTGATGCAGCCAAGGGAGAATATCTGGCATTTGTGGATTCGGATGATTTTGTGTCCAAAGAATTTATAGAAGTGTTGTATCAGGCGTGTAAGCACAACGGTAGTCAGATTGCTCAGTGCAGATATGAATATGTTGACGGTGATGTGATGACGAAAGATAAGCAGGAAGTAACAGAACCTATGGAAGTATTTTCTGGAAAAGAAATGATAAAAGGAATGAGCTGGCGGGATGGTGCCTATAATGTGGTGGCATGGAATAAATTGTACCACAAAAGTATGTTTGAGGGTGTCAGATATCCCGAAGGACGGATTCATGAGGATGAAGCAACTACCCATAAGCTGTTTTACAAGGCAGAGAAAGTCGCATTTGTTTATCGCTTTTTGTATGGCTATTATACCGGTGGAACCAGTATCACAAGGGATAAATTCTCCTTAAAGCGTCTGGACTGGGAATGGGCGGTAAGAAACCGTCTGACCTTTTTAAAAGAACGGAAGGAAACGGAAATTTTGATTCCTATGTATAAAATATATATGGATGGAACCATTGATTTATATTATAAGGTATGGGAAATTTTGCAGGACAAAGAAAAAGCAGGCGAATTAAAAGCACAGTTAAAAAGTGCATATAAAGAATTGAAAAAATATGGTGGTACGCCTTTAAAAACCAGAATAGGCTATCGGATTTTCCTGATGAATCCGATACTCTATAAAAGACTATTGGGCAAGTAATGGGGGAAGAGATATGGTAAGTGTAATTGTTCCTGTGTATAACGTGGAAAAATATCTAAAACGATGTGTAGAAAGTATTCTGGCACAGACAGAGCGTGATTTGGAGATTATTCTGGTGGATGACGGTTCTACCGACAGTTCAGGGAAAATCTGTGACGAGTATGCCCAAAAATATGCCAGGGTAAAAGTAATACATAAAGAAAACGGTGGACTGACTTCCGCATGGATTGCCGGAGCAAAAGCTTCTACCGGAGATTATTTAGGATTTGTAGACAGCGATGACTGGATTGACATGGATATGTACAAGCGTATGTACAAAAAGGCGAAATCCTATGATGCAGATATGGTATTGTGTGGTCTGGTGAAAGAGTTTGAAAATGAAAATCGCAAGAAGACATATCTGACGGACCGTTTGAAAAAGAGTTTTTATGGAAGTAAAGAAATTAAAAAGGAAATTGTACCGGTGTTTTTATGTGATGGCAGCTTTGACAGCCGTGCCATTCCTGCATCCCGTGCCATGAAGTTGTATCGCCGGGAGCTTATTATGGATAATATTAAATATTGCAATGATGAAGTCAGCATTGGAGAGGACTTAGTCATTACCTTTGCAGCGTTTATCGATACAAAGTCAATTTGTGCGATACACGACTATTATCCATATCATTATTGGATTAACGAAAGTTCTTTAACAGGAAAGCATGACAGGCACTATCTGGATAAATTGATTATACTGCGAAATCAGCTGATGAAGATTAATGAAGCGAAATCCATCTATGATTATAGCGAACAGATTACCAATGATTTCCTGTTTCTTGTCTTAATGTGCATTAAGGAAGAAATTCACAAAAACAAAGAAGACAAGCCAAAGCAGGTAATACGGAGAGTACGTGAAATCTGTGAAAATGAGTATGTACAGGAAGCGTTAGAAGAATATAATATGCCGAAACTGATGTTTACAGGGAAGGTGTTTGTTTTCCTGATGAAGCATAAGCTGTATGGGCTATGTTATCTGGCGGTGAAGGCGGTGTTTCGGTAGATGGAATTTGGAATGCCGGTCTTGATTGAAAATAAAGATCTGGAAGAAAATATTGCGTTATGTACTGAGTTGGGACTTCAATTTGTTGAATTGAATATGAATCTTCCAGAGTATCAGGTGGAAAAAATAGAAAATATATCATATTTAAAAGATGTTGCCAAGAAGGCGGGAATCTATTTTACAATTCATTTGGATGAAAATTTGAACGTTGCAGACTTTAACCGTGGAGTGGCAGATGCTTATGTGGAAACAGTAAAACGAACAATTGAGGTAGCAGAGCATTTGAGTGTTCCAGTGCTTAATATGCACATGAATCATGGGGTTCATTTTACCTTACCGGAGCAAAAGGTGCAATTATTTGAACAGTATTTTGACGTGTATATGGAAGCTTTTCAAAAGTATTTGGAGATATGTGAGAAACAAATAGGAACTGCTGATATAAAAATATGTATAGAAAATACAGACGGTTTCAGGAGCTATGAAAAATCTGTCATTGAATATTTATTACAAAGCAAAGTGTTTTCGCTAACATGGGATATTGGGCATTCAAATAGTTGCGGAAATGTGGATGAGCAATTTATAATGGCACATGAGAATAAATTGCGGCATTTTCATATTCATGATTCATTTGGCAAGAAAGACCACATGGCATTGGGAACTGGCGAAATTGACTTGAAGCAGAGACTTGCGATAGCTGATAAGCACCAGTGCAGATGTGTAGTGGAAACAAAAACAATTAAATCACTAAAGCAGTCAGTGCGGTGGCTTAGGGAGATGCAATATTAGTTATATGGAGGGGATAAAAGTGTTACAGGTTATAATTGGAGGCGCAGCATTTATAATTTTGGGTTTAGTTTTCTTTTTGAAACCAGCGTTAGTCTGGAAACTTACAGAACAGTGGAAATCTTATGGTGCAGACTGCCCCTCTGAACTATATATAAAAAGCTCAAAGTTTGGTGGAGTTATATTAGTACTGTTGGGTATAGCAATGGTCAGTGTTTCATTGCTTGGTTGGAACTGAAGTGTAAGAAGATAATGGGGTTGTGCAAAATAGACAAAAGAAATGACGAATATGCAGAAATAAATTGACAAAAACAATAAAAATGATATAATTCTTTATAGATAAAGCTACATTTTTGGTAATATTAAATAAAAGTGTATCATAGATACAAATGAGAATTTGGGGAGGGTGTATATGAAGGTTAGAAAAAGTAGTATTGCACTTAAAATTACAGTAATTGTAGCAGCCCTTTTGGCTGTGACAGATGTGCTCCTTGGGGTTGTGGTGTACAATAAGGAGAGTAATTCTTTAACGGAACAGATTACAAATAACGCTATTGCAGTGGCTGATTGTATCAGTGCAAGTCTTGAGGATAAGGGAGAGGCTGATTTGTTTCATGAACTTAAAGCCGGAGATGAGGAAAGTCAGGAGTATCAGACAATCCTTGCTACCCTTAGAACTTTTTATTACAACAGTGGTTCAGAGTATGTGTATACGACAAGGCTTGTAGAAGAAGGTGTAATGGAGTTCGTGGTTGATTCGGATCCGGATGCGCCGGGGCTTATTGGCGATAAATATGATTATGATGATGCCATAGCCACAGCTTATGCGGGAACTTCTACGGTAGGTGAACCATATACTGATGAGTGGGGAAGTCATATTTCAGCCTTTAGTCCGATTTATGACTCAAATAATCAGGTGGCGGCGCTTGTTACAATTGATATCAGTACAGACTGGATGTATGCTCAGCTTGCTAATGTGCGAAATACGATTATCGTAATCTGTTTGCTGGCATTTATCGTGGGAATACTTGTGGTTGTACTTCTTATGGCACGGCTTCAAAAGCAGTTTAAGATACTTAATAACAAAGTGATTGAGCTCAGCAATGGAAATGGGGATTTGACAAAAACTCTGGATATAAACAGTGGGGACGAGTTAGAAGAAATTGGAAAAAATGTAAATAACTTTATTGGATTTATCAGAGAAATCATAACAGCTACCAAGGAAAATTCAGGTGTGTTGGCAGAGGCATCAGAGACAATGCATGGCAGTATTTCAGATACTGCAAGGAAGATAACAGATATTTCTTCTACTATGGAAGAAATGAGTTCTTCGACCCAGGAGGTTAGTGCATCTCTTACTGTTATTAGTGAGAATATAGATGAAACTTTGAAAAAAGTTGAGGATATTACAGAAACAGCCAGTGCCAATACAACAGAATCTGAGAAGATAATTAAGACAACCCAGGAGATTTATGAGTCGGCAATGCGTTCTAAGGAAGAGGTTCGTGTTAAGTCAGAAGAAATGAAGCTGTCGCTGAATGATAAGATTGAAGAGAGCAAAAAAGTATCTAAAATTACAGAGCTTACAGACAATATTATTGAGATAGCCAATCAGACCAATTTACTGGCTCTTAATGCATCTATTGAGGCGGCACGTGCAGGTGAAATGGGCAAAGGATTTAGCGTGGTAGCTGATGAAATTAAAAATCTGGCTTCTAATTCCAATGCAATGGCTGAGGAAATCAAGGTCATTGGCACCGAGGTTACAACGATAGTGGAAGAGTTGGCGCAGAAGTCTGAAAATATGCTTAAGTATATGGAAGCAACTACAAATGATGGTTATAACAATCTTATTGAAACTAGTGAGAATTATAAGAATGATATAAGAAATCTTATTGATATGATGAAAAATTTCAAGGAAAGTAGCGAAAGAATTAAGAACATGGTTGACAGTATTAACGGTTCGGTAAAGAATATTGATGTGGCAATTGAAGAAAATGCCAAAGGAATTGCAATGAGCGCCCAATCTGTCAGCACCATTGCCATGAATATGGATGCGCTGAATCAGGAAGCTACTCATAACCTTGAAATTACTGAAAATATTAATGAAAATATGAATAAATTTGTAGTTTAGAAATGTTGTATCAGGAACTTTCGGAACGGCGAGGATGAAACCTCGCCGTTTGTGATGAAGCTGGATATAAGGAGTGGAATTGTTAGATGAAGAATCAGATCAGACCTATGGTAGAAGAAGACAGAAACTGCGTATTAGATATGATGAGAGTGTTTTACGCTTCACCGGCAGTACTCAGTAACGGGTCAGAAGAGATATTTTGTAGTGATATAGACCACTGTGTTGGGGATAGTCCATATGCAGAAGGATATATTTTCCAAGAGAGACAGGAAGTACAAGGATATGCAATGGTTGCAAAGAGTTTTTCCACAGAGTTTGGCAAACCATGTATATGGATCGAAGACCTGTATATTAAAGAGAAATATAGAGGTCTTGGGATTGGTACACAATTTTTTGAATTTATTGAAAAAAAGTATCCGAATGCATTACTGAGATTAGAAGTTGAGGAAGAAAACGAAAGAGCTATTAAAGTATATGAAAAGTGTGGATATGAAATTTTGCCATATTTGGAGATGAAAAAATGATAGGAAGAGGTGTAAAAAATATGAATCATAGAACCATTTTTCACGTAAAAAAGAGGACGTTATTGGCAGTTGCCGGCTTCGTATGGCTTATGGCAGGATTTAATGTGGCAAGGCTTGGTATTCTTTCTTATCAAAACATAAAGGTTACCCTGTTACATATTCTTTTGTCAGTGCTCACTTTTGCTGCTTTTGGAACAATGTTTTTTAAAATGAGCATAAAGCATACAAAGCGTATTAAAGGATATGAGGAAGAATTTCGTCCGGTGTGGCATTTCTTCGATAAAAAATCTTATCTTATTATGGCTTTTATGATGGGTGGGGGAATTTGGCTTCGTTCCTCTGGAATTGCACCAGAGGTATTTATTGCTGTATTTTACACGGGGCTTGGTTTCGCTTTGTCACTTGCCGGAGTACTTTTTGGGATTTTTTTCCTGAAGTATAAAAATGAAGTCAGTTTTATTACAGAGTAAAAATTCTATTTCAATAGAAAAATTTGGGGAGTAATGAAAAGAGGAAGAGAAAATGTATGATTGTGGATTTACAAAAGAAAACAACTGGTTTCGGTATCGGGCTGCTGCAATTATTATAGAGGATGGCTGTGCCCTTTTTGCCAGCAACCAAAGAGATGATTATTATTACTCTATTGGCGGTGGGGTTCATATGGGAGAAACTGCAGAGCAAGCTGTACTTCGAGAGGTATATGAGGAGACAGGTGTTCATTATGAGATTGATTATCTTGCAGTGATACATGAGAACTTCTTTAATAATAACACAGGAACACTAAAGGGCTTGGAGTGTCATGAACTGAGTTTTTACTATATGATGAAGCCAAGGGGAACAAAGGAATTAAACAGCAATAGCATCAGTGCTTTTGGAGATAAAGAACTAATGCACTGGGTGCCGTTGGAAGAATTGGATAAAGTTAAGGCTTTCCCTACCTTTTTAAAAGATTACTTGAGCAAGGAGCATGTAGGAATTGAGCACATTGTAACAGATGATAGAATTGAAAAGCAGGTGGGGGAGAACAACATAAACCTATAATTGTACAATTATAGATGTGGCAAAAGTTGTGATTGTAGATAATTGCTTATTGAGTCCTAATGTAGCAATCTATACGGCAGGGCATCCGGTGCATCTCGAACCTGTTTTTTTAGGACAGAGAATTTGATGATGAAGCGGTGGATTTTCCGCAGGAAGAGATTTTAACCAGTCAGACAGGAAAGCAATTTAATGCTGTAATAGCAACGAATATCCATGCCAGACATCTTTATGAACGTCTGGGATTTGTTCTGTTAGGTATTATTCCAAAAGGATTTCGTATGAAAGACGGGCACTATGAGGATATATGCCCATACTATAATGAATTATAAATTTGAATTCTAAAATGAGATATTTTTAATTACCATTTTCTTAAATCAACACTTTTCCTATTCTGTGTTGTTCTGTTTGAGTTTGTAAGCTTCTATAATAGACTTATCAAATAAAAGGAGGCTATAAGCTATGAACACAGATAAGATTTATGCAGAAGCAATTGCAAATGAGTATGCACCAAAGGACACTTCCAAGGTGGTTGCTCTTAAGAAACTCGACAAAAAGGCAAAGTTGCCAGCGAACATTTTTGCTTTTTCCTTTGGCACGATGATGGCTCTTGTACTTGGAGCTGGAATGTGCCTGTCAATGAAGGTTATTGGCAATGGTGGAACTGCTATGATGATTGTGGGAATTATCGTTGGTATCATAGGAATTATCGGAGTGAGTGTCAACTATCCTATTTACAGGAAAATGATGGAGAATGGAAAGAAGAAATATGCATTTGAGA
Organism: Lachnospiraceae bacterium; assembly: GCA_045126515.1. Lineage (GTDB taxonomy): Bacteria > Bacillota > Clostridia > Lachnospirales > Lachnospiraceae > RUG11237. Next base: position 27,793 of record JBGVOM010000093.1, read on the forward strand.
TTATGACTCTGGCAAAAGAAATAAGTGAAGCCGGAGAATAAGAAAAGGGGGCAGTGTTATATGAATAAATCGGAAAGTAAATATTTTAATACTGCCTTGCTGATGGATGAGGCGCTCGTTAAGCTTTTAGCAGAAAAGGAAATAGAGTATATATCGGTAAAGGAAATCTGTGAAAAAGCGGGAGTGAATCGTTCCACGTTTTATCTTCACTATGAAACAATAGGAGATCTTCTTGAAGAAACTACGGAATATGTGGTCAGTCGATTTCTTGCATCTTTTGGTAAAACACAAGAACTTTTCAGTGGACAGATAGAAGATGTACCGTTAAGTAAGCTTGTTTTTATCAATGATAAATATTTGAAACCATATTTGCAGTTTATATGTGACAACCGAAACGTGTTTAAAGCAGCTATTCATAATCCGGTAAGTATGAAAACTGATATGATGTATTCAGGTATGAAAAAGTATGTTCTTGAGCCAATCATGCAGCGATTTGAGATTCCGAAGGATGAGCAGAATTATTGGATGGCGTTCTATCTCAGAGGAATCTGGGCAATCATACAGGAATGGATAAACCGTGATTGCAGGGAGCCTGTAGAAAAGATTGAAGTAATTATTGAAAACTGTGTACGTCCCGAAAAAGCTCTTCAAGATAAGAAGTTTGGAGTGTAAATGATGAAAGATGTGATTACGAGGTTTTGGGAGGTATGGAAGGCAGATTATAATTTTAAGACATTTGCTACGTCAGCGTTGTCGTCGCTCATAGGAATAGCATTTACCATATATAATGGTTTTCTTGGATTTTATTATTCATCCATATGGAATGGTTCCATATGTGTTTATTATATTCTTCTGGCTGTTGTAAGGGGACTCATTGTAGTCTATCAAAGAAAAACATATGATATGTCAGAGGAATTAAGGAGGAAGCATGAAAGGAAAATATTCTATTTAACACATGTTATTATGTTTTTGATGAATGTGTCTTTAATTATTCCAATAGTTGTGATGATTAGGGGTGACAGAACTTATAATCTTGGAATGATTCCGGCAATAACAATGGCAACCTATACCACATATCGAATCGTAATGGCAATCATGCATTATTCTAAATCAAGAAGAATTGACAATGTTCTGATAAAAGAACTTAGGACAGCAAATTTGATTGATACGCTTGTTGCAGTGGTGACCTTGCAGAATACGATGATTATAGCAAGTGCAGGAGAAATTACGGAAAAAATGAGGACTTTGTCGATAGTTTCAAGCACTGCGATTTGGCTGATTATCGTGCTGTTGTCCGTATTATCATTTAAATATTCTCTAAAGAGTGAAGATTAGAGGAACCATGATAGTAGGAGGAATATAGATGAAAGCAGCTTTATATCAAGGAGTGCATAACATAGAAATTGCAGAGATACCAGATTATGAATGTGGTGAAGATGCAATTATTTTGAAAAATATATATTCCAGCGTATGCGGAACCGATGTTGCAGTTTATCATCATGGACTTGGTTTGGGACATCGAATTACTGTCGGTGGCGAATTTGGACATGAAACTGTTTGCAGAGTGTCTGCGGTTGGAAAGAATGTAACGGATGTGAAGGTAGGAGACAGGGTATATCCTTATCCTCTTTTAGTAACAGGTGATAAGAAAAAAGCAGGAACGATTGGCGGATTTTCCGAATATATTTACTGTCCGCATCCCATATGGGGAGAATCAATATATCATGTAGATGAGCAAATTTCAGACAAGGTTGCTGCTTTGATAGAGCCATTTACCGTTGGCTGTAGGGCGGCAAGAAGAGCTCTTCCCGGTCAAGGACAGAAAGGACTTGTATTTGGAGCAGGAACCATTGGCATTGCAGCGGCAATTGCACTAAAGTATTTCGGATGCAAACAGGTGGTTATCTGTGATTATTCGGATTACAGACTTAGTATTTGCAAAGAACTGGGGTTTGATGTATATAACAACAAATATGATATGGAACTGTCTGGACTTATGAGCATTATTGGAAAGAGTAGGGGGATGAATGGCGAGGCTGTTGATTGCGATATATGGATTGATGCGGCCGGAGCCGATGTTGTTCTTGCTGCGTACGAGAAATATGGTAAGTACGATAGTAAAATGGTCATGGTTGCGGTAGGAACAAACAAAAGAGAGGTAGATATTCTTGGACTTACATTTGGCCAGAAATCCATTACGGGTAGTGGCGGATATACACCTCAGGATGTTACAGATGTGTTAGAGATTATGAAATCCGGTAAATGGGATATTGAGAAGATGATTACTCACGAATTCGCTATAGATGATTTATCGAAGGCAATTGAGCAGGCATCGGATATAGATAATGCGTTGAATGTGATAATCAATTTTGAATTTGTAGAGGAAGTATAGCAAGAGGGGCGAAGAAACTGTCGGTTTTCCTCTCAAATCTTGGCACACTTGTACAAATTCCTTCTGTTGTCGCCAACGAAAGCTACTAACCAATAATGTAGTTTTAGCATATCCGCAGGAATTCTGTTGTGTGGCTGTGTCAATTCGCAGAAGAAAGGTTGTGGTCTCTGGGGAGCATTTGGTCTGCTTCTCAGAGACCACAACCTTTCTTCGTCCCCCTTGTCACACCACTTCTCCACAAATTCCAATTCTAAAATGGGATATTTTTCCATAGAGTTTAAGAATGTACTGTACTTGAACTCCATTTTAAATTATAATGAAAAAGTACAAAAATTTTATTTGATAAATTTGACAGAGCGGTATTTGTCGCGCATAAAGTTAATGAAAAGTCTAATCCCCCAGCTATGCTGGGGAGAATAGGGTAAGTGGAAACGATGAGGATATTAATAAAAAGCCTCCTATGATACAATGAGAATGGTGTCGCAAGCCAAACTCAAAGAATAGGAGGCGGTCCAAATGGA
>JBGVOM010000094.1:0-14106 GCA_045126515.1 Lachnospiraceae bacterium
ACTTCTTACTTGGCAGGCAGAGGCAACCCAAATACCAACTAACTGTCAAGGGCGGCTAAGACGTTCCAGAAAGCAGTCACGCCTAAGCCGCCCTTGACAGTGGATTTCGTATTTGCTAAAAACGCCTCTTAAACTGCCTTCCAAGGAAGAAGTGATACCGCCTATGAGCTGTTCATGAAAACAACTAAGTCAGAATCGTAACAATTAAGTTTTGCACTTTAATCTTTGGTGTTTGACATGCACAGCCCATGAGAGGGACCGAAGGTTCCCGGACAGGCAATCAGGAAATGCTTTTAGCAGAAGTGAAATCCAATTCTTAGGCAACACTTGGTGAAGTGCCCTAAGGCGATGAACCTAGTGTGCCTTAGAATTTAGTTCACTGGAGCGCTATTTCCGCCTGTCCGGGAACCTTCGGTTCCTCTCATGGGCGTCCCGTCACACTAAAAGTTTAATCGTTGTATCTTTAAAGCAACTCCGCATTTTTCTTTAACATATCAGCTATCTGTTCCTGGCAGTATGCGCCGATGAATTTCTGCTGTTCTTTTGGTAAATCCTTTATGATAATAGGTTTTCCATATTCAATAACGATATGCGTTTTTTTGATGGTTGGAAAATGGGCTTCCCAGATATCCGCAGTATTGTTGATTGCTATAGGAAGAATTGGGCAGCCTGATTTTGCAGCCATCTTGAAGCTTCCTTCTTTGAATTGCAGTAGAGAACCTTCTTCCCCTTTATTTCTGGTTCCTTCCGGGAAGATGCAAATGGAGATACCATTTTTTAATTTCTCTACCCCTTCTAAAATAGTCTGTAAGCCTTTTTTAATATCACTTCTATCCATGAACAGGCAGTGGAGATAGCGCATCCAGGTACTCAGAAGCGGTACTTTTTCCATTTCTTTTTTTGCGATATAACCGGTAGGCCGTGGAACTCTTACATAAGTTACCAGAATATCAAAAAAGCTTCTGTGATTTGCAACGTAGAGTACCGGAGAATCTTGTGGTACATTTTCCTCTCCAAGTACAGTGATTTTTACACCTGTTTCCCATAAAATCAAAGAAAAAGCACCATTTACAATTTTCAGGGAACTTTTGGATTTTAAATCAGGGCTGAATTTTCCGATTATCCACTCAACCAGCATAACCGGAATCGCCAGAATCAGAAAGCCTATTACAGTCAAGCATACAACTAAAAATCGAATCATGTGTAACACCTCTTGTTTATTTATTTGACACTTCAAGCAATATTATAAGGCAAAATTGAAAAGGTGTACAGAGAATTTTTAATCATAACCTTTCACTTCCTTACATACAATAGTTAAAAAGGTACAGGATGGACACAATATGAAAAAAATAGTTCCTTTCATTTTTGCAATACTGTTTTTATGCGGTTGTTCCATGCAGTCGGATGATAATAAGAAATTAAACGATTTAGAATTTAGTGTGATGAGTCAGGATGAAATTCCACAGGAGTTGGCTGCACAGATAGAAGAAAAAAAGGCAGAAGAATTTAAGCTTACATATAGTGATAATGAGAATCTTTATATTGCCAGGGGATATGGCACCCAGGAGAGTGGAGGCTATAGTATTGCGGTGGATGAACTGTATGAGACGGAAAATGCAGTTTTTTTTCATAGCAGCCTCATTGGACCAACAGCAGGAGAAAAAACAGATAACAATAAAAGCTTCCCTTATGTGGTAGTAAAACTAAAATGGATTGATAAAAATGTAGTATTTGAATAGGAGGAACTCATGGAACTGATTAAAAAAAATATTCATATGATGGTAAATGACAAAAGGGAGATGACACAAATTACCTTAGATGATGACATGAATGTACCGGATAACCGCCCGGATATGATAAGTGCCATTGAGACAAAAGGCGATATTGTGTTAGAAGAAGTGAAGGCAAATGAAAATCAGGCTTGGATTAAGGGGAATTTGAATTTTCTAGTGATGTATATCAGTGACAGCGAGGAAAGAAAAATCCAGAGTATAGAAGGAAAAATTCCATTTGAAGAGTATGTTCACATGGAAGGCTTAAAACAGGGAGAACAGATTCGAGCCCAGGGAGAGTTAGAAGATTTACGGATAGGAATTATTAATTCCAGAAAAATGAGCATACAGGCAGTAGTTACCCTGCAGGTGACCACAGAAGAAATGATAGAGGAAGAAATCAGTGTGGATATTGCAGATAAAAACGGAATTGAATTTTGGAAAAATCCTATGGAGATTTTACAGTTACGCATTAATAAAAAGGATATGCTTCGTGTGAAAGAAGAAATTGCCCTTCCCAATGGAAAAAATAATATTCATGAGATTGTGTGGAAAGACAGTTCGTTAAATATCAAAGAAATTAAGCTGTTACAGGGAAAAATTAATGTATGTGGCAGTTTAAATATTTTCGTGCTTTACCGTGGTGAGGGCGACGAAAATAAATTAGAATGGATGAATGAAGAAGTGGCATTTACCAAAGAATTAGAGTGTGGCGGCTGCAGTGAGGGAATGGTACCGGATATTAGGACCAGACTGCGGGGCTGTGATATGGAAATAAAAGCAGACTATGACGGAGAAGAACGGATCATTGCCTTGGATGCAGTACTGGATATGGATGTGAAAATATATGAAGAGGAAATGGTAGAACTGGTAGAAGATGTATACAGTACTTCCATGGAATTGCAGCCGGAAACCAACAGGCTTCGTTTCCAGCGCCTGGTGGGGAATAATATGTCTAAATGCAGAGTCAGTGAAAGAATGAGGATTAAAGGAGAAGAACCACGGATTCTACAGATTTGTAACGGCAGTGGAAAAGCCAGAATAGACATGGTGGAAACGGGCAACAATGGCGTCATGATAGAGGGAACTTTAGAAGTTTTGGTACTGTATGTTGGCGCAGATGACAATATTCCGTTTTATGGAAAAATGGTTCAGTTGCCGTTCAACCAGCAGATAGATATGAATGATTTACAGGAAAGCACCATATACCAAGTGGAAGTAGGAACGTTGCAGATGAATACCACCATGATTGACAGCGAAGAGGTGGAAATAAAAGCAGTCATTGATATGTCAGTTATGGCGGTGGAAGAATTTGAAAAAGATGTTATCTGCCAGATTGCAGAGGCACCGTTAGATTATGACCGTTTAGAAAACATCGCAGGCATCGTGGTTTATGTGGTAAAGGATGGCGACAGTCTATGGAGCATCGGCAAAAAATATCTGCTGGGTGTGCAGGAGATAAAGGAATTAAATCATTTAGAAAGTGATATGATAAAAAAAGGCGACAGGCTGATTTTATGTAAGAATATCAGCCGTCCGGCGTAAAAATGCAGAAGTAGAAAGTCGTGTAGGAATAAAAATAGGAAAGCTTTCGGTGAGTAGATATGCCGGAGGCTTTTTTCGTGGGGTTATAATTACTGAATGGTACGTTTTTGATAACGAACGAAATTACAAAAAAACGGTAAAATTGCGAAAAACCTTTAAAATACAGGGAAAATCCCATTTTTTTATTTTTTAAAAAATAAAAATTTTTTCCGTTCGTTATAAAAAACACACCATTCGGTGACAAAATGTAGAAGTGAAAGAAAAAGTGTTATAATATTTAAGGGGAAATTAAGTTTAGAAAAACCATAATATATTAATACAAATGAAAGGCAGTAAACTAGTTATGGAAAATAATAGATTAATTATCGGTATATGTGATGATGAACAGAGTATACACAGTACAGTAGATTTTTTGATGAAAGAATATGAAGAAAAACATCATGTATGTTGCCGGATAGTTCATTTCTATTCAGGGAATGAAGTGTTAAAATATGAAAATGACTTAGATGTTTTATTATTAGACATTGAAATGCCACATATAGATGGAATCAAAACTGGTGAGAGATTAAGGGAAAGAGGAATTGCATATAAAATTATTATGCTGACCGGAAATAAGGAACGGTTTAAGGAAGCCTTTAAAATAGAAACATTTCGTTTTGTTACAAAGCCTGTGGAAATGAATGAATTTTTTGAAGCAATGGATAGCGCAAGAGAAAGCCTACTTGGTGGCAATATGGTCAGTGTACTTCGGGATGGAGTTATATTCGAAATAATGCAAAAGAATATTACATATATAGAAGGGAATAAAACAACTACAAATGTTTACACAAAAAGCATGGAATATAAGAGCAGTCTGTCGCTAGGAGAATGGATGAAGCAACTAGAGAATAAGTTGTTTTTTCAATGTCATAAATCGTATATTGTAAATCTTTCCATGATAGAGGACATCGGCGAGGACAGAGCAATTTTAATTACAGGAGAACAAGTGCAGATTGCAAGGCGGAGAAGGACAGAGTTACTACAGGCATTTATGGAATATGATACGAGGTATAGATAAGATGGATATGGTTTGGACTGGATTAGTGTATGGTTTGATGATATTTGAGTTTTTTTCATTTTATTATGTTATATTGGGAGAACGGGTGGAATGTAAAAATACGAAATGGTGGCATATAGGTGTATATATATTGTGTGGAATGATGTTTTGCATAGGTTGTTGGAATTTGTGGAATAGTGGAGTGATGTTTTTTCCAATCATAATGTCTACATATTTCGTGTTAGCAGTTGCATTTCATATATCATTTATCAAAAACATAAGGATTTTTTTTACAACATTTTTAATGATAGCTACGATGGAAAGTATGATTAAAGTTATCATTGATTATTTTTTTGAATGTAGTAATAATATTCGGGATATCTGCGGTATAGTATGCATACTTATTTTGTTATGGGGATATTATGAAGTTTTGGGAAGAAAAAAGAAAAAGGATATTTTTCAGCTTCCTATTGTGATGAATATTTTGATCATAGGAATTATGCTGGCTGTGAGTATTATGCTGATGTATTTTACATATATTCTTCCGGAAAGCGGTGATACACGGGCAAATAGAATCGGGACACTGCTAACGGCAGTCGGTGGAAGTATGATTTGCATTACAATATTTGCGCTGATTTATTATTTTAATACTACTAGAGATTATAAAACCCAGAAAGAAATGTTAGAAATCTATAATGAACAGCAAAAGGAATACTTTTCTAAATTATTGGAAAAAGAACAGGAAACAAGGCAGTTTCGTCATGATATAATGAATCATTTATTAGAAATACAGTACTACTGTGAAAATGAAAAGTATAATAGTTTAAGAGATTATTTGAAAGAAATTTTAGGAGAAATAAAAAATATCCGGGAAAAGCAGTATGATGTGGGAAATGATATTGTAAATACAATGATAAATTATTATTTTCTTCCAATAAAAGATACGTGCAGTATTACCGTAAGAGGACAAATGGGAGAGCTGGAACTTATGGAACAGAAGGATCTTTGTACTATTATTTCTAATATTGCGAAGAATGCAGTGGAAGCAGTGGCATTGTTGGAGCAGCAGGAAAGGAAAATTATATTTGAGGTAAATCAAGGCCATAAATATTTAAGAATGCAGGTGGAAAATGCTATGTCAGGAAATGTAAGTATTGCTAAGAACGGCCTTCCGGAAACAAAGAAAAAGGATACATGGAACCATGGGTTAGGACTAAAAAACGTAAAGACAATTGTAGAGAAATACCATGGAAAGATGGAGATAACAACAAAAAATCAAAGATATATAATCACAATACATATCAAAATATGACCGTTGGGAGAGTTTAACGACCGTTGGGAGGTTTGGGGGTTGAAAAATAAGAATAATGTGGTAAAAATAAACTGTCGGGAAAATTCGACAGTTTTTTTGTGGATGAAAGGATGAGGAAAATGTTTGCGACAATTTTTGTAGCAAGTGATTTTTGGGCTGATATTATGAAGATAATTTTTGGATAAGGAAGAAAAAATGAGTGAATTGTTACAGATAGAAAATCTATTAAAAAAGTATGGAAAAAAAGTAATTTTAGATATACCCAGTTTGACGATAGATGAAGGGAAAATATATGGTTTAGTGGGCAAAAATGGGGCAGGAAAAACTACATTATTTCGTTTGCTGAGCGGTTTAACATTTCCAACGCAAGGTTATATTCGATATAAGGAAGAAAATATAAAAAAGGGAGTCATTATTGAGTATCCGAGTATTGAGTATCAGATGAACGCTGTGGAAAATTTGGAGTGGGCCAAAAAATTATATGGAATAGAAGAATGTCAGGACATTACAAACCTATTAAAACTTGTGAATTTAGAAAAATATAAATACGAGAAAGTAAAAAAATATTCTTTAGGTATGAAACAACGATTAGGGATTGCCATGTGTCTGTTATGTAACCCCCAATTACTGATTTTGGATGAACCTATGAATGGACTGGATCCGGAAGGAATTGTAGAATTTCGTAATTTATTAAAAGATATCAATAGGCAGGGAACCACTATCTTAATTTCCAGTCATATTTTGGATGAATTATATAAACTGGCTACTGATTATATATTTATTAAAAATGGTAAGATTGTGAAGAATATTAGTCAGAAGGAATTGGAGGAAAAAGAGGTTTGTGAATATGAAATAATAACATCAGATAATAAAGGTGCGGCCAATATTCTTACAAACTTTTCCAGTAATATTAGAGAAGAGGATGGGAAAGTGTTTTTTGAGGCTGAGGCTGAAGTGATATTAGAGATATCTAAGGCATTGGCGAAGAAAGAAATTTATATTACTAGACTGAAAGAAAATAAGTTCAGTATAGAAGAATATTACATGAAAGTGTTAGGGGATTAAATATGGTAAATATAATAAAAAGTGATTTTTATACACAGTTAAAACAATTTAAGGTGTATGCATATACAATGATTTTTGCACTAATATATATTCTTTCTGCAACTTTGGGAAACGTATGGGAATATACTGGAAATATGACAGTTACCCAGTTAATGAATCTTGTGTTGAAACAGCAATTTATGATATTTTTTATGATTAGTATTGGTGTAACAAGCTATTATATAGGAAAAATGTTTTCTAACAAATTTATTAACTTACAAGTGATTAATTGCAAAGAAAGGCAGAGGGTTTTATTTGCTAAGTATATAGTACAAAGTACGATAAATGTGATTATTATCAGTTTGATCTTGGCAGGTGCTTTGGTAGCGCTAAATTTTGTATATAACGTAAATTATATGAACATTAGTGGAATGATTTTACGATGGGGATTATTAGTAGTTTTGATTATTAGATTTACTATTATGATAGTTTCCGCTGTGTTTATCATGAAAAATGGTGTGGTAGCGGCATTAATAGGCTGGATAATTTTTGTGGTACAAAGCATACCTTTTTTAATAGGCGCAGAATATAATAGCAATTTCTTATTAAAAGCTTCTAAATTATTTGTAACCGGTCAGGTATATGAAATTTGTTCGAAAGATATCATTACTGGAACGGAGATGATATGGATATTATTTACTAGTGTAGTGGAGAGTGCTGTTTGGATTATTTTAACACACAGGAATTTTAAGAAGGCAGAACTAATGTGAAGTTTTAGAATGTACTTACATATTTACTGGAAAAGATAAATCTGTTAGAGTAAACATAAGGAGGGAGAACAACAATGATTAAAAAAGATGTTAAAAAGAAAATTTATTCCGCTGTGGCAGTTGCCATAGCATTAATTTTTGTAATGGCTATTTACGACAGCTGGAATAGCATGTGGTATGAGTTTGGTGAAAATGTATATCACATACTTCATTAGCAATAATAAAGCGAGGATTATGACAACGCCACTTGTCGATTCCAAAGAACAGCCCATAGGCGAAACAACTTCTCCCCCAGAAGGCATTTCCGTAATGTTGTCTTTTGGGGGAGAAGTTGTTTCGCCTATGGGCGTCCTATAAACCAATAAGCCAGCCTTATTAAAATCTAAGCCTCTATATTGTCAACAACCCCATTTGCTTCGTTTTTCCATGTCTGGAATTTTTCAATTACCGCATCATAGGTTTTCTGGCTAATCTCAGGAAGTTCCTTTCCCCAGGATTTGGTTGCTTCCGAAAAACCTTTTTCAAAGGCTTCCTGCATTTTGTCGATTAAGTCCGGATATCCACCCGTTAAGGCTTTTGCAAAATCAATAATACGGTCAGAGGTCTGTTCTACGCCCCAGTAGCCGTCCTCAGAAATGTCCTCCTGTGCCTGTGCTTTTGTTGCAGCATCCACTGTAAAATTGCCACTGGCAAGAAACTTCCACATGTCATCGGCAGTGGCGATTGTCTGTCCCTGTTTTGTCATCATTTTTTCTACCAGACTTCTTAATTGGGACGTGCGTGCTTCTGCATCTGCTTTCAATTTATTAACAAGTTCGGTGTCCTGTGTGTATGTTGTTTTTGAAGTATTTTTGCTGCTGCCTTCGTATACAGCGGCAGCTTCGTTTTTGGATGTAGCACCAGTTTTGACTGTATCTGTAGTTGTGTTTTGAGCTGTTTGGGTATAAGTTACGTCGCTAATTCCATTTACTTTCATACTGAATCCTCCTTGATTTATGACAATGATTTGGTACTTTAGTTCCTCTTAATTAATTTATCGTATCTTTTTCTGGAAAATATTATATGTGTCTGGAAATACCATTGATTTTTTTAAAAAATGAATTATAATAGATTGTATACAGAATACAATTTGCCCATAGGAGGTTTAGGATGGACGAAATTAATTTAAAAGCACTGGCAAAGATTAATCTTTCTTTGGATGTGGTGCGAAGGAGAGAAGACGGTTATCATGAAGTGCGTATGATTATGCAGACTATTAACCTTTATGATAAGTTAGAAATAAAAAAAAGTGATGAGCCAGGCATACAGATTACCACCAACAGCAGTTTTCTGCCTACCAATGAGAATAATCTTGTATACAAAGCGGCAGACCTGTTAAAGAAGGAATTTGATATTCAGGAAGGAATTTCTATTTACCTGCACAAATTTATTCCGGTGGCTGCCGGTATGGCGGGGGGAAGTTCGGATGCAGCAGCCGTTTTATATGGTGTCAATAAATTATTTGATTTGAAGCTTTCCAAAAAAGAGTTACAGGAGCGCGGTGTGAAGATTGGGGCAGACGTTCCATACTGCATTATGCGGGGGACAGCTTTGGCGGAAGGTATCGGCGAAAAGCTTACGAAACTGCCTCCGGCACCAAATTGTTACGTGGTCATTGCAAAACCGGGAATCAGTGTTTCCACAAAATTTGTCTATGAAAATCTCCATGCAAATGAGTTGAAATACCACCCGGATGTGGACGGTATGATTGAAGAGATGAAAGCCGGAAATCTTCAGGGCATGGCAGCTAAGATGGGAAATGTGTTAGAAACAGTTACCATAAAAGAATATCCGGTCATTGAAGAGATTAAAAATAGTATGAAAGAAAATGGTGCCATCAATGCCATGATGAGCGGCAGCGGTCCGACGGTGTTTGGCTTGTTTGAAACAGAGCAGGCGGCACAGCAGGCATATGGTGTTTTAGAAAAAAATCCGGAAGTGAAGAAGCTATACATTACAACCATGTTTCACAATAAATAAAAAGAAAGGAGTCCATAATGCAGGATACATTAAATGTAAATATGAACGAATACCTTCCACTGAGGGATGTGGTATTTAATACATTACGGCAGGCAATTTTAAAAGGGGAATTAAAGCCGGGGGAACGCCTTATGGAAATTCAGCTTGCCCAGAGACTGGGAGTAAGCCGTACTCCTATCAGAGAAGCAATCCGTAAACTGGAGTTGGAAGGTCTGGTGTTGATGATTCCAAGAAAAGGTGCGGAGGTAGCAAAAATCACAGAGAAAAGCATGCAGGATGTACTGGAAGTAAGACGTGCTTTAGAAGGATTGGCAATCCAGCTTGCTTGCGGAAGAATCACGAAAGAAGAAATTGCAGTATTGGAAAGCAACGGAAAGAAATTTGTGGAAACAACAAAAAGTGGTGACTGGGTTACGATGGCGGAGGCAGATGAAGCTTTCCATGCAGTGATTTATAGTGCTACAAAAAATGACCGATTAATTTCCATTTTAAATAATTTGCGGGAGCAGATGTACCGCTATCGTTTAGAATACATCAAGGATGCAAAGATTCATCCGGTGATTTTAAAAGAGCATGAAGAAATTATAAGAACAGTAAAGAAACGTGATGAGGACGAAGCATTTCAGGCGATTTGTGTTCACATTGATAATCAGGAAGAAGCCATCCGAAACTATATCAAAAATTTAAAATAATGTTGAAGTAATTGTATAAAAATGGTAAAAAGCGGATAACCTCTTAATAGAACTTATTAGGAGGTTATTTTATGTTTCAGGAAATTTATAAAAATAATGAATATCATAAAAATCAGAAAAAAGGAAAAAAATACGGGATGTTTGGAAGTACCCTCATACTGGGAATTTTATTGTACATAGCAGCGGTCAGATGGGGAAGCCAGACACAAGCAGCGGATTATCAAAAACATATGGCACAGGAAATTTTGCGTTTTCATGTGATTGCAAACAGTGACAGTGAAGAAGATCAGGCACTAAAAATGAAAGTAAAAGAAGGTGTTGTGGATTACGTAAGCAACCTGACACAGATGGGGGAAGATTTGGAAAGCACAAAATATATCATCAACCTTTATTTAGAGGAAATAGAGCAGGAAGCACAGAGAATTATCCGTCAGGAGGGCTACACTTATGAAACAAAAGTTATGCTGACAGAAAGCTATTTTCCTATTAAAACTTATGGGGAAGCTGTATTTCCGGCAGGGGTGTATCAGGCATTGAAAATTGAAATCGGAGAGGCTGAGGGGAAAAACTGGTGGTGTGTATTATATCCCAACTTGTGTTTTGTAGATTCTGCATATGGTGTGCTGGAAGAAAATCAGAAAAAAATGTTAAAAGAGGTTTTGACACAGGAGGAATATGACAGTATTTTTAATGTAGACAGCAAGGATATTAAAGTGAGTTTTAAGTTGTTTTCTGGTTGGGAATAGTTTATACTTATTACATATATAAAGGTAAGGAGAGGGTTTTATGGTAACGAAAGAGGAATTTACCTACGATTCCAGAGATAACAAAACCAAGATACATGCAATTCGCTGGATACCACAAAAAGGGGAAATTAAAGGGGTAGTGCAGATTGTACATGGAATGGTGGAACATATTGACCGTTATGATGATTTTGCAAATTACTTGGCAGAAAAGGGACTTGTAGTAGTGGGAAATGACCATCTGGGTCATGGTAGTTCTGTGGGAGAGGATAGTGACCGTGGATATTTTTGTAAAAACGACGGGGAAACGATTCTGGTGCGAGATGTGCATCGATTAAAAAAACTGACGCAGGCGGCTTTTCCGGGGAAACCATATTTCATTTTAGGACATAGCATGGGTTCTTTTATTACAAGAAAATACATAATGGAATACGGAAAAGGCATCGATGGAGCCATTATTATGGGAACCGGCTCCAAACCGGTACCTCTATTGGAATGGGGTGTGTGGTTAACAAAAATGCTTTCCATAATACATGGGGATAAGTACAGAAGCAAACTGATTAACAATCATGCTTTTGGCTCTTTCAACCGTCAGTTTAGTCCTGTCAGAACAGACCACGACTGGCTTACAAAAGATGCAAAGCAGGTGGATGCTTATGAAAACGATGAGAGAAATCATTTTATTTTCACGGTGAATGGATATAGAACCTTATTCAAAATTTTTATTTATATTCAGAAAGAAGAAAATTTCGCAGATGTGAGAAAAGATTTACCTGTAATTTTCGTATCAGGTGCAAAGGATCCGGTGGGAGATTATGGCGAAGGTGTGAAAATGGCATATGAATTACTGAAAAAGGTTGGTTATTCTCAAGTAGAAATGAAGCTGTATGAAGATGACCGTCATGAGATTCTCAATGAAACCGACAAAGATGTGGTATATAAAGATTTGGCAAACTGGATTATGCAACAGATTTCTAATGCAAATAGTAGTAATAATTTATAAAAGCTAAGGGATACTATGTATAAGAAATTAATACAGGAAGGACAAAAAAGAAAATGAAAATTGTATTTTTTGGAACAAAGGCATATGACAAAGTTTGGTTTGAACCATTATCTAGAGAATACGACATGGAAATAGAATTTGTGGAAAGTAAATGTACAGAAAAATCCCTTGTTCTGGCAAAAGGTGCTGACGCTATTTGTGTGTTCGTAAATGATAAGATTACATCTTCCATGGTAGACAAGCTGTGCGAAATGGGGGTAAAGGGAATCCTTTTGCGGTGCGCCGGGTTTAATAACGTGGATGTAAAGGCGGCAAAGGATAAAATGGTTATCTTAAGAGTACCTTCTTATTCACCGGAGGCTGTGGCAGAATATGCACTGGCCATGCTCTTGACAGTAAACAGGAAGACCCACCGGGCGTATACAAGAACAAGAGATTTCAATATGAGTATTCAAGGTTTGATGGGCACCAATATTCACGGAAAATGTGTAGGTGTGGTGGGTACCGGTAAGATTGGTCAGGCTATGATTAAACTGTTAAAGGGCTTTTCCGTAGAGATACTTGCTTATGACCCATACCCTAATTCAAACCTGGATGTAACTTATGTATCATTAGAAGAATTAATGAAGAAATCAGATATTATCACATTGCACTGTCCACTGACAGAAGATACCAAGTATTTAATTAATAAAGAAACAATTTCTTTGATGAAAGATAATATATATCTGATTAATACTTCCAGAGGTGCATTGATTGAATCCAATGCATTGATTGAAGGATTGTTAAATAAAAAATTTGCAGGCGTTGGACTGGATGTCTATGAAGAAGAAGCAGGGGTTTTCTTTGAAGACCGTTCTGACGATATTATTACAGATGAAAATCTGGCAAGATTGACTACATTTCCAAATGTTCTGATTACATCCCATATGGGATTTTTTACATCAGAAGCCATGGAGGCAATTGCAAGATGTACTATGGAAAATGCAGCAGAATTGGAAAAGGGCGGTCCATATACTAATGAAGTAAAATAGGAGTTTATGTAAAATGGCGGAGATACGGCAGATACAGAGAGCAGAGTTTGAACGTGCCATGGAAATTGCATGGAAGACATTTTTAGAATTTGAAGGAGATGTTTATACGAAAGAGGGAGTGAAAAGCTTCTACGAATTTATCAACGATCCTTTATTAGAAAAAATGTTTTTGTTAGGTGAGTATCTGATTTTTGGCGCTTTTATAGAAGGAAAAATGGTGGGAATTGCAGGGATTCGGAATAAGAGCCATCTTTCGTTGCTGTTTGTAGAGAAAGAATATCATAAAATGGGAGTGGGAAGTGCATTGGTTTTCAGTGCCTTCCGCTATTCCAGAGAGCAGTATAAGGAATATCGGTTTAGTGTGAATGCATCTCCGTATGCGGTGGAATTTTATCATAAGTTAGGATTTCAGGATACGGCAGGTGAGATAACGAAAGATGGCGTTATTTATACACCAATGTGTTATGTCATAACACCATAGGACAGATGATAAGTAGAAGAAAAAAAGTTAGGGGAGAGGAATATGACAAAAGATGTTATTATTAAAATTTCAGGATTACAGTATTTAGAGGAACAAAATCCAGAGGAACCCATTGAAGTAATCACGAACGGAGAATATTACAACCGCAATGGAAAGCATTATTTAAAGTATGATGAAATTACAGAGGGAATTGATGGTGTTTCTAACTGTGTGGTAAAATTTAAAGAGGACAGTTTTGAGTTACTGAAAAAAGGAAGCAGCAATGTACATATGGTATTTGAAAGTGGAAAAAAGAATGTTACTTATTATAAGACACCTTTTGGGAATATTCTTATAGGCTTAGATACAGATTCCATACATGTAGATGAGAAGGACGAAGAGATTCAGATTGATGTAAAATATGGAATGGATGTGAATTATGAATTTTTAGCAGACTGTCATATCAGTATGTCGATTTGTTCAAGAGAATCAGGAGATTTTACATTGGAAAGTTAAAAAATGCAGACCAGAGGTCTGCATTTCAGACTGTAGACAAAGTCCGCGACATTCGTCGCGGGCTTTTCTCGTAAAAAGAGCTAAAAAGTAAGTATTTACAAGACTTTGAGGCTCTTTTTTGGTATAATAGATGTATCAAAGTTAAAGGTGGTACATGTTTATG
>JBGVOM010000095.1:0-2134 GCA_045126515.1 Lachnospiraceae bacterium
TATCTTTTCCATTTAGTTTCGCATAATAGATGGTGCGGAACTCTTTATTGGCTTTTGCTGTATCGGGTTGAGCATAGAAAGCGACAGCTGTAGCCTGTTCATTGAATACAGGGAGTGAGAATTCCAATTTTGGATCAGCGCTGAAAATTATATGATCTTCCTGAGTATAAGGGTCATAGATATGGATTTCCTTTTTGCCCAAAGAATCTTTTTTGTCAGGCTTTGTGGTGTAAACCAATTTTGAACCATTCTCAGCAAATCTGTACGAATCACTCCTTTTGAGAGTGTCAATACTATTATTTTTAAGATTCAACACGAGCAAATCTCTTGCATCCTTGTCTGCCTTGGTAAGCTGTGCTTTTCTGAATACCACAAACTCCTTCAAGTCTTTTCCGTACTGAAAACCTTCCACTGCGGGATACTTTTCAACCTCTCCATTGTAAAGATTCATTACCGCAAGTGTATCTGCTGGAGCTTCGGGAGCTTTCTTTTTATCTATTTTCGCTTGGCGGGACTGCTGGTAGAATGGTTTGACCAAAGCCACCATTGTAGAACCGTCACGACTGATGACAGGACGGGTCGCCCTATCTAATGAGATTGTCTTTTTGGTTTGAGTATCATACAGATACAATACTCCATCCCCTTGTTGTGGAGATATTGAATATACGACAAACTTGCCATTATATGGAACTTTTACTCCGGAAATCCTTTCCCAGGAATCGTAAACAGAGTGATCCAATGGTTTCTTTTGTCCGAATGCGTCAGCTGCAGCCAGAACCAATACCGCCATCATAAGGAGAAATTTTACAGATATTCTCTTCATAATTGTTGTTTATTGAAAGTTAATAATTCCTACAAATTTAAAATTATATTTTGGATTTCTTATCTTTGCAGGATTTCTGACTTAAAAAAGATAGAAATATCTTTAATTGGAACGACCTTAAAACCGCGTTGATATTATGAAAGAAGCACTTGATGAACCTTTATATTTTGAAGAGTATCAGGATGTTGCGTCTGAACTATCCAAAGGTAATTTTGCCAAATGTATCGTCAGAGGAACCAGTATGCTCCCTTTCTTCTCATTAGGGGAAGACTATCTTGTCCTGGCTCCCCTGAAAAAAGGAGATGATATTACCGATCATCAGGAGATGATTATTGACAGACACAATAAAGTACCCAGAAGAAAAAAGAGAAACACCTCTGCCGCAGAAGACAGAATGACCATCCGCAGAAGAGATATCGTTTTGTTCAAATACAGATTTACAGGAACTTACCGCCTTATGAGGGTTGTACACGTTTGGGGTACACTTCTGCTACTGAGAGGAGATGGCTGCTATGGTGTCTATGAGAGAGCCACTGTTTCTGATGTTCTTGGAGTAGCAGTTTTCGGCACCTGTAAAGGAGGTAAAGAGTTCATCACATCATCCAAATGGTGGAGATTCATTTCCAAATTCTGGACCAGCACATACAGAATCAGACTGTGGTTCAACAAATTAAGAAAAAGCAAATCTAAAAATCTATAAATATGAGAATTTTCAAATCGATATTTCTGCTCATCGCAGTGGCAATGACAGCTGCCTGCTGCAATGGAACTTCACAGATTATTACAGTAAAAGATGGCCAGTTTGTCAAAAATGGCAAACCATATTATTTCATTGGAACAAATATGTGGTATGCAACTATTCTGGCATCAGAAGGGGAAGGGGGCAACAGAGAACGCCTTGCAAGAGAGCTTGACAGCCTTAAAGCATTGGGAATCGACAACTTGAGAATTCTTGTCGGAGCTGACGGAGATACCTCGCTACCCTGCAAAGTGGAGCCTATGCTCCAAACAGCTCCCGGAGTCTACAACGACACCCTTTTAAGAGGTTTGGACTATCTTTTGGTAGAAATGGGCAAAAGAGATATGCAGGCTGTTCTATATTTGAACAACTCGTGGGAATGGAGTGGCGGATACTCCCAATATCTCACCTGGGCAGGATATGGAAAGGCCCCTATCCCAAGAATTGACGGTTACAGCAATTTTGAAACCTTCGTGGGCAACTATATGAAATCAGATACCGCTAAAAACCTGTATTTCAACCATTTGAAAAATATAGTTTCCCGTACCAACACTATTACAGGCAAACCTTAC
>JBGVOM010000096.1:0-23675 GCA_045126515.1 Lachnospiraceae bacterium
CGCTCTCAGTGCCTGCGACTAGTTCACACATTCGTAAGCTTGTGAGGCGTATCGCCAAATGAGGCTCTCGCCTCACAAGCTAACGACTGTGGAACGGATTCTCCGGCACTTCCGCTAAATGCTCCCCAGAGGATACCACAACCTTTCTTCTGTGCGTTGACACAGCCACACAACAGAATTCCTGCGGAAATGCTAAATCTACATTATTGGTTAGTAGCTTTCGTTAGCGACAACCGAAGGAAATTGTACAAGTGTGCCAATATGTAAGAAGAAACTGTCGTTTTCCCTCTGGAGAGAATTTTAGCGGTAGGCACCGGAGAATCCGTTCCGAAGCTGTTAGAGCGTGAGGTGAGAGCCCTGTTTGGCGATACGCCTCACGCTCTTACAGCTACGTGGACTAGTCGCAGGTGCCGAGAGCGGCTCCCCAGAGGGAAACCGACAGTTTCTTCGCCCCCTTGCCACACTTCTCTTACAAATCCCAATTTATCGCTCTAAAATGTTCTTTATGATAGAACTAATATGTATCTGCATTGTATCTAAGCAAGGAACTGAACTTACTTCATCATTTAACAAAAGAGGTAGTTCTGTGCAACCTAACACGATTGCTTCTATACCATCCTCATCCTTCATTCTCGAAATTACTTTCTGAAAAGATAATAATGTTTCTTCTTTTACAATTCCCAGTTCTAACTCTGTTGAAATTTTATCATTTATCAACTCCATCTCACTTTCCGTCGGAATAGTAACTTGGATTCCGTTTTTTACAAAAGGGATTTTGAAGAATTCTCCTTTCATGGTAAAAATTGTACCTAATAAACCAATTTTTTTTAATCCCCTATGTTTAGCTTCTTCACAAGTTGCTTCAACAATACTAATTAACGGAATAGGTGATTGTTCTTTTAATTTATCAAATACGATGTGTGGTGTATTTGCTGACAATACCGCAAAATCAGCACCACTTTTAGCCAAATTATTGATTGCTCCTATTAGATATTCTGTTAATTCGTCATACTGCTTTTCACCGCATAGCCTTAAAACTTCAAAGACATTTACGCTTTCAATTGACAATTCAGGAAATAGCGATTTCCCCAATGCTTCTTGAACTCCATATACTATATCGTGATAATACGGAATTGTTGATTCTGGCCCCATACCACCAACCAAACCTAATTTTTTCATACTATGTCTCCTCCACAAATACTAAAATTGTATGCATTACCTTTAGCTCGAATAAAGTGTTCTTCATCATCAGTTACTCCATTCATACTCATAACAGCATTTGTTTATAGCTATTATCTATTATTCTATTGTTAAGCACAGACTTTCTAAACCAAGTTCATTCTCATTTGCTAATCTAAAATCTGTTATTTCAAAGTCAGGTAATTCCCATACCAAAGATGATAGGTTCATTCCCTCCAAATATTCTTTCGGATAATCTACAACTATAGGTTTTATTGTAAACACATAAATTTCGCCAGCCTCTAATTGGCTTCCAATCTCTTCTCCCACAAATATTGTAAATGGATAGCTTTGAAATTCTGTAACAACAGCAACATTGGGTGTTACATTATCAGAACAGTAATCTGGAATTACATCTCGAACACCAACAGTAAAGGAACCACTAACCGTTGTTTTTATATCATTCGGTTGAGTATTCATTTCCTCCTGTTCGGTTGTTATTAATTCTTTTGTCTTATCTATTTCAGTATCCTGCTTACTGCACGCACTCATGGACATTGTAGCAAATATAACTAAAAATAATAAAATACATTTTCTCATAAACAATCCCTCCGTAAAAAATTTCTGTTCAATGAAACAGCTTCATATTTTCCACCTCATTTGTTGCAAACCTGCTTTCTACCTTATCGCCAACATTCGGACTACCTCTTCATATCTTTTTGTTTTATTATCAATATCCTCTTTTGACACACCATAATATCCATAAACATCGCGGTACATTTTTTCGTATTGCCGTCTTTTGATGTTTCCTGAGCCGTTAAATCCCCCTCCTATATATTCATATTTTGTTTCAATCAGGAAATCCATTTCACCATCCCCCAGTTTTTTCTTAAAAATGTGAAAATCTATATCGAACAATTCTTCTGAAACACTTTCCGCTGCTTTTTGCCGTAGTTCTTGCTGCTCTATATATTTTCGGATGCCTTCCTCATCTCTGCTCATTAATTGAGGACACTCTGCATATTCCCCTAATAATTCCGGAGCATATTCCATAATAAATGAAGCTCTCATTCCCTTATATTGAATCTGGTATTCATCTGAACCGCGGTCAAGTTCAACAAAACCATACTTTTCCGTTATGTACTTCATAACCTCACTCATACTGTGTGGTTCAGCCTTTATGCACTTCTCAATCTGCGATTTTCTTCTTTTAAATGCAACTCCCTGAATCCTCTGCTTTATCGTTGGTCTATGTTCTTCTGCTATAAAAACCGAGGTTGGTCCATCAGCTCCACCTATGACACTTACAGCACTGGCAGATTTTTCTATTTTTCCCATTTACTCACCTTATTTCTGTTTCTCCATAACATAATTAGTCAATATTTAATAAATTTTTCATCTTGTTCCGGTATCCCTATTTCATCCGAGATATACCGTTCCACTTGAAATCATCTCTTCCACAAACTTTTTTGCATTTCCATCTTTTCCTATATAGTAAATATTGATAGTTATTGCCATTCTGTTATGTGGCTGTGCCACCAAACAGAAGAAAGGTTGTGGTATCTCTAGGGAGCATTTTGTCTGCTTCCCAGAGGATACCACAACCTTTCTTCGTCCCCCCTTGTCACACCACATTCCCCCAGATTCGAAAAAGTCTACAACTTTTCCTCGTTGACGCTTCACGTCAAATTCTAATCCACCAACACCGGATTAAAGTCTTCCTGCCATGGCAGTCCCCATTTATTTAACGCTTCCATAAATGGATCCGGATCAAATTCTTCCACGTTATATACTCCCGGTTTTTTCCATTTTCCAGTCATTACCATCATAGCTCCAATCATTGCCGGTACACCTGTAGTGTAAGAAATAGCCTGAGAGCCTACTTCCTTATAGCATTCCTGATGATCACACACATTGTATACATAATAAGTCTTTTCCTGTCCATCCTTTACGCCCTGGAAAATACATCCTATATTTGTTTTTCCAACTGTTCTTGGTCCTAAAGATGCAGGATCCGGCAGTACAGCCTTTAAGAACTGTAATGGCACAATCTGTTTTCCTTCAAATTCAATCGGCTCAATAGAAGTCATTCCCACATTCTCCAGACATTTTAAATGGGTTAAATAGCTCTGTCCAAAGGTCATAAAGAAACGGATTCTCTTGATTCCCTTAATGTTGATTCCTAAAGATTCTAATTCTTCATGATGAAGCAGGTACATATCCTTTTCCCCTACTTCCGGGAAATTGTATACACGTTTGATTTCCATAGGCTTAGTTTCCACCCAGCCGCCGTTTTCCCAGTAGCTGCCATTTGCAGATACTTCACGAATATTGATTTCCGGATTGAAATTTGTGGCAAATGGATAACCATGGTCACCACCGTTGCAGTCTAAAATATCAATATAGTGAATTTCATCGAAATAATGCTTTGCCGCATAGGCAGAAAATACTCCGGTAACTCCCGGATCAAATCCGCAGCCAAGCAAAGCTGTAATGCCTGCTTTTTCGAATTTCTCACGATAAGCCCACTGCCAGCTGTATTCAAACTTTGCAGTATCCAGTGGCTCATAGTTTGCAGTATCCATATAATCTGTTTTGGTCTCTAAACAGGCATCCATAATGGTTAAATCCTGATATGGCAATGCCACATTAATCACAATGTCCGGCTTATAATCATTGATTAAAGCAACTAATTCTTCTACTTTGTCTGCATCTACCTGTGCTGTGGTAATCTTTGTCTTACCACCGTCTAATTTTTCCTTTAAAGCATCACATTTTGACTTTGTTCGGCTCGCAATACAGATTTCTTCAAACACTTCGCTGTTCTGACAGCACTTATGAACAACTACACTGGCAACTCCACCTGCTCCGATAATTAACGCTCTTCCCATGTTTTCTCTCTCCTTACTTCATTCCTAATAATTTCATAACATAATTTGGAAGATAAAAACTTCCTTTATGTAAATCTGTGTTATAGTATCTGGTTTCTATTCCAAGCTCATTCCACTTATCTTCCTTCAAATCCCGAATTGGATCATACACTTTAGAAGCAAATCCAAACAGCCAGTGTCCTGATGGATAGGACGGAATATGACACTGATACACTGTACTGTATGGAAACACCGCCTGAATATGGGAATGTGCCTTCTGCACAGTTCTGGAATGTTCGCTATAGTATGGACTTTCATGCTGATTAATTAATATTCCATCTTCGTGCAATGCTTTAAAACAAGTGCCGTAAAATTCCTTGGTAAACAGCCCTTCTGCCGGTCCGTAAGGATCTGCACAGTCCACAATAATCAAATCATATTTATCGTGCTGCTGTCTTACATATCTTAACCCTTCCTCAAAGTACATATGTACTCTCCGGTCGGAAAGCCCACAGGCAGTTTCCTGAAAATATTCCATGCACATATCTGTTACTTTTTTATCAATCTCCACCATATCGATTCTCTCGATACTTTCATACTTTACCAGTTCCCTGATAGTTCCGCCATCACCAGCTCCAATCACCAACACGTTTTTCACATTTGGGTGAACTGCCATTGGCACATGGGTAATCATTTCATGGTAAATAAATTCATCTTTCTGGGTAATCATCAATTCCCCGTCTAATACCAATACTTTTCCAAATTCTTCCGTCTGTAAAATATCAATCCGTTGGAATTCACTTTCACAGGTAGCAAGCTGTTCCTTTACCTTCATAGAAAATCTTACGTTTTTCGTATGCTGGTCTGTATACCAAAGTTCCATTATTCTACCTCCACTATATTGATATTTTCAATTTTCATATCCTGTGTACCGGTCATAAAACATCCCTTTTCCTTAGCATAAGCAATATACGCTAAAATATCCTTCGTAATTTTTTCTCCCGGTGCTAAAATCGGAATTCCCGGTGGATAACACATAACAAATTCTCCACAAATTCCACCCTCACTCTCTTCAATAGGCACCATTTTCTTTTTTCCATAAAAAGCCTGCTGTGGTCCCATTGCAATGGTAGGATTAATATATTCATGGTCAAATAGTCCTGCCCTGTCTTTTTCGTATAATCTTTTGATTTCCGAAAGGGCAGAAATCAAACGCTCTATCTCTAAATTTCTGTCTCCTGCCGAAATAATAGCAAGAATATTACCAATATCGCCAAACTCTATCTGTATACCGTATTCATCTCGCAGCAAATCATAAACTTCTATTCCTGCAAGCCCGATATCTCTGGTATGCACCGATAGCTTGGTAGTATCAAAGGCATATACAGCATCTCCATCTACCAATTCCTCACCAAATGCATAATAACCGCCAAGCTTATTAATTTCATTTCTTGCATAATTTGCAAACTGCATTGTCTTTTCAAACATTTCCCTGCCGTTCAAGGAAAGATTCTTTCTTGCAATATCCAGAGAGGACAGCAACAGGTAAGAACCACTTGTAGTCTGTGTTAAATTGATAATCTGCCTTACATAATCTGCATTAATAGTATTTTTCGTAAGCAGCACAGAACTCTGTGTCAATGAGCCGCCTGTTTTATGCATACTGACTGCCGCCATATCTGCCCCTGCTTCCATGGCTGACACCGGCAAAGCTTCATGAAAATAGAAATGAGTACCGTGGGCTTCATCCACCAGTACATACATTCCTCTTTCATGGGCTAATTCTACAATCTTTCGCAAATCAGAACAAATACCGTAATAAGTAGGATTATTCACTAAAATAGCTTTTGCATCAGGATTCTCGTCCATTGCTTTTTTTACATCTGCGATTGTCATTCCCAATGGAATGCCTAAAGAACGATTTACTCCCGGATTTACATACACCGGCTGTGCTCCACAGACTACCAGCGCATTAATGGCGCTTCTATGAACATTTCTAGGCATAATTAATTTATCTCCTGCCTTGCACACAGACATAATCATTGCCTGCACTGCCGCAGTGGTTCCATTTACAATGAAAAATGCTTCATCTGCTCCAAAAGCCTGAGCCGTCAATTCCTGGGCATCTTTAATCACCGAAACCGGATGACACAGATTATCCAGTGGTTTCATGGAATTCATATCCAATTGTAAACATGTATCTCCGAGAAAACGTTTTAATTCTTTATTTCCCCTTCCACCTTTGTGTCCCGGCACGTCAAAATGAGCCAGACGGTTAATTCTCTGCTCCTCTAAAGCGCGATGGATTGGGGTATCTTCCTGAGTTAATCCTGCTTTTGGTGGGTTTTGTTCCAATTTATCTCAACTCCTTAATATTCTTCACTCTATTTTCAGACAAAATCTTATCTTCCGTAAAATATATAAAAACAAGTAAAGTATATATGATATCAGTGGAAATTGCAAGAATAATATTAAGTATAAATCTTAGTATTACTGTTACTTTCAGAGTTTTTTACAAGTTTTTTATATACTTCTTATCTGTTCCTGAAATTCTTTCCGAAAATTCAAAATTCCCGGACATTTCTGCCCGGGAATTTCTATATTTACGCCTCGTCAATCGCCTTACCAATATCGCTTCTACAATACTTATTATCAAAATCAACCCATTTGGTTGCTTCATATGCATTTGCTCTTGCTTCTTTTAAATCTTTACCTTTTGCAGTAACGCCAAGAACTCGTCCACCATTGGTTACAATCTGACCGTCTTTCATGGCTGTTCCTGCATGGAATACATAATAGCCTTCTTTATCTTTGAAATTTTCTAATCCGCGGATTGGAAGACCCTTATCATATTTTACAGGATATCCTTCCGATGCTAATACAACACAAACTGCTGCATTATCTTCAAACTGTAAATCAATGGTATCTAACTTTCCATCAATACAAGCTTCCATTACTTCAATGATATCGTTTTTCATTCTTGGAAGTACTACCTGAGCTTCCGGATCACCGAAACGTGCATTATATTCTAAGACTCTTGGTCCTTTTTCAGTTAACATCAAACCAAAGAAAATAATTCCTTTAAATGTTCTGCCTTCTGCTGCCATAGCGTCTACCGTTCTCTGATATACATATTTCTCACAGAATTCTTCTACCTCTTTTGTGTAGAAAGGACTTGGAGAAAAGGTTCCCATACCTCCGGTATTTAATCCCTGATCACCGTCTAAAGCACGTTTATGATCCTGTGCAGAAGTCATAGTCTTAATTGTTTTTCCGTCTACGAAAGAAAGTACAGACACTTCACGTCCTGTCATAAACTCTTCGATAACCAATTTATTTCCCGCAGAACCGAACTGCTTGTCCAGCATAATAGATTTTACGCCTTCCTTAGCTTCTTCTAATGTGTTACAGATTAACACACCTTTTCCCAAAGCAAGACCATCCGCCTTTAACACGATTGGAAAATCAGCTGTTTCTAAATAAGCAAGGGCTGCTTCCGCAGAATCAAAGTTTTCATAACCAGCAGTGGGAATATCGTATTTTTTCATTAAATCCTTGGAAAATGCCTTAGAACCTTCCAAAATAGCTGCATTTTTACGTGGTCCAAATACTCTTAATCCTTCTGCTTCAAAAGCATCTACCACACCGCCAACCAATGGATCATCCATACCGATAATAGTTAAATCAACGCTTTCTTTCTTTGCAAAGGCTACCAGTTTGTCAAATTCCATCGCTGCGATTGGAACACACTCTGCCAATTCTGCAATTCCCGCATTTCCAGGAGCACAGTAAATCTTGTCTACTTTCGGGCTTTTTGCCACTGCTGTAGCAATGGCATGTTCTCTGCCGCCACTTCCTACGATTAAAACTTTCATATTCTTTCTCCTTACTTACTGATTACTTTTCCGTCTTTTACTTCTACCTTTCCATTGGCAATCAAATCAATTGCCATAGGTAAAATCATCCATTCTGCCCGTTCCATAATTCTCTTTTGCAGAATCTCAGGAGTATCTCCATCTAACACTTCCACTGCCTTCTGCAAAATAATAGGTCCTGTATCTGTTCCTTCATCTACAAAATGTACGGTGGCACCGCTGACTCTGACGCCTCGTGCCAAAGCTGCTTCATGTACCTTCAATCCATAATAGCCGGTTCCACAAAAGGACGGAATCAGTGACGGATGTACATTAATAATACGATTTCTGTATTTTTCTATCATTTCCTGTGGAATTACCACTAAGAATCCTGCCAGCACAATTAAGTCTGCACCAGATTCTTCTACGGTTTCCAACAATGCTTTGTTAAATAATTCTCTGCTTTCAAAATCCTTTGGAGAAACACATTTTGCAGGAATTTCTGCTTTTTTGGCTCTTTCTAAGGCATAAGCATTCTTATTGTTACTGATTACAGTCACAATTTCTGCATTAGTAATCTTTCCATTTGCCATGGAGTCAATAATTGCCTGCAGGTTCGTTCCGCCTCCGGATACTAAAACTGCAACTTTTAGCATAATGTTACTCCCTTTTCACCAGCTTCTGTACGTCCTACCACATATGGGATTTCTCCGGCTGCTTTGATTGCTTTCATAGCAGCATCTACATCTGCTTCATTGACAGCGATTACCATACCAAGTCCCATATTAAATGTATTGTACATAATTTCTTCCTTGATATCTCCGTCTTTCTTTAACATTTCAAAGATTGGCGGAATGTTATAGCTATTCTTTTCTACAACTGCACGAATACCTTCCGGCAACATACGCGGAATATTTTCATAGAAACCACCACCTGTAATATGGCTGCAGGCTTTAATCTTAACGCCGGCATCTTTGATGCTTCTTAAAGTTTTTACATAAATCTTAGTTGGAACGATTAACGCATTACCAAGAGTTGTTCCTAAGCAGTCATAGCTTGTATGAAGAGCTTCTTCTGTCATGGTAAATACTTTACGAACCAAAGAAAATCCGTTGCTATGTACACCTGAGGATGCAATACCGATTAATACATCTCCAGCCTTTAAATCTTTTCCTGTAATTAAATCTTTTTCATCTACCACACCTACTGCAAATCCAGCAAGGTCGTATTCATCTACCGGATAGAATCCCGGCATTTCTGCTGTTTCTCCACCAATTAAAGCAGCACCGGACTGACGGCATCCTTCTGCCACACCGCTTACGATAGTAGCGATTTTTTCCGGTTCGTTCTTTCCACATGCAATGTAATCTAAGAAGAATAAAGGTTCTCCACCTGCACAGGCAATGTCATTCACACACATAGCTACACAGTCAATACCTACAGTATCATGCTTGTCCATTAAAAATGCAAGCTTTAACTTAGTTCCCACACCATCAGTTCCGGAAACTAAAGTAGGTTTTTCCATATTTTTAAATGCACTCATAGAAAATGCTCCGGAAAATCCTCCGATGTCTGTTAACACTTCCGGGCGCATTGTCTTTGCAATGTGCTGCTTCATTAATTTTACGGATTCGTATCCTGCCTCAATATCTACGCCAGCTTTCTTATAATCCATGGTTTCATCCTCCTATTTGTTCTTTAAATATTCTTTATATCCAATTTCTTTTAATTTCTTATCTTTATTTTCTACCTGAGTTTTTAATTCGGCAGAATATGCTTTCAATTTTGCAAGTAAATCACTATCCGAAATTGCAAGCATTTTTGCTGCTAACAATGCGGCATTTGCACCACCGTTAATAGCCACTGTTGCAACCGGGATTCCTGATGGCATCTGTACGATAGAATACAGGGAATCTCTGCCTCCAAGACTTGTGGTATGCATTGGAATACCAATTACAGGCATTGGGAAAATTGCTGCACACATACCTGGTAAATGTGCTGCCATACCTGCTCCTGCGATAATTACTTTAAAGCCTTTCTCCTCTGCTGTTTTTGCATATTCAAAAAACACATCCGGCTCTCTGTGGGCGGAAATAATGGTCATTTCATAATCAATGCCCAATTCCTCCAATACATCTGCTGCCTTTGCCATAATCGGCATGTCTGAGTCACTGCCCATAACAATTCCTACTTTTGCCATAGTAAATCTCCTTTCGTTTCTTTACTCTTACGATAAGTTATAATACTTTATATTTTAATAATTGTCAAAAGGTTTGTTCAGTTCTTCACATCCCTCTAAAACAAATCTTCCGTCTTTTATGATGCTGATACGCTTTTCATCCACTGTAATCACTGCAATTTCCTTTAATTCATCGTAAGGAATGGTGATATCTGTGTGACAGTTAAAATACGCTTTTGCAATATCTTCCTTTCGAAGGATAGATACTTCATTATCCTTTGCAATAATTTCCCTGCCATCCGGATTATACACTTTAGTATCTTCCGACCAACTGTAGCAGGTATCACCTACTGCAAAGTGCGGACCTGCCTTTTCCGCAATGAGAATCGGCAACTTGTCATTGATATTGTATTTTGCCGCCGCCATATAAGCTGTAGTGTTAGTACCAATGGCAAATTCACCCATAGGAAGGCTTTCGTGATTATACAACACATTTTCTTTGATGTATTTTTTATTATCTTCTTCTTTTTCAAAATTGGTGCAAGTATAATCTGCAATCATTCCATCCTTAAATTCCACTTGGATATTGTGATAGCAAAGTTCGTTTAAATAAACTTTTGTTACATGAAGCAAACCATTTGTCCCTGCAAGCTTTGGAGAAGTAAACACCTCACCTACCGGAATATTTACGTCTGCCACACAGTTTTCGAACTTGGTTTCCTTTGTCACATCCTGCAACGGATGTAAAGCAACTCTTAAATTTGTTTTATTTTCACCTTTTCCTAAGATTTCCACATATTCGCCCTGATCCAGCGTTTCAATAATTTTTTGCTGAATATTCTGATACAGCTTGTAATCTAAGGTATTAATTTTAATTACTTCTTTGAAAATTTCTTCAAACTGTGGACCAATCTCCGGAATTGGAAAAGCAATAATCGTAAAACTTCGCTCCTCACCTTTAATATAGGTGTTTGTAATTTCTCCTGCCATATTGTTGTAATGCACAGAAAGTTTCTGCTGCTTTTCACTCAATTGCAGAGCACTGTCTTTATTTTTCGGAACAAACGGCTCCTCACCAAAAATTTCCATACAGGCTGGTCCGCCGTGTACCGCTGCCAGTTCCTTATATTCCTCGTAAGCAGTTCTTAACACACCAAGCTTGCGTTCCACAAATGCCTTATCTAAATACAATGCATCATCTGCTCTGTGGTCATAATCATACTGCTTATTTGGCGAAGTGGAAAAATATCCGATTTTAATATGCTTTCTTTTATTTACCGTATGCACTGCTGCCCTGTAAATAGCAGGCTGTAAGCCCATCTTCTCAAAATTCTCGATTGCCTTTTTGATGATTCGCTCAAAACCCACACTGTAACGGATATTTACCACTTTTTTCTTGGATAAATCCTTATTTCCATTAATAAATCCAATACGATATCCTTCCGTATAAGCAGCTGCTATTTTTTCAATGGTTTGTTCATCTAAGGTATTTAAGAATCTGGCTGTTTCTAATTCCGTATCTGTGATATATTCACCATAATAATATAAATATCTTAAATCTGTTAAGTCTGACTTAGTTATAATATCTGTTGCAAAAGAAAGCGCCGGGTCTAACTGTTCTCTGATGCGGTAAGTAACCGTCACATCACTGTAATCACTCACAAACCAGTAAATGGCTGATTTTACTTCTTTTATGGACAATAATTCTTCCTGTTCGAACAGATTATAAATTTCAATGAAAAGCTCTGTCACAATAGAAAACTCAAGCATTCTTCCTTCGTAAGCATACACAATCATACCACGGATTTCTGTGTAAAGAAAACTCAATACCGCTCCGTATTCTTCACCTAACTTTTCTACTGCATAGGAAGGATTGGCGTAACTTCTTTCATAAGCCTCTCCCGCAACATCTTCATAAAGAGAAGCATTTAGCTGCTTTAACTGTTCTATGGAATAGCTTTTATCTTTTCCTGACTTTATCAACTCTGAAAGTTCATACATTTTTTCAATAAAGCCTGCTGTCTTTACAAAGTATTCTAAAAACGGTTCTGCCACATTTTTTTCTGTAGTTATGCCCTGAATCCGCTCACGGTACAGTGCCAGCCGTTCTTCCACTTCCCTGTTTTCCTGTTCAAAAAGTTTGTAATAATTCATATTCGTTTCCTTTCCCGCTTAAAATCCTATCATATATATTAAGCCCCAAATCAACAAAACAAATACATTTAAAAAGGAACCGATTTGTGCAAAAAGCTTATAGCTGTTTTCACTCTTAAAACTCATAAGCCCCAAAATCAGCCCTACTATCCCAAGCAAAATGGAAATCAACGCCATGGAACCAATCCACATTTCAGCTTCTCCGCCATTTTTGAATGATATATAAATGACTATCGCAAAAACAATCAGCGCCGCCACTGCCAGAACTGTTGCTACAATCCCTTTCACCGCGTGTTTTTTATCTGTATATATCTTTCTTTTCTTTTTATGCATCTTTTTTCCTCCACCGTTTTAAGCAGACATTTACAATTACAAACACTATATACCCGATGCTTCCTCCAAGGGTATTTAAAAGCAGGTCGTCTACATCAAAACTGCCTGCTTTTGTGATTAGCTGTGTCACCTCAATGAGAAGGCTAAACTCTAATGTAAGTATCGTAACCAGAAAAAAATTTCTCCGCTTTTTACTTAAAAACGGTATCATAATACCAAAGGGAATAAAACCTGCCACATTTCCCCCAAGATTTAAAACTACACTTTCCGTTCCTAAAACATCCCGGTAATTCCAGAATCTTTTTATTTCTTTGAAAAGTTTTAAGTTGTAGTTGTAATCACTGTGAATAATGGTCCTTCCATATCGTTCTGAAAAAAGCATGAAATAAAATAACATGATAATATACATTGTAAAAATAATCCATGCCAATGCTTTTATTAATTTTCCAGATTTATTTTTCAACTTTAGACCTCATTTATTAAAACGTAATTTCTTTTTTTGTTTTTAACAGGCGTGCTCCGTTTACTACCATTAAAATTCCGGAAACGATTCCGGTTACAATCACTATAATTCCCAGGGCAATATTGCCACCACCTACAGTTTTCATGGTCTTATACGTTTTTTCATTACCCATATGATCCGCCTCCATTTTATTTCCTTATGCCTTTACACCATATACATCATAATATGCATCTATTGCAGCTTTTAATGTATCATCAATAATAATTTTACCCTTATATTCTTTATTGTATAAATGTTCTATTACATCTGCCATACTTACAATGGCATTTGCTTCAAATCCGTATTTTTCTTTAATTTCTGTCAGTGCACTCTGTTCTCCCTTACCTTTTTCCATGCGGTTAAGAGATACCATTAAGCCAAGAATCGTAACATCACCCTGTGCCTGAATGATTGGAAATGTTTCTTCAATAGATTTTCCAGAGGTAGTAACATCTTCAATAATTACCACTCTGTCGCCATCTTTAATCGGGCTTCCAAGAAGAATTCCTGTATCACCATGATCCTTGATTTCCTTACGGTTTGAGCAATATCTGATTTCTTTTCCGTATAATCTGTGAAATGCCATAGTGGTAGCTACACTGAGAGGAATTCCCTTATATGCCGGTCCAAACAGCACATCAAAATCTGTTCCATAATTATCATGAATTGCCTTGGCATAATATTCTCCCAGTTTCTCTAACTGCGCTCCTGTAACATAAAGCCCTGCATTCATAAAAAATGGGGATTTTCTTCCACTCTTAAGAGTGAAATCACCAAACTTTAATACGCCGCAATCTACCATGAATTCTATAAACTCTTTTTTGTACTGTTCCATTTCCATATTCTCCTTTATTTATCAATATCTTCCTTATTTTAGCACATCTAATATCTATTTTCAATCTTACATCCGATAACCTTGCAGGCTTTTTTATTTCACAAGTCCAATCAAATCCTTAATATCTTCCACTTTATGACGTTTCATATAGTCTTCAATTCCAGCCACTACTTCAGTTGTTGTATAAGGATTATTAAAGTTAGCAGTGCCTACTGACACAGCTGTTGCACCTGCTAAAATAAATTCCAAAGCGTCTTCTGCGCTACAGATTCCCCCCATACCAATAATCGGCACCTTAACTGCGTTTGCCACCTGATATACCATACGAACTGCCACCGGCTTTACAGCAGGTCCGGAAAGTCCTCCTGTCTTGTTGGCAATGGCAAATGTCTGACGTTCTACATCTATTTTCATTCCGGTCAGTGTATTAATCAAAGATAATACATCTGCCCCACCTGCTTCTGCCGCTTTTGCCATTTCTGTAATATCTGTTACATTAGGACTTAACTTCATAATGATTGGCTGTTTTGCATACTTTTTCACTTCTTTTGTAATTGCTTCCACAGATTTAGGATTCTGTCCAAAAGCAATGCCGCCTTCTTTTACATTAGGGCAGGAAATATTGATTTCTAACAAATCCACATCTGTATCCGCTAACTTTTCCACAACATCACAGTAATCTTCTGTAGTTTTTCCACAAACATTTACAATGATTTTTGTGTCATATTGCTTTAAAAACGGGATATCTCTGTTCATAAATACATCTATTCCCGGATTTTGCAGTCCAATGGCGTTCAACATTCCCCCATATACTTCTGCAATACGTGGTGTTGGGTTTCCCGGCCATGGTACATTTGCCACTCCCTTAGTAAGAACTGCTCCAAGTTTATTTAAATCCACAAATTCACTGTATTCCGCCCCTGAACCAAAGGTTCCTGATGCAGTCATAACAGGATTTTTCAAAGTAACTCCAGCTAAATTTACACTTGTATTCATTACAGTTCCACCTCCTGTGCATTAAAAACAGGTCCTTCCTTGCAGATTCTTGCGTTGTTCACATTAGTATGTTCATCCTTTTTCTTGGTTTTACATACACAGGCAAGGCAGGCGCCGATTCCACATGCCATCTTTTCTTCCATGGAAATCCATGCTTCTATCTTACGTTCTTCTGCGTATTCTTTAATTGCACGAAGCATTGGTGTAGGACCGCAGGCATAAATCACATCTGCTTCTATTTTATTTTCTTTGATGGCATCAATCACAGTTCCTTTTACACCTGCGCTTCCGTCCTCTGTTGCCGGGTAAAAGTTTCCATTTTCTTTTAATTCGCCATCTAAAAACAACAGATTGCGATATCCTGCTACTATATTTTTTTCTTCTGCCTTTAACTGTTTCGCCAGTTCTACCATTGGAGGCACTCCGATTCCGCCGCCAATCAGCAATACCTTCTTTCCTTCTGCCTGTTCCATCGGAAATCCATTTCCTAAAGGACCCATAACATCCACTTCTGCTCCGGCATGATATCTGGAAAATTCGTCTGTCCCCTTTCCTACCACTCGGTATACCAGACGAAGCTTGTTTCCTGCCTTATCGATTTCGCATATACTAATTGGTCTTGGCAGCATACGGCTTCCATCATTGCAGTACAGTGCTACAAACTGTCCCGGTTTTGCTGTTTTTGCCACATTTGTCTGAATCCACATGCTGTAGATATCTAAGGAAATTTCTTCCTGACTGATTACAACTGCTTTTTCTTTTATTTTTTCTGACATATTTCTTCTCTCCTTACGCCGCAACGCTTTGTATCGTTTTCAGTAATTAACCTAAAAATTCTGTTACACAACGGTGATATGCTGCTACCGGGTCTTCGGCTGCCGTAATCGGACGTCCTACTACAATATAATCAGAACCGATTTCTCTTGCCTGGGCCGGAGTCATAACTCTTACCTGATCTCCTTTTTCGCCGTCTGCAAAACGTACACCCGGAGTAATGGTTAAAAATTCTTTTCCACAAGTATCATGAACTTTTCCTGCCTCCAACGGTGAACAAACTACACCGTCTAAACCTGCTTTCTTTGCATTCTGAGCATAGTGCATTACTACCTTGTCAATTGGTTCATCGATTAATAAATCCTGCTTCATTCTCTCTTCACTGGTAGAGGTAAGCTGTGTTACTGCAATCAGTAAAGGTCTGCTTCCATCTGGTCTGGTCACCCCTTCGATTGCTGCTTCCATCATTGCAACGGTTCCTGCCGCATGTACATTGCACATATCCACATCCAGATTTGACAGTACATTCATGGCTTTTTTTACGGTATTTGGAATATCATGAAGCTTTAAATCCAGGAAAATCTTATGACCTCTTTTCTTGATTTCCTTTATAATGGACGGACCTTCTGCGTAAAAAAGTTCCATTCCGATTTTAATGTAAAGACTTTCATCTTTGAATTTATCCAGAAAATTTACAACATCTTCTTTGCTGCTAAAATCACATGCAATAATTACATCTTTTGCCATTGTTTTTCTCCTTCTTCCTTCTTTTATGCTTCATATACAAGTTCACCGGACAAAATTGTATATTTTACCTTTCCGGTAACTTTTCTTCCGTTAAATGGTGTATTTTTTCCTTTGGATGCAAATTCACTTACGTCGATAACATATTCTTCCTTTGGATTGGTAATTACGATGTCTGCTATTTTGCCCTCTCCAATGCATCCTTTGTCCATACCAAGGACCTTTGCCGGATTTACGCTCATTTTCTCTACCAGCTGTTTTTCTGTAAGATATCCCTTTTCCACCAGTTCTGAATTTGTAAGACTGTATGCGGTTTCCAGTCCCACAATGCCAAATGGTGCTTCTGCCATTGGTTTTGCCTTTTCGTCTGCATGATGTGGTGCGTGGTCAGTGGAAATTACATCCATAATATTGTTTTTCAATCCCTCAATTAAAGCTTGCCTGTCTGCTTTGCTTCTAAGAGGTGGATTCATTTTATAATTGGTATCAGAACCTACGATATCATCTTCGGTCAAAGTAAAATGATGCGGACACACTTCTGCTGTTACAAGAAGCCCTTCTTCCTTTGCCTCTTTTACCATGCGCACACTGTCTGCTGTGGAGCAGTGGCATAAATGCAGCTTCGCCCCTGTTTCCTTGGAAAGCAAAATATCTCTGGCCGTAATGATATCTTCTACTGCATTAGTAATACCTTCCACACCCAGTTCTTCTGCTTTCTTTCCTGCATTTAATGCACCTTTTCCTACCAGGTTTTTATCCTCACAATGGGCAAAGACAGGAAGATTTTCTTTCTTAGCAATGATCATGGCTTCTTTGTACAATTTTGAATCCATAACAGATTTTCCGTCTTCACTGATGGCACAGATACCCATCTTTTTCATTTCTCTGATGTCTGCAAGTTCTATTCCTGCCTGTCCTTTAGTAACTGCACCTACCTGCAATACATGGCATTTTGCCTGTTTCGCTCTTTTATAAATATCTTCTACTACTTCTTTGCAGTCTGCTACCGGCTTTGTATTAGGCATGGCACATATGGTGGTAAAACCACCTCTTGCCGCTGCCATGGCTCCGGTTTCTATGGTTTCTTTATGTTCTAGTCCCGGTTCTCTTAAATGTACATGTAAATCAATAAAGCCTGGCATTACAAATAAGCCTGTGGCATCAATGACGCGGTCTGCTTCTTTTTCTATTCTTTGCCCTATCTTTGAAACTTTTCCGTCTTCCACATACAAATCCGCTATCTCATCACGATTCGATGCCGGATCTATGATTCTTCCGTTTTTGATTAAAATTTTCATGCAGCTTTTCCTCGTTTCTTAATATTTCGCTATTTAGACACAATCAGCCCATTGTTATTATTTTACCAAAGTTTCCAGGGTATTACAACCTTGTGCTAGACTTTTTTCTACAAATGAGGTATAATTTTAATATATTATACAAATTTTTCTTTAATTAAGGGGAAAAAAGGGGGAAAAAGCATGAAGCTTGTAAGTATACAGGATTTAATTCCAGGAATGCGTGTGGGGGTTGATATTTATAATATGCAAAATCAACTGGTAGTTCCAAAAGGAACTATTCTCACACAAGAGATCATCGATAGACTGAGTTATTTTGCTATTCATTATGTCAAAATTTCTGCAAGTGAAGTAGACGGAAAAATAAGTTCTACTCCTTCTTACGCAGAACGCTTGAAATATTCCCGAACTTTTCAGGATTTCAAACAGGAATTTCTCAGTAATGTATATACAATTCAAGACGAATTTAACGACGTAGTGACCAAAAATACACCTATTAACGCGGACAAATTATTAGAAAAAACCGCAAGCATTTTTTCGAAAGCTGATGGCACCAATGTTTTTGATTTGTTACACAATATGCGTGAATATGACGACAGTACTTATGTACATTCACTGAATGTATCACTAATCTGTAGTGTATTAGCAAAATGGATGGACTTTTCCAAAGAAGATTCTGACACATTGATTTTAGCGGGTATGTTACATGATTTAGGTAAACTTACCATACCGGATTCTATTATCAAAAAACCAGGCAGACTTACCAACGAAGAATATTCTATTATTAAAACCCATTCAGCAAAGGGGTATGAAATACTAGAAAGCCAAAAGTTACCGGAGGCCGTGAAATATGCAGCCTTAATGCACCACGAGCGTTGCGACGGAACCGGATATCCTTCCGGACTGTCATACAACAAAATTAACCGTTTCGCAAGACTTATCAGCATAGCAGACGTTTATGATGCCATGACCTCTGCCAGAGTCTATCGTGGTCCCATATCACCATTTAGTGTGGTTGATATTTTCGAAAAAGAAGGACTTCAAAAATACGATCCGGAATATATTCTGGTATTTTTAGAACATATTGTAAACACTTATTTAAACAATCGTGTTCTATTAAGTGACGGACGCAAAGGCGAAGTTGTTTTAATCAACAAGCAGGCACTGTCCAGACCATTGATTCAGCTTGACAATGATTTTCTTGATTTGTCCAGACCTGAAAATAAGGACATTACAATTGAGAAGATTCTCTAAAAGGGACGCCCCTAATAAATACAGAAGCTTTCTGAGCAGGACGAAACAGCTCAGAAAGCTTCTGTATTTATTAGGGGCTGTGCATTTTGAATGTCAGCATAACTTTACTTTTATTTCAATTTTTATCGTTAATTTTACAATTCTTCTGCCTTGAATATTGTATAGCCTTCGTAATAGTAACTGTGATCAATGCCTTTCATGTAGATTTCACGGCTGTGAATTTCATTGGTAAGTGCTGCTTTCAAAATATGTTTTATTTCAATATCTTTAATTGGACTTCGCTCCATAGCCAACAGATAATCTTCTTTATCTACCTTACTCCACTCTATCACCTGACCGATTTGGTTTTTTAAAATCAAATCAAGCCAAATACGCATACTTCGTCCATTTCCTTCCCTAAAAGGATGGGCGATATTCATTTCTACATATTTCTCCACAATTTCTTCAAAGGTGGTTTGGGGCATCTTGTCTATATTTTTAAGTGCCTCTTCCAGATACATCAAAGGCACAAATCTAAAGTTACCCTTCGCTATATTTACATTTCTGATTTTTCCGGCAAAATCGTAAATATCTTCAAACAAATATTTGTGGATAGCTTTTAGTGCAGAAAATTTACCAGCTTCAAGCTTATCAAGGACACCATTTTCAAAAAGCTCAATGGCTTTCTTTTTACTTATGCGTTCTTCTTCCCGTGCAAGTTCAGCGGAAGTTTCAAGTCCCAATTTATTTTCAAGTACCATAGTGCACCTCCAAAATCAAACTAACATTTACCAAGCAACATCATTTCATAAGCGTTGTACTAATACGCTAATATTTCATATCCATCTTCTGTTACAGCCACCATTACTTCCCACTGGGCTGACGGCATGCCATCTTCTGTATAGATTGTCCATCCGTTTTCATCATCTATGACAATGTCACTTCTACCTAAGTTAATCATTGGCTCAATCGTAAAGACCATTCCAGGCGCCATAACTACGCCGCTTTCCTTTGGACAGGAATAGCTGACAAAGGGTTCTTCGTGGAATTCTATTCCAACCCCGTGTCCGCCCACTTCCCGCACTACAGAATATCCGTTTTTTCTTGCAAACTCGTAAATAGCATTTCCCATCTCTCCAATTCTGTGCCACGGTTTTACATGGGAAAGTCCCACCTGAATGGCTTCCTTGGTATCATCCACTAACTTCTGTTTTTCCGGACTTACTTTGCCCATACAGAACATTCGGCTGGAATCAGAAAAATAACCATTATAAATCGTAGAAACATCTACATTTACAATATCGCCCTCTTTTAAAATAATATCTTTCGAAGGAATTCCATGACATACTTCTTCGTTAATGGACGTGCATACACTTTTCGGATAGCCTTCGAAATTTAACGGAGCAGGAATTCCATGATACTCCAATGTTTTTTCATAAACCATCCGGTCAATTTCTTCGGTAGGCATGCCTATCTCAATATGCTCTGCCACATAATCCAATACTGCAATGTTTACCTTTCCGCTTTCCCTAATTCCATCCAGCTGTGTCTGATTCTTTATCATATTTCTGGTGGGGATACTGTAGCCTTTTTCCTTGCACTGAAATAATTTTTCATCAAACGACATATGACATGCCTTGTATTTTCGTCCACTCTGACACCAGCATAGGTCGTTTCTTCCAATTTTTTTTAACATAATCTGCGCCTCTTTTTAATAAAGTTCTGTATATATTCCATCTTCTGTATAATAAATGGTGGCACCGGTCCTGATATCTTCAAGATTAGTAGTTTCCTGCACTATACATTCACCATTTTCGTTATATAAATACCAGCTGATTTTCTGTGTATCTATCGGCAGTTTTACTGTCGTTTCAATCTTCTTTCCGGCTTCAAAGCTGTCCAGTTCTTTTTCTGTGCCACTTTGAGGCTCTACAATCGAAAGAGAAGAAGCTCCTGTCTGGGAATCATTGCGAAAAGTAACCACCGCCTCAAGAACTTCTCCTGCCATTTCTGAATCTTCCTGACTTTCCTCCACACTTTCTGTCATTTCATATAACTCTGCCCGAAGCTCCTCCACCAGTTCATTTGCCTGGGTAATCTGTTCTTCGGTCTCTAACTCACCGGAGTCTTTTTCTGAAATATCCAAAAGTGCCTGTACACTTTCTCCCAATACCTGGTAATCTGGCATTTTTTCCTGAGCAATGCTGTCTTTCGCCTCTTCATATTCCTGACTAAAACCTTCGATATTTTTCACAGCTTCCTTTCGCTCACTGTTTCCGCAACCGGTAAGCAGAAGTGCTGTCATTCCCAATGCTCCAACAATCTTTGATATATTCTTCACAAGTCATGTTCCTTTCTCAACTTAAGCCTTAAGAAAATTTAACTTACTACCGCAGAGAGTGGTGGTAATTCCATACCATTTTCGTACAATTCTTCGGTTACATTTTTAATTTTGCTGTTCATAATATCGTATAGTTCCGTTGCCACACTGCCCTTCAGCTTCATCAGATTTTCTGCTTCCTTTGCATCCTTTAAAAGAATCTTAAATGCCATTTCACACGCAGTAGAAAGCATATCATTTTCTCCGGTAATAGTAGCTCTCAATACTACTAAACAGGACTTTGGATTTTTATCCTCCGGTTTCACATTAATGGTAATGCCTGCATTACATTTAATTCCTGCATTTCCTGCTGCTAATTTTCTCTTTATTTCCATAGTTGTTACAAAGCTGTGCTCCAATGTGAAATCTGCATATTTTTTACTCATTTTTCTACCTCTCATCTTCCCTATTTGTTATTGTGGCAATTATATGCCTTTCCTATTATAACAGAAGCAGTATGAAAAATCCATGAAAAGCTATATTCTTTCCAATTCTTTCCAAGGAATAGTAACAAGTGACAGTTCAGCCGGAAAGCTAACAGGACGCCCGGAATAACTACAGAAGCTGACAGAGCAGGATTTTTAACAGCTCTGTCAGCTTCTGTAGTTATTCCGGGCTGTGCATGACAAGCTCTCTGGGTTGAATTGTGGCATTCTATACTTATTGCTTTGAAGAAACAGCTCATAAGTGGGACAAATGCTTCCTTGGAAGGCAATCAAAGAGGCGTTTTTAGATAATATGAAGTGACCCCACATTTGTAACAACGTGGATTTACCTGTATACTAGAGTTTGATACGAACAATGGTAACAGGGATTACCGCATACAAAAGGAGGTCACCTATATGAAAAGAATACTAAAAATTGGAATGGATGTCCATACCACAAATTACACTTTATGCGCAATGGAACCAGTGATTGGAGAGGAAGACCGCGTATTTGCTACAATTAAGGTAACACCGGATTATAAAAATATTTTGATGTTTATTGAGAATCTCAAGATAAAACTCGGTGTGGATAATGAGTATGATATCCAGTGTGGTTATGAGGCTGGATGTTTAGGATACTCGCTTTATAACCAGTTGACCGCAGCCGGAGTGAAATGTGTAATACTTGCGCCAACAACAATGCTTACGCAGCAGGGAGTGAGAATTAAGACAGATATGAGAGATGCCCATATGATAGCACAGTGTTTATCCTATGGTGGTTATCACGCTGTTTATATTCCGACAGAGGAGGATGCTTCTGTAAAAGAATATCTTCGCATGAGAAATGATCATAAGCTTGCATTAAAGAAAATCAAACAACAGATTAATGCATTTTGTATCAGACATGGATTTCAGTATACAGGAACCAAATGGACACAGACACATTTGAAATGGATAAGAAAACTTGAAATTACAAATGCATTATACAGAGAAACTTTGGATGAATATATGGTATCATACGAGGAACAGGAAGCAAAAATTGAAAGGTTTGATAAACGTATTCAGTAAATTTCTGAGCAGGAAAACTATCGGGAGAATGTAAAACGCTTAGGATGTTTTCTTGGAATCAAAACACATACAGCATTATCGTTAATTGTTGAAACCGGAGACTTTGAAAGATTTGCAAAAGGAAATCAGTATGCAGCATATCTGGGGCTTGCACCGGGAGAGAATTCCAGTTCAGATAATGTACACCGGTTAGGGATCACCAAAGCAGGCAATAGCCATTTACGCCAGTTGTTGATAGAGTCTGCCGGCGGAATATGTAAAGGAGTAGTGGGACATAAATCCAAGGATTTAAGGGCAAGACAGAATGGTAATACG
The DNA here is from genome assembly GCA_045126515.1 of Lachnospiraceae bacterium. GTDB lineage: Bacteria > Bacillota > Clostridia > Lachnospirales > Lachnospiraceae > RUG11237. The sequence continues at coordinate 23,137 of JBGVOM010000096.1, forward strand.
GCAGAAGTAATAGCGTATGCAGACAAAGCGAATACGAGATTGCGAAGCCGGTACTATAAATTTATAAGGCGTGGCAAAAAAAGAAATGTGGCAGTAGCCGCAATAGCAAGAGAACTGGCATGTTTTATATGGGGCATGATGACGAATCATATTGAAATGAAAGGAGCATAGAGGTACATCATAGTCATCTGCCAGTCAAGGGTGCAAAGCACCGCAAAAGCGGCAAGCCCCTGACAGCCAGTTGCCTATGATGAATGGGTAGTTAAGCAGAAAAAACAGCATACTGCAGCTGTTTCTGCCAAAAGTAACAAGTAAACAATCTGACAGTATTAGAAAAGAGCTGTGGTCACTGTAAGGTTTGAGTTATCTGCGACATTTGCTTGTGCGCACATGAAACACTGTGATCCACGCTTTTAGATCGTAGAACTCGTCGGCGGACCATTAGCCTGTAGGTAACCAATCCACGAATAACAGAGTGGCCAACTGCCGGGGACTGTTAAACTAGAGCTCTTTTCTAATGCTGTCAGGTAAAAAATGTG
>JBGVOM010000097.1:0-2970 GCA_045126515.1 Lachnospiraceae bacterium
ACCGATACTGTGGATTGTGCGGTATCGGCTGACTTTGTGGGCAGTGCAGCTCCGCTCTTTGGAGCTTCACTGAACGCAAAGTATGCAAATGGGTAGGTGCGCCCTCTGCACCGAAGGGAAAACGCAGTGTTCCCTTTTGACTGCCCTCGGCAGGCAATGGCTGTCTGCAAGACCCCTCGGAGAGCGCACATACCATCGCAGATGGTATATCTGTGCGCAACGAGAAAATCTCGTTGACTGGTCTTAGGCATTTTCGCTCTTGCCAGTACCTTCATCCCCTGCCACCTCACTTTCAGCTTTTACAACTGCATTCTCACGCTTTTCAGCACTTTCCTTTTTCACGATTTCAATAATGCGCTGGCACTGCTCCGACTTCATCCCCGAAGCAATAATTCTGTTCAGCTCCTGCTCGTCAAACTGGTAGCACTCTGGAAAGTATTTATGAACAATACCACCCATCATGTACTTGTGCTGATTTTCCTCTTTGCGCTTCTGCTGACTTGCCTTTCTCTTAGCTTCTGCAAGCCTTGCCTTTGCCTGCTCCACAATCTTCTCTGCCTTTAATACCTCTGCTGTTTTTTCATTGTTCTGTAACATAATTTCAATCTCCTTTTTCTTGATTTTTTGTAACAAAAAAGGTGGTCATGGTTTTTATTATCCATGCCACCTTTAGGTGTTCATTATTAAATTAAAGTGCGGTGAAACCTGAAAGTTGTCAGTCTTTCATCTTTTTTATCACTCACTAATTAACTGTAATCCATTAGGATTTAGCTGATATATTTTATCACACACCTCTTCAATGTACTTTCTATCGTGAGAAATGCTAATGACAGCCCCTGGAAATTCTCGGAGCATTTTTCTTATTACCGGGCCGGATAATGGTGAAAAATTTCTTGTAGGCTCATCCAGAATAAGAACATTCGCACCACTTAAACTCATCCTCAAAAGAAGCACTTTCGCCTTTTGTCCACCAGACAACTCCCGAATAGGATGCTCCATTTCATCTGGCGTGTATTTAAGTGAACCTAGGTATGTTCTAATTCTTGTACGCTCTTCTTTATCTCCTGTTTTATCAAGGTAATCAACCGGTGTAACAGATAGCTCCAACAAATCTTCATAATTTTGGGGCATATATTCTGCTTTAATATCATTCCGATTCATAAGTTCTTCCGCTATCTTTTTTAGAAGAGTCGTGTTTCCTGCCCCGTTGGCTCCTATAATACAGATTTTCTCTGATCCTTTTATTTTCAAATAAATTCCTTCTGCCAAAATTCTTTCGCCTTCTGGAGTCATTAGCTTTGAAAGTTCATATTCTATGACCGTTTTCCCTGTTGGAATGTATGCGTTTTTATCTCCTAATTTAAAAAAGATTGCTTCTTCCTGCTCCGGCATTTGCGTCATATTTTCGTCTTCTCTTTCAAATCTTCGCCCCATAGCCTTAACTGTGTGCATTTTGTCCTTCAAATTCTTTGCCACCGACGGCGCTTGTCTGGAACAATTTGCTAATGCGCTTTGCACACTCTGAGACACTCTTTGATATTTCTCATCTCGAATCTTTTTTTCCCTACGGTCACATAGTGCCCTCTGTTCTTGAAGTTCAAATTTATGAAGCCGTTCCTCCACATAGTTTCTATAGGGAAGCTTGGCCACGGTATATCTCGCTTCTGTTTTTCGCTTAATCTGCTCGATATGTATTACCATGTTGGCGGTACGCTCTATCAATGTTTCATCGTGTGAAATAAAAAGCACAATATGCTTCCATTCATTTATGGTTTTTTCCAGTAATGTAAGCGTCGCAATGTCAATATCATTTGAAGGTTCGTCTAACAATAGCACAGAAACATCGCGAATAAAAAGCCGCATGAGTTGTACCTTGACTTTTTCTCCTCCTGAAAGGCTCCCCATCATCTGACTACTGTAGAAAAAATCATTTTTTATTCCAAATTTCCCTGCAATAACAGACAGTTCTTTTGGCGTTTTCTCCCAGAATATTTCTTCCTCAGAAAAATATTCGTATACGGTTTTTTTCTTATCTTCATCGGGCATCTCTTGCGGAAGATAACCAAGACGTTCGTTTCCCATTACTCTTTCCCCATCCGCTTCTATATAGTTTTCTATAAGCGATGGATCATATATCCACTTCATTAATGTTGATTTTCCGTTCCCTTCTTCTCCAATGATAACTGCTTTATCTCCATCATTTAGCACAAGGTTGAAATCATCAAGAATTACTCTCAGGTCTTTTTTATGTGTTAAATTTAATTTCTTTATCTGTAACATAAAGTTCCTCCTTTTCGAAACACGAGTCAATTATTTTTGTACACACAAAAACGAGCCTTTTTTGCATACGCAAAGATAGACTCGCTAAATAGACCTTTATTACTTTCCCTAAGGAAAAGCAAAGGAAATGCCTCTTGCGATAATCCAACTTAAGCGTACACAAAAATAAACCTATTTTCTACAGGCTCAATAACTATATGTGTCTTACTTAAATTAAATTATCTATTAATCATTTCCTCACCTTACACGAAATGTGCCTTCCTTTTTTCTAATGACGATACTATCATACTGCATTTTTTTTGTCAACACATTCCACCTTATAGATGCGCAAATTCAAATTTTCGCTCTCTTATAGCAAATAAATTATATCACTGAACACACTTTTTTTCAACGATTTCCCTTTGCATATTATACTGTTTCATTTGCACTCTTTTTAGTTCTCTGTATTTATCATTCAGTTTTCTCGGCTTACGATAACTAACGCATGATTTAGGCATGGAATAGGTCTTATCAATATCTGTTTCGCCTAACAGCTTATAAACCTCTGGAAATGCGATAACTAATGCGTCAAGTTTTCTCATAACTGCCTTATCTCGGGTATAAACAACTGCTGTCTGCTCCCCTGCATTAAAATTGATGACCGTTTCCTGCTCATACTTGGATAAACTGCCCATTAAACCACTCCTTTCT
>JBGVOM010000098.1:0-23623 GCA_045126515.1 Lachnospiraceae bacterium
AAGCAATACAAATAAAATGTATCGCAGAACTGGCGAAAAGAATGGCAAAAGCAGAGCAGTATCAAAGGGTGAGTTTTCGACAGCCCAAAAGTGTAGCTGAATATTATATGGAAGAATTCCGAATGAAAAAGCAGGAACATATGATGCTGATTATGCTAAATACCAAAAGCAAGTTGATTGCCGACAAAATAATCTTCAAAGGAACAGTCAATGCTTCACTGGTATCTCCAAGGGAAATTTTCATGGAGGCTGTAGAACATGAAGCAGTTTATATCATTCTGCTTCACAATCATCCCAGCGGTGATCCGACCCCAAGCAGGGAGGATATTGCATTAACCAAAAGAATGAAAGAGGCCGGAAATCTGATGGATATTAAATTGTTAGATCACATCATTATTGGTGATCACAAATATATCAGCTTTGCCGAACAAGATTTATTATAGAGAAAGGAGTCATGAAAAGTGGCAAATAACAGTTTTGGAATAGATTTAGGAACAAGTAATATCAAAATATACAATATGGCAGAGGACAGTATTCTCAATCAAAAGAATATGCTTGCAATCCGCAATAAAAAGACATTGTTTGCAATCGGTGATGAAGCATATGAAATGTATGAGAAAGCTCCTGCCAACATTCATATTTCTTACCCATTAAACGACGGAGTTATTGCAAATATCAGAAATATGCAGGCTCTGCTCTATGAATTTATCAAAATTTCTACCAATAATAATATCAAACCGGCAGACTATTATATTGCAGTTCCAACTGATGTAACAGAAGTAGAAAAAAGAGCTTTTGGTGATTTGATTAAAAACTCCGGCTTAAAGCCGAAAAAAATCTGTGCCGTGGAAAAAGGTATTGCAGATGCAGCAGGAATCGGTGTTGGATTGAATGAAGCTACCGGCGTTATGATTGTAAATATTGGTGCTGAAACCACTGAAATCTCTGTTATTTCTCTTGGTGGTGTAGTAATCAGCAAATTAATTAAAGTAGGCGGTGTAAAATTAGATGAAGCCATCCAAAATATGATAAGAAGAAATTATAATCTGATTATTGGTGATAAAACTGCCGCTCATATTAAGCATGAACTGGCAAGTGGTATCAAAGAAGACAATAATTTAAGTGGTATGGTTTGTGGACGTGACGTAGTAACAGGACTTCCTCTGGAAGTAGAAATTCCTTCCGACTTAATTTATGAAGCCTTAAAAGAGCCCTTACACACCATCATGGATTCCGTTAAGGTTATTTTGGAACGTACACCACCAGAATTTGCTAGAGACATCATCAAAGCAGGGGTATATGTAACCGGCGGATGTGCACAGATTCGAAATCTTGCTCCTTTGATTACAAAATCTACAGGATTGAATGTAAATATTTCTGAAAATCCTTCCGAAAGCGTAGCAAGAGGTCTGGCTCGAATCATTAATAACAATGATTACAAATATCTTGCATACAATATTAAGGATATTACCAACTTATATAAATAAATTTGAGGGATTGCATTGTAATGAAAAAAAAGAAACATAAATTTACACTTTTAAGTGAATATGTATTACTCATCTTCACCGTGGTGTGTGTCATTATGATTTTTGTGACATTTAACACAAAAATCACCGCAGGCCCGCTGCGTGGAGTGGCAAGTTATGTTCTGGTACCTTTACAAAAAGGAATCAACCAGATTGGTTCTGTGTTCAGTGGCTGGTCCGATCAGATGACTAGCCTGAAAGATGTCATGGCTGAAAATGAAGAATTAAAAGTACAAGTAGACGAACTGACCACAGAAAACAACATTCTACAGCAGGATAGATTTGAGTTAAACCGCCTGCGTGAATTGTATCAACTGGATGAGAAATATCCTGATTATGCTAAAGTAGGTGCCAGAGTCATCGGAAAAGATGCCGGAAACTGGTTTCAGACTTTTGTAATTGATAAAGGCAGTGAAGATGGTATTCAGGTAGATATGAATGTTATTGCGGGAAGCGGTCTGGTAGGAAGAGTTACCTCCGTAAGCCCTCAGAGTGCCACTGTACTTTCTATTATTGACGATTCCAGCAATGTGGCCGCACAGGTACTTTCTACCTCCGACAACTGCATTGTCACCGGAAGCCTGAAACTAATGAGCGAAAATAAGATTTCCATTTCTAAACTGGCTGACGATGAAGATAAAGTAACTTCCGGCGAAAAAATTGTCACCTCCAATATCAGTGATAAATATCTGCCGGGAATATTAATCGGTTATGTGGATGAAATTTCCATGGATTCCAATAACCTTACAAAATCCGGAACTCTTCGTCCTGCAGTAGATTTTGCCCATTTAGAAGAAGTGCTGGTCATTTTAGATTTGAAAAAAGGCACAGAAAAGGAGCAGTAATTATGAAGCGGAAAATCACAGTAGTTATCTTAGTTATTATATGCTTTTTACTGCAATGTACTATTTTGAAAGAAATCAAACTCACCCATGTAGTGCCTAATCTTTTGATTGTAGTTACTTCTTCATTCGGATTTATGCGCGGGAAAAAAGAGGGGCTCTACGTAGGGTTCCTTTGTGGAATGCTAATTGATTTATTTTTTTCTGAATTTTATGGTTTTTACACCCTTATATACATGTACATAGGATATATTAACGGCTTTTTTAAGAATATGTTTTATGATGATGACATCAAGCTTCCAATGATTCTCATTACAGGAAGTGACTTTATTTATGGCTGCATTATCTATGTATTTTCATTTTTGTTAAGGGGACGATTTGATACCTGGTATTATTTCAAAAATGTCATTTTTCCAGAGGTAATTTATACTGTGGTTGTTACTCTTGTATTCTATAGAATTATCCGCAGAATCAACCGCAAACTGGAAGAAGACGAGAAAAGGAGTGCGGCTAAATTTGTTTAGTGATATCAAAGATTTTATTCTAAGCGTTGTAAAATCCAGGCTTTTTGTACTTGTTTTAGTATTTATTGCCTTGTTTGCGATTTTAGTTGAACGCCTTTTTACGCTACAGATTGTAAAAGGTGAAGAATATCTGGATAAGTATGTGTTAAAAACAGAAAGACAGCAGACTATTTCCAGCACCAGAGGAAATATCTATGACCGTAACGGTAAGCTGTTAGCCTATGATGAACTGGCATATTCTGTTACACTTGAAGATACATATGAAGGAAAAGATAAAGATAAACAGCTCAACGAAACCATTCGAAAGCTGATTAAAATTATAGAAGACAACGGAGATAGTATTATCAACGATTTCAATATTATTATTGGCGAGAACGGTCTGTATGAGTATACTGTAGAAGATACTGCACGACTTCGTTTTATTGCGGACGTTTACGGATATGCAAAAATAGACAAGCTGAGTCTGACAGAAAAAAATTCTTCCGCTGAGCAGCTGATTGGTCATATGGCAGAACGATATGGCATCGGTGCTTACAAAGATGACGATAAGGAAAAGCCGTTTATCATTGATTCCTCTTATTCTAAGGAAGAGTTATTAAAGGTTATTACCGTCCGATATCAGTTAAGCCTGAACCTGTATCAGCAGTATGTTGCAACTGTGGTTGCTAATGACGTAAAAGAAGAAACCGTAGCCGTTATTCTGGAAAACAGCGATTCCCTTCAAGGTGTGGATATTGCTGAAAATACTATGCGTAAATATATTGACAGTACTTATATGGCACAAATTATCGGCTACACCGGAAAGATTTCTTCCGAAGATTTAGAAACTTACAAGGCAGAAGATGATTCCTACACCATGACCGATACCGTAGGTAAAGCAGGTATTGAGCAGGAAATGGAGTCTGTTCTTCGCGGTAAAAAAGGCTATAAGCTGGTTGCTGTAGACAATATGGGTAAGGTAGTAGAAGAGTTAGAGTGCGAAGAACCCGTTGCCGGAAATGACTTATATCTGACAATTGACATTGATTTACAGAAGGCAGTATATAACATTATTGAACAAAAGTTAGCCGGTATCCTTCATTCTAAGATTATTGATGCCAAAACCTATAATCAGAGCGGTAAAGCCAAAGATATTAAAATTCCCATTGATGATGTTTACTATGCATTAATTAACAATAATGTTATTAAAACCGCACATTTTGAGGCAGAGGATGCGGGTGCTACTGAAAAACAGGTTCTTTCCAGTTATAATGCAAAACGTGACCAGGCAATCAGCCAGATTATGGCGGAATTAACCTCTAATACCCCTACACCATACAAATCTCTCAGTGAAGAAATGCAGGTATACGAGACTTTCATCACCACATTACTCGGAAAATACAATGATGGAGTAATTGATGAATCCAATATTGATAAATCTCACGAAACCTACAAAGCATGGAAAGATGAAACCATTGGTTTAAAAGACTATTTACAGTTTCTAGTAGAAGAAAATTGTATTGATATTACAAAGCTTTCCGTCAAAAGTAAATATTCTGATTCGGATGAAATTTATACTGCTTTATTAGAGTATATTAAAGAACAGCTGACTAACGGTGTAACCATAAGAGATTCTCAAGGAAACGCAAGCAGTTTCACTAAGAAAATATTTAAATACATGATTGCACAAAATTTAGTAAGCGGAAAAGAATTATGCTATATTTTATATGAACAGGGTGTACTTCCAGAAGATGACGAAGACAAAGAAAAGTTATATAATGGTTCTGTTGGTGCTTACAGCTTTATGAAACAGAAAATACAAAAGCTCGAAATTACTCCTGCGCAATTAGCGTTGGATCCATGTTCTGCTTCTTGTATCGTCACTGATGTAAATACAGGTGAAGCTTTAGCTGTAGTATCCTATCCAAGCTATGACAATAATCTTCTGGCAAACACTGTAGATTCTGAATACTACAACAGCCTTTTAAATGATTTGTCCAGACCATTATATAATAATGCTACCCAGCAGCAGACAGCTCCCGGTTCCACATTTAAGCCGATTTCGGCTGTAGCAGGGTTAGAAGAGCAGGTGATTTCCACTGGAACTTGCATCACCTGTACCGGCGAATATGATCGAATTACGCCTACAATTAAATGCTGGATTCACCCTGCAAGCCATGGTTCCCTTAATGTTGTGGGAGGCTTAAAAAATTCCTGTAACTATTTCTTTAATGAAGTAGCTTATAAATTAAGTCTGAATAACGGCAGATATGATACAGAATACGGTTTGACAAGACTGGGAAAATATGCCAAAATGTTTGGGCTCGGTGATGTTTCTGGTTTAGAGATTGTAGAAACACCCCCACAGGTATCTGATACAGATCCGCTTCGTTCTGCTATCGGACAGGGTAGCCACAACTACACCATATCACAAATGGCAAGATATGTAACAACACTGGCAAATCAGGGAACCTGCTATAATTTAAGCCTTTTGGACAAGGTAACCACCGCTGACGGTACACTAGTGGAAGATTACACACCTACTGTATATAATCAGGTGGAAATTGCTGACTCTACATGGCAGGCAGTAAAATCCGGTATGGCAGAGGCCGCTTCCGGCTACTCAGCATTAAAAGAAATAGAAGAACAGCTTACCATTGTGGGCAAAACAGGTACTGCAGAACAGAATAAGAACAGAGCCAACCATGCGCTTTTTATTGGATATGCACCATATGACAATCCACAGATTTCTGTTGCAACACGTATTACCTTTGGTTATACTTCTTCCAATGCTGTTGAAATTGCAAGCGACGTATTCAAATACTATTTCCATCTGGAAGATTCCGAAAATATCTTAAGCGGAACAGCAGATACACCAAGCGGTCAGACAATCGGTGATTAAGTATGGAGGTGAGATGAGTGAAAGAATCAGTTATAATAAAAAGTAATGCTTATGGTATTATTGTCAATATGGACAAAGATATCCCTTTTGATACATTACTTACGGATATCGGTAAAAAATTTAAAGATTCTGCAAAATTCTTCAAAAATGCCAAAATGGGAATTTCTTTTAAAGGCAGGGAATTGACAGATGAGCAGGAAAGGGCTATTCTTAATATTATTTCCGAAAATTCTGGCATGGAAATTCTGTGCGTGGTGGATAATGACTCTTTCGATGAACAAGTATTCAAAAATGCCGTAGAAAATAAAGTTTCGGAAATGGATTCTAAGGATGGTCAGTTTTATAAAGGAACACTCCGTTCTGGTCAGGTTTTCGAAGCTGAAACCAGCGTGGTCATTTTAGGAGATGTAAATCCCGGTGCCACAGTAATTTCCACCGGAAATATTGTTGTTCTGGGTGCCTTAAAGGGTATTGCCTATGCAGGAGGCAATGGAAATGAAGGTGCTTTTGTGGCTGCCCTGGAAATGAATCCTGTTCAGATTAAAATCGGTGACAGGATTGCAAGATGTTCTGATGAAACTTCCATATTTAAAAGAAGGAAAAAAAAGGTATCTACAGAACCAAAGATTGCTTTTGTGGAAGATGGAAACATCTATATTGAACCAATAAGTAAGGAAGTACTAAATGATATTAATTTATAGTATTTATAATTTTTAGGGAGGAACCAAAAAATGAGTGAAGTAATAGTTATCACTTCCGGTAAGGGCGGTGTTGGTAAAACAACTACCACAGCCAATGTAGGAACCGGATTAGCAAAACTGGATAAGAAAGTAGTATTAATCGATACAGATATCGGTCTTCGTAACTTAGATGTAGTTATGGGACTGGAAAATCGTATTGTATACAATTTAGTAGACGTTGTAGAAGGCAATTGCCGCATTAAACAGGCATTGATCAAGGACAAGCGTTATCCAAACCTTTACCTTCTGCCATCTGCCCAGACCAGAGATAAGACTGCAGTTACACCGGAACAAATGAAAAAACTTACTGATGAGTTGAGAGAAGAGTTTGATTACATACTGTTAGATTGTCCGGCAGGTATTGAACAGGGATTCAAAAATGCTGTTGCCGGTGCCGACAGAGCATTGGTAGTCACTACTCCGGAAGTTTCCGCTATCCGTGATGCAGACCGCATCATTGGTTTATTGGAAGCAAACGAATTAAAACGTACTGATTTAATTGTAAACCGTATCCGTATGGACATGGTAAAACGCGGTGATATGATGTCCATAGATGACGTGGTAGATATCCTTGCAGTCAACTTAATCGGTGCAGTGCCGGATGACGAACAAATTGTTATATCTACAAACCAAGGGGAACCTCTGGTAGGCTCAGATGCATTGGCAGGTAAAGCATATATGAACGTGTGTAAGCGTATTATGGGAGAAGATATTCCGCTCATGAATTTAGATGCAAATAACGGCTTTTTTGCTAAGCTTTCCTCTATTTTCAAAAAAAACTAAGGAGGAATAGCGATGGGATTAATGGATTTTTTTAAAAAGAAAACTTCAGGGGATGTGGCAAAAGACAGATTAAAACTTCTTTTGATTTCTGACAGAGCAAATTGCTCACCTGAAATAATGGAAATGATTAAAAATGATATTATAAAGGTCATTTCCAAATATATGGAAATTGATGCAGAGGGACTGGACATCCAGATTACCCAGACAGAATCTGATGGAAGAAATGGAAACGTACCAGCACTTTTTGCAAACATTCCAATTAAAGATTTAAAGCAGACAAATCAAAACAAATAACCTGAAACACTAGAAAACAAAAAGGAAAAGGGACAGGTATGTTGAAAAAGTATGAATTAAAAAATTATAGATTTAATTTAGTTTTTTTACTAATCGCATTAACAGGCATCGGGGTTCTTGTGGTAGGAAGCGCTTTAGAATCTGTACAAAAGAAGCAGTTTATTGGTATGCTTCTCGGGCTTGTTATCATGATAGTAATTTCGCTGTTAGATTATTCATATATTTTAAGATTTTATTGGATAATGTATGTGATTTCTGTTATACTTTTATTAGCAGTACAATTCTTCGGCGTTTCCGTAAATGGTTCTAAGCGCTGGCTGAATCTTGGTTACCAGTTTCAGCCTTCGGAAATATGTAAGATTCTGCTCATCCTGTTCTTTGCCAGGTATTTTATGATTTATAAAGAAGAAATAAACACATTTCGCAGGCTTTGCATCACGGCAGTGTTGATGCTGATTCCGGTAGGACTGATTGAAGAACAACCGGATCTTTCCACTACCATAACGGTTGCATTTATGCTATGTATGATGTTGTATGTCTCTGGCTTAAGCTATAAACTGATTGGCACTGTGTTAGCCATTGTGGTACCATGTGCAGTGATATTTTTAACCATTGTAATTCAGCCGGAGCAGACGCTTCTTGAGGATTACCAACGTGATCGAATTATGGCATGGTTAAATCCGGAAGAATATCAAAACAGCACCGGCTACCAACAGACCAATGCTATTATGGCAATTGGCTCAGGGCAACTTTATGGAAAAGGTTTAAATAACAACAGCATTACCTCTGTAAAAAATGGTAATTTCATTGCCGAGCCGGAAACAGACTTTATTTTTGCGATTGTGGGAGAAGAATTGGGGTTTGTAGGGAGTGTTATCATTATTGCGTTGATTAGCTTCATTGTTTTTACATGCATTATGATAGGACGACGAGCAAAAGATATGGCAGGAACGCTGATATGTGTAGGAATGGCATCCCTTGTTGGATTTCAAAGTTTTGTCAACATCGGTGTTGCCACCGGTGTTTTGCCAAACACCGGAATACCACTTCCATTTATCAGCTATGGACTTACTTCTCTGGTAAGTATGTATATTGGAATGGGCTTTGTACTTAACGTAGGATTACAACCAAAAAAATACTAAAAGGGGGTTCACTAATGAACATAGGACTAATAGCACACGACTCAAAGAAAAAATTAATGCAAAACTTCTGTATTGCATATCGAGGCATTTTAAGTAAAAATGAACTGTATGCTACAGGAACTACAGGAAGACTCATTGAAGAAGTAACAAATTTAAACGTACACAAATATTTGGCAGGTCATTTAGGCGGAGAACAGCAGCTGGGAGCCCAGATTGAACACAATCAGATTGACCTTTTAATTTTCCTTCGTGATCCACTGGCTCCAAAGCATCATGATCCTGATGTAAATAATGTATTTCGTCTATGCGACATTCATAATATTCCGCTGGCTACGAATCTGGCTTCTGCGGAACTGCTTATTAAGTCATTAGATAGAGGAGATCTTGATTGGCGTGAAATGTATAAGTAAAAAGAAAAAGATTATGGCAGTACTGCTAGGCTGTTCTCTTTTGCTTTGCAGCTGTGGTAACAGCACTGCCTTTGAAAGTGCCTATGACACGGATAATGTTTCCTCTGCTTATAGTGTTTTACAGGGAGATTTTTCTTCTGTGGTGAAACCTTTCGCACAGGATTTATGTGTTGCGAGCGAAAACGTAACACCAACTTCCGTTGATGTAGCAGGCACGGAATGTGCCGGTTTATTTGATTTAACCAACAAAGAAGTTTTATATGCTTCTAATATCCACAAACAGATGAATCCGGCAAGCCTCACCAAAATTATGACTGCACTGGTGGCTTTGGACAACTGCAATATCGATGAAACTATTACAGCTACCTCCAACGTAAATATAACAGAATCTGGTGCCCAACTCTGTGGTTTTCAGGAGGGGGATACTTTTACCATGGATCAGGCATTGTATGGATTATTAATGTATTCTGGAAATGATGCCGGAGTTGCGATTGCAGAGCACGTAGCAGGAAGTGTAGAAGCATTTTCTGAAATGATGAATGAAAAAGCCAAAGAGCTGGGTGCTACCAATACGCATTTTTCCAATCCTCACGGATTAACCGCCGCCGACCATTACACCACGGCTTATGATTTGTATTTAATTTTCAATGCAGTAATGCAGTACGACAAATTCATCGAAGTAATACACTCTACAGAATATTCTTCTGTTTATCATGACAAAAATGGTGTAGAAAAAGAATTGAGTTTTAAATCCACGAATCAATTTTTAAATGCGGATTCCGGCTATAAAGCACCTGATAATATTACAGTAATTGGTGGAAAAACAGGAACAACCGAAGCTGCAGGTGCCTGCTTGATTCTTCTAAGTAATGATACCGCCGGAAATCCTTACATTTCTGTTATCTTAAAGGCAGATGACAAAACGGTACTTTATACAAAAATGACAAATCTATTGACCGCCATTACAACGGCCCATTAGAAAAACCAGCAGTAATTTCCTGCTGGTTTTGTTTTTCTTGTGCTTTTACCCGTTAAACTCTGCTCATGGAAGTGATGCGTCCAAATACACTTAACATATAAAGCCCACATATTCCTACCACGCCATAAATGATTCTGCTCAATAAAGTCATACTTCCAAACAACCATGAGATTAGATCCAATCCAAAAAATCCAATCAATCCCCAGTTTATGGCACCGATAATTACAATGGTAAGTACAAAATAATCAAGTCCTCTTGAATCCATTTGATTACCTCCTAAAAGTTTTTTTGTCCTTATATAGTGTTTTCCAAATTGAAATAATTATTCCATAAAATTTGACTTTACAGTCTAAAACTTATATAATAGATAAGATGTATGTTAGGAGAGAAAGAATGGCAGAACAAGTAATATATCGAGTTTATTCCGAATATTTAAAAGAAAAATATGGTGAGAAAGTATATAAGCTGCCGGTAAATCTTCCGGTGACCTGTCCCAATAAATGTAATGACTATGGATGTACTTTTTGTTCCGATCAGGGAACCGGGTTTGAAGCAATGTCCGCTGAAAACACTGTAACACGTCAGCTGACCTTCACAAAAGAAAAAATCGAACGAAAATATAATGCTCATAAATTTATTGCATATTTTCAAAATTATACGAATACCTATCTGCCACTTTCGAAATTTCGTGCTTATGTAGAAGAAGCAGCCCAAATGGAAGAAATTGTAGAAATCAGCATTTCTACCAGACCCGACTGTATTCACGAAGCCTATCTGAATATACTATCTGAAATTAAAGAAGCATACGATAAGCAAATTACCATAGAATTAGGATTGCAGACTGCAAATTATCATACTTTACAACGGATTAACCGAGGACATGGACTGGCAGAATTCATTGGTGCCGCCTTGCTGATTCAGAAGTTTGATTTTGAACTATGTGTTCATATCATTCCGAATCTTCCCTATGACACCATAGAAGACGTAAAAGAAACATCCCGTATTTTAGCTGTCCTTCCGGTTTCCCATGTAAAATTGCATTCCTTATACCTTGCAAAAGGCACAAAAATGGCAGAAGATTACCTTACAGGAAAAATAAAAATCTGCAGTATAGAAGAATACTACGAACGCCTTGCATGGTTTTTAATGTATTTACCACAAAATGTCGTAATTGAACGGTTGTTCAGTAGGATTCCTGAAGAAGATTCCGTATTCTCAAATTGGGGAATGAGCTGGTGGAAATGTCAGGAAGATTTTTTATTATATATGAAAAAGCACGGTTTTTACCAAGGAAAGGCAAACCATGAAATACTTGCCGCTCCCATTATAAAAGCAGGCTTTTTGAATCAGTAGGAGGGGTACTTTTGGCAAAACGACGACGAAGAAATGCTAAAGTTGCCAGATACAGAAAACCCATTAATTTTAATGTGGGAATGCTGATATTTGGAATTATATTTGTATATGTGATTGTATATGTGGCAGCCTATGTTACCAAAGAACATGTAGTTGTCTACGAAGTAAAAAGCGGAAGTCTGGCAAAAAATCATACCTATACAGGATTTGTGGTGCGGGAAGAAAATGTAGTGAACGCCACAAAATCCGGCTATGTGAACTATTATGCCAGAGAAGGAGAGAAGACCGGTGCCAATAACATTGTCTACACCATTGATGAAAGTGGAACCTTATCCAGTACCCTTGCCGAAAATGGTGTCACTGATGTGGAACCCAGCACAGAAGAACTAGAATCCCTAAGAAATGATATCATGAATTTCAGCGCCAGCTTTAAAAAGGAAAATTTTGAAGATGTATATGATTTTAAATATACCTTTGACAGTTCTGTATTAAAAGTAGTTGGTCTGTCTATGATGAATCAGATTGAAGCCTTATCCGGTGAAGCCGGCACTTCCTTTGAACGGGGAACCGCCACCGCCAGCGGGATTGTAGAATATTATACCGACGGTTATGAGGGTACAAAGGTTTCCGATGTTACACCTGAGATGTTTGACAAATCTAATTATCAGAAAAACATCTTAAAAAATAATGAGCTGGTAAGTCAGGGTGATCCTGTATACAAAATGATAACAAGTGAACATTGGTATATTATCATCGAAATTTCAGAAGAGACCGCCACCCAGCTTGCAGAAAAGAAAAGTGCAAACCTGATTTTCAAACGTGACGGCATTAAAGCAAAAGCTGGTCTGGAATTAGTAGAAAAGGACGGAAAGCATTTCGCAAATCTTTCTCTGAAAAGTTCCATGATTCGCTATGCTTCTGACCGCTTTATTGATATCGAACTGGTGCTAAGCGAAGAAGAAGGCTTGAAAATCCCGGTAAGTTCTGTAGTGGAAAAAGAATTTTACCTGATACCGGAAGAATATGCCATTGTCAGTGAAGACGGTTCGCAGGTACAGTTCTTAAAAGAAATAACTTTAGAAGACGGAACCTTAAGCACTCAATTAGTCGACACCGAAATTTATAGTCTGACAGAAGGCGAATACTACGTATCCACTGACCAGTTTGAAGCTGGTGAATATATAGATAAAAAAGACTCTGCTGACAAATATGCCATTGGAAAGAAAGCATCACTGATTGGTGTTTATAATGTAAACAAAGGTTATGCAGACTTTAAAGAAATAACGAAATTGTACGAAAATAATGAATATTGCATTGTAAAAGCAAACAGCACCTACGGTCTGGCCGTATATGACCATATTGTTTTAGATGCAGATGCAGTAAAAGATGACCAGATTATTTACTAGGAGGCAGTTATGATAAAGGAAAATTTAGCAGAGGTAGAAAAAAATATATGTGCTGCATGTGAAAGAGCAGGACGTGACCGGAACGAGGTTACTTTAATTACCGTCAGTAAGACCAACCCGGTTACAAAGTTGAAAGAAGCTATGGACTGTGGTGTCCACATTTTCGGTGAAAATAAAGTGCAGGAAATGTTAGAAAAGCAGGAAGAACTTCCGGAAAATATAGAATGGCATATGATTGGGCATTTACAGAGAAATAAGGTAAAATATCTGATGGGAAAAGTTGCTCTGATACATTCCGTGGATTCCTTAAGATTGGCTCAGGAAATCAACAAAGAAGCCGGAAAACAGGGAACCATAGAAAATATTCTGGTGGAAATTAATGTAGCTGAAGAAGCATCTAAATTTGGAATTACCACCAAAGAAGCCATTGATTTGGTAAGCGATATTGCCACACTGCCAAATATCCGCATTAAAGGTCTTATGACGATTGCACCTTTTGTAGCAGATCCGGAAGAAAACAGAACAGTATTTCGTGCTTTGAAAAAATTATCTGTTGACATACGCAGTAAAAACATTGATAATGTTACTATGGATGTGCTTTCCATGGGAATGACCAACGACTATGAAGTAGCCATTGAAGAAGGTGCTACCATGGTTCGTGTTGGTACCGGTATTTTCGGAAAAAGAAGTTATACAGCATAAATTTTATTTAAAAACAAGGAGATAGAGTGATGGGAGCAATTGACAAACTTTTAAATATGATGAAATTAAATGATGATTATGATGATTACGAAGATGATGATTTCTATAATGATGACTACGAAGAGCCAAAGCCAAAGAGAAAGGCATTTGCGCCAAAGGAAAAAGAGGATGACTACTTTGATGATGACTACAAGACTCCAAAGGCAGTAAAGCCAAGCAAAGTAACTCCGATGCGTCCTACTGTAAAGCGTGGGGGAAGCGGTATGGAATTAGTCGTAATTAAGCCAAGTACCGTGGAAGATTCCAGAGAAATCACAGAAACATTATTAAGCAACCGTGCTGTTGTATTAAATTTAGAAGGTCTTGATATGGAACTTGCACAGAGAATCATCGATTTTACTTCCGGTTCCACCTTTGCCATTGATGGCAATTTACAGAAAATTTCTAACTATATTTTTATTATCACACCGCCAAGTGTAGATATTTCCGGTGATTTTCAGGATATTTTAAGTGGTGCGATTGATCTGCCATCTTTACATACGGAGTTTTAGGTAAGTGGAAAAGCAGGAACAGCTTGTAACCAAACGATTCCATGATTTGGCAAATGCGGCTTATCATCGTGGAATCGCTACGTTCAGCGACTTTTTAACTTTAAATGAAATAGATGCCCTGAAAGGGATGAAAAAGGATATTTCTTTTGTAACTGTAATTTTAAATGGAGGATACGAAGCAGCCGAACGTCAGATTGCTGCTTTTGTACCTGAAACTTATTATGAGGTGCAAATGGATTATCCTATTTCTATTTTAAAAATCACTCCCTTAAACAGCAAATTTGCAGAAAAATTAAATCACCGGGACTTTTTAGGAGCAGTTCTGAATCTTGGAATAGACCGTAGCAAAATCGGTGATATTCTTGTAAAAGAACATTGCGCATACTGTTTCGCCCATTCTTCCATGGCTGACTTTCTTAAAACGGAACTTACCCGCATTAAGCACACGCCCGTAAAGATAGAAGTAGTTTCAGAAGCAGAAGATATCCAGCCGGAATTTCAGCACATAGAAGGTAGTGTTTCTTCCGAACGAATGGACACCATACTTGCACTGGCATTTTCCGGCTCCAGAAGCGCTTTATCCGGCCTTGTGGCTGCCGAAAAAGTGTTTTTAAATGGAAAGCTTTGTTTCTCTAACAGTCAGCTGTTAAAGCCGGGAGATATTGTATCTGTCCGTGGTTTCGGAAAATTCATATATCGGGGATTTATTTCTAACACCAAAAAAGGCAGATTATTTGTAGCATTGGATAAATATATATAATTCTATAGGAGATAAGAAATGTCAAAAAGAATCACTGTAAAACAAAATGAAAAACCCATTTATGATATTGTAATCGAACAATCTTATGATAAACTGGCAGAAGAATTAAAGCGCATAGGTGCTACTGGTAAAAAACTATGTATCGTAACTGACAGCAATGTAGCTCCTTTATATTGTGCCAAAGTAAAAGAAGCTTTAGAAACAATTGCTTCTAAAGTCACTGTTTTTGAATTTCCGGCAGGAGAAGAAAGCAAAACTTTAGATACCATAAAAAAAATCTATACCCATCTTATTGAAGAACATTTCGAGCGCAAGGATATGCTTGTAGCTTTAGGTGGCGGTGTTACCGGTGACATGACAGGATATGCTGCTGCAACTTATTTGCGTGGAATTGATTTTATACAGATTCCAACCAGTCTGTTAGCACAGGTGGATTCCAGCATTGGCGGAAAAACCGGAGTGGATTTTGACCAGTATAAAAACATGGTAGGAGCTTTCCATATGCCAAAACTGGTATACATGAATTTGAGTACTTTAAATACTCTGCCGGAAGAGCAATTTGCTTCCGGTATGGCAGAAGTGTTAAAATCCGGCTTGATTAAAGATGGAGCATATTACGAATGGGTAATCACCAATCTTTCAGAAATTCAAGAGAAGGACAGTGACACTCTGGAAAAACTGGTGGACGGAAGCTGTAACATCAAACGTATCGTAGTTGAAAAAGATCCTACCGAACAGGGCGAACGTGCTTTATTAAATCTTGGTCACACCATCGGTCATGCCATCGAAAAATTAAAAGACTTTAAACTTCTTCATGGGGAATGTGTGGCACTGGGAACCATTGCAGCTGCACATATTTCTTGGAAAAGAGGTCTGTTAAGCACCGAAGAATTTTTCGAAATCCGGGATATGATGGTTGGTTTCGACCTTCCAATCAGTTTGGACGACCTGACACCGGAAGATATCATTCAGGCAACAAAATCAGATAAAAAGATGGAGCAGGGAACCGTAAAATTCATTTTATTAAATTCTATTGGCAAAGCTTTTATCACCAGAGATGTAACAGATGAAGAGATGGAAGCTGCCATTAATTTCCTGTTGATGACAGATTTAGAGGATTAGTATATGAATAAGACTTCAAAAATAAAATATTATATTCTTGCAATTATATGTTTAATATTGTTGGTGGTATTGGATCAATGGACAAAATATCTGGCAGCAACCCAATTAATGGGCAGTCCATATGTATTATTGGACGGTGTCTTCGAATTTCACTATTTAGAAAACCGTGGTTCTGCTTTTGGTATGCTCCAGAATAGGCGTGTATTTCTACTGATAATTGGAATCCTTGTCTTAGGAATTGCCGGGTTTTATTTTGTAAAACTGCCTTGGAACAAGAAAACGAACGCTCTACGTATACTTGCAGTATTTATTGCTGCCGGCGGTATCGGCAACATGATTGACCGTCTGCGTCTTGGATATGTAATTGATTTTTTTTACTTCAAATTAATCGATTTTCCAATCTTTAATGTAGCAGACATTTATGTAACCGTCAGCGTGATTTTACTTTTTATTTTCATTCTTTTCTTTTTTAAAGAGGAAGAATTAGCGGCATTTTCTTTATTCACCAAGAAAGATGAGGGAAAACATGAATAGCCATTTTTTTACCGTGACAGAAGAAGACCAGGGAGAGCGTCTGGATAAGTATTTATCAGGTCTGTTGCCGGACGTATCCCGCTCCTTTATTCAGAAACTGTTAAAACAACAGCAGGTTACAGTGAATGACAATCCCGTTAAGGCAAATTATGTAATCAGGGAAAATGATGCCGTTTCCATTCATGTACCGGAGGCAGTGGAACCGGAAATCATACCGGAAGATATTCCTTTAGATATTTTATATGAAGATAATGACGTACTTGTGGTAAATAAGCCCAAAAACATGGTGGTTCATCCGGCCCCGGGTCATTATTCCGGCACTTTGGTAAATGCAGTAATGTATCACTGCAAAGATAATTTGTCCGGCATCAATGGGGTGTTACGTCCCGGTATTGTGCACCGCATTGACAAAGATACCACCGGCTCTCTGATTATCTGTAAAAATGATACTGCCCATAACTCGCTGGCAGCGCAACTAAAGGAGCACAGTATACGCCGAAAGTATTTAGCAATCGTCCACGGTATTTTGAAGGAAGATGAAGGCGTTATAAATGCACCAATTGGACGGAATCCAAATGACCGCTTGAAAATGGCAGTAAATTATAAAAATGGTAAGGAAGCTGTCACCCATTATAAAGTACTGCAACGCCTCAATAATTACACCTTTGTAGAATGTGTGTTAGAAACAGGGCGTACCCACCAAATCAGGGTACATATGGCAAGCATACAACACCCACTCCTTGGTGATGCCTTATATGGTCCGGCGAAATGTCCCTATAAACTGGAAGGCCAGACACTCCACGCCCAGATATTGGGATTTATCCATCCAACAACCGGAAAATACATTGAAGTATGTGCACCGTTACCAGAATATTTTGAAAAATTATTAAAAAAATTGGGATAAAATGCAGCTTTTATTCAAAAATGTTAAGAATAGATAAATTTTCTTAAATTCTAATTAGAATATGTACATTTTGCACAAAATATGTTATAATACTCATATCCAATTAGCAAATCAATTATTTATATAATAAAAAAATTACACACGAATGGGAGGGGTTTGTTATGGCTATGACGAATTCAATTATAACAATAGGAAGACAATTTGGAAGTGGCGGTAAAGAGATTGGGGAAAAACTGGCAGAAGCTCTAGGTATAAAATGCTACGACAAAGAACTTTTATCTGCTGCTGCCAAGGACAGTGGTTTCTGTCAGGATATTTTCAAGGCACATGATGAAAGGCCAACCAACAGTTTTTTATATTCTTTGGTCATGGATACTTATTCCTTAGGATATATGTCTAATCCATATATGGATATGCCGCTGGATCAAAAAGTATTTCTGGCACAATTTGAAACAATTAAAAAAATTGCCAACGAAGGGCCTTGTGTTATCGTTGGAAGATGTGCAGATTATGCTTTAAGCGATTATCCTAACTGCATCAGCGTATTTATCCATGCACCGTTAGAAGACAGAATCGAACGCATTTGTACCAGACAGCAGATGAATGAAAATGCCGCGAAAGATTTAATCACCAAAACAGATAAAAAACGTGCCAGCTATTATAATTTTTATTCCAATAAGAAATGGGGGGCAACATCCAGTTATGATTTATCTGTAAACAGTTCTGTTCTTGGAATTGATAAAACAGTAGACTTTATTAAGAACTTTATTGATATGAAAGAAAACAGGAAATAGCGTTGATTTCGTAGGACGCTCATAAGCAGCACCAATTTTTCTTGGAAGGCAGAACAATGAATGCCCTCTAGGATAGAATTGGTGCTATTTATGAGCTTTTCACTATATTTTATAGGTTTACATAATTATTTTATGTAAACCATTTGCTTTTTTCAGATAAATTGACACAACATAATGGATAATTTATAATAAAATTACTGCATAATTATTTCTATTTCGGTCAGAATATGAAAAAAAAGAAAAGAGGAACTGCCATGAACCAACAGCAGATGCAATGGGCATTTGCAATGCTCGGATTAAATGAATACGCCACAGAAGAACAGGCAAAACATGCCTATCGCCTGCTTTGCAAGCAGTATCATCCTGATGGAGCTAACTCCAATGATACACTCGAAATCTATCTGCAGATTCAGCGTGCCTACGAGATTGTTTGCTATGCATTTGAATTAATGCATCAGCAAAATGGACATGTTTCGAATACTTCCCATGTTCCCACACCGGCTGCAAATTTCCAAACCGGAGGCAGAATTTTTGGAAATGATGAATCCGCGAGACGTAACTATGATCGAATGCAACAACGGCATAATGAAATCAAACGTCTTCAACGCTGGGAAACTGCCGCCCAAAAAGAAAAAGAGCAGCAAAAGCAAAAAACATATGAAAATTTTCAAAATTCCCGAAAACTTCCATCCCAGCAGGAAGCTGAAAAATGGAAACAGCTTGAAACGAAACGGGAAGCTGAACGTATTGCCGGAATTATTCAGCAACTGCTAAATTTAAACTAAACCATTCTATTATAGTATAGATTTTTTACTTTAGGAGGAAGCCCTATGGAGAAAAGAATAAAAGAATATTTATCGAAAATCGATTTGCTTCTGAAACAGGATGCTCAAATAGACTGGAATTATCAGATAGACAAACATTTAACACAGGTTTCCTTTTTTCAGCACGAGCGTTTTGTTCATCTGATTGTAACGGTGGTGTTCGCATTGTTGGAAATGATGAGTTTTCTTGCTGTGATGCTTGCTTTTTCACCGGGGCTTATGGCTCTGACACTGTTAATTTTAGTACTGTTAATCCCATACATAAGGCACTATTACATTTTAGAAAACGGAGTACAGAAGATGTATAAGCAGTACGATATTATGATTGAAAGATTGGAAAAAGAAAAGGAGAATTAATTATTATGTATTACGTACCTGATGGAACTACAAAATGTGGCTATTATGAGTGTAAAAAATGTGGAAACCGCTTTTTATCCCTACAGACAATGGAAAAAATTCCATGTCCTGACTGTGAATCAGAAATTGACTACGAAATTGGCCCGGATGAATCTCTGGAAGAATTATTAGATACTGCATACTTAAAAGAAGTAGTAGAAGGGGAAGACGTGGAAAAAATGGATTTCCTGCTTAGTCTGGCTGTTACCGGCGGAGATTTTAGCTGGATTTAATAAAATGTAACATAGGGGGGTTTTTATGGATTTTATTATTGAGTTATTTTCTGAAATCATTCTGGAATTTGTCTTCGAGTTTATCTTTGAAGGTGTGTTCTCTAAACGTATTCCCTTAATACTGCGAAGTTTATTTGCTATCCTATTGCTTGCCATTTTCGGTGCATTAACTATTGGACTGATTGTGCTGGGAATTATAGTAGATAATATTTTAGTATTGCTGATTGGAATATTTATGACGATTATGTCGGCTTGGGCTTTGGTTCGGAAATTAAAAAGGAGAGACATATGAAGATTATTGATACACATACACATATTGGGGGCGAAAGCATAGGTTTCCATATGACAGAATCTATGGTCTTAGAGATGATGAAGAAATATCAAATTGATTATGCCATTGTTTCTAACTGTGATGCGGCTGAAATGAACCATCAACGCCAACTTCTGCCTAAAGAAATGCAGGTAACCCAGGAAGATGCTTTAAAGAGAACGTTAGATTTTGCAAGCAAACATTCCAGGCAGATAGGTGTAGCAGTCTGGGTAAAACCTTACCAGCAAGGAGTTACGGCAGAATTAGAACAGCTAATCAAAGAAAATTTAGGACTTATAAAAGCGATAAAACTTCATCCTTTTCATTCTAATATTTCGCCTACCGATGAGAGAGTACTGCCTTTTCTACATCTGGCTTCTAAATATCATCTGCCAGTGGTATCCCATACTGGAGGCTGTGAAGCTGCTTCTCCTGTACATTTATACGGAGCAGCCAAACAATTTCCTGAAATTCCCTTCGTAATGGTTCATATGGGGTTGGGGACAGACAATCAGGAAGCTTTAGATTTGCTCGGTAAGCAGGAGAATCTGTACGGAGATACCACATGGGTACCTTTAAAGACCACTTTAGAAGCAATTCGAAAATATGGAAGTAAAAAAATGCTGTTCGGAAGTGATGCACCTATTGACGGCATAGATACTTATTTGTGCAATCCAAAGGGCGAACCTTCCCTTTATCAAGATTATTTTCATCGGTTGCCAAATGAAATCAGTAAAGATGCCTATGAAGATTTAATGTGGCGGAATGCTGCCAGAATTTTTAGATTGTAAAATTGAGGTAGGAAAATAAAATGGATACGCAAGAAACACATGTGCTATAGTCCAAAGAGTAGTGGAGAACTATTCGCAAAACGGCAACAAGTGTTTCTCGAAAACGTATCTCTGATTGCGGGGCAAGTGGTAGTCGCTAGGGCGTGACATTCATTCTTCCCGTCGGAATGCCCTGTTTAGCGACTATTTGAGAAACTCTGAGTTTTGCGGATAGTTCGGAACGGAAACAGACCAGTAAACCCCCTGGGGCGTACCGTCTGCCATTGCCTACCGTCGAACCAGTACCCACAGCATGAACTTGTCAAGTTGCCTTCCCACTTTACCAGTTCATGTTGTGGGGTATAATGCCAATAGCTGTCGCTTAGCAGTTAGCGACGCAGTCGCACCTTGCGACAGCTTGGCTACCCCCTTTTGGGAAGTGGTGGGGCGGTACGCCTAGCCCCCTAATTCCAATGGGGGGGCTAGATTGTATTTTTACAATTTTATTATTAATCATCTTTTATTTTAGGTGGTGTTTCAGGTTTCTGATTTTTGTTTTTTTCTGTTTTATTTTTCTTTTTCTTTTTTTCATTCCCACAGTGCTTATTGTTCCAATACGCTTTATTTTTGTTTCTAGGGGGTTATTTTTCGTTTTCAAGAATTGAAAAGTATAAATTATCGTGTTGGATTAAAATAAGGCTTAAATGGGAAATGTGGCAGGAAGAAACAAAAATCTAGCGAAGCCGTATTGTTAATTATCCACCAAAGAGTAGTGGAGAACTATTCGCAAAACTCAACTTTAACGAAAAGTTGCTTCTGTTTTTAAACTTACATCCCTTAGTCAGCCCCATTTCCCCCTCATTTATACATTACATAATATTTTAAATACTTTTCTTATAAGTCCCTGGAATCCAATATTATAGTAAATGGTCCATCATTTAGGAGTTCAACCTTCATGTCAGCTCCAAAGGAACCGGTTTCTACAACTGGAATTTGTTCCTTGCACTTACTGATAATATATTCGTATAATTCATTCGCCAATCTAGGTTCACCTGCATTGGTAAAAGATGGGCGATTGCCTTTTTTGCAATCGGCATATAAGGTAAACTGTGATACCAATAAAAGTTCACCAGAAACGTCCTGTAAAGACAAATTGGTTTTTCCCTGTACATCTTCAAAAATACGAAGTCCTAACAGTTTTTTTACCAATTTATCTGCAACATCCTGACTGTCCTCCTGACCAATGCCAATAAGTACCAGAAAACCTTTACCGATTTTTCCAATTATCTCTTCATTTACCGTTACACTGGCATGCGCAACTCTCTGTATTAGAAATTTCATCTTAGTTCCTCCAAATTTCAAATTGTTATTTTCTTAACGTTTACCCTGTTCAATATTCTGAGCAAGTATCTCAAGAATTTCTTGTCCATATTTTTCAACCTTTACCTTGCCAAAGCCATTGACTGCCAGCAGTTTTTCTTTCGTCTTTGGCATTTTTAACAGCAAATCATTTATCTGTACATCCGTAAAAATATAATATGGCTTTACGTTCTCTTCACGGCTTTTCTGTAAGCGATAATCCTTAAGTTTTGTGATTAGTGATTGAGAGGTTTCTTTTTCCCCTTCACATTTCACTGCTACTTCTTCTCTTCCCGTTTCTTAATTCACAAATTCTTCCTTGTAAAGGCTGCCTATAAGACAACCTTTTTGGTTTTATTGTTCTTCCTTACTTTCTATATTCTCTTTTTCCTTTTTCCATTCTACTTCTAAGCTTTCTGTTTCTTCTTCCATCTCATCTTTAGATAAAAATACCAATTCAGAATCTATATGGTGCAAATCTGCATAAGCTTCCTCCACAACCGGCAAATTCTTTTTATGCAACAAATGCTCAATTATCTGTCCTGCAATATAATAAATCACAGCAAATACGGGAACACCCAACAACATACCTTTGAATCCAAACAGACCACCGCCTAAAAGTATGGCAAATACCACCCAGAATGCGGATAATCCTGTAAACTCTCCTAAGATTTTTGGTCCAATGATATTACCATCAATCTGCTGTAATATCAGAATGAAAACAATAAAATACAAACCTTGAATAGGATTTACCAGAAGAATAAGAAATGCACTTGGTATGGCACCAATGTATGGTCCAAAAAATGGAATCACATTTGTAACTCCTACGATTACACTTACTAAAATAACGTAAGGCATTTTCAGAAAGGATAATCCGATAAAACATAAAACACCTATAATCAAGGAATCAATCAGCTTTCCTGAAATAAAGCCACTAAAAATGCGATTGCTTTTTCTTGCCACATCTAATACTGCATTTGCATTCTCTCTTGAAAGACAGGCATAGATTATCATTTTACTTTTTGAAATAAATTTATCCTTCTCTGAAAGAACATATACAGATATAATAAATCCAAGTATAATATCAATCAGCACGTTGACAAAATTAAACAACCCTGTTGTAATTCCAGTTACCTGATTAAATAAATCATTTTTCAGCCATCCTTCAAACCAGTCCGTTAAAGATGTAATAATTTGCTGAGCCAATGCTGAAAATTCACTATTAGAATCCATCAAGCCTGTCAAAAAACGTTCAAATTCTTCTAACTGCCCCGGAATAGAAAGAATTAAACTATACACACTAGAAATTAATTCTGGAATTACCAGATAGAATATCACAAACAAAATTGTAATTGCAATTAAAAGTGAAATAAAAATCCCCAAGCCTCTGGAAACTTTTTTAGTTTTCTCAATGTTGGGCATTTTTTTACTAAGTACCACATAAAATTTCTTCTCCCAAAATACCATAATTGGATTTACTATAT
>JBGVOM010000099.1:0-31077 GCA_045126515.1 Lachnospiraceae bacterium
GACATAGGGAAATTGCCTTCCAGGGCAGAATATGGCACTCTTGGGGGCTGTGCTTTGAAGTAAAATCAGTGACGAAAGTCATTTTAATATGTGACTTATGCTACCTTGTTTTTTGAAAAAAGTATAATATAATAACAGTAAGGCTTAAGAAAATGCAGACTTTTGTCAGGAAAGAAGACTATGGACAAATCTGAATTGAAGGAGATAATTCACATGATTGCATATAAAATGTTAAGACCAATTTTCACCTTTGTTTTTAAAATATATTTTAATCCAGCTATTGTAAACAAGGAGTATATACCAAAGAACGGTGCAATTGTAATTGCTGGAAACCATAAACATGCACTAGATCCTATTTTGGTAGACGTAAGTACCAAAAGAGTAGTTCATACATTGGCAAAAAAGGATTTGCATGATGGGATATTTGGATGGTTTTTTAGGTTAATCGGAACCATTCCCGTTGATTTGAGAGCAAAACAGAATAAGGAGGCATTAAAATCTGCCATTGAGTATTTAGAACAGGGGGCAGCCATTAATGTTTCGCCAGAGGCGAAAAGAAATTATACCAGTGAGATTTTATTACCTTTTAAATTTGGCGCAGTAGTAATGGCAAAAAGAACCAATACAAAAATTGTGCCTTATGCTATCACAGGAAAATATAAATTTCGAAGTAAAGATTTAAAAATAACTTTTGGAGAACCTTTGGATTTATCTCAGATTTCCGTAGAAGAAGCAAATAAAGTGTTATTTGAAAAAATTAAAGAAATGTTGATTGAGACAGGAAAGTAGAGAGGGGCGCTCATGAAAAAACAGATAAAAACGCCATGGTATCATTTATATGATGGGGTAAAAGCACATTTAGAGTATCCGGATACATCTGTATATCAGTTATTAGAAACATCTGCGCTAAGTCATCCGGAATATATCAGTTACATTTATTATGGAAATCAAAAAACTTATCAGGAATTTTTAGAAGAAATAGACCAGTGTGCAAAAGCATTCAGGCATCTTGGAGTGAAATATCAGGATAAAGTCAGTATCTGTATGCCGAACACGCCGGAAGCAATCATAAGTTTTTATGCATTAAATAAAATCGGAGCAATTGCCAATATGATACATCCCTTATCGGCAGAAAGTGAAATTAAGTATTATTTAAATAAGGCAAAGAGTAAGTATGTTGTTACCATAGATATTGCTTTCAATAAAATAAATCATGTAATGGAAGAAACAAATTTAGAGAAATGTATCCTTGTTTCGGTTAAAAATTCAATGCCGGTTTATTTGAAAATAGGATATCAGTTGACAAAAGGAAGAAAAGTACACTTAGAAAAAAGCAACAATACTTTAGAATGGAAGGAATTTATCAAATTAGGGGAAAATTACCAGGAAGAAATCAAAGAAAAATTTTCCGGTGAACAGGTAGCAGCTATTTTGTACAGTGGTGGTACCACTGGCAATCCCAAAGGAATTGAACTGACAAATTTGAATTTCAATGCCTTGGCAATGCAAAGTTTTGAAGCGTGTAAATGTTTAAAAGAAAAAGATAAAGTGTTAGCTATTATGCCGGTATTTCATGGATTTGGACTGGGAATATGTATTCATACGGTGCAGTACTTTGGAGGAACCAGCATTTTACTTCCACAGTTTAGTGCGAAAACGTTTGATAAATTATTAAAAAAATACAGACCGAATATCATTGCAGGAGTTCCTACATTATATGAAGCATTGCTAAAAAACAAAAAGTTAGAAGGATTTGATTTATCCTTTTTAAAATGTGTGATTTCTGGTGGAGATTCCCTTTCTGTTAGTTTAAAAAAGAAAGTGGATACCTTTTTAAAAGAACATGGTGCAGATATCCAGATTAGAGAAGGGTACGGGTTAACAGAATGTGTTACAGGAAGTTGTTTAACGCCACTAAACGATTATAGAGAAGGGAGCATTGGTATCCCTTATCCTGATACATATTATAAAATTGTAAAGCCAAATACAGAGGAGGAACTAGCCTATAATGAAGAGGGGGAAATTTTAATTAGTGGTCCTTCTGTAATGAAAGGATATTTAGAGTGCGAGGAAGAAACGAAAGAAACTTTGAGAAAACATAAAGATGGTCTGGTGTGGTTGTACACAGGGGATTTGGGCTATATGGATGAAGACGGTTTTGTGTATTTTAAACAAAGATTAAAACGGCTGATTATCAGTTCCGGGTATTGTTTATATCCACAGTACATAGAAAATGTAATTGATTCTCATCCGAAGGTTTTAATGTCTTGTGTGATTGGTATTCCACATCCCTACAAGATTCAGGTGGCAAAAGCTTTTATTGTATTAAAGGATGGTATGAAACCTGATGAAAAGGTAAAGGAAGAAATCAAAGAGTATTGTGAAAAAAATCTTGCAAGATATTCATTGCCATATGAATATGAATTTAGAACAGAACTGCCAAAAACATTAGTAGGGAAAGTTGCCTATTTAGAATTGGAAGAAGAGGAGAAACGGAAACATGGAGAAAGGTAAATTAAAAATTCTTCTGATTCATCCGGAAATATCAAGAACCAAGTATAACTTTGCAGGGGTAATTGAAAATGAATGTCTGGAACTGGAATATATTTCTACCATATTAAAAGGACAAGGTCATGAAGTTGATTTATATGACGGTCAGGTGGAAGAAAATACAGTATCCTGCAAAATAAAAGAGTATCAGCCTCAGGTGGTATATGTGTGTGGAAGAACAAGGCAGGAAAATTTTATGTTGGAGTATTCTAGGGAAGCAAAGAAGCAGAATCCTGATACAATTACTATTTTAGGCGGATTGCATGCACAATTATGTTATGACAGATTATATAAAAATTGGGTGGATTATATTCTCACAACCTTTGATATTTATAAAATATTAGATGTCATAGAGTATCAATTTTACAAAAAAGACATAGAATTAGAGAAAATTCAAGGCATTTGTTATCAGAAAGAGGGGAAATGGTTTAAAAATCAGGACTGTTCTTTTGATATCAAACAATTGCCTTTGCCGGACAGAACTTATTTTTATGAGCATCCGAAAAATTACCGGTATTTAGAGTTAGAACATGCAGCCTGGGTAAGGACTGCCTATTGTTGTCCTTATCATTGTAAGTTCTGCCATAGAAACCGGATGAATTTAGGAAATTATGTCTGCAGAGAGATAGAAGATGTGGTAAATGAAATCGCAGAAATCAAGTCAGACCATATCTATATTGTGGATGATGATTTTTTGTTTGATGTAAACCGTTTAAAGGAATTTGTAAGGTTAGTGAAAGAAAAAGGAATCAGGAAGAAATATATTTGCTATGGAAGAACGGATTTTATTGCAGGCAATGAGCCACTTATGAAGGAGTTAAAAGAGATAGGACTGTATTATGTTTTGGCAGGATTAGAGGCAATCAATGAGAAACAGCTTAAGGAGTATGATAAAAAATCCGATGTAAAAAATAATATAAAAAGCATTGAAATCTGTAATCGACTGGGAATTAACATTATGGGAATGTTTATTGTAGATTTAGATTATACCCCTAAAGATTTTAAAGAACTTTATCAGTGGATTAAAATTCATAATTTAAAGCATGTTGCCATTTCTATTTTTACACCGGAAATGAATTTAGAAACCTATGAGTTGTACCGGGACAGAATTATCACAGAAAATCCTTCTCATTGGGATTACTTACATGTGGTGGCACAACCGGTCAATATGAGTGTTAAGAGATATTATTATCATTATTATAAACTGCTTATTCAATTGTTTTTCAAGGCATGGAGAGAGGGAGTATATGACTTTATAGATTATAAGGACTATATTCTTTCGTTTGTAAAAAATATAGTTCGAAACAAAAGGAGTCATGATGATGAATAAAAAAGAAGAAAGTACAGAAAAAGTTAAGAAGATAATTCCCAGTAAGTTAGAAACAGGTTTCCAACAGTTATTATATAAAACCCTTGGGAAGCATATTCCTGAAAAAATTACACCCAATCAGATTACATTGCTTGGGGCATTAGGTGGCTTGATTGGTATTGTGTGTGGATTTTTAGCAAAGAATAATACAATTTTTTTACTGGGAACCATTGGTGGGCTTTTATGCCATTTAATTTGTGATGATTTAGATGGTTATGTTGCCAGAACGAGAAATATGACTTCCACTGCGGGTGGATATTTTGATTTGCTGACGGATATTTTACATATCACTTATTTGATTATTGCATTGTCTTTTGCGGGAGTGGTTAGTTTTCAAATTGCTATATTTCTAGTGCCGGTGTATGGGCTGATTATATTTACTGCCATGAATTATATTTTATATTTAAATGAATTTTTATTCCCAAGATTGGGACCAATAGAAACCCATTTATTTTTCATCATTTTATGTATAGGAAGCATTCTATGTGGAAAAGAACCGGTATTTAGTATCATGCATGTGGATTTGAAATTTGCAGACGTGGTATTTATTTTGGGGGGACTTCCAATGTATTATGAAATGATTCGATTGCAAATTCAATTATTTCAAAGATTAAACCGGAAGGATAAGGAAGAAAAAAGTAAATCATGAATAAAAATGAAGATTATGTATATATCGTTTTGGTGAAAGCGTTAACGGGATTGGGAAAAATCAGCAGGAAAATAAATAAGTATGAATATACTCATATATCAGTCTCTCTGGAAGATAAATTACAGGATTTTATTACCTTTTCCAGAAGATATCATTATGCACCCTTTGAGGCAGGATTTATGCGCGAAAAAGTGGAACACTATGCATTTGGCAAACATAAAAAAGTACAAATAAAGGTATTTAAAGTACCGGCTGTAAATATGGGGAAACTAAAATCTTATATTCATCTCATAGAAAAGGATGAGGAATATATATTTAATCTATATTCTATGATTACAATGCCATTTCTTCACGGATTTAGAATCTATAAAGCACATAATTGTATGTCGTTTGTGGGAAAAATCCTGGAATTAACAGGCAGGGTAAAGATGGATAAGAAGTATTACAAATATAACATTGAAGAAATGGACCGTTTATTAAACCCGTATTTTTACATGGAAACAGAGATAGAGAAAACAAGAAATGACGAAGCGTATATGAAAAAAGTTGGAGCTTTTGCAAATCTAAAGTCTTTTGTTAAGTTGAATGGAAAACTTATTTATAGAATGCTATGTAAAAGGAATCAAAGATATGAAGAATTTACCTGAAGTTAGAAGAAAAAAGTTAAAAGAAAAAATAGAAAAACAGGATTATATCAGAGTTATGGAAGCTTCTAATGGTTTAAGTGGTCTGATTGTGGAAAATACAAAGACACAGGGGAAAGAGTATGATGCCATGTGGATTAGTTCCCTTTGTGATTCCACCTTCAAAGGTATGCCGGACAATGAGATTGTGGATTTTAGCAGCAGATTAAGCACTATAGAAGAAATTATGGAAGTTACCACAAAACCTATAATTGTAGATGGAGACACCGGTGGGAAAATAGAGCATTTTGTAAAGCATATGAATACTTTGGAAAGAATTGGGGTTTCTGCCATTGTAATTGAAGATAAAAAAGGGTTGAAACAAAATTCTATTCTGGGGAATCGGGTTACACATACATTAGAAGATAAGGAGGTCTTTGCAGAGAAAATCCGACAGGGAAAAGAAGCACAAATGACAGAAGAATTTATGATTTTTGCAAGGATTGAAAGCTTTATTGCAGGAAAAGATATAGGAGATGCCTTAGAAAGAGCAGAATGTTATCTTTGTGCAGGAGCAGATGGTATTATGATTCACAGTTACAAAAGCGATGGAAAGGAAATTATAGAGTTTTTAAAATTGCTAAAAGAGAAATATCCAAAGGTGATTGCAATAGTAGTTCCTACTACCTATTCTCAATTTAGTGAAAAAGAGTTACATGATTATGGCGCTGATATTATTATATATGCGAATCAGCTTTTAAGAAGTGCTTATCTTGCCATGAAAAAAACAGCGGAAAAGATATTAGAAGAAGAGTGCTCATATGAGGCAGGAAAGGAAATTTGTGTTTCTATGAAAGAAGTTTTAGGGTTAATTAGCGAAGGGGATAAAGATGATTCGTCCAAAAGAATTTTATAATAGTTTGTTAAAATATAAGTTTGATTTTTTTACAGGGGTACCTGATTCTCTTTTAAAGGAATTTTGCCTTTGTATTAAGGATTTAGCACCGGAAGAAAAAAATATCATTGCTGCCAATGAGGGAAACGCCATTGCACTGGCAAGTGGATATCATATGGTTTCCGGTAAATATGGTGTGGTATATATGCAAAATTCTGGGTTAGGGAACGCCATCAATCCCTTACTATCTCTGGCAGATGAAAAGGTTTATGAAATTCCTATGTTATTGATTGTGGGCTACCGGGGAGAGCCGGGAACAAAAGATGAACCCCAGCACAAAAAACAAGGGGAATTAACATTACCTTTATTGGACACTCTTGGGATTAAATATATGATATTAGATGAGAATTTTGAAGAGCAGGTTGAATATTGCTTTCATTATGTAGAAGAATCCAAGAAAACCATAGCTATGGTGGTGAAGAAAGACACTTTTTCAAAATATGGTAAGGAGTTGGAAAATCAGAATTTTCATGAATTAACCAGAGAAGAGGTGCTAGAAACTGTAATTCATTCTTTAGATGAAAAAGAATATATAGTTTCCACCACAGGAAAAACTTCCAGAGAAATTTTTGAAATCAGAGAAAGAAATAAGATGCAGCATGGAAATGATTTTCTCACTGTTGGATCCATGGGACATGCATCTTCTTTGGCGTTGGGTATTAGTTTGTTTACGGATTATAACATTTACTGTATTGATGGGGATGGGGCTTTTCTTATGCATATGGGTGCCTTAGCAGTAGCAATTCAAAAGGCAAAAGATAATTTTAAATATATTCTGATAAATAATGGCTGCCACGAATCTGTGGGAAAGCAGCCGACCATAGCTTATCAGATTCAGATTGAGGATATATTAAAAGGGTTTGGTTTTCAACAGGTGATTACAGTAAATACCGGTCAGGAACTGGTTTTAGGAATGGAGAAATTAAAACACCAGGGAAAGACTGCCTTGATGATTAACACAAATGATAAGTCAAGAGATGATTTAGGAAGACCAACTACTTCTGCCAAAGAAAACAAAGAAAATTTTCAAAAGAAAATAAGGGGGGATAAAAGTGAAAGCGTTGATTTTTAATTCAGGCTTAGGAAGTAGAATGGGGGAGCTTACCAGTAAAAAACCTAAGTGTATGGTAACCTTATACAATGGAGAAACCATCTTTGAAAGGCAAATTCGGATTTTAAGTGAATGTGGAATCAAAGAGTTTATTGTAACCACGGGATATTGTAAAGAACAGGTTATGGAAGTGACTAAGAAGTATCCAGAGCTTCACTTTGTTTTTGTAGAAAATAAGGAGTATGAAAGAACCAATTATATTGTATCTATGAATAATGCAGCTGATGAGCTGGATGATGATATGTTGATTTTGCATGGAGATTTGGTTTTTAATAAGAAATTAGCGGATAAAGTGATAAAAAGTGAGAAGGAATCTGTTTGTTTATTCCATGAGAAAAAGAGTCTTCCGGAAAAAGATTTCAAAGGAAGATTTTTTGGGGATTTATTGCAGGAGGTTTCCATATCTATTTTTGATGATAATTGTTATGCATTTCAGCCTTTTTATAAATTGAGCAAAGAAGTGATTATAATCTGGAAAAATAAAGTAGCGGAATTAGTGAAACGCGGTGATGTGAAGGTGTATGCGGAAAATGCACTGAATCAGATTACAAATCAGGTGAAAATTTATGGGTTATCTTACAGTGAGGATTATATCGAAGAAATTGATAATGAGGATGATTACATAAGAGTTTCGGAAGAAATACAATATTTTGATTATAAAGAGCAGGAAATAGGGGCAACAGATTCTTATCTGGATTATTTGAAAAGAAATATAAAGAAATCCCAACAGGTATTTCTGGTGTGTAGTAAGAGGATAGCAGAAGAAATCGTGAATGGATTAAAAGAATTTCAGATAACTGTTTTTAGTGGGTATTCTGCCAATCCTGCATATGAAGAAGTAGAGGAAGGGGTTAAGAAGTTTAAGGAGAAAAAGCATGATGTTATTGTATCTGTTGGTGGGGGAAGTGCTATAGATGTGGCAAAATGTATTAAGCTGTTTTCTGTTTTGAAAAATGAACATGACTTTTTGAAGAAAAAGTATATTTATAGTAATATGAAGCATATTGCTATCCCCACAACAGCAGGAACGGGAAGTGAATCAACTCAAATAGCAGTGATTTATTATCAGGGAGAGAAAATTTCCATAGACCATGGCTCTATTTTGCCGGAGATGGCAGTTTTAGATGCTCATTTACTGACTACATTACCGGATTATCAGAAAAAATCTACCTTACTGGATGCGTTGTGTCAGGGGATAGAGTCTTACTGGGCAAAGAGAGCAACTTTGGAAAGTAAGAACTATGCAAAACGATGTATTGAACTTATCTTAGAGAATTACAAGGCATATATGCAAGGGGATTTAGAAGCCGGAAAAAAGATATTATTGGCGGCAAATTATAGTGGTAAGGCTATTAATATCTCCCGGACGACTGCCGCCCATGCCATGAGTTATAAATTAACGTCCATGTATGGGATACCGCATGGACATGCAGTGGCAGTGTGTATAATTCCTATTTGGAAATTGCTGCATGAAAAATCTAAAATGATGGAAGAATTAAGGGGAACGTTACTGGAGTTAGCAGGTATATTTCAGTGTAAGGATATGGAAGAGGCCATTGAAATTGTGGAAAATATGTTGCTGGAGTTAGAATTGCCCAGGATAAAGATAGATTCTTGGAATATCAGGGAATTGGCTGAATCTGTGAATGGAGAGCGTTTGAAAAATAATCCTGTTATTTTTTCAGAGGGTGAGTTAGTAGAGTTGTATAAAAGTATTTAAAAGAAAGTAGGTCGAATGATATGCATTACAACTGCCTTATTGTAGATGATGAAACAGATTTATCTCAAATGACATGTGAATATTTTCAAATGTTTGATGTATCTTGTGCCAGTGTGGAAAATGCGAAAGAATGTGAAGTTTTCTAAAAGAAAATACCGTGGATATACTGTTGCTGGATATTAATTTACAGGAGGAAAGTGGATTTAACTTATGTAAAAAAATAAGGGAAGAATCGGATATTCCAATTTTATTTATCAGTGCAAGGCAAAGTGATGATGATGTATTAATTGCATTAAATATTGGTGGGGATGATTATATTAAGAAGCCCTATACCTTGAGCGTGTTGTTGGCAAAGGTTAAGATTATGATAAAACGCATGGGAAAGGTGCAAAATGAGAAAGGGGCGATAGAAACCGTAGGAAATGTAAGAATTGATAAGGCTGCCAGGAAAGTATATGTAGGAGAAAGAGAAGTTACTTTAAAGGCAAAGGAATTTAAATTATTTCAATGTCTGTTTGAAAATAGGAACACTATTGTTACAAAAGAGCGGCTGTTTGATCTGGTGTGGGGAGATGCCTATTTTAGCGATGGAACTTTAAATGTACATATTCGGAAGTTGAGAGAAAAATTAGAAGAAAATCCAAATGAACCTAAAATGATAAAAACCATCTGGGGAACAGGATATATGCTTGAATTATAGGAAATAAGCGAATTATAAGAAATGCGGAGGGTGAAATGAAAATCAGGTATATTGCAGGGATTTATACGGTTGTCATGATTTTGCTTGTATTAATGTTTGCAAAAGAAATAAAAGAAAATAAGAATACGGTAGTTGATATGGTTTCTGTCAATGAAAAAATAAAGTTGATAGAAGAAGCTTTGGAACGTGGAGAGGATAAGGATTCTATTGAAAATAAAATGGAATGTGAAATTTTATTTTTGACGGATAAAAATTATGAAAGCAGTTTAAATCAAGCCATACAGGAAAGAAAAATGATACTGGATTACTGTGAAGATGAAGCCATTCAGGGAAAATTAATATTCGATATAGAAGGAAAAGAGTATCAAAGATTAAGAAAGGAACTGTTTCAAAAGACAGTAGCCGTTTGTCTGGTGTTTTCTGTTCTGATATATGCTTTATTAGGGGCGGTGTATCTGTCTTTTATACGTCCCTTTCAAAAGCTTCAAAAATTTTCCTCCGAAATTGCAAAAGGAAATCTGGATATTCCATTGCCTATGAACAGGCATAATTTCTTTGGCGCATTTACAGAAAGCTTTGATATCATGAGAGAGGAATTAAAGAGAGCCAGGGAAAGCGAATATGCTGCTAATGTAAGCAAAAAAGAACTGGTTGCAGAATTATCCCATGATATAAAAACTCCTGTTGCCACCATAAAAGCAGTATGTGAGGTGCTGCAAATCAAAGAAAAAAATGAAGATACTTTAGAAAAAGTTAATGTAATTGCAGGAAAGGCTGAGATGATAGACAACCTGATTGGAAATATGTTTCATGCAACGTTAGAAGAATTAGAGGTATTAAAGGTAGAGCCAGAGGAAAAAAGTTCTTTATTAATAGAAGAAATGATTGCAGAACTGAAATATTATGGGAAAATTATATTTGAAAATCATATACCGGAGTGTCTTTTGTATTATGATCAGCTTCGGCTAAAGCAGGTAATTGATAATATTGTCAATAATTCTTACAAATATGCAGGAACGCAAGTGTATGTAACATTTTTGGAAATTGAGGATGGAATACAAATATGTATGAAGGATAAGGGAAAGGGAGTTTCGGAAGAAGAACTTTCCCTTGTGGCGGAAAAATTTTATCGGGGAAGCAATACCAAGGGAAAGTCAGGTTCAGGGCTGGGACTGTATCTGGCTAAGAATTTTATGGAAGGAATGCAGGGGGATCTGGAATGTTACAATCAAGATGGATTTGTAGTGAATTTATTCTTAAAAAAGGTATAACTGCAGAAAAATTAAGAATCAGTTAAGAAACTGACAAGAGTTGGAAAAAGATTTTATTACATGCAGGAAGTATAATAAAGAAAAAGTAAAACAGATGGAGGAAATGATATGGAACTTTTAAACGCAAAAGATTTGTGTAAAACTTTTTCAAATGGAAGTGTACAGCAGCATGTACTGAAAAATCTGAATATCAGTATATACAAGGGGGATTTTACCGTAATAATGGGAAATTCCGGTTCGGGAAAAAGCACACTCTTATATGCCTTGTCGGGAATGGATCGTCCAACATTGGGAAGTATTAAGTATGGACAGGAAGAAATAGCAAAATACAGTAATGATAAGCTTGCGGTTTTCCGCAGAGAGCACTGTGGCTTTGTGTTTCAGCAGAATTATTTAAATGACACTATGAGCGTAATGGACAACATTCTGGTTAGCGGATTGCTGGTCAGTAAAGATAGAAAAGAAATTGCAAAAAGAGCAAAGGAGCTTTTGCTAAAAGTAGGATTAAAAGAAGAGGTATTTGGTAAATTTCCGGCACAGCTTTCCGGCGGAGAACAACAGAGAGTAGCTTTGGTCCGGGGAATTATTAATCATCCACAGATACTGTTCGCGGATGAGCCTACCGGTGCTTTAAATTCCAAAAACACAGAAAATGTATTAAATGTACTGACAGCGTTGAATGAGGAAGGGCAGTCCATTGTTATGGTAACCCATGATGTGAAGTCGGCAAGACGTGCTAACCGTATTCTTTATCTGGCAGACGGAGTGATTACGGGAGAATTGAAGCTGGGAAAATATGTGAGCGGAGATAAAAAGCGCCACGAAGATTTACGGAACTTTTTAGCTGAAATGGGGTGGTAGTATGTTTCGTTTATTTTTTATTGCAAAGAATAATATGAAAAAAAGAAAAGTGATGTGATAGTACTTACTTTCCTTACCATGCTGGCAGCTACTTTACTGTATATCAGTATTTCAGCCATGACAAATACCGGAAAAGTTTTAGATAAAGTATATGAGGAAACAAATGGAGCGGATTTTATTTTTATTACTCCAAGTAAAGAAAAAGAGAAACTGACGGAAATTTTAAGCTCTCAGGAGGAGATAACGGACTGGGAAGTTACCTCGTGCTTATATGGAGAAGGAATTAAATATCACGGTGAAGATAAAGAAGAAAATGAAATGACATTTTTAATTGGAAGCATGGAAGAAAAAAGAAACATCCAAAGATATTTCATCAAAGATGAGGGAAAGAAGAAAGAAAATTCCATTCTTCTGCCGTACTATTTTAAAGCGGGATTCTCTTATGAAACCGGGGATAAAATATACATTACTTTAGGAAATCATAAGTATGAGTTTGAAGTCATGGGATTTATAGAGGATAATTTATTTTCAACCCCAATGAATATTAATGTATACAGATGTTATATCGGAGAAAAATATATAAATGAAATTAAAGGGAAAGAAAAAGGGTTTATCAATGAGGGATATTACGAATACAAAGTAAAATTAAAGGAGGGGGAAAGCTCGAAAAAATTTGATGAAAAGGTATCTACTATCATAACAAAAGAAATTTCAGACATTGTACAGTATAGCAATCTGGGGTTAAATTGGGAAACCATGAAGGGCGGAGATGCTATGATGTCTAATATCAGTATGGGAATTATTATGGTGTTTGGATTCCTTTTAATGATAATCGCTATTATTATTATCCGATTTAGTGTCAGAAATTTTATAGAAGAAAATATGGAGAATATAGGAATTTTACAGGCAGCCGGCTATACTTCCGGGGAATTGAAAGGTGCAGGAATGATAGAAATGACTTGTATTGCCTTTGTGGGAGTAATGTTTGGAATGGGTGCCGGATATTTATGCAGTGGGGTAGTAGGAAACATTCAGGCAATGTTAATAGGATTAAGCTGGAAGATAGGATTTGACAAAAGAGCAGCATTCATAACTTTTGCCGTGATTTTTGTGTTGGTTCTGTTTGTTACTTTTTTGACAGTGCAAGTTTACAGCAGGATAACAGTTTTAAATGCATTAAGAGGTGGAATTCACACACACAATTTTCGGAAAAATTATTTCCCTTTGGAAAAATCAAAGATTTCACTGCAGGGAGCTCTAGGGGCTAAAAGTATCTTCGGAGAAAAAATAAAAAGTATTACGGTTTGTTTTATTGTAATAATTTTAAGTTTTACATGTTGTGTTGGATTTTCATTATATGAGAATTTTTCTTTAAATATAGATAATCTTTTAAAGTTAGTAGGGATGGAAACAGGAACTGCGATTGTTGGGGGAGAGAATTTAGATTCTATAGGAGAAGAAATTATATCCTGGGAGGAAGTGGAAAGAGTTGAATATTATGATAACAGCAGTATAAAAATTACTAAGGGAAATGAAAACATTACGTTAACATGCGATTTTTGGGATGAACCAGAAGAGTTGGAAAATGAAATTATGTTAGAAGGGCGTCTGCCAAAATATGAGAATGAAATTGTGATTACTGCCAGTGTCAGCGAATTATTGCATGTAGAAGTTGGTGATGTGGTTTATGTGGAAGGAAGGGGAGAAAACAAGGATTATATTGTGTCTGGTATTGACCAAAAGATAAACAATATGGGACTGAAAGCCATGATGAACTTTGAAGGCGCTAAAAGACTGAACGGGCAAAGCCATATATAT
The DNA here is from genome assembly GCA_045126515.1 of Lachnospiraceae bacterium. Lineage (GTDB taxonomy): Bacteria > Bacillota > Clostridia > Lachnospirales > Lachnospiraceae > RUG11237. The sequence continues at coordinate 13,628 of JBGVOM010000099.1, forward strand.
TATCTTTACATCGTTGCCAAGGATGGGATATCATATAAAACAATAGAAAGCCGGTTGTTGGAAAAGTATGATAACATTACACTGATGGATAGTGAAAAGATGGTTGAAAGTATGGTATCTACCATAGCTATGGTAATGAAATTAATTTGTGTACTATTTATATGTATTACGGTATTTGTAGTATGTATGGTAGTTATGCTGTTAATTAAAACAAAGGTTGTACGGGAACGAAGAAATTATGGTATTTACAAAGCACTTGGCTTTACAACAAGACAGCTTATGGTTCAGACCGTATTGGCGAATTTGCCTTTAATCATAATAGGAACGATAATAGGAATTATAGCTTCTGTGTATCTGACGGATTCTCTTGTGGTGAGTGTTCTGTCTTTTGTGGGAATTAAGAGCTGCAATATGATTGTGAATCCTGTCTGGTTGATTTTAACCTTTTTTGGAATTACAGTGGTTGCTTTGATAGTTGCTGTATGCTTTTCATGGAAAATAAGAAAAGTAGAGCCGGCAAAGCTGTTGATGGAGGAATAAGATTCAGGGCGCAGATTGCGCCCTGAAATTTGCAGAAAACCTATTGACAAACCATTTGTCCATCATATATAATACAGAAGTCGTGCGATAGTGGCTCAGTTGGTGGAGTACAACCTTGCCAAGGTTGGGGTCGCGGGTTCGAGTCCCGTCTATCGCTTAAAAGGATTCCGTCAGGAATCCTTTTTCTTTAAACAAAAATATTAAATGAGGAGGATTTTGTATGAAGTATGAAATTAAAGGGGATTCCCTTCCGGTAGTTATTTGTGAATTGGAAAATGGAGAAAAAATGATAACAGAAAGCGGTGCCATGAGCTGGATGTCACCAAATATGAAGATGGAAACCTCATCTAACGGTGGAGTAGGTAAAGTATTTGGAAGAATGGTTTCCGGTGAGAAAATGTTCCAGAATATTTACACAGCAACCAATGGAATTGGAACCATAGCTTTTGCTTCTAGTTTTCCAGGCTCAATCAGAGCTGTTGAAATTGCACCGGGAAAAGAACTGATTGTACAAAAATCTGGATTTCTGGCTTCAGAGGCAGGAGTAGAGTTATCTGTATTCTTACAAAAGAAAATCGGAAGTGGTTTGTTTGGCGGCGAAGGCTTTATTATGCAGAAGTTGTCCGGTCAGGGGATTGCTTTCATTGAAATAGATGGTTCTACCATAGAATATAATTTACAGCCGGGACAGCAGATTATTGTTGATACAGGATATTTAGCAGCCATGGAAGCTACTTGTTCCATAGAAATTCAGACAGTTCCGGGAATTAAAAATATGCTGTTTGGTGGAGAAGGAATGTTTAACACCGTAGTTACAGGACCAGTAAAAGTTATATTACAGACACTTCCAATCAGTAATGTAGCAGCTGCGATTCGTCCGTTTATTCCTACTGGAAATTAAAAGTTGAATTGTTTTATTGCAATTATTATATTATTTCAGGCATATTGGTTTTGAAGAACAGCTTATGAGTGTCCCTCACATAGGCTGTACATGGCAAACGTCATAATGGTTGAATGTAACAATATACATTTCGAAATTTGTGACGCACAGCGACTTAGCCACCTGGAATAGTCACAGTCAACCTTGCCGTTTTCAAAGAACAGCCCATAGCCGATACAATTCTTTTCAGTAAGGCTGTTTAATTTCCTGCCTTTCTGAAAAGAATTGTATCGGCTATGGGCGTCCTTTCAACCGTCAAGGCTGAACTGTAACGAACTGATACAAAATGATATTCATCTTTTCTTGACAATTTCCCCCCACCTATTGTACAATTAATAATTAGATTATGTAAGATATCCTAAGTTTAGTGTGCCAGAACATAGGAAAAGATAGAAAACAGGAAGTAGAAGTCCGAAAAGGACGAGGAGGATAATGTGGCAGATTATAGTAAAGAAATAGGTCGTAGAAGAACCTTCGCAATTATTTCACACCCGGATGCCGGGAAGACTACATTGACAGAGAAGTTTTTGCTTTATGGAGGTGCCATCAATCTTGCTGGTTCCGTAAAGGGAAAAGCAACAGCAAGACATGCAGTATCTGACTGGATGGAAATTGAAAAAGAAAGAGGTATTTCTGTCACTTCATCCGTACTCCAGTTCGAGTATGACGGATGTTGCATTAATATTCTGGATACACCGGGACATCAGGACTTCTCGGAGGATACTTATAGAACTTTGATGGCGGCAGACTCTGCCGTAATGGTGATTGATGCTTCTAAAGGTGTGGAAGCACAGACAAGAAAGCTGTTTAAGGTATGCGTTATGCGTCATATTCCGATTTTTACTTTTATTAATAAGATGGACAGGGATGCAAATGATACCTTCGATTTATTAGATGAGATTGAAAAGGAACTGGGAATTGCAACCTGCCCTATAAACTGGCCTATCGGTTCCGGAAAAGGATTTCGTGGCGTATATGATAGGAATGAAAAGAAAGTACTTCTTTTTTCGGACACAGAAAAGGGAACAAAAGAAGGAGAAGAAGTAGCAGTTGAATTAGATGGCAATGAACTGGAAAAATATATTGGAGAAGAAGCAGCAGCTACTTTGCGGGAAGAAATTGAATTATTAGATGGTGCCAGTGCTGAATTCGACCAGGAGTTAGTATCAAAAGGAGAACTTTCACCGGTATTTTTTGGTTCTGCACTGACAAACTTTGGCGTGGAAACTTTTTTGAAGCATTTTTTGAAAATGACTTACGCACCGCTTCCAAGAATTGCAGACGGCAAGGAAATCAATCCAATGACAGAAGATTTTTCTGCTTTTGTATTTAAGATTCAGGCGAATATGAACAAGGCACACAGGGACAGAATTGCATTTATGCGAATTTGTTCCGGTAAGTTTGATGCTGAAAAGGAAGTATATCATGTGCAGGGAGGAAGAAAACTCCGTCTTTCCCAGCCACAGCAGTTGATGGCACAGGAAAGAAAAGTGATTGAAGAGGCGTATGCAGGTGATATTATAGGTGTATTTGATCCGGGAATTTTTTCCATTGGAGATACCATTTGTATGCCTGGAAAGAAATTTGCGTACGATGGAATCCCTACATTTGCACCGGAGCATTTTGCCAGAGTGCGTCAGGTAGACACTATGAAACGTAAGCAGTTTGTAAAAGGAATCACACAGATTGCCCAGGAAGGTGCTATTCAGATTTTTCAGGAACACAATACTGGTATGGAAGAAATTATTGTGGGAGTTGTTGGCGTTTTACAGTTTGATGTACTAAAATACAGATTGGAAAATGAATACAATGTGGAAATAAGAATGGAAAATCTTCCATATGAACATATCAGATGGATTGAAAATGAGGAAATAGACTTAAATAAAATCTCAGGAACTTCTGATATGAAAAAAATAACGGATTTAAAAGGAAGACCGTTGCTTTTGTTTGTAAACAGCTGGAGTATTGGCATGACATTAGAAAGAAATGAAGGATTAGTATTATCGGAGTTTGGGCGGAATTAATATATGAGGAAAAAAGAGGGAATCCTGTTGGTTCTGGTGATTTTGATTATAGTATTGGGATTGGCCGGAAAATACAGCGATATATTAGGTATAATACAACAGAATACAGATGATTCCAGAGGTAGCAAAGTAATTTCTGAGGTTGTGGTACCTACTAGCGGTGATTCAGAAGTTTCTTCTATAGCAAGTAAGGTGCATTACGAGCAGTTACAAGCATTAGCATACCAACAGGCGTACCGCTATCAGCTTTTAAATGAAGAAGAACAGCAGATTTATGTAGAGATTCTTGGCGCTCTAAATGATTTAGAGGAAGATGTTGTACTTTCATCCAATGATGTGGAGCAAGTGGTGAAAATTCATGAGTATGTTTGTGAGGATAATCCTGAATTATTTTGGGTAAAAGGATATCAGGTTCAACCTTATGAAGTGTCAGGGAAAACAGTGCAGATAAAATATTCCGGTTTGTACACGATGAATAAAGGTCAGAGAAAGAATTATCAGCTTGCCATGGAAAAGGTAATAGATGAATGGCTGGCAGAAATAGCTCAGTGCAGTGAAGAATACGATAAGGTAAAGAAAGCTTATGACTTGATTATTTCAAATACAGAATATGATGCAAGTGCAACTGAGAATCAGAATATTGCGAGTGTGTTTTTGAATGGAAAGTCCGTGTGTCAAGGATATGCGGAAGCATTTCAATATCTTTTGAAACATTCCGGTGTGCAGAGTATTCTGGTGTCAGGTACTGCCAACAACGGAACAAAAACGGAGCCTCATGCATGGAATCTGGTATGCATTGGCGGGAAGTATTATCAGTTTGATGTTACCTGGGGGGAACCGAATTATCAGGCTGCTGAAGGAACAGCGGAAAAAGTAAAATGGGATATTTCTTATAAATATTTTGGACTTACGGATAAGGAAATGTATAATAATCATACGGTGGATATGTCTATGACTTTACCGGAGTGTAACAGTACAGAGTATAATTATTATGTAAAAGAAGGATACTATTATGAAACGCTGGATAAGCGCCAGCTAAAAGTACAGTTTATGGAAGCGGAGGAATCAGGCACCGGAGTGGCTCATTTGCGTTGTGCGAATAGTTTAATGTATAAAGAGATGGTAACTTATCTCATTGAAGATTCTAAGGTGTTTTATATTATTAAAGACCATACGGAAATACAGTATTCTTTGGATGAAGATTTGATGTGTATCAGCATTTTTTGGGAAGTATAAATAGGTTGGCAAAAAAAGTCTTTTCTGATATACTTGAAGAAATAAGTTTTTCAGCGCAGTGGACAATGAAAATTTGGAGGTATTATTATGACAGAGGGTAGAAATGCGTATACAATTCATGAAAATGGAGAAATTGGTGCAGTACAGATTGCAGATGAAGTTGTTGCAATTATTGCAGGTCTGGCAGCTACTGAAGTGGATGGTGTTACATCCATGGCAGGAAATGTGACCAATGAATTAGTAAGCAAACTGGGAATGAAGAATCTTTCTAAGGGTGTAAAAGTAAACGTAACAGCGGGAAAGGTAAATGTTTATTTGGCATTAAATCTTTCTTATGGCTATAATATTCCTGCTACTTGTGCAAAAGTGCAGGAAAAGGTAAAAACAGCCATTGAAAATATGACAGGTTTGGAAGTTTTGGAAGTAAATATCAGAATTGCAGGCGTAGATATGGAAAATGGTAAATAATTCGAAATGGGAAAATTTTAGAGGGGTTGACCGTAATCAGGGTTAATCCCTTTCGTAAGTTAATGTGAAAAGATAATCTGTGCCGGTAGGAGGAAAGCTATGAAAAGAAGTGAACTGAGAGAAAATATTTTTAAGTTATTATTCCGTGTGGAATTTAATGAAAAAGAAGAAATGAAAGAACAGGTAGACCTATACTTTGATGATATTCCTTTGGAAGGAGAAAAAACAATTTCAGAGAAAGATCAGATGTATATTGAGAATAAATATCAGGCAATTGTGGAAAAATTGCAGGATATTGATAAGGAAATTGAAGAGGTGTCCAATGGCTGGCAGCTTTCCAGAATGGGTAAGGTGGAACTAACTATTATTCGCCTGGCTCTCTATGAAATTCGTTATGATGAAGATGTACCTACCGGTGTAGCTATCAATGAGGCGGTAGAACTGGCGAAGAAATTCGGTGGCGATGATGCTCCTTCCTTTATTAATGGAATTCTGGCAAAAATGGTAGCATAAATGTAAATTGTGGAGGTATGAAATGGCAAACACTTATACGGTATCCCAGGTAAATACATATATAAAAAATATGTTTGCACAGGACTTTTTTTTACGAAAAGTGTATGTGAAAGGTGAAGTGTCTAACTGCAAATATCATACTTCCGGTCATATTTATTTTACTATTAAAGATGAGAGTACCACTTTATCATGCATTATGTTTGCCGGAAAACGAAAAGGTTTGAAATTTCGGTTGGAAGAAGGACAGAAAGTGGTGGTAGGCGGCAGCGTAGAGATATTCGAACGGGATGGAAAGTATCAGCTCTATGCCAGCGAAATTACATTAGATGGCGCAGGTGAATTGTATCTTAGATTTGAGGCACTAAAGCGGGAATTAGCAGAGATGGGTATGTTTGCGGAAGAATACAAGCAGCCAATTCCTAAATATGCAAGGAAAGTCGGCATTGTTACAGCAGCAACAGGTGCGGCGGTACGGGATATTATTCAGGTGTCAAAACGTAGAAACCCATATGTCCAGCTGATTTTATATCCGGCACAGGTACAAGGTGAAGGTGCAAAAGAAAGTATTGTAAAAGGAATACAGATGCTTGATGATTATGGTGTTGACGTGATGATTGTAGGTCGCGGCGGTGGTTCTATCGAGGATTTGTGGGCGTTTAATGAAGAAGTGGTTGCAAGGGCAATTTTTAACTGCACTATACCTGTGATTTCAGCGGTGGGTCATGAAACAGATATAACCATAGCTGATTATGTGGCAGATTTAAGGGCGCCTACACCTTCTGCGGCAGCAGAGCTTGCCGTTTGTGACATACAGGAACTGTTCCAAAAAATTCGATCATATGAAGAGAGTTTAAAACGCAGTTTAGAAATGCAGGTAAATGGGAAACGACAGAAGTATGAAAATTACAGGTTACGCTTACGGGCATTAAGTCCTGAGAGCAAAGTGCGGGAAAGGCAGATGCAGCTGTTAGAATTGGAAAGACGGATGCAAGATGGAATGAAACGGTATCTTGAGTTGCACCGTCATAAATTACAAATATATATCGAACGGATGAACGGCCTTTCTCCGGCTTCTAAACTGAATCAGGGATATTCCTTTGTGGCAAAAGATGCTAAGGCAGTAAAGAGCATTGAGGATGTAAAAAAAGATGATATATTAGATATCAATGTGATTGACGGAACCATCCATGCAAAAGTTGTAACCGTAAAAAAGCAAAAACGAGTATAAGGCAGTGAGAACTATGGCAGGAAAAGAAAAAACAATCGAAAGTATATTTGAAGAATTGGAAGAAAAGGTAAGTTTATTAGAAAGCAGGGACATTACTTTGGAAGATGCTTTTAAAACATATGCGGAAGGTATGAAACTGTTAAAAACATGTAATGATAAATTAGATAAGGTGGAAAAAAAGGTTATGTTGATGAATGAGGAGGGAAGCTTAAGTGAATTTTAAGGCAGAAATGGAAGAAAGAGTTTCCAAAATTGAGCAGATTCTTCAGAAATATCTTCCAAAAGAAGAAGGATTCCAAAAAAATGTTATGTCTGCAATGAATTATAGCGTCACGGCAGGGGGAAAACGTATTCGCCCTATGCTTATGATGGAAACATATCAATTATTTGGCGGCAAAAGTGAAGTGATTGAGCCTTTTATGGCAGCTATGGAAATGATACATACCTATTCTCTGGTCCATGATGATTTACCGGCAATGGATAATGATGAATACCGTCGTGGCAGAAAAACGACTCATATTGTATATGGTCATGCCATGGGAATTTTAGCAGGAGATGCACTGCTTAACTATGCCTTCGAAACGGCATTCCGTGCTTTCGATATGGAGGATAACAAAGGTGTTCCAAAGGCATTACAGGTACTGGCAGGTAAAGCGGGTATTTATGGAATGATTGGAGGACAGGTGGTAGATGTAGAGGCTGTAGGAAAACCGTTGGAAAGAGAACGTTTAGACTTTATCTACCGTTTAAAGACAGGGGCGTTAATTGAGGCTTCTATGATGATTGGTGCTATTCTTGCCGGGGCTTGTGAAAGTCAGGTGGAGCAGGTTAGAAGTGCAGCTGTTGATATAGGTCTGGCATTTCAGATACAGGATGATATACTGGATGTGACAAGTACCACGGAAGTGCTTGGAAAACCGGTATTTAGTGATGAGAAAAATAATAAAACCACCTATGTGACCTTTGAAGGTTTGGAAGCATCTGCCAAAGACGTTGCAAAACTATCGGAACGTGCTATAGAAACCGTAAATGGTTTTTGTGGGGAAAAGGAATTTCTTGTGGAATTGATTCAGTATCTGATTCACAGGGAAAAATAAGGAGATTCGTATGCTCTTAGATAAAATTAATCAACCAAACGATATAAAAAAACTGGAAAAAGAAGAATTAAAGGACTTAGCACAGGAAATCAGAGAATTTCTTATTAACAAAATCAGTACTACCGGTGGTCATTTAGCATCGAATCTCGGTGTAGTGGAACTTACCATGGCATTGCATCTGGTTTTAAATCTGCCGGAAGATAAAATTGTCTGGGATGTGGGACATCAGGCATACACCCATAAAATTTTAACCGGAAGACGGGAAGGATTTGATGTACTTAGAAAATATGGCGGTATGAGTGGTTTTCCTAAAAGAAAGGAAAGTAGCTGTGACTGTTTTGACACCGGTCACAGTTCTACGTCAATTTCAGCGGCATTAGGTTATGTGCAGGCGAGAGAAATACAGGGGCAGGATTACACGGTGGTTGCTGTCATCGGGGATGGTGCTCTTACTGGTGGAATGGCATATGAAGCGTTAAATAATGCGGCGAGATTAAAAGAAAACTTTATTATTATTCTGAATGATAATAATATGTCCATATCAGAAAATGTGGGAGGAATGTCTTCATACCTTGGAAACTTAAGAACGGCAGACTCCTATAACGGTATAAAAGAAAGCGTTGCTAATACCATAGGGAAAAATCTTGTTCATGGCGATAAAGTAATGAAGAATCTGATTAAGATTAAGAGCGGTATTAAGCAATTGTTTATACCGGGGATGTTTTTTGAAGATATGGGAATTAAGTACTTAGGACCGGTAGAAGGACACAATTTAGAGAAACTTGTAAAAGCTTTGAAAGAAGCTAAAAAGGTAAAGGGACCTGTACTTGTTCATGTAATGACTCATAAAGGTCATGGATATGTTCCGGCTGAACGTCATCCCTCCAGATTTCATGGTACGGAACCTTTTGATATTGAAACGGGATTACCGCTGGCAAGAAAAAAGAAACCAAGCTATACCAATGTGTTTTCTACGGTTATGGTAAAATTGGGTTCCAGAAATGAAAGGGTTGTGGCGATTACGGCTGCAATGCCTGACGGAACCGGGCTGAAACGCTTTCGCAATATGTACAAAGAGCGTTTCTTTGATGTGGGAATTGCTGAAGAGCATGCAGTTACCTTTGCAGCAGGACTGGCGGCAGGGGGAATGATTCCTATTGTGGCAATTTATTCTTCTTTTTTACAGAGGGCTTATGACCAGATTATCCATGATGTATGTATCCAGAATCTGCCGGTGGTTTTTGCTATTGACAGGGCAGGATTAGTGGGAAGTGACGGAGAAACCCATCAGGGAATTTTTGACATTTCTTTTCTTTCCGGCATTCCTAATATGCACATTATGGCACCTAAAAATAAATGGGAGCTTTCTGATATGATGAAATTTGCGGTGGAATTTCCGGCACCTATTGCCATCCGCTATCCAAGGGGTGAGGCATACGATGAATTCAAAGAATATCGTACTCCTGTTGTATTGGGAAAAAGTGAGACGTTATATGATGAAGACGAGATAGCATTATTTGCTTTTGGCAGTATGGTGAAGACGGCAAAAGAAGCCAGAGACGAGCTGAAAAAGATTGGTTACAACTGCAGTTTGATTAACGCACGCTTTGCCAAACCTTTTGATGAAGAAAAAATTAAAGAACTGGCAGAGGAACATAAGCTGATTGTTACTTTGGAAGAAGGAGTGCGTTTAGGCGGTTTAGGCGAGCGTGTAAAAAATTTTGTGGCAGAGAAAAATTTAGATGTTAAGGTGGAGATAATCGCTATTCCGGATGAATATGTAGAACATGGTAATGTGGATATTCTGAAAAAGGAAGTGGGCGTAGATACAGAATCTGTGGTAAAACGTATTGTTTCCGCTTTTGTTGGTTTATAAATCCGGGAGAATAAGATGAAAGAAAGATTAGATGTTTTATTAGTGAAAAGAAATCTTGCAGAATCCAGAGAGAAAGCAAAGGCAATCATCATGTCAGGAAATGTCTTTGTGAACGGGCAGAGAGAGGACAAGGCAGGAACTACTTTTGATACCGAGAAAAATCGTATTGAAATAGAGATAAAAGGAAATACCCTTCCGTATGTGAGCCGTGGCGGACTGAAGTTAGAAAAGGCTATGAATCAGTTTGACGTGACGGTAGATGGAAAAGTATGTATGGATATCGGTGCATCTACCGGAGGTTTTACAGACTGTATGCTGCAAAATGGTGCAGTGAAAGTGTTTGCAGTGGATGTAGGACACGGACAGTTGGCGTGGAAACTACGACAGGATGAGCGTGTTGTATGTATGGAAAAGACAAACATTAAGTATGTAACATTGGATGATATTGGAGAACCGTTGGATTTTGCCTCCGTGGATGTCTCCTTTATTTCTCTTACTAAAGTGCTTCTTCCGGCATACCGGATGCTAAAGGAGGGAGGAGAAATGGTCTGCCTGATTAAGCCACAGTTTGAAGCAGGCAGAGAAAAGGTGGGAAAAAAAGGCGTTGTCCGTGATAAGGCAGTACACAGGGAAGTGATTGAAATGGTTATTTCCTTTGTATTGGCAAATGGATTCAGAGTATTGAATTTGGACTACTCACCAGTGAAGGGACCAGAAGGAAATATTGAATATTTGCTTCACATAAAAAAGGCAGAGCCTATGGAATATTCCATGGAAAATGTAAAAAATATTGTGGATGCAGCACATGCAGAACTGGATTAATAGGGATATAATGGAGAAATTATATGGATAAATTCTATATTTTGGCAAATGCACAAAAAGATGAAAATTTAAAGATAACGGAAGAAATTGAATCTTATCTGATGGGAAAAGGCAAGCAGGTGAAGATAGATACTTCAGAGGTAGTGTGTGCCCGAAACATTCCGGAAGATACCCAGTGTATTCTGGTTTTGGGGGGCGACGGGACACTGATACGCGCTGCAAGGGAAGTTTTACATACAAAAATCCCCATGTTAGGTGTAAATTTAGGAACCCTTGGTTATTTGACAGAAGTGGAAAAGACTCAGCTTATACCAGCACTGGATAAGCTGATTCAGGATGATTATATAATAGAAGAACGTATGATGTTAAAGGGAACTACACCGCCTCATGCTAAGGATGCTTTGGAAAGTCTGGCATTTAACGATGTAGTCATTACCCGTTCGGGAAAGCTTCGGATTGTGGAATATAAGATTTATGTGAACGGAGAGTATCTTCATTCCTATAAAGCAGATGGAATTATTGTGGCAACCCCTACCGGTTCCACCGGTTACAATCTTTCTGCCGGCGGACCTATTGTGAAGCCATCTGCTTCGTCCATTGTGATTACTCCAATTTGTCCCCATACGCTGAATACAAGAAGCATTGTGTTGGCAGGGGAAGATCATGTTATGGTGGAGATTGGTCCCGGGAGAAAATATGAAAATGAACAGGCTGATGTTGTTTTTGATGCGGATACAGCATTTTCACTGTGTTCCGGGCAGAAAGTTCATATATGCAAGGCGGACGATTCCGTCCGTATGATTAAACTGAGTAATATAAGTTTTTTAGAGGCACTTCGACGGAAATTAGGAGAATAGAATGAAAAGTGACAGACATGCTAAAATTGTAGAGTTAATAGGAAAATATGATATTGAAACCCAGGAAGAACTGGCGGAAAAGCTGAATCAGTCAGGGTACAATGTGACACAGGCAACGGTTTCTAGAGATATCAGGGAATTAAAGCTTGCAAAAGTGCAGACAGGAGAAAAACGACAGAAATATGCACTGCTGCAGAAGAACGATGGTATGGGTGACAAATACATCCGGGTGTTAAAAGATGGATTTGTATCTATGGATGTGGCACAGAACATTCTGGTTATAAAAACGGTGGCAGGAATGGCAATGGCAGTGGCAGCTTCCTTAGATGCTTTAAAATGGCACGAAGTGGTGGGGTGTATTGCAGGAGATGACACCATTATGTGCGCAATCCGCAGTACAGAGGAAGCTAAATCCGTTATGGGAAAAATACGAAAAATTGTGATGAAATAACCTGTAGAGCAATGAATCTGAGAGAAATATTGCAAGGGAGGTCTATATGTTATTAAATTTAAACGTAAAAAATTTAGCACTCATTGATCAGGCGGAGGTGGCATTTGCTGATGGATTAAATATCCTGACGGGAGAAACCGGTGCAGGAAAGTCCATGCTTCTTGGTTCTCTCCAGCTGGCATTTGGTGGAAAACTGGACAAATCTGCACTGAAGGATGAAACAGAAGAAGTTTTCGTGGAAGCGGTGTTTCAAATCGAAAATGAAAAGCAGATTCGTTCTTTAAAGGAAATGGAAGTGTTTCCGGAGGAAGGACAGGTGATTTTGTCCAGAAAATTTGTCAACGGCAGATGGCTTAATAAAATCAATGGGGAAAGTGTCACGGTAAAGCTGTTACAGCAAGTTTCGGAAGTACTAATCGATATATACGGTCAGCATCAACAGCAGATTCTTTTAAATAAACATAAACATTTGGAATTGTTGGATGAATATGCAGAGAAAGATTTAAAAGAAGAAAAAGAAAAACTTTCTAATAGTTATAAGGAGTATATAAAATTAAAAAAAGAACTGGAAGAATCTGGTGTAAATGAAGAACAGCGTATGCGGGAAATTTCTTTTATGGAATTTGAAGTGAAGGAAATTGAAGCAGCAGCCATTCGTCTGGGGGAGGATGAGGAGTTAGAGACAGCTTACCGAAAAATGAATAATGCAAAAAAAATTGCAGAAACTATGGATAAAGTGTATCAAATTAGTGGCTATAGCGAAGAGCAGGGTGCCGGTGAACAGATTGGATACGCGCTGCGTCTGCTGGATGGTATTATGGGGATTGATAAAGAATTGGAAGAAAAGCGAAACCAGCTGGCAGACATTGACGGACTGTTAAATGATTTTAACAGGGATATTGCCCAGTATATGGAAAGCTTGGAATTTCGTGAGGAAGAATTTGTTCAAACAGAAGAACGTCTTGATTTGTTAAACAAACTAAAGGCAAAATACGGGAAAACCTTGGAAGAGGTATTGAATTACCAACAGGAAAAGCAGAAAGAATTGGAACGTCTGGCGGATTATGACAACTACAGGGAACAGTTGCAAAAGAAATTTTTGCAGGAAACAGAAAATTTAAAGAAAATTTCTGCACAGGTAAGTAAAATTCGAAAGAAAAAGGCAGAGGAATTATGTGCTAAGGTTAAGAAACATTTGGTTGACCTGAATTTTCTTAATACAGATTTTACCATGGAATTTAAGGAAAGTAACCAGTTTTCCCAGAATGGTATGGACGAAGTACAGTTTATGATTGCCACAAATCTGAATGAGCCTTTAAGACCATTGCAGACTACGGCTTCAGGTGGTGAATTATCAAGAATCATGCTTGCTATAAAGACGGTTATGGCAGATAATGATAACATTGATACACTGATATTTGATGAAATTGATACCGGAATCAGTGGAAGAACAGCACAAAAAGTATCGGAAAAAATGGCATTGATTTCTAAGAATCATCAGTTGATTAGTATTACCCATTTACCGCAGATTGCTGCCATGGCAGACAAGCACTTTGTGATTGAAAAAACTGTGGTGGAAAACAGAACCCATACAAATGTAAGAGAATTAAATAAAGAGGAAGAAATTACGGAATTAGCACGTATGTTAGGCGGTGTTTCCATTACGGAAACCACTATGGAAAATGCCAGAGAAATGAAAGAATTGGCAAATAGTACAAAATATAACGGGTGTTAAAAAGTAAGAATTTCGCATACTAAGAAAGATATATCATGAAATATATCTTTCTTTTTTTACCTTTTTAGGAGTAAGGAGGCGTTCTTTTTGGAGGAGTATCGTAGATTTTTGTGGAAATTGCTGATTGGCGGTATTTTGTTTACTTGTTGTTATAGTTATATATGTATTCGCAATACTATTCCGGATGAGATTAATTTGGTTGCAGGTGTGGAACAGGAGTTGGACTTGAATATTCCCTTTCGGGTTCAGGGGGAAATCCAGGTTCCGGCGGTAATGACTTCGGGAGGCAGAGAAGAAGTATTGCAGGAGAAGGTGCATATAAATCTTGGAAATTCCTGCAGGGTGGTTACAGGAGAAACAGGAAATTATCAGATGCGCTGCAGTCTGTTGGGGATACTTCATTTAAAAGATGTGGACATCAATGTGATTCAGCAGAAAAAGCTGATTCCGGTGGGAAAGCCTATTGGAATTTATATGAAGACAGAAGGGGTTATGATTATTGGGACGGGAGAAGTTAAGGGGATGGATGGGATGAGTTATGAACCGGCTTATAATCTGGTGCATTCAGGAGATTATATTGAAGAAATCAATGGAGAAACTGTTTATAATAAAAGGGAACTTGTGGAGAAAGTTAATAATGCAGATGGAGAAGCGGTTTTGACCATACGACGGAATGGAGAACATATTAAAGTGAAGGTAAAGTGCATTAAAACATCAGGAAACGAACAGAAAATGGGGGTCTGGGTGCGCGATAATACTCAGGGAATCGGTACAGTTACTTATCTGGATGAAGAAAGAAGATTTGGTGCCTTGGGTCACGGAATTAATGATGTAGATACCGGAAAATTAATGGAGTTAGAAGATGGTAGGTTATACACTACAGAGATTATATCTGTGATGAAAGGAAGTGCAGGAAATCCAGGAGCGTTAGAAGGTGTTATTTATTACGATAGTTCATCAGAACGGGGAACAATAACTGAGAATACTGAATGTGGTATTTTCGGACAGGCAAATCAGAGATTTATACAGGAAATACAAGGAGAAGCATTACCCATTTGTCTAAAGCAGGAAATAAAAAAAGGTCAGGCTTATATTCGGTGTACAGTAGATGGAATTACCGATGATTTTGAAGTGGAAATACTGCAGGTGCGTTTGAATGAAGGTGAAGTAAATAAGGGAATTGTGTTAAAGGTAACAGATGAACGGCTGTTGCAGATGACAGGAGGAATTGTACAGGGAATGAGTGGAAGTCCTATTATTCAGAACGGGAAAATCGTAGGTGCAGTAACTCATGTTTTTGTGCAGGATTCGTCTATGGGCTATGGAATTTTTATTGAGAATATGCTGGGGCAGTAAGAACAGAAAGTCCGGAGGAGTTGGTAATATTTTACATTATTCGTTTTCTGCTTGTAGAAAGAAAGCATTTCCGATAAAATGGGGTGAATAGAAATATAAATGAAGGAGAAGGTATATGAAAGAAAACAAAGAATTTAAACCCTACATTCCGGCAGAAAAGGTAATCTCTGAGTTTACGTTTGCATCTATTTTTATGGGGATTCTTCTTGCTGTCATATTTGGCGCAGCAAATGCGTATTTAGGACTCAGAGTAGGAATGACTGTTTCAGCATCCATTCCGGCAGCTGTTATAGCTATGGGTGTGATTCGTGTAGTGATGCGTAAAAATTCTATATTAGAAAGTAATATGGTACAAACTATAGGTTCAGCAGGCGAATCTTTGGCAGCAGGTGCCATTTTTACACTTCCGGCTTTGTTTTTATGGGCATCAGAGGGAAGAATGGATAAACCGGGGATAATTGAAATTACATTGATTGCATTATTGGGCGGTCTTTTAGGTGTGATTTTCATGGTTCCCCTAAGAAATGCATTGATTGTAAAAGAGCATGGTATTTTGCCATATCCAGAGGGAAGTGCATGTGCAGAGGTGCTTTTAGCTGGGGAAGAAGGGGGAGCAAATGCAACAACTGTATTTGCAGGAATGGGATTTTCCGCTTTATTTAAATTTATTATTGATGGGCTGAAGATTGTCCCAAGTGAAGTTTCCCTTAGAATAAAGAATTATCATGGAGAAATCGGAACACAGATTTATCCGGCGGTAATGAGTGTGGGATATATCTGTGGTCCTCGTATCTCTTCCTACATGTTTGCCGGAGGTGTTTTCAGTTGGTTGGTTATGATCCCGGTGATTGTACTATTTGGTGAACAGCTTGTATTGTATCCGGGAACAGAAACAATCGGTAACATGTTTGCAGCAGGTGGCGCTTCTGCCATCTGGAGTTCCTACATTCGTTATATTGGTGCCGGTGCTCTGGCAGCAGGTGGTATTATTAGTTTAATGAAATCTCTTCCGTTAATTATTCGAACATTTGGGGATGCATTAAAAAGTATGAAGGGAGTTTCTCGAGAAGAAGTTACACGTACCTCAAAAGATATTGGTATGCGTATCGTAATTGTATGTATTGCTGTGATTACGATTTTGATTTGGCTGATTCCGGTGATTCCGGTAAGTTTTGTAGGTGCAGTCATTGTTGTAGTTTTTGGATTTTTCTTTGCTACGGTATCATCTCGTATGGTAGGACTGGTAGGGAGCAGCAATAATCCGGTATCCGGTATGGCGATTGCCACCCTTCTGATTGCAACAGTCATTTTAAAAGTCACAGGTGATGGTGGTATTCATGGCATGCAGGGAGCAATTGCAATCGGTTCTATTATCTGTATTGTAGCAGCCATTGCAGGCGATACCTCGCAAGATTTAAAAACCGGGTATCTGTTAGGGGCCACACCAAGAAAGCAGCAGATTGGAGAACTTGTGGGTGTTGTAGCGGCAGCGCTTGCTATTGGTGCAACTTTATACTTATTAGACCAGGCATGGGGATTTGGCTCTGAACAGCTTGCTGCACCACAGGCAACATTAATGAAAATGATTATTGAAGGTGTTATGGAAAGCAATCTTCCATGGGGCCTGGTGTTTATCGGTGTATTTTTGGCTATTGTAGTTGAAATACTTGGAATTCCGGTGCTTCCTTTTGCCATTGGAGTTTATCTGCCGGTTCAGTTAAATGCATGCATTATGGTGGGTGGTCTTGTACGTCTTGCATTAGACAAAAGAAAAGGCGAAAAAGAGGAGAAAAAGCAGATGGTAAACGATGGAATTTTATATTGTTCCGGTATGATTGCCGGCGAAGGACTGGTTGGAATTATGCTTGCGATTCTTGCAATATTCGGAGCCGATCAGGCAATTGATTTGTCAAAGTATATAAATCTTCCAGAAGCAGTAAGCACAGTAGGTAGTCTTGCAGTGTTTACGCTGGTAATTATATCATTGTTGAAATTTTCTTTGTGGAAGAAGCGAAAATAAGAGTTATGAAAAGTATGAGAAATAAGAATAGGAAATCAGAAAATTATTTAGAACGGCGCCCAATGAGAGAGGAACAAATTAAGTGGTCTGTGGACAAAAAAGGAATGGTAACGCTAAATATTGAAAACACAGGACTTATTAACCGCGTGGTTCAGAAAGTTTTTGGGAAACCCAAGGTCAGTTACATTCATTTAGATAAAATAGGAAGTTTTGTATGGACTCTTATGGACGGAAAGAAGAATATAATTCTGCTGGGAAAACTGGTAAAAGAGCATTTTGGTGATGAG
>JBGVOM010000100.1:0-31516 GCA_045126515.1 Lachnospiraceae bacterium
GATTGAATATACCACAGATAAGGCAAAAGAAGCAGTGGTGTTGCTTGATAGAATCAAAGCATTTGTATCATCATTCAGATTATTTGCACCTACCATTGAAGAATATGCTAATCAAGTGGAAGCGGATAAAACAATTGATGCTGGAAATTCATTTCGTGGAATCTTGTATGAAATCGGAAAGTTGCTAGAGGCATTCAAGGAACTAATAAAAGATGGATTGTGTTGGTTTCCAAGGCTTATGAAGTGGAATACTTCCAAGGGAGAGGTAGCACCAGTATTTGGAGATACAAGGGATGGATATAGCTATACTTCATTGGGATATATGAATGTGGAAACTAAAGAAATGTACTCAAAGGATGAAATACAACATGAGATTAAATCTTATAATCGAACTGGAACTGTGGAGCAGATGGATGCGAATGTCGAAGCTATGTTGAGGGATTTGCAGGAGATACTGAGGATAAGTGCGGAACAGAAGAGATTATGGGAAGCATATGAGGGAAGGGTAAAGTGAAAATGGATGCTAACACTTGTAACAAAGTTATTATATGTTAGCATCCAAAATATAATCGTTTCTTCAAATAAATCATTGAAAAAACCCAATATAATGATATAATTAAATAAAAAGTGTCCAATAATGAAAGAAATACGTTGCATAAAATGGAGATGGAAATATGAATTATACGGCAACTCAAATTGCAAAAAAATTAGACATTTCGAGATCATATTTATATTATTTAAAAGAGAATGGATTGATAGAGATTGAATTAAATGAAAAAGGAAGACCTATGTGGACGGAAGAGGTTTACGATAAGCTTAAAGAATATATAAAAAAAAATAATGTTGAGGAAAAGCCGGAAGTGCAAGAGCTTCCATATAAAACGACGAAAATAAATAATAGAAGATATTTAGGAAATAAATATAAGCTTTTGCCTTTTATTACAGAGGTAATTGAAAAAGAATGCGAAAATGTGAATACTGTAGCAGATATATTTGCGGGAACAGGTGCTGTAGCATCAGCTTTTACAGATAGAAAGATTATCACAAATGATATCATGTACAGTAATTATATATGTCATGTAGCTTGGTTTAGCAGTGAAGATTATTCTGAAGACAAAATAATAGATTTAATTGTTTATTATAATAATAAGGTTGTTGAACAAGATAATTATATGAGTGAAAATTTTGCAGATACGTATTTTTCGCTTGTGGATTGTAGAAAGATTGGTTTTATCAGACAGGATATAGAAGATAGATTTAAAAAGGGGGAAATTAATACAAGAGAAAGAGCGTTATTAATAACATCTTTGTTGTATGCAATGGATAAAATTGCTAATACATGCGGACATTATGATGCATATAGAAAGGGAGCAGAATTTGAAAAACATCTAGAACTATATGTACCACAGCCTGATGAAAACTTAAATGAAAATAATGTGTCTTATAACATGGATACAAATGAGCTTGTTCCGAATATTGAGGCGGATTTAATATATATTGACCCACCATATAATTCTAGACAGTATTGTGATGCATATCATCTATTGGAAAATGTTGCTCGATGGGAAAAACCAAAAGTATTTGGAATCGCAAGAAAGATGGATAGAACAGCGTTAAAGAGTGATTATTGCACGAAAAAAGCCACCGTGGCTTTTGAAAAATTAATTGATTCAATTCATGCTAAATATATTATGCTTTCATACAATAATATGGCGGAAAAAGGAAATGATAGATCTAATGCCAAAATAAGTGATGATGATATAATGCGAATACTTCAAAAAAAAGGAGAAGTTCAGGTATATACAGAGGATTATAAAGCATTTTCAACTGGAAAGTCCGATATAAAAGATAATCAAGAACGATTGTTTTTGTGTAAATGTTATGAAAGTGAAAAAGAAATAATTCCATCAGCGTTAAATTATACCGGAGGAAAGTATAAATTGCTTCCTCAAATACTACCTTTCTTCCCAAAGGATGCAGACAAGGTTGTTGATTTATTTTGTGGTGGTTGTAATGTTGGAATTAACGTGAATTGTAATAAAGTACAGTTCAATGACTCAAATGAATATTTAATGGGATTATTAGATACATTTAAACGATTATCTAAAGAAGAAATATTCATATGGATATACGAAACAATAGAAAAATATGATTTATCACTTGTAAGTAAAAATGGATATGAATACTATGGCTGTGAAAGTTCTAAAGGATTGGGGGCATATAACAAAGACGGATATAATAAGCTTAGAAAAGATTTTAATAGTAAAAAAGAGCGGGATGATGAGTATTACTTAATGTTATATTTGTTGATTGTATATTCTTTCAACAATCAATTGCGATTTAACAGGAAAGGTGAGTTTAATTTGCCAGTAGGTAAAAGAGATTTTAATTTAAAAATGCAACAAAAATTAGAAGGATTTCTTGACAGAATAAAAAGCGGAGATTATGCATTTACAACAGGAGACTTTAGAGAAGTAAATATAGATGAATTTACTGATAAAAGTTTCTTTTATGTAGATCCGCCTTATTTGATAACATGTGCAACGTATAATGAGCAGGACGGCTGGAACGAGCAGGACGAATATGATTTGTTGGCGTATTTGGAAGAAGTGGATAAAAAAGGAATTCGATTTGCATTATCTAATGTTCTCGAGAGTAAAGGTAAAAAGAATGAAATTCTTGCAGATTGGATAGAGAAACATAAAAAGTTTAAGGCTATATCATTAGATTATGATTATAAAAACTCAAATTATCATACCAAACGAGAAGGTGTTACAAAGGAAGTATTAGTTGTTAATTACTAGAAGAAGGAGATGTGCGTATGGCAAATGAAATAGGTTTCAAGAGTTATTGTTGGTCCATCGGTACAACAAGTTATAGAACTGATAATTTCAACATGAGTATAGAATTACAAATGAAGTTGTTACAACAATTCAGAAATCTTCCGGAAAACAAAGAAAAAATATGGACAGGTAATAATGCTTTTCAAGCGGAGTACTATGAATTTCTTAAAAAGAGCAGCTTTATTAAAGGAGATGCGCCTAGACCAGATAAAGATGCCAGAGAGAAAACATCTGGATTAAGGGATATAGGTTTATTGGATGATGAAAGAAATATTACGGCAGCAGGAGAAGCATTAATTAATATTTCTGAATCGGAAGATTTTTCTTCTGATAATTTGCTTGAAATACCAAAGGATAGCTTCTTATATTTTAAACAACTTCTTAAAACTTCCAATGATGTGGACGGTAATAAGGTTAGACCATTTGTAGTTTTTCTATATATTGTGAGCAAGGTGGAATATCTTACATATGATGAATTTACATATTTATTGCCTTTGTGTGTTAATAAAGAAACCACAGATATGATTATTAAATCAATTAAAGAATCACGAAAAGGGAAAATGAATTATGAAGATATTATTCTCTCTGTATTAATGAAAATGGATAATTATAAAACAGCATTGGCTATGTTGCAGGAAGAAGAAATATCAGAAGAATTAATATGTAATATTGGAATAAATCGTAAAAGTGCAAGGTATGATAAGCCATATTACGATTTATACAGGCTACTGAACATAATTGTTTTCTCAAAAGAAGATGTGGCGTTAGAGTTCTATGAGGCAACCAAGAAGCTAACAAATAGTAAGGTTGGAGGTGCCTGGAGAAAATATTTCTTTAATAGTAGTGCAAGAAGTGTAATTTCTAGAATGGGATTATCAGTCTTGAATGATGTTCCGATATTGAAAGCAGAGTCTACACAAGCATTCAATGAAGAGTTCTTCAAAATTATGCATTTGTTTAAGGCTAAAGCTACGTTATCAGATTATTTTGATTTAAATAGAAGATACTTTAAGATTACAGATATCGTTTTATTTGAAGATAATAAAGTTAAACTTGATGTTTTACCAAAATGTTATATTGAAAATATATCTGATAAATTGCTTGATATTGCATATAAGGAAACCGAGCTTATTTCTGAAAATGTAAATCTTGAAGATATACATCCGTGCTTAAAGATTGATGCGGATAGCTTGTATCAGACATTAGGAAAAACATTAGGGAAAAGTATTACAGATAAGGAATCAGCTCGTCAGGTTATTAAGGACGAAAGATATGCTCGTTTTAATAAGCTAATAGATGAAAAATTTGATAAGGATACACTTATTACAATATTTACCCATTTTGAAAATAGAGACGATAATGAGATAAGAAGTTTAGTTACCGACAATGCTGATATACCGACTATTTTTGAGTATGTACTGGGGATTGCTTGGTATATAATTAGTGATAGAAAAGGCGATGTACTTAAATTTATGAACTTGTCACTGGAGGCGGATTTGTTGCCAAAGACTCATGCAGGCGGTGGAGAAGCAGATATTGTATGGAAGTATGAGAAATCAGAGTGGTATCCTCAACATACTTTGTTGCTGGAAGCAACTCTGGCAGATGGCTCTAATCAAAGAAGAATGGAGATGGAACCGGTATCAAGACATTTAGGGGATTATTGCTTGTTACATCCAGAAGATGAGGCATATTGTGTTTTTGTAACAACAAACCTAAATATAAATGTTGTATCTGATTTTAGAGCTAGAAGATTTATGCAGTACTACAATGCCGCAGGAACTGATTACATAACCGGAATGAAGATATTGCCAATACAGACAACAGAATTAAAAACATTGCTTAGATTTGATGTAAGATATCCTCAAATATATAAGATGTTGGACAAGGCTTACAATAGCAGTGAAGCTCCAAAGGAATGGTATGAAAATAATATTGTGAGAGAAACTGGATTTTATAATGGGCAGGAAATAAAGTGATTATTGTATACAACATTTTTGTATGTTTATATAAAAAAACACAAAAGAGCATTGGTGTTGTGAGAACATAAAAAATGTAAAGAACATAATTAGTATAAAGTGATGACAGAATTAAAGTTAGAAGGAATGGGAGGTAATTCTGTATATGAAACAAAATTTATTTAAAGAATGTGCTTCAGAGGAAATGAATGAAAATTGGAAAAATCACACCAAGAGAGAAGATGACTTATATCAAAGAAAGAATGATATTCGTTCTCCGTATGAAAGGGATTATACTCGAATATTACATTCTTTGGCATATAGAAGATTAAAACATAAAACACAAGTTTTTTTTAATATTGATAATGATCATATTTGCACACGTATGGAACATGTTCAGCATGTTGAATCTGTGAGCTGTACTATTGCTAAGTACTTGGGTTTGAATACTGATTTGACACGCGCAATAGCTATGGGACATGATTTAGGACATTCTCCATTTGGACATGAAGGAGAAATTGAACTCTCAAATATTAGAAAAGAATATGGATTAGATGGATTTTGGCATGAACGTAATAGTTTGAGAATAATAGATAACATTGAATTGTTGGAAGATAATAAAATGTGTTATCAAAACTTGAATCTTACATATGCGGTGAGAGATGGCATTATTTCACATTGCGGTGAGGTTGATGAAAATGGTATTTTTCCCAGAAAAGAAATGATAGATTTAAATGAATTTAAAACATCAGGTCAATATCAAGCATATACGTGGGAAGGGTGTGTAGTAAAAATTGCGGATAAAATAGCGTATCTAGGAAGGGATATTGAAGATGCATTAAGAATAGATTTTATAAATAGAAATGAATTAAAAGAGTTAATATCAATAGCAAGAAGATATGATGAAAGTGCAATTAATACGACAGTAATTATTCATAATTTTATTACTAGTGTTTGTGAAAATAGTTCTCCAGAAAAAGGAATTAGGCTTAGTGATCAACATAATGAAATGTTGAAGGAAATAAAAGATTATAATTATAGAACTATATACAAAAACAAAAAGTTTGATGTATATAGGAACTATGTAAAATTGATAATTAGGAGCATATTTGATATTTTAATAGTTTCATACAAAAAAGGAGATACACCGAGTGAACTTGAAAAAATGCAAAAAACATATCCGATGTTAATAAGTGATTTTTTGAAATACTTGGGGCAGTATTCAACAGTGGACATAGATGCTAAATTTGGTACTTTTGAAAAATATAAGAACAAAAAGATATATGGAAATCTTGAGACAGAAATAGTATATGTTCAAGCTATAATAGATTTTATTTCAGGTATGACAGATAGATACGCTATATCTATTTTTAATGAGTTACTAAAATATTAATAACATGGAAAGGCCGTCAAAATATTGTATCTGAACCAATATATCTGGAACTAAAATGATTTTATATTATTTTCAGAATAATATTCTAATCAAACGAGTGAATTGTATAAGGCATACTCACAATTTGGTAATTATAAATTGGTGAAGATGTTGGATAAAGTTAACATTATGAAACCATGGAATATACATAAAAATATTTAATGTATGAACCAATATTGGATATTAATAAATTGATGAATTTATATCAAAGAGTGAGAGTGTATAGCATATTTTACGGACTCCAGTCCTCATCCATAGCATCAGCCCATGCCTGCAACTCTCCGTCAAGAGCCAGTGCAGCATATTTGAGAGGCTCCTCAATCGCAAGGTTATCAATAAGCCTTTGAGAATTTGGCGTAGTGTAAAGATTCTTTTCAGCATCTGCACATGAGAGAAAGAGTAGCGTATTGTCTGCAAAAGCAATATCTATTCCGTTCTTGTATTGGTTGTAGTAAGCAAAATGTATTTTCATAATGATTGTCCTTTCTTTGTTAAAGTTATGAGTAGTTCAGGGAATGTGTGGGCAGTTCTGCGTATAAAACGCACATGCAACAATACCCACCATAAATATCCTATTTCAGGGCTTTTCGCGTTATCAAAACGTTAACAAAGAGATAATCTTATCTGCGAATCGCAGTATACAAAAGAAGTCCGCAAGTTTACTTGCAGGGCTTCTTTTTTTGTGCTGCGATTCATATAAATCTTAAACCTTTTGTTTACACAATAAGAAAAAACTTGTTTGTACAACTTGAACAAACAAGTTTTTTGATTTATAATTATTCTTATCAAAGGAGTAGATAGGTATGATTAAAGTTGATTGTGATTATAATATAAAAGAAGACATTGGGTTTATATTAGAAACAGAAAAAATAAATAGCATTGAGTTGTCTGAAAGAACAAAAGTATCAAGGACTACGTTAGATGGAATAGAGAAAAAAGGTAAGGCTAGGGATGATGTTTGCGAAAAAATATATTCATATGCTTATGAGAACAAATATAGAATAAACTCCGTTAAAGAAGAGTTGATAAAAGAAAAATATCATGACGTATTGTTTCATGGTTCTAAGGATGGTTTATCAGAGGTTACGATTACTGGTTCAAGAGATAATTGTGATTTTGGAAAAGGCTTTTATCTGGGAGAAACATATAATCAAGCATTATCGTTTGTTTGTGAAAAAGAAAAATCTTCTGTGTATTCGTTTAAGTATTCACTTAGTGATTTAAAGGTAAAGAGATTTGATTGTAATTTGGAATGGATGCTTGCTATTTGTTATTATCGCGGAACATTAAGAGAATACGCCTCAAATCAGATGGTTAGCAAAATAGTAGCTGAGATAGAAGCTGCAGATGTGATTATTGCTCCTATAGCTGATAATAAAATGTTTTATGTAATGGCGCAGTTTACTGATGGAGAAATAAATGCAGACGTTGCACTTCACTCGTTATCAGCATCAAAGTTGGGACTCCAATTTATATTTAAAACAGATAAAGCATTGCAAAATTTAGTCCCAATTGAAAAGTACTATTTATCTAATCCTGAACGTGAAGATTGTAGGAAACTTTTAAATGAGCGAAGCTATGAAATAGATACTAAACTGAAACTTGCAAAAAGAGAGTTTAAAATAGGTTTATATATTGAGGAAATATTAAAATGAGAAATTTTGATCATAATGGACTATTACTTGCTGAATATCAAGGAAAACTATTCGAAAAATCGAATGAATTGAACTGCTCTACTGGAGTCTATATTAGAAGATTTTTGCATTCTGATTTGCTAAAAAAACTAGATACAAATAATCCGTCATATTTATCTCTCGATGTAAGTGATGGGATTAATAGTATTTTAGAACAATTTGGGAACTCTGACTATGGTAAAGTGAAATATTCAAAAAGCGCACTATTTTGGATGGGCTATATGTATAGATATATTTCGTATACAAGAGAACAATCTACAAAATTTATTATGAAACTATTTAATTATAAGCAAATGAACGATGTATACTATTCATTTCACACGCAGGACCCAGAATGGTGTATTCAAAGTTTGTTAGAGATTAATAATCTGACTGAAAACATATTTGATAATAATCTCAGATTAAAGCAAATAATAAAGGAAAAAGGAAATTACTAAACTTATCTGATTAATATGAACAAACAAGTTTTACAAAACAGATTGGCTTGAAAATGGTATAGAGAAGTTCAGGGGGAGCCTTGGGTAGTCCTGCGTATAAAACACATATGCAACACCACCCACCACAAACACCTTGTTTTCGGGCTTTTCAAGCTATCTTACGCTCTCAAAGAGATAATCTTTAATTGGATGAAGATTTATTGAATAAATCAAGCATATATATTACACTCCAGCATTGTTATTGCTTGGAAAGAAAGAATCCAGTTTCTACTTTGACGGATTTGTTCCTAGAATTACATGGACTTTGTATAATGCAGACAAATCTGTAAAAGCATATGAGCATTTTGATATGCCATTGTTATTAGCTGTAGACAAGGTATACGGCAAAATTAGAAATGAAAAATACAGATATATTGCAGGGCAAACTACGTTATTTCCGGAAGAGGTAGACCAATATAATCCGAATTTAGTCAAGGAGATTATTAACAATTGTATTGCTCATTCTGACTATCGATTACGTGGAAAGATAAATGCTTTCCGTTACCAACATTTGATTTGGAAACGCCAAATAGAGTAATCGTAACGGTATATGGAAAAGTTATGGATTCGAATTATACGAAATTACTTCATGCTAATGGTGATTTGGACTTAAGGACTGTTTTCCTGTTAGACCAAGTTCAAAAAAAGAAGACTATTTCAAAAGATGATTTTAGTCAACTTAAGTCAAGGAATTTAGTCGAGGGAAGATATCCAAATATATTTGTTTCATACAAAGTAGCAAAGGCTGTTGGAGATAAGGCAACTTATGTTAGACAGAAGGGATTGGATGAAGAAGTATGTATGCAACTTATTTTGTCTACATTAAAGCTTGGTCCAGCAAAGAAAGCAGACCTTTTTGCGGTGCTTAAGGATGCGTTGCCGGACGTATTGACTGAAGAACAAAAGTCAAAGAAGTTGTCGAATTTACTTCAGAAAATGAAAAAAGATGGACTTGTTGATGTCAGAGGAATTGCGGTTAATTCAGAATGGTTTCTCTCGACTAAGGACTAAAATTATGAAAAATTTAGTCAAGAAAAGTTAAGGTTTAGTCAAGGAATTAGTCAAGAGAGTATTGTGAGCTCTAATATTGATTATTTGAAGGTTGACAGGTAGTATAAAAGTACAATTAGAATTTTTTTCATATTGTAACTAAGAAAGGCTGTAAAGAAAGAAGAATAGAGATGATATTAAGCGTAAGTCGCAGAACCGACATTCCAAACTATTATTCGGAGTGGTTTTTCAACAGAATAAAAGAAGGATTTGTGTATGTCAGAAATCCTATGAGCCCACATCAGGTCAGTAAGATTGATATAACACCGGAGGCTGTTGATTGTATCGTATTTTGGACAAAGAATCCGGAACCCATGATTAGCAGGCTGGATGAACTTGCTTCATATGATTACTGTTTTCAGTTTACATTGACGGGATATGGAAAAGATATGGAGTGTAATGTTCCGCATAAAAAGGAAACGATGATTCCCATATTTCGGGAACTGTCGGAAAAAATAGGAATGCAAAATGTGATATGGAGATATGATCCTATTATTTTTACAAAGAAGTATACTCCGGAATATCATTTAAAAGCATTTGAACAAATTGCAACAGCACTTAAAGGGTACACAGAGAAGTGTGTTATAAGTTTTGTTGATATATATGCAAAGAATAAGAAAAATATGGAATTACTTGAGTCATATGAGGTTGGTAAAAAGGAACTCATAGAATTTGCAAGGAAAATAGCTGAAATTGCAAAGAAGAATGGAATGGCAATAGGAAGCTGTGCTGAGAGTATAGATTTGGATGAGTGTGGTATTGAACACAATTGTTGTATTGACAAAACTCTTATAGAAAGAATAATTGGCTGCAGGCTTAAAGTGGAAAATGACAAGAATCAGCGAGCGGAATGCGGATGCATGGAAAGCGTAGAGATTGGTACATATAATACATGTAAAAATGGCTGCAAATATTGTTATGCGAATTACAGCGAAGAAAGTGTTATAAAGAATTGCAACAAATATGACCCGGAGTCACCGATATTGTGTGGTGTACTTGATGAGAACGATAAGATAACCGAGAGAAAAGTAAAGTCTTTGAAAGAACAGCAATTAAATATTTTTGATAAGATTTGTGAATAGTTAAAAATGGGCAGAGCCGTTTACGGTTCTGCCCATATCTCCTCCCGGCATCCCTGTTATTGGTAAACCTCTGAAATACCACATCTACAGAACTTTACCGGACAATTTCCTGATGTTTTCTTTAAGAATATCAACCTGTGCGCCTTTAGTGATATTCCATTCTTCTGAAAGAAGCTTTAGTTCTCTCTGATAAGCATCTAAGGCACCGGCATCATCGCCCTTCATGACGTAGAGAAGTGCTATACTTTCCAGCATATCAGTATATCGCGGTTTTGCAGATTTTGCGTGGACCATTTCATAAGCACGTATTGCCAAATCATATGAGCGGTTAAATGCAAGGCGGTTGGCTGTGTCAAAAAGAACATTCTCATTTGTTTCTTCACGTATGAGGCTCTCATACTGCTGTTCGACTGTCTTAAAGCCCATTTCCTGCTCTTTGATTCTAAGTTCATAAACAGGAACAAGCTGGGCCTCGGCCTCTCTTAATTCTTCAAGCAGAGCTTTTGCCTCATCAACCCTTCCGTCAAGAATGAGATTATCCATAAGATAGAGCTTGGTTCGGTTACGGTCAGGGCCTTCATAAGCAAGTTTCTTAAGTTTTTCAATTAACGATTCATGATTAGCGACACTCCAGTCTACAATGCATCCACCTGATGCATTATTTAATGTATTAAGATCAGTTTTATTGTCCGGCTTAAGTGAAAGAGCGTTCACGGCATAATGGGCAGCTTTATCATTGAGTCTGCATGCATGAAAATGGTATAAATCGGCAAGCATTGACACTGCCTTATGATTGGCAGGATTTCTTCTTATTTCTTCAAGTAAAAATCCCTCACTATGCATGAACTGGTCATTTGAAAATGTATATCCGTTGTCAATGGCATTTTCAATTCGCTCATATTCAAGGTTGGTTGGATAAGCAAAGAGCTCATCTATTGATACTCCAAAAAATGATGCAATAGCCGGAAGCTGGTTGATATCAGGAAGGCTGGTATCGTTTTCCCACTTACTGACAGACTGTGCTGAAATATGAAGGACTTCCGCAAGTTCTGCCTGAGACATTCCTTTTTGTGTTCTTAATGATCGGATTCTGTCACCGATTTTGATTTCTATATTCATAAACGACCTCCGTAAATTTATTTTAAAGAATCGCGCTTTTCTTTATATTTGGAATTATATAGCATGTAAATACAACTGACAATTGATTTATAGTTGGGTTTTCTCAACTGATAAGCGAGTTACAATCAATCGTTTTGACATAGAGGTTTTTGAGAATACGTAAAAAATCTTTTTTATCTGTTGCATTAAAGCCAACAATGTATTAAACTAACATTAGTTCCGATTTTTACAATTAATATACAATAGAATTAAATAGAATTGCATCAGAGGTTAAGCAAAGGCGCTTATTTCAGTTTGAAAGCTGAAGTAGGCGTCTTTTTTCTTATAATAATAATCAGATTTCATGAATTGGAAAGGAAGATGGCTATGGAAACAAGAATAGAAGAACACCCGATACTGGGGAAGCAGGAAAAGGGAAGACAGGTAAAGTTTTTATATGATGGAAAAGAGTTAGTCGGTTACGAGGGAGAACCTATTGCGGCGGCACTTAAGGCAGCAGGTGTAATGACACACAGATATACAAAAAAGGACCACAAGCCGAGAGGAATCTTCTGTGCAATAGGAAGATGTACGGATTGTGTAATGGTTGTTAACGGAAAACCTAATGTCAGAACCTGCGTAACTCCGTTGGAAGAGGGAATGGAGGTTCAGACGCAGTATGGTGTAAGCGATAAGCCGTTTGAAGAGCAGTAATAGGAGGATGTAGACTATGAAAAGATATGATTTGATTATAGTTGGTGCCGGACCATCCGGTTTGTCGGCTGCGATTGAAGCAGCAAAAAGAGGCCTTGAGGTTGTAGTTTTTGATGAAAATGAGAAGCCAGGCGGACAGCTTTTTAAGCAGATACATAAATTCTTTGGTTCTAAGGAACACAAGGCTAAAATCAGAGGCTTTAAAATTGGTGAGGATCTTTTAAAGGAAGCAGATGAGGCAGGAGTAAAGGTGGTACTCAATGCAACGGTTTGCGGAATGTATCAGGACAAAGAAATTACAGTGCGTTTCGATGATGCAATTCATCATTACAAGGGCGATGCCATTATTATTGCAACAGGAGCTTCAGAGAATATGGTTACATTTCCGGGCTGGACTCTTCCAGGTGTTATAGGAGCAGGTGCAGCCCAGACAATGATGAATCTTCACGGAGTGAAGCCGGGCAGTAAAGTGTTGATGCTTGGCTCAGGAAATGTAGGACTTGTAGTAAGCTTTCAGCTGTTACAGTGCGGATGTGATGTTGTAGCTTTGGTCGATGCGGCACCGAGAGTCGGCGGATATGGAGTTCATGCTGCAAAGGTGGCACGTACCGGTGTTCCGTTTTATCTTTCACATACAATCGTGAAAGCAGAGGGTGAAGACCATGTAACAGGTGTAACAATAGCAGAAGTTGATTCAAACTTTAAGTTTATCCCGGGAACCGAAAAGCATTTTGATGTAGATACAATCTGTCTTGCCGTAGGTTTATCGCCAATGTCGCAGCTGCTTAAGATGGCAGGCTGCAAGATGGAGGATAATCCAAAGCGCGGCGGTCAGGTGCCTATCTGTGATGAGTACGGAAGAACATCGATTCCGGGCGTTTTTGTTGCAGGCGATGTTTCAGGAATTGAAGAGGCAAGTTCAGCCATGATAGAAGGTCGTATGGCGGGAATTGCAGCAGCCGAGTACCTTGGATATATAGACAAAGCCGAACTTGATGAAAATCTCAAGAAGCTTGATGATGCCCTTGACGGATTAAGACAGGGAATGTTTGCACCAAAGAACAGGGGTAAGATGATAGAAACTACCGATGAGGGAATTGCCATTTCCACAAATCTTTTAAAGAAGGGATATGTGGCAGATGAAGAAATCGAGAGATTTCCGGGAGTCACAAGAAGGGCAGGAGTTCATCCGGTAATCGAATGTACTCAGAATATTCCGTGTAATCCTTGTCAGGATGCATGCCCTAAGAAATGTATTAAAATCGGTTCAAACATAACGGCGCTTCCGGCAGTTGACCCGGATAAAGAGTGCGTCGGCTGCGGTATGTGCGTTGCATCATGCTCAGGTCAGGCAATCTTTCTGGTAGATGAGACATATGAAGAAGGATATGCAAGCATAACCATGCCGTATGAATTTTTGCCATTGCCGGAGGCTGGTGATAAGGGAGCTGCCCTTGGAAGAGACGGTAAAAAGGTGTGTGATGCACAAGTCATTTCCGTTAAGAGTTCACCGGCATTTGATAAGACACATTTATTAACAATGAAGGTTCCTTCAGAATACGTTATGAAGGCAAGATTCTTTAAAAAGGAGGCATAAATTATGAATCAGGTTAATGACAGATCAAGGGATATTGGAGAATTTGTTCCGGGACCGGATGACGATATGATTATATGTCGCTGTGAAGAAATAACGAAGGGTGAAATCAGGCAGGCGGTTCATGACGGCATGTTCACACTTACGGAAATAAGAAGATATTTAAGAACAGGTATGGGACTCTGTCAGGGACAGACCTGCTCAAAGCTTGTAAAAGGAATTGTGGCAAGAGAGCTTGGCGTTTCACCGGCAGAACTGGAACCTGCAACAAGCAGGGCACCAATGAGACCTACTGAAATGAGAATTCTTGGAAATGAAGTAGAAGATTAAGGGAGGGACTGAATATGGAAAATACAGCAGATGTAATTATCGTTGGCGGTGGTATCATAGGAAGTTCCATCGCATATTATCTGGCAAAGAAAGGTACAAGTGTTATTGTACTTGAAGGAAGCGACCACATTGGTAACGGAGGTTCTTCAAGAAACGGTGGCGGTGTAAGACAGTCAGGAAGAGACCCGAGAGAATTACCGCTTGTAATGTATGGTATTAAAAATTTGTGGCCGACACTTTCAGAAGAATTGGAAGTTGACTGCGAATATCATCAGGACGGTAATCTTCGTTTGGGCAAGACGGAAAAGCACAGACAGATTCTTGAGGGGCTGACGGAAAGAGCAGTAAAGGTCGGTCTTGACGTAAGAATGATTGACGGAGATGAGGTAAGACGGATTAATCCTTACCTTTCTGATGAGGTAACATGTGCAAGCTGGTGCCCGACAGACGGCCATGCAAATCCATTAACAACAACATTGGGATTTTATAAAATGGCAAGAAGACTGGGCGTGCGTTTCATTACGGGAGAAAAGGTAATAGAACTTAAGAAAGTCAAAGGAAGACTTCGCAAGGTTATTACGCCGAATAATGTGTATGAGGCAGATACGGTTGTTGTGGCAGCAGGCTATGACAGCAGGAAACTGGTTGAAACCGTTGGCATAGACATACCAATGTCACAGGGAATGATAGAGTGTCTTGTTACGGAGGCAGAGCCTCATATGTTTGATCAGATGTTAGGAACAGCAGAGGCAGATTTTTACGGTCATCAGACAAAACACGGCTCCTTTGTATTCGGTGGTACTTCGGGATTTGAGGCTGTAAACAAGGACAACGGAACGCCTATATGTAACAGTATGACAGCTTCCTGTGAGTGCAGAGGAATTATGAAGTATTTTCCTGCATTGGCTGACGCAAAGATTGTCAGAACATGGTCAGGATGGGTTGATCAGGTTAAGGATGGCGTACCGGTGTTGGGAAATGTTTCGGAAGTTCCCGGTCTTGTGCTGGCAGCAGGATTTTGCGGCCACGGTTTTGGAATTGCACCGGGTGTTGCCTATAATATTGCAGAGCTTATTACGACAGGCACTTCGCCGGTTGATTTATACGAATTAAGATATGACAGATTTAAGACTAAAATCTGATTGCCTGGATGATGATAAAATGAGGAGGAGTTATGGATTGGAAAACAGATAAATTAAAACCGACACAACCCTTCTTTGTACTAAATTCAGAAAATTTCCGGCAGGAGGTTTATCTGAAGCAGGGAATATCCCATTTTTATTCATTTGATGTAATTGGCGAAACAGATTTTGTGGCAGTGCCCGATGGGTGTATTGACATAGTCTTTGAATATGATGACGGTGATATCACAGGATATGCCACGGGAACTGTCTTAAAGCATAAAAATAAGGTGTTTTCACCGGGCAGAAACGGTAAAAAAGAAATATTCGGAGTCAGGTTTATGCCCGGTTTCAGGCCGGCAGGATTAAAAGTAAAATTAAAAGACTTAATAGACCACCGCATTGAATTGTCAGATACAGCCTTTGGTGACAGTATGACAGCAGCATTGAAGCAGGAAAATGATTTTTATCAAAGGATAAGAGTGTTTCTTCAGGACTACACTAAGATTACAAAAAAAGAGCCTAAACCCTATGGTAAGGAGCAGCTTGTCATTTACATAAAAGATATGGTTTATAATACTAATGGTGTTATCAGGGTGCATGAAATGGCAGAGAGAACCGGGTATTCAGAGAGATACATTAATAAGGTGTTTATCGAAGAGATGGGATTTCCGCCTAAGACATTCTGCAAAATAATACAGTTTCAAAAGGCGCTGGAATTTTTAAATTATGGCGCACCGGACAACATGACAGATGCAGCCGTTGATTTGGGATTCTATGACCAGTCACAGTTTATTAGGGATTTTAAGAATTATAGCGGATTAACTCCAAAGCAGTATTTAGAAATAATTAAAGGCAAAAAATATATTTCCATGATACATAATACTGATTATTTTTAAATGGTTCCGATTTTTACTATTAAAAGATAATACTTTTATATATTATCAAGTACAACTTAATATGATAAAGACAAAGGCGTCTGTTCATCGAGAATGGTGAACGGGCGCTTTCTTTATTATTTAGTAAAGAGATTCAAGCCGCAATAATGGCAGAAGGAGGACATTATGAACGTATCAAAAATTGAAGTAATCACATCTATGAATAAGTTATCAGGTTTAAAGTCAGCACTCAGTAAATTAGGTGTAAGCGGAATGACGGTAATACAGGCCATTGGTTGTGGTGTCCAGAAGGGAACATACGAATATGAGCCTGAGCAGAGAGCGGAGATGGAGCTTTTGCCAAAGCAGTACATAATGATAGTTGTGGAAGATGAGATGGTTGACAAAGTTATCGAAATCATCAAAAAAGAGCTTTATACAGGACATATAGGAGACGGAAAAATATTTGTATCACCGATTACTAATGTTGTAAGAGTTCGTACAGGTGAAGAAGGAATGGAAGCCTTGAGTTAAGCAGAGGCAGAAAGAGAGGTAGAGGTATGAACAGAAAATTAGGTTTGCCAAGTGCAATTGCAACCGGAGTAGGCCTCATTGTGGCAACCAGTTGTCTCATGTCTTTAGGACAGGGTACATCTATTCTGGGAACAGGCTTCATTATTACTATGATATTGGCGTGTGCCATTAACATTCTGACAGCTCTTTCCATGGCAGAACTCAATGCGCTTATGCCAAATCTTACCGGAGGACTTGCACAGTATACTTTGGCAGGTATGGGTCCGTTTGTAACCATTCTTACCATGGTAGGAGGATATCTTGTTTGTCAGGCAATTGCTGGTTCTGTTGAGTGTGCCATGTTCGGTAACGCAATAAACAGTGTTTTTGATACAGGAGTTCCGTCAAGTGTATTTAGTATTGCGATGATAATAATACTTATGATTGCTAATCTCCACGGAGTAGATTTATTTGCAAAGATTCAAAATGTGGTAGCATATGTACTTATCGGTTCACTTATGATTATGGGAATTATCGGTGCATTTGGTCTTGGCAGGGGAGAAGTGGTTGACCAGCCAATGAATCTTGCCGGTTCATTTACAGACACATTCAGCCTGCTTGGATTAGCATTTTTCCTTTTTATAGGATGTGAATTTGTAATTCCAATTGCAAAAAATATTAAGAATGAGAGAAGAAATGTACCACTTGGAATGATTCTCAGTCTTTTGATTATCCTTTTAATGCAGATTTTCCTCGTTACCGGAATGTCGAGATATACAGGATACGCAGAGTTGGGAGAGAGTGCTTCACCGCATATACTCTACGGAACCGCCATATTAGGAAAATTTGGTTCATATTGGATGATTTTGGTGTCTGCACTTGCAGTTATAAGTACAGTCAATTCGGCCATGAGCTCATTCTCATTTATGTGTGCCGGAATGGCAAAGATAAATCTTCTTCCTGAAATATTCCTTAAGAAGAATAAAAAAGGTGCATACTATGTTGGAATATTAGTAATCGGATTAATCGAAATATTGGTAAATGCAACGGGAATGTCAACAAGCGATTCGCTTATATTTATGATTAATGTTGCCATTGTATTCTGGATGGTTTCATACATAGTTTCAAATATCAATGTTGTTATTT
This sequence comes from Lachnospiraceae bacterium, assembly GCA_045126515.1. GTDB lineage: Bacteria > Bacillota > Clostridia > Lachnospirales > Lachnospiraceae > RUG11237. The sequence continues at coordinate 17,930 of JBGVOM010000100.1, forward strand.
TCAGAGTGAAACTTCCGAAAGCACCGCGAACATTCAAGGTTCCGCTTGGTCCGGTATTTCCGATAATTGCAGCAGTTGGAACATTGTTTATGATTTGGAATATTGACCCTGACCCTTCGTCAAGAAACTTAATATTCCTCATTGATTTAATAATATTTGCAGTTTTAGGTGTATATTCAGTTGTCTGGTGTAAATTGAAAGTTAAAAGGCCATTGTTTAAGGCTATTCCAATGCACGAGGTTATGGCAATGGAAAATGAAATGTACCTTGAGGCTCACAAAAACAGAAAAGAGGAGGCGTAAGTTATGAGTAACTATCCGGCAGTAGATTTTTTATATTTAAATGAAGAAGATATGATAGCAGCAGGAGTTAAGGACATGAAAGGCTGCGTAGAAGCGATGGAGGAAATGTTCAAACTCATGAAGATGGGCAACTACAGGATGGGTGGTGCCAATGGCAATTCCCACGGAACAATGGTAACATTTCCTGAAAGTTCGCCGTTTCCTGAGATGCCTGTAGACGGACCCGACAGAAGATTTATGGCAATGCCTGCATATCTTGGCGGAAAGTTTGATATGGCAGGAATGAAGTGGTATGGCTCAAATGTAGAAAACAAGAAAAAGGGTCTGCCAAGGTCAATACTTATGCTGACTCTCAATGACAAAGATACAGGAGCTCCGTTGGCATACATGTCAGCAAATGTTCTTTCTGCATACAGAACAGGTGCAGTTCCGGGAGTAGGCTTTAAATACTTTGCACCTGAAAATACCGAGACTGTAGGTATTGTAGGCCCCGGAGTTATGAGCAAAACAGCCCTTGCAGCAGCATTTGCCGTAAGACCGATGATTAAGACAGTTAAAGTCAAAGGCCGTGGAAAAGCGTCCCTGGATAACTTTATTGAATATGTTAAATCAGAGTATCCGGGTGTTGAATGTTATGCTGTTGACACTATTGAGGAGGCTGTAAAAGATTCAGATATCGTATCTGTTTCCACATCTTCTCCAACAGGTGACCCTGAAATGTACCCATATATCGCAGAGAGCTGGATAAAGCCCGGTGCAATTATTGAGACAACAGCAGCTTTACGTTTTGATGATGATTTTATTATCAACAGGGCAAGAACAGTAACTGACAATGTAAAACTCTATGAGGCATGGGAGGAAGAATATGCACCAAAAGCATACAATACAGTTCCGATACCTGCCGTACATGTAGAGGACTTAATTGCTGAAGGAAAAATGAAGGCAGAACAGATTGATGATTTGGGTGATGTTCTTATGGGAACAATTCCTGTACATAGAAAAGAAGGCGAAATCGTTATTTACTCAGTAGGCGGCATGCCTGTTGAGGATGTTGCCTGGGGTACAATCGTTTACAGGAATGCATTGGAAAAGGGCATCGGAACAAAGCTTAATCTTTGGAATAAACCGGAATTGGCGTAATGAGGAGATTCAAAAAAGAGGCCGTCGACAGCCTCTTTTTATAGCAGAGTATTGTAATTAGATGTCATTTTTGCTTTTAAACAATGCTTTCAGTTCATTTCGATTAGCACAGCCGGTCTTTTTCAAAATGTTACGTATATGAAATTTTGTTGTATTATCGGAAATGAACAGTTCAGCGGCAATACTTGTATTTTTCATATTCGTAAGGGCAAGTGCCAGAACTTCGATTTCACGTTTTGACAGTGCATATTCATTTGCAAAGTTTTCTACAGTGTAGAGTGGTTCTGAATCAGGCATATCACAGGCAGCCGACGGTATATCATTGTGTATATCTTCGATTGCCTGTTTTTTTATAGAAACCATATCATTTGCCGGGAATATGTTAGGAAAATAAAGCTTTTCAAACATAATGCATGCCATAACAATTGTGGTTACAAAAACAACGACACTAATTACAATAACAAATGTTAAGTTAGAACCAAAGGCAATACCAAGTGAAGTACCGGCGGCGTCCCCAAGACGACCAAATATAAGTCCGAAGCCCGCTAAATACATAAGCCTGTAAGACTTTGCAAAATCAGACAGCAGTAAGATGCGGTATACGGTGTAAAAACCTGTGAATGTATAGCTTATTATCCAGACAATGATGCTTGTATCGATTTTATCGGTCAAAACAAGAAGGATAAATGGGAATATCATGGATGCAACACATGCAACAAGGCCGTAGCGTCGTTTGTAATCGTTGAGTAAGCCTGCAAGAATCAATCCGGCCGCATAAAACAGTCGTGAAAACTCAAGACTGATTTTTCCGGAGGAAATATCCGCCATAGGAAAGAAAAAGCCAAGACCTTTAGCAAGGCTTAGAGTAAATACCAATATGCAGGCAAGTATTATAAGAGATTTTTTTCTGCCGGACATGTCAGATTCAGTCATTTCTGTATCTGAATTTTTCTTATCTGATAAGAAAATGCAGTGGCAGACTGTCACTAAAACCATTATTCCGTATATGAATAAAACATTATTATTTTTGAGGTAATTATCATTAGAAATAATAGATATAATCCATGTACCCACAGTTCCAATGGCATAACCGCCACCAAAAACAATTCCACGTCTCTGTTGTGGAACTAATTTGACCATAAGCGACAGATATACTCCGGCAACAGCACCGTGGAAGAGGTTCATAAGGTATCCAAATATTAAAACAAGGGTAGTGCTGTTAAATAGTGTAGCCAGACATATCATCACAAAGTCAGTTGTGTAAATCGCTGCACTAAAAAATTTGTTTTCTGTCATAGAACTGTTTTTTCTTATAATAATCCCATAGAGAATCAATCCCGCAACCTGGAAAAGGTAACCTACCCCTTCGCTTAACAGGTCAGCATTTAAGGTAGGAGAAACATCCATCATATGGTATAGCCACGACAGGTATCCGCACTCTGTCCACAGAAAAGAAAGACCAATCAAGGTACAGACATGTATTATAAAATTTGATTCTTTTTTATTCATAAGTTAATCTCCGCTTCCTCTTAAAGTATAAAGTGCATTTATAATGTATTATCTATTTAAAGGTTGTCTTTTGCAAGTGATTTTTTTACAAATGTAAAAAATATTGTTTTTTTGTGCAAAAGTCCATAAGCATGCCAATGATTACAAAATAATTAGATGAATATCAAAATAAATATTGACAACAAATAATCATAATGATATAGTGTCAATATCTAATTAGATAATTATCAAATCAAAATGGAGGGTTAAAAAATGGAACAGTTTCTTGATTATATAAAAGAATCAATAGAAAAGGCAAATAAGGAAGAACAGTCCCTTATTGCTCAGGACAGGAAGGATGAAGCCAACCTTATGAAAATCAGAGCCAATATTTATGGTATCTGTCAAACGATTTATGAGGTGGTTTCAAAGACAAATTCCGGCGAAGCTCTGAAAGAGGAATATTAAAAACATGGAGGTAGAATAAAATGATAGAAGCAGATGCAATTAAGCTTTTTAAATGTCTTGCAGACAAGTCGAGACTGCAGATTTTAAAATCTCTTGTACATGAAGATATGTATGTGGAACGTCTGGCAGAGCGGCTTGGACTGACGGCTGCCACTATCTCATTCCATTTGAAAAAACTGGAGGATGCGGGAGCGGTCACATCCTATAAGGACCAGTATTACACCATGTATTCTCTCTGTCAGAATGTATTTATGACGAACATAATTGATATCATCAAAGAGGAATCCGATGAGGCGGAGGAGCAGAAAAAGCGGGACGAAATATACCGCAATAAAGTTATTGCCTCATTTTTTGAATACGGAAAATTAAAGAGCATTCCTTCCCAGCGTAAGAAAGAAAGAATATGTCTTGAGGAAATTGCAAAGGCATTTGAAATCGGTAAAAAATATGATGAAAAGGAAGTAAATGCAAAGATAGAAGATTTTTTTGATGATTACTGCACCATACGAAGAGACATGATATCAGAGGGAATCATGGAAAGGGAAGGTACAGAATATATACGAAAGCAGTAAGGAGCAGGCTCTTATATGTAAATATAAGGCTCTCCCTGCATCCGCCTGTCGTAGATGCTACATAGGAACTTTAATACTACATCCTTCTCACGGACAAGATTTTCTTTGTGGCTTAAGAGAATATACTTTGATGACAATTTTTTCAAAAGTCTTATCTGCTCGAGGAGAAGCTGTGTATTGTACACGGCATTTCCGCCTTTTGCGGTACAATATGCGGCATCTCCCCAGAAAGCATACTCACCATCTATTTCCATACCGATGCTTCCTTTTGCATGGCAGCTTGGAATCTTAAAAAGGTGTACGGACACACCATCTTCAAAAAAACAGTCGTTTGTTATTATCTCCCCGGTTTTTGTATATTTAAAGGTGTTGTCACCACAATAAAGTTTATCATATGATATTTTATCAAGATTTCCAATATGGTCCGGGTGAAAATGGGATAAAACAACAGCCTTGGGCTTTTGAATATTGGAAAGTTTTAGTCTTGCTTCCTCACAGTTTCCTACATCAAAAATCCAGCAGTATTCATTGCCTTCCACGATTCCTATATCGGCAGACAAAGGATTGTCAGTTGCTTTTATATATGAAATTTTATTTGTAATCTGTATCATATTCGTTTACACTTCTTTCATAGAGTTTTTAGCATTGCAGATATTGTATCACAATATAGGTTAAAACAAAAGATTGTACAAAAATGGTTGACTCGTCCCTTAAGGGGAGAATGTAAAATTCCTTCATAGAGATATAATATCTGAATCAGAAAGGAATGGAAAGATTTATGAGAATGTACGAAACACATGGACATTGTGAAACATACGGAAAAGGTCATCTGTACAAAATAGGCATGTTTGCCCAGATGAATCATGTTACAGTGAAGACATTGAGATTTTATGAGGAGCAGGGGCTTTTATCTCCGGCGTTTGTGGATGAAGAGAACGGATACAGGTATTATTCCATGTCACAGATGGCGGACCTTCACCGTATTTCTGCCTTAAAGCAGGCAGGGTTTACTCTTGAAGACATTGCTACACTAAAAAAAGGAGCCGACGAGACTGCATTTCTTACAGGAAAGAAGGCAGAGATAATGTCAAAAATTGCGGAACTTACAAAACAGCTCGCCGTTATAGACGGATATATGGCAGATGAGAAGCGCTCACTGGATGCACCGGTATTGATAAAGACAATTCCGTCTGTAATTGTTGCGTCCATGGAGAAACGCATTGAATCATATGATGCTCTTTTTGAACTGATGCCGGAAATGGGAGCGGAGATGGAGCGGCTTGGCTGTGAATGTGCTTTACCTGAGTATTGTTTTACGCACTATCTTGAGCCGGAATATAAGGACGAGAATGTTTTGATTGAGACATGTGAGGCGGTTACGGAAAGAAAAGCAGATTCAGAAATTGTAAAATTCAAGGAGCTTCCGGAAATTCAGGCAGCATGTATATTCCACAGAGGTTCATATGACAATTTCCCAAAGACATATGAAGCGGTTTTAAGCTATATTGAGGAAAACGGATATGAAATATGCGGAAACATCAGAGAAAGCTATATTGACGGTGTATGGAACAGGGAATCGGAAAAAGAGTGGCTTTCTGAGATACAGATTCCGGTGAGAAAGAGGGACTGACAGATGGAAAACAAAAATATTGTAATAAAGGGACTTAGGCAGAATAATCTAAAAAATGTTTCATTAGAGATTCCTAAAAATAAGATTGTTGTATTTACCGGAGTTTCAGGCTCAGGCAAGTCGAGCATTGTATTTGATACAATTGCGGCTGAAAGCCAGCGTCAGATGAATGAAACCTATTCCGCATGGATCAGGGGAAGACTTCCAAAGTACGAAAGACCCCATGTAGAATATATTGATAACTTAAATCCATCAGTAGTCATTGACCAGAGCAGACTTGGCGGAAATGCCAGGTCTACTGTTGGGACAATAAGCGATATGTATTCGGCACTGAGACTTTTGTTTTCAAGAATAGGAACTCCAAAGATTGGGCCGGCATCTTATTTTTCATTTAATAATCCAAACGGAATGTGCAAAACCTGTGCCGGTATCGGCAAGATAATGGACTTAGACATCCGTAAGCTTATAGATGGAGAAAAGACATATGAAGAGGGCATATTTAATCTGCCTGCATTCGGTCCGGGAAAGTATTATTGGAGGCTGTATAGAAGGCCGGATTTATTTGACGTAAATAAAAGATGGGCAGATTTGTCGGAGGAGGAGCAGAATATTCTTCTCTATGGCAGCCGTACAAAAGACGGTGAGCGTATAGATAAAAAACTGGAGGGAGTATACAATCAGTTTAAGAGACTGTGCCTTATGAAAAGCCCGGAGGAGCAAAATGATAATACATTAAAGAAAATTAATACATTTATGGAAGAGACAACGTGTCCTGACTGTAAAGGGAAAAGACTTAATCCGGAGGCATTATCCTGCAGGATTAACGGATACAATATTATGGATATGTGCGACATGGAGTTTTCAAAGCTTAGGGATGAACTGGCAAATATCACTGATGCAAGGGCAGAATCAATCGTTGAGTCACTTACGTCATCTCTTGACAGAATGATTGACATAGGTCTTCCGTATCTTAGTATGAACAGAGAGTCTTCCACATTGTCAGGGGGAGAGGCACAAAGATTAAAGCTTGTCAGGTATATGGGAAGTTCACTTACAGGTATGATTTACATATTTGATGAGCCGAGTACGGGAATGCATCCGAGGGATGTCCACCGTATGTCGAGACTTCTCAAAAGCTTAAGGGATAAGGGAAATACAGTGCTTGTAGTGGAGCATGATAAGGACATTATCAGCATTGCGGATGAGGTAATTGACGTAGGACCTCTGGCAGGTAAAAATGGCGGTCAGATACTCTTTCAGGGAAGCTATGAAGCCTTGCTTTTTAGCGGAACATTAACCGGTGATGCAATGAAAGAAAAAGTTATGTTTAAAGATAATCCGAGAAAACCAACAGGCTGGCTTTCCGTCAGAGGAGCAAATCTTCATAACCTTAAAAATGTTGATGTTGACATTCCACTGGGAGTTCTTACAGTTGTGACCGGTGTTGCAGGTTCGGGTAAATCCACACTTATAAGAGATGTATTTGCAAAACAGTATGAGGAAAAGGTGGTGCTGGTAGACCAGAGTGCAATTACGGCTACAGGTCGTTCTACTGCCTGCACATTTCTTGGCTTCTTTGACGAGATTAGAAAAGTATTTGCAGATGCAACGGGAAAGGAAGCCTCAATTTTTTCTTTTAACAGCAAAGGTGCATGCCCTGCATGTAAGGGAAGAGGCTTTATTACAACAGAGCTTGTGTTTATGGAACCTGTCACAACGGAGTGCGAATGCTGCAAAGGCACGAGATACAGTGATGAGGCTTTAGAGTGCAGATATAAGGGCAAGAATATTGTAGAGGTGCTTGATATGAGTGTTGAGGACGCGGCAGAGTTCTTTAAGGATAACAGTAAGATAAAGAAACACCTGAATGCACTTCTTGAGACAGGATTGCCGTACTTGTCTCTAGGTCAGCCTCTGTCCACACTGAGTGGCGGTGAGAGACAGAGGGTAAAGCTTGCAAAGGAGCTTAATAAAAAGGGGAATATTTATGTTCTTGATGAACCCACAACAGGACTTCATGCATCTGATATTAAAAATATAATGGCGCTTTTGGACAGCATAGTTAAGAGGGGGAATACAGTTATTGTGATTGAACACAATACAGATGTTATGAAAATGGCAGACTATATTATTGATATCGGGCCGGATGGCGGAACAGCAGGTGGAGAGGTAGTGTTTACAGGAACACCGTTGGAGATGAAGGAAAAAGGAACAACTATCACAACAAAATATATAAAAAAATAGGATTTTATGATATACTTTCTGATAAGGTTGGGGTGTTAAAATCCCTGATTAAGTAAATAGAAAATTGTTGAAAGGGAGGTTCTATAAGATGGTGAATATAAAAATCCGGGTCGCAGCGCCTGATGATGCATCTGAATTACTTGAGATTTATTCATATTATGTAACGGGTACGGCCATTACTTTCGAGGATGAAGTTCCAACTAAGGAAGAATTTGAAAGACGCATAAGAGTTGTGTTGGAAAAATACCCTTATTTGGTGGCAATGGTCGACGGGAAAATAGCAGGCTATGCTTATGCCGGTGAGTTTAAGGCAAGAGCGGCATACAGATGGAATGTTGAAACGTCGATTTATATCCATAAGGATTACAGGCGAATGGGAATAGGACAGGCGTTATATGAGGAGTTGGAAAGGCTGCTTAAGGCGCAGAAAATTTTGAATATGAATGCCTGTATTGCTTATCCTGTAGAGGAGGATGAATATTTGACAAGGGACAGTGTCAGATTTCATGAAAAGATGGGATTTGACATGGTAGGAGAATTTCACAACAGTGGCTACAAGTTTAATCGTTGGTACAATATGGTCTGGATGGAAAAATCAATCGGGGAGCATGTGGAAAACCAGCCTAAAGTAATCAAATTTAAGGATTTATAATTAAAAACCATCATTTTAATGGATTTTTTTTGTTTACAAACCATTAAAATGATGGTTTAATGTTATTATCAGGAAAAGAAGGTGAGGTTGGAAGTATGGATAAAAAATATGCAACACCGGAGTATATAACGGCAAAAGAGATTAAAAATATAAGAAAAGTACTTGGATTAACACAAAAAGAGTTTGCAGTGATGCTAAATTGTTCCACGCCAACTATTGAAAGATGGGAACGCAGCGATGGTCATATAACAGGGCCGGTTGTATTATTAATAAAAATGCTGGAAAAACATTCGGAATATGTCGATGAAATTAAAATACCCGACAGAGAGTTTCCATTAAGGCTCTATTATATGCATAATCAGACTGTATGTACTATCATAGATGTGGACGATTTGAAAAGAAAGGTTAGAATACGAAATTATACAGAAAATCTTATGTTTAGGGCATTTGGAAAAATAGAAAATCCTGATTATGACATGTATATGGAGTTTTTGGAATCAAGATGTTTTCCAAGAACCAGAGATAAAATGAAACTGGTACTGAAAGATTTGGGACTGCCATTCTATGATCCGTTTTTGATAATAGAAAAGACTGAAGGGAGAATGGCTGAAGATAATTTCTGGTTAAAGATAGAGAGGTGAGCTTATGATAGAATTGTTTGAACAGGATATCAAAACATATGATAGGCAGTCATCTAAAGGAAATCAGCTAAAATGGGAAAATTCAGGTATATGGTATAAAGCCGATTTTACAGGATACGAAGGTCTGGCAGAATATATGATATCCCACCTGCTAAAAAAATCTACACTTTTAGATGATGAATATGTGGTGTATGATTTGGAGCAAATCAAATATAAGAATAATATATATAACGGCGTTGAGAGTAAAGATTTTCTGAAAGAAGGATGGCAGATAATCACACTTGAAAGACTATATAAAAACTATTATGGTGAAAGTATTAGTAAAGCGGTTTTTGATATTGCGGATTATGAAGACAGACTTACATTTTTAGTAAATCAGACAGAGAGAATAACGGGATTAAAAAATTTTGGAGAATATTTAGGTAAACTTTTTACAATAGATGCATTTTTTTTGAATGAAGACAGGCATATGCACAATATAGCAGTTTTGATGAGTGATACGGGTCAGTTTGCAATTTGTCCCATATTTGATAACGGTGCATCACTCCTGGCAGATACTACAATGGATTATCCATTAGGGGAAGAACTGCATGGGTTGATTAAGAATGTTAAGTCAAAAACAATCTGTACAGATTTTGATGAGCAACTTGATATTGTTGAAAAAAAGTATAAAATAAATTTAAAGTTCAGCTTTAGCAAAAAAGATGTAAGTGACTTACTGGATAAGGTAAATGAATACCCTCAAGAAGTAAAGGACAGGGTAAAAGAAATCATCTTTATACAGATGAGAAAGTATAATTATCTTTTTTCAAAATAATAGTCATAAAAAGAAACGGAGGAAATTTTATGTTAGAAGCAGAAATGAAAGCGCCGGACTTTACATTGCCGGATCAGAACGGAGAAATGCATAATTTATCGGATTATGCAGGAAAGAAGGTTATATTATATTTTTATCCGAAGGATAATACAGCTGGCTGTACAAAACAGGCATGTGGATTTAGTGAACTGTATCCGAAGTTTTCCAAGGAGGGTGCCGTTGTACTGGGTGTAAGTAAGGACTCAGTTGCTTCACACAAAAAATTTGAGGAAAAGTATAATCTGCCATTTACATTATTGTCAGACACAGAGCTTACTGCAATAAAGGCATATGATGTATGGCAGGAAAAGAAAATGTGCGGAAAGGTATCCATGGGAGTTGTAAGAACCACTTATTTAATTAATGAGAGAGGAGTTATTGAAAAAGTGTTTGCAAACGTAAAGGCAGCAGAGAATCCGGCACAGATGCTTGAGGCATTGAAATAATAATGCAGGACAAGCAGGGGAATTTATTTTAGGAGGTAAAACATGAATTATTATAAACCATGTAAAGAATTAGATGAGTGCAATCGATTGATAGATATGTACTTAAAACCGGGATTATATAAAAAATGTTTTGAAGGTCATTTGAAACTGGCTGAGGAAGGGTATCCTTTAGCTGAGTGTCAGGTTGGATATTTTTATTATGAAGGCATAGGTGTGGAAAAGGATATGGAAAAGTCCTTCTATTGGACAGAGCGTGCAGCAGAGCATGGTGACAGGGATGCGCAATATAATATGGCAGAATTATTTTATGAGCCGGGAATTGTTGTAGATAAGGATGTAACAAAAGCAAAAGAGTGGTATAAGAAGGCCGCATTGCAGAATGATCCGGAGGCAACAGAAAAGTGCCGTGAGTTAGGAATTGATATTTTATCGTAAGGGAGAATAATTTGTGAAATCCTATGGAAAAGAGGTAATAAGTAAAAATATAGTTATTAATTCCATAAAAATCATACTGGCAGCAGTGGCGGCGATTTTAATTGCCTATGAATTGGAACTTGAATTTGCCATGTCAGCGGGTATCGTTGCAATCCTTACAATACAGCCTACAAAAAAGGAAACCATAAGGGTGGCAATGGGAAGACTTTGCGCTTTTTTGGCAGCACTTATTATTGCATATGGAAGCTTTTGCATATTTGGGTATACAGTGGTGGCATTTTTTATATATCTGATATTTTACATTTCTGTATGTCAGATATTTTCATGGAACAGTGCAATGGCTATGAACTCTGTTTTGATTTCGCATTTTGTCACACTGGGGTCAATGAGTCTTTCGAGCCTAAGCAACGAAGCTTTGATTTTTGTCATTGGAGTAGGTTGCGGAATCATTGCCAATCTGCATCTGCGCAAGAAAACAGGATATATTGAAAAATTGAAAGATGAAACCGACGGACAGATTATAAAGATATTGTCAAGGATGTCGGAAAGAATATTGAATAAGGATATATCAGATTATAACGGGCAGTGTTTTACTGTTCTCAGAAAGCAGATAAGAGAGGCAAAAAATGCTGCCGAGGAAAATTTTAACAATCAGTTCGGTTCACAGGACAAGTATGACATGGAGTATATAGCAATGCGGGATAGACAGTGTCAGGTATTGTATGAGATGTATAAAAGTATCAGGAAAATGGATACATCGCCACACACTGCGGGAGCGATATCGGAGTTTTTGAAAAATATGGCAGAGGTATTTGAACGTGGCAATGACGGAAAGCAGCTTATGGATGAGTTTACCAAGATGGATATGTATATGAAAAGTCAGCCGCTTCCGGTAACCAGGAAGGAATTTGAGGACAGGGCAAGGCTGTTTTGTCTGATGAGAAGCATTGAGGAATTTATACAGATAAAAATGGAGTTTGCCGAAAAGTATGCGTGAGTAAAATGTAATCTTTTGGGAAATAATCTTATTAAAAATATTTGAAGTTACTATTCACAGTCCTTCCACCTGCATTCGTAAAACCCATCCGCGTATGCGGCTGGTCGCCTCTTTGAGGCTTTATGTTTTACTTATTTGGTGGAAGTTCCTGCTCCGCAGGTCTGATTTAGAAACATAAACAATATCTTACATGCAAGCATGACGATATTATTTATGTTTCTAAATCAACTGTGAATAGTAACAATTGGAAATTTCTTTCCGGAAAGATAGGTATAATATGGCAAAAAACAGTCCTAAGCATATTGGAATTATTCCTGACGGAAACCGCCGTTGGGCAGATGAGCACGGAATGAATAAGAAGGATGGTTATGAGCATGGCCTGCTGCCGGGGTTGAAGCTTCTTCATGCGGCAAAGGAAAAAGGTATTGATGAAATTACCTATTATGGGTTTACTGTAGATAATTGTAAGCGTCCGGCAGAACAGTTCAAGGCATTTCAGAAGGCATGTGTGGAGGCTGTTGATATGCTGACAAAGGAAGGTGCAGATTTGCTTGTAATCGGCAACAGTGAATCAAAGTGCTTTCCAAAGGAGCTTCTTCCATATAGGACGAGAACGCAGGTAAACGGCGGTGGAATAAAGGTTAACTTTCTTGTAAATTACGGATGGCAGTGGGACCTCTCACATATTAAGGTAGATGGGAAGCCGTATTCTTACGATATATCAAGAATTGATTTAATCATAAGGTGGGGAGGAATGAGGAGATTGTCAGGATTTCTTCCCATGCAGAGCGTCTATGCAGATTTTTATGTGGTTGACAATTACTGGCCGGATTACAGGGATGATGATTTTATCGGTGCATTGGAGTGGTACAAAAAACAGGACGTGACATTAGGCGGTTAAGTATTGATTTATTTTCGTTCATGATATATATTTATTGTATAAGAGTTTGATTACGATATATGCGTAAGAAAGGAGAACGTAATGGAAAGATTAAAAGGTAAAGTGGCAATCGTTACCGGTTCAACAAGCTGAATTGGTATTGGAATTGCAAGACTTTATGCTGCAGAGGGAGCAAAAGTTGTTATTTGCGGACGTAGAGCAGAGAGAGGTCAGGAGGTAGTTGACAGTATTGTTAAAGAGGGAGGAGAGGCTTCTTACCACTTTATGGACATTACTGATACAGACAGCATCGAAAAACTTTTTGATGATACTGCTGAAAAGTACGGAAAGATAGATATTCTTGTAAACAATGCAGCAAATGTAGGATTGAAGGATGGTCGTGTTGATGAACTTACTCTTGAAATGTGGGACAGTGTTTTCCAGAGTGATGTAAGAGGTACATTTTATGCTACAAAGTGTGCAATTTCACACATGCGTAAGAATGAGACAGGCGGTTCTATTATAAACATAGGTTCCATGGCTTCCTGCGGAGGCGACCTTGGTTCTACAGCATATGCCTGTGCAAAAGCAGGAGTTGATATGCTTACACAGTCTACAGCTTTGCAGTACGGAAAAGATAACATCCGTTGCAACTGTGTCCGTCCGGGACTTATCGTTACACCGCAGAATGAGGCCCATGTGCCACAGGCATTGAAGGATATATTCTTAAGCAACATTATGGTTAATCGTTACGGATGCCCTGAGGATATTGGACATATGTGTGTATATCTCGGTTCAGATGAGAGCAGTTATGTGACAGGACAGATTATCAATGT
>JBGVOM010000101.1:0-3361 GCA_045126515.1 Lachnospiraceae bacterium
TGGTAAGTTTTGTCAAGAGACTAAGATGATGTTTTTGGTTATTATAGAAAAAAGAGTCATATAAAGTAAATAAACGTACCGTAGAGTGAGTGTGATTTTCATAATTTAGTTGCTATTTTGAATGTTGTTGAAGTATTATTCTGTTATCAGAATATCCGAGTTGGGAAAATGGTATGAAAACAAAAAAAGATTGAAGAAAAATGAAATGGAAAGAAAAATTGTATTAAAAGATAATATAATTGAAGCAAGAAACTTCAGGTTTTACAAGAGATTAAAATTTAAAAGAAGGGGATTGACAGCCCATTTTAATGGATGTATTATCTTACTCCGGAAGGCAAAGGCGTCTTTTATGTAAAAATGCATAAAAGACGTTTTTGCCTTTTTGTGGTCATATATCTGGAGAAAGGAGTGTGGAGATTATGATGAATGATTTAACTGTGGGTAAGCCTGAAGCTGTATTATGGAAGTTCTGTATGCCTTTGTTTGGAAGTGTTGTATTCCAGCAGCTTTACAACATTGCCGACAGTTTTGTAGCTGGAAAGTTTATAGGTGAAAATGCCCTGGCAGCAGTAGGAAATAGTTATGAGGTTACGCTTATATTTATAGCATTTGCCTTCGGTTGTAATATGGGATGTTCTGTGATCGTATCCCAATTTTTTGGTGCAAAAAGATATGGGGAGATGAAAACGGCTGTTTATACAGCAATGATTACAAGTGCGGTAATCTGTATTCTTCTCATGGCTGTCGGGTTGGTATTTTGTGATTCCTTACTTGGGGTTATCAATACACCGGAAGAATTGATGATTGATTCCAAATTATATCTGGATATTTATATTTGGGGATTGCCGTTTGTCTTTTTTTATAATATTGCGACAGGGATATTTTCTGCCTTAGGAGATTCAAAAACGCCGTTTTATTTTCTTGCGGTTTCCTCTACATCGAATATCGCAGTGGACATTCTTTTTGTTACTGTTTTTCGTATGGGAGTATCAGGGGTAGCCTGGGCAACTTTCCTGTGTCAGGGAATAAGCTGTATGGCAGCTGTTTTTGTTGTATTTCAAAGATTGGCAGGAATAGAAACAGATAAAGTTCCATTTTTTTCAATTGATATTTTAAAGAGAATTATGACAGTTGCAGTACCAAGTATCTTACAGCAGAGCTTTATCTCTGTGGGAAATATCATTATTCAAGGAACGATTAACGGATTTGGTTCCGGTGTCATGGCAGGATACTCAGCTGCGGTGAAATTGAATAATCTTGTGATCACATCATTTACGACTTTGGGAAACGGAATCTCAAATTATACAGCACAGAATATTGGAGCTGGAAAACTGCCGCGAATACGTGGTGGATTTCGGGCAGGCATTAGGATGGTCTGGATGCTTAGTGCACCGCTGTTTGTGCTTTATTTTTTTGCTGGAAAATGGATTTTGTATGCTTTTATTGATGACCCAACGGCGCTGGCACTTCAAACAGGTATCAGTTTTCTGCGTATCCTGTCACCATTTTATTTTATAATTTCCATGAAGTTTGTTGCAGATGGAATACTGCGTGGTGCCGGAATGATGGGAAAGTTTATGGTTGCGACTTTTCTCGATCTGATTTTGAGGGTTGGACTTGCGATTTTGTTATCACATACAATCTTAAGAGAAACAGGAATCTGGTGTGCATGGCCAATTGGCTGGACGGTTGCTGCTTTGCTTTCTCTGATGTTCTATAAAACGGGAAAGTGGAATAAGCAAAAGAAAAATGGATGATAAAAAATTAAAAAAAGTAATTGACAAATTTTTTTGCTGGGTGTATTATCCAACACGTAAAGGCAAAGACGTCTTTGAGATAAAGTTCTCAGAGACGTTTTTTGCATTTAAAATATAAAAATGCAATTTGATTCAGAAGGCAAGGGCGTCTTTTTTGGTGCAGGTATGAGTACCATGAAAGGCAACCTTGCCTTTTGTTTTTTCAAATTGGAAGGAGTGACATTATGAAAAATGTATCAGATTATTTTGGATGTAAAGTTTTTGATGACAGAGTAATGAAAGCAAATTTGTCCGCAAAGGTTTATCAATCTTTGAGAAAAACCATTGACGAAGGCGCAAAGCTTGATATTGGTGTGGCAAATGCTGTGGCAGCAGCAATGAAAGATTGGGCTGTTGCGAACGGTGCAACACACTATACACATTGGTTTCAGCCGCTTACCGGTGTAACCGCAGAGAAACATGATAGTTTTATTTCTCCTTCTCCCGACGGTGGTGTAATTATGGAATTCTCCGGAAAAGAATTGATCAAGGGTGAGCCGGATGCGTCTTCTTTCCCTTCCGGAGGACTCCGAGCCACCTTTGAAGCAAGAGGATATACGGCGTGGGATCCTACTTCTTACGCATTCATCAAGGGTAAAACATTATGTATTCCTACTGCTTTTTGTTCTTATGGAGGGGAAGCACTGGATAAAAAAACTCCGTTGCTTCGTTCTATGGAAGCTTTGAACAAGCAGGCACTGCGTATCCTCCATTTGTTTGGAAATGATGATGTAAAATGTGTTCGAACTTCCGTAGGACCGGAACAGGAATATTTTCTTATTACTAAGGAAATGTACGAGCAGAGAAAAGATCTCAGATTTACGGGGCGTACTCTTTTTGGTGCGAAGCCGCCAAAGGGACAGGAAATGGACGATCACTACTTTGGAGTGATCAAACCACGAGTTGCCGCTTATATGGAAGAACTGAATGAGGAATTATGGAAGTTAGGCATTCTTGCAAAAACAGAACATAACGAGGTAGCTCCGGCGCAGCATGAGCTTGCACCTATTTATACAACAACCAATATTGCAACCGATCACAATCAGTTAACGATGGAAATTATGCAGAAAGTAGCTGCAAAGCATGGTCTGGTATGTCTTCTTCACGAAAAACCATTTGCCGGAGTGAATGGCAGCGGAAAGCATAACAACTGGTCAATGGCAACAGATAAAGGTGTGAACCTTTTATCACCGGGAGAAACACCTTATGAGAATGCACAGTTTTTATTGTTCTTATGTGCAGTGATCAAAGCGGTGGATGATTATCAGGATCTTCTCCGTCTTTCTGTTGCCACTGCTGGAAATGATCACCGTCTGGGTGCAAATGAGGCACCTCCGGCTGTTGTTTCTATCTTCCTTGGTGATGAACTGAATGGAGTATTGGAAGCGATTGAGACAGATACACCATATGCTGGGGCAGAAAAGACGCAGATGAAGCTTGGTGTAGATGTGCTTCCTAAATTTAATCGTGATACCACAGATCGTAACCGTACATCACCTTTTGCATTTACCGGAAATAAATTTGAATTCCGTATGCTAGGTTCCTCTAACAGCATTGCATGTGCC
>JBGVOM010000102.1:0-22806 GCA_045126515.1 Lachnospiraceae bacterium
AAAGCCTATGGCTTATTAAAGTGCGCCTAAAACTGGTAGTTATCCTCTTTTCATCCTGGCCTTCGTGCTCCGCACGAAGGCTTCCCTGTTTTAATTCAAGATTGCGAACGAGCTTAGCGAGTTTCGCAATTACCTAATCAATATATTTTCTGGTTTCTGCTTCCGGATTAGTATCAAAAATCATAGCCTTGTCAAAATAATCAATTTGAAATCTGACCTTCTTTGGTTCACATTCTTCAAAATAGTAAAATCTCCCGCGAAATTTTACTAACATCAAACCTTCCATTGCCTTTTTCTCTAAAAATTCTTCTATAGCTTTTGCATCATAAGGCTCTGCCCAGAAAAACTTTTTAATCTGCCTATTCTTCTTCATCACTTACAGCTCCTTCAATAATTCTTCCCCGTCTTTTATCATAATCGATAACCGCTCATATTCCCGTCGCAACATTTCAATTCCCTTTGGCGTAATAATGTAACTTCTTTTTCTGCCTTCTACTTTTGTTTCCTGTATAATCCCTGCCATCAGAAATTTTTCCAAAAGACCATATAAAGTTCCTGCACCCACCTTAATTCTGCCTCCGGATATGCTCTCCACCTGCCTCATAATATCCACGCCACAACACTCCTGTCGCAGCGAAAGCAGGATATAATACATAGGCTCTGTTAAAGTCTGCAGCTGTTCTCTTGCCATCTGTATTCCTCCTTTTATCGATATTCGATATCGAATATCGTTATTGTAACATCGAGTATCGATATTGTCAACTGCATAAGTCCTTAAATGGTACAAATTCCCCTTATCAATTAGAGGTACGCTTATACGTGGGAAAGCTCAAACTTCCCCTATTGAAAGCACAGCTCATAAGTGGGACAAAATCTTCCTTGGAAGGCAATCAAAGAGGCGTTTTTAGTGAATGCGAAATCCACTGTCTAGGGCGACTTAGGCGTGACAGCCTTCTGGAACGTCTTAGTCGCTCTTGACAGTTAGTTTGCATTCACGTTGCCTCTGCCTTCCAAGGAAGATTTTTCCCACTTATGAGCGTCCCTTCCATTGGACATTTTTATTTAGACCTCAAAAGGATTTTCTACCCCTTTGGCAAACATACAATAACTTTCTATAGAATTCTTCACCATATCGTGAATTGCCTCTTCTGTATAAAACGCCATATGAGGAGTAACAATGACGTTCGGAAAAGATTTTAAAATTGCCAATTCTCTGTTGTTCAGCACTGTGGCACGCAGGTCATTGTAGTAGAGACCCAGTTCTTTTTCTACCACATCCAAGGCAGCACCTCCCACTTTGCCGGATTCGATACCGGAAATCAAAGCTTCCGAATCTATCAAGGCTCCCCTTGCCGTGTTAATTAACAGAACTCCCTGCTTCATCTTATCAATTGCCTTTTTATCAATCATGTGATAATTACTCTCATTGGCAGGCATATGCAGGGATATAATATCACACTCTTTCAACAACGTATCTAAATCCGTGTACTCTGCATAGACTTTCACACTATCCTTCTCATACAAGTCATAGGCAAGAATTTTACAACCAAAACCGCTGAGGTCACGAATAACCGTTTCTCCGATTCTTCCGGTTCCAATGACACCTACGGTACACTGATTCATTTCACTTCCAATGATTCCCTTCAAAGTATAATCCTGAATCACAGCCCGCTCCATAATGCGCTTCATTTTCCGCTTTGCCATTAACATAAGCATTACCGTATACTCTGCCACAGTGTCTGGAGTATAGGTAATATTGCTGACATGAATTCCCAATTCCTTGGCCGCTGCCACATCAATGTGATCATAACCAATGGTTCTGGTAGTCACGTACTTCACACCATATTCCTTGAATTCTTCTAACAAAGGTCTGTCTATCTTGGTGGTAATTACATTAACGCATTCATATCCCTTCACCCAGTGAGCATTTTCAAGAGTTGGTGTCTGCGCTGTATATTCTGCCATCACACCATGACTTTTCGTAATCTGCTCAAAATAAATTCCTTCATCAAATTCTCTGAAATTATAAACAAACATCTTCATTTTCTTTACCACTTCCTGAATTCATTAATATCGTTTCCAATTTCTTTTATACAACGGATAATGTTATCAAAAGCCCCAAGCCTGTACAAATTTATAAGAATCATTCCTACCGGTATGGCAATAATCATTCCAAGTACCCCCATAAATTTATAGCCAATATACATAAAAAACAATGTTGCTAAAGGATCCAAACCGATGGTATCCCCCACTATTTTAGGCTGAATTATCTGCCGTACCAGCTGCGTAATACCGTACAATATCAACAGACCGATGGCTACTTTATAATCACCGGACAATAGCTTGAATATTGCCCACGGCACTAGCGCTGTTCCCGTTCCAAAGAATGGAAGCATATCCAGTATTGCAATCAGTATCGCCAACAGCACAGCATATTTTACCTTCAGGATAAGAAATCCCACAAAAAGAATTACCATAATAATTGCCATAATTTTAAACTGTGCCATAAAATAGCCACCCACAATATGCTTAAACTCATCTAAAAGCAGTCTGGTATATTTTTTTACACTCGCCGGTGTATGCTTTAACACTACCAGCTCAACCCGTTCTTTATCGGCAATAAAAAAATATGCTGACAATATCGTCATAATAACAGCAATAAGCACCGCAGGGATATTTTGTGCAAAATTTCCTACCGCTGTTACAGTAGGAGCCCCAAGACCACTCACTGCCTGACCTAAAGAACTTACAACACTATCGTAGGTTTCGCCCAGACTTTCCTGGATATTTTCCGGAATTTTTTCGTATACCACCGATACATTCCTGCGGATATCTTCCCAATCTGCCTGAAAGCTGCTTACAATTTCCGGAATATCTTCCACCACATTCATTACCTGTCTGGCTATGTTTACACCTGCAAAATAAATAAGCGTAATCACCAGTGCCAGTGCGGCAATAATAATCAGCATGGAGCTGTGTTTTCTTACAATTTTTAAACGTTTCTCCATAAATTTGACCAGGGGATTCGTAAGCATTGCAATAATCCCTCCAATTACAAACGGCAGGAAAAACCTGACTATCCTCGGAAGTACAAACACAATTCCTATGGCAAGCAATATAAACAGCACAATATTTATGAAAATCTTTACATATTTTAAAGATTGTTTCATGGCTCCACCTCTTTCATAACTTTATTACTTTAATTTATAATAAGATATACCTATTGTCAACATGCCCGAATTGCATGCGTTAGCAAAAGAACCCTTTTGCATAATTACTCTCTCAAACGGAATGTATTTCAATATTTCTTCCCTAATAAATTCCAGCTGTTTTACACTACAGCCCACATAAGTAATAAAAATAACCTCTGCACTAATTTTCTTTTTCCGCCAAAGATAACGTCTTATAAATTTGCGCCATGACTCCTCTAGATTTCCACTGTGTATTCCTATCACCACAGACTTACTCTGCTTCATAGACACAACCGGATGAAGCCGAAACAACTTGCAAATTCCTGCTACTGCTTTACTGGCATGACCGTTTTCCGTATAAACTTTGATATTTGGCAATAGAAAATAACTATTAATACGCCCTTTCTTCTTTTCTATTTCTTCACATATGCTATCTCTATCCCAGCCTTCCTTTGCTAATTTTGCCGCATATAATACAATGAGTCCCTCTCCGCAGGAAATAGTTCCGGAATCAATAACTTGAACGTGGTCAAATCCCTGTGCCGCTGCCGCAGCTATTCCATAACTTTTTCCCACGTTTTTTGCCATGGAAATATGAATTACATGCTCTGCCTGTGTAAGCATTTCTGCAAAAAATTCTTCATACTCTTCTACCGATGCACTGTCTGCATATGCTGTGATGTTTGGATAGACAAGGTATTGTGAAAGACTGTCCGAATCAATTTCTATAGTATCAGCAAAACGTCCCTGTTCCGTTTTTATATATAGATACATTATCTTTATATCATATTTTTCCACATATTCTTCCGCCAAATCACAAACTCCATCCGTGGTGATATAAATTTTCTTTTTCTTTCTCTCATAGACCCGCTCATCGCTATTCTTTCTCATTATTCTGCTAGCATCGGTGTGTTGATATTCTATGATATCTTCCGGCAGAAATCTCATCACTTCTTTCTCCAACTGCCTTCCCGTAATTGGTTTTTCTAAATATCCGTCAAAACCATTTTCCTCTGTAACACTTTTTGCTACAGCGGAAGAAGCTGCGGTAAAAAGCAACACGTAAGATTCCCTGCAAAGTCCGTTCTCCTGTTTGCGCAGTTCCTTTAGAACTTCTCCACCGGTCATATCTGCCATTAAATAATCCATTAAAATCACATGGTAATATCTTTTCTTTGTTTTTTCCAGACATTCCAAGCCACTCTTTGCAATATCTATCTGCACTTTTGTATTCTTAAGCATTTGCTGCTCCAGCAGAATATTCATAGGATTATCATCTACAATCAGAATACGCGCTTCCGGTGCTTTAAAACTTACTTCATATTTATACAAATCCGTATGTTTTTTTTCTAGAAAATTTACTTTACCAAGCACTTCGGGATCCACAATTTTCTGTCCCAAAGCAACCGTAAACACAGAACCCTTAGTGTAAATACTGTCTACTGTAATTTCTCCACCCATTAAATCTAACAAGTTCTTAGCAATAGCCAAACCCAGACCACTGCCTTCTATCTTTCTGTTTTTTTTCTCATCAATTCTTTTGAATGTATCGTATAAATACTCTAAATCTTCTTTTCGGATTCCCACACCGGTATCGGAAACGGCTATTTTTAAACGAATTTCCCCTTCTCCCACCGGCTCTCCATATGCTGATAACGTAACAGAACCTTTTTCTGTATATTTTACAGCATTGTTTAAAATATTCAGCAAAATCTGCTTTATCCTCTTTTCATCTCCGAAAAGTACAGAGGGCAGACTCTGGTCTATTTCCACATAGAAATCCAGCTTTTTTTCTTTCAGCTGAACCTGTACCATATCTACCAAATCTCCAAACAATTCTGCTGTCTTATAAGGCACCGGTATAATTTCCATTTTTTCCATTTCCATTCTAGTTACGTCCAAAATATCATTTACCAAATTTAACAGCATTTTGCTTGCCATCTGAATATTTTTGGCATACTCCCGTGTTTCTTCATCAGAATTTTCCCGCAAAATCATATCATTAAATCCGATAATTGCATGAATCGGTGTCCGTATTTCGTGGCTCATACCTGCATAAAAAGTATTTTTGGAATTACTCATCTTCTCTATTTCATCTTTTTGAGAAAGCACAATTTTTCGCTCTACCATAAATATTTTAATCTGATATTTCAAAATACCTCCTATGGTACATCCAACTGCAATAGCAGAAAACACAGAATCAACATAAATCTCCTGCTTATTCGCTAACGGCACAACCCACTCCGGATGAATATACGCTGCTCCATAAACGCAAAGGTCTACCACAACACACAACAGCACAAATGCTGCAAGTTTAATTCCGGAAAACATCAGAAAAACATATACCAGTTCCAGCGCAAACCACACCATTACTCCGCTTTCCACACCGCCACTAAGGAAAAACATATACGGAAAAACATATGAAATCAAAACAATTCCTACCATAACCATGGAAAAGTCACTTTTTTTATACTTCAACGTAATATATAACGCTACTGCCATGGTCACCATAACAAGGCAAAGTGGGAAAACCTGCGTACGATCAAAAAAAACAATATTTTCTATAATTGCTATCAACACTAACAGCTGCCCCAGCACAAGAATCATTCGAAACAGTTGCTCTCGCAAATTAATATTACGTTCAAATACAATATCTTTTATTTTCTTAAACATTCTGTTCTCCCCCTTTCTTCTTTTTCTGCAGATTATTTCTTAATCTTGACACCGTTTCTACCGCCGACATATAGTCGGACATCTTTACTTTTCTAATCACAGACTCCATGGCTTTATATAGCGGAACTCCGTCATATTGATACCTCTCTAAATTTGTTAGAAGTTCTATCATTCGTGTTTCGTCCAGATTATACATAGCGTCTTCTAACTCCGCAATATTTTGTTCGAACTGCTCGTCCTCTAACTCTGGAAACTCCTGCTCTGCCGTCTTCTCTTTTTCCTGCGGACAGATTAACGGATGTTCCTGCAGAATCTTTGCCACACGCTCATACTCTGTCATCATTTCCTTATGATTTTCAAGAATGTAATTTATTTTTCCTTCTTTTCCTGCCATCTCTAACTGTTTTGCCAGTCCGGATAATTTTACTGCCCCAATACTAAGCATGGAGCTTTTTATTCCATGCACCATAATCGTATATTCTTCCCAATTGTTTTGTTGAAACAACTCTTCTACCTGTTCTTGATTATCTTTTATCGTATCACAGGAGAGTTTTAAGACTTCAATATACTTTTCTTTTCCACCGCAATACAGCAATCCCTTCTCTACATCCAAATCTCCAACCGAAAATTCTTCTGTATGTTCTATTGTTTCTTTGACTTTTAATACTTCCCGCTCTTTCTCTTTCGTTTCTTCTCTTTCCTTTCCTCTTTCAACAAACACAACCTTTTCCTTTGGAAGATTTCTCATTAAAACGCGTTCCAATACAGAGCTTTCCACCGGTTTTTCCAAAAAATCCGTAAATCCTTCTGCCAAAAATGTTTCTCTGGCGCCGGCAATGGCATTTGCTGTCAATGCGATTACCGGCAATGTTTCAAAATACATCCCCGGCTTTTTGCGAATCTGATGTAGTGTTTCCACACCATCCATTTCGGGCATCATATGATCCATAAATACCATATCGTAGCTTTTCGTGTTAATCTTTTCCAGAGCACTTTTACCGCTTGTCGCCGTAGAAACTTTCATCTGATACCTTTCTAGAATTCCTTCCATGACTTTTAAATTCATCACATTATCATCCACTACCAAGGCATGAATCTCGGGTGCAAACATTCTCTTTTTCTTATTGGAATACTGCCCTTCTATCCCTGTCAGTTGTCCATTAATCATCAGTACAATAGGAATAATATAGAACGGCTTATAGATACGAAGAATGTTGGCATTGGAAAGTTCCTTTTCTTCTGAGCGGTAAAGAATCATAATAACCTTGGTCCTCATTGACAAGCAGTCAAAATATTCCTTATCCTCTTTGTATTCCTCCATACCGATAAATACATGTGTAAAATTCTCATATTCTTCTCTGCGTTTTAATTCTGACAGATTACGGCAGACATGATTTTTCACCTGCATCTGTTCCAGCATATGTTGAATATTATTAGAATACTCATCTCGAATTTCCGTCATCTCAAATTGTTCCATATTCACATAAACACTTATATTTAATTCTTCTTTATGTTCTAAACTTGCAATCGGGCGTTCGTCCAATACCTTTTGTGGAACCACAAACCTGACAAAAGTTCCCTTCCTATGCTTGCTCTTTATCGTAATAATGCCTCCCATCATACGAACAACTGCCTGCGAGATTGCAAGTCCAAGGCCTACACCACCTGTTTGTCTATTTCGTCTGGTATCTATCTGACTAAAGCTGCTAAATATTTTTTGCAGACTTTCTTCTTTCATACCGATACCAGTATCTTTCACAGTTATGATCAAATTGATTCCATATTCTTCCTTTCTATATGAAATTTGAATACTTACACAGCCTTCTTCAGTAAACTTAATGGCATTATCCACCAGATTCATAATTACCCTACGGATTTTCTTTTCATCGCCCAGCAGACTGCAGGGAAGTGTTGCATCACAGTCCACAATCAATTCAATGCTCTTTTCTTCTATCTTTGCCAAAGTCATATTGACAACATCATTTATTGTGGAAGTAATATTGTACGCCTCTTCTTCCATTGCAATTTTTCCCGATTGAAGTTCCGAAAAGTCCAGGACATCACTAACCACTGACATCAGATTTTTTCCTGCGGTCTGTATATACCGCACATCTTCCCGCATTTTTTCTATATTGTCTTCCTGTAATACCACCTGACTCATTCCACAAATAGTGTTAATAGGTGTTCGAATTTCATGGCTTACATTTGCCAGAAAATCATCCTTACTTTGCTCTGCCACCCTTAATTCTTCTATTGTCTTCATAAACTGTACATTGGTTTCCTCCCGCTTTTTGAGCCAAAAACGGACAATTGATTCTAAAATCAGCATATTTAGAAATTGAAATATTATCCCGAACATTTCATAGGAGGATTCAAAGGAAAGTTGTTGTTTCACAATTGCATAGTAAAAGAATATAGTCACAGTACTCACATAATATATTCCCATCAAGTCTATTAACCCATACAATCCTGTCACAACGACAAATGTTGCCATAATCGGAAGTGCACGCCTTATTTCTTTTACATTCATTGCATACATGCACATAGTAATCTGCATCATCCAGGTGACAAACATTGTCCGAAAACGGTAATCGCTATATTGCCCTACATATACAATCCATCCGGCAATAAGACTCCCCACAATCAAAGTCGAAACCCAGATACTCCAGTTTAGTGTTACAGAAACGCTAAAAATGCCCAAATCATATATAGTAAATATACTCAAAACCATTCCTTCAATTTGTCTTTCCGGTCGCATTCCCTCTTTCATTTCCTACACTCCTCTCACTAAAATTAAAAACGCACACCAGCGCTTTTGACGCCAGTATGCGAATTTATTGTACTTACCTAATATTTTCCAAAACCGCCGTTCAAGGAAATAATTTGTTCATTTCGTTCTGTCATATTGTTGTAATCGCCACTTGCCCGGTTCATAGCAAAACTCGTATCTGTCTGATTTCCAAGAGTGTAAACTGAAAGCAGTTCACGCATTCTGCCTGCCTGATTTGATAATTCAACACTTGCTGCTGCACACTCCTCACTGGTAGCCGAGTTGTTCTGTACCACCTGTGATACCTGTTCAATGGCCTGATCAACCTGTTCAATGGCTGTTGCCTGATAATTAGATGCATCTGCGATACCTGTAATAATTTTTTCACTCTTTTGCACTACTTGTGTGATAGCCTCTAAAGCACTTGCTGTTTCATCTGCAAGTTTAGAACCAACTTCCACTTTACTAATAGAATCTTCAATCAATTCTGCTGTTTCAGAAGCCGCTGCTGCGCTTTTTGCAGCTAAGTTTCTTACTTCCTCAGCTACCACTGCAAATCCCTTTCCTGCTTCTCCGGCTCTTGCTGCTTCTACTGCTGCATTCAGTGCAAGAATATTTGTTTGGAAAGCAATATCATCAATTACCTTAATGATTTTTGAGATGCTTTCGGAAGAATTATTAATATCCTGCATTGCAACCATCATATCCTGCATCTGTTCATTTCCCTTTTTCACATCTTCAATTGCCTGTGCTACCAGATTAGCTGCTTCATTTGCCTGTGCTGCATTTTCTTTTGTCTTGTTTGCAATATCATCAATTGACGCTGTAATTTCTTCAATGGCACTTGCCTGTTCTGTAGACCCCTGTGCCAATGCTTCGCTGGCACTTGCCACCTGAGACGCACTTGTATTTACCTGGAAAGAAGAATCACTGATATTTGACAATGCATGATTATTGCGAAGAACCAGTTTTTTCAGCGAAACTCCCATTACATCCATTTCTGATTTTGGCATTACATCAACTGTTAAGTTTCCGTCTGCCACTTCCTCTGCAATAGATGCATATTTTCGAACATTGTCAATTACCTTCTGATATTCATCCATCAGATGACCAAATTCATCATTGCTGCGTTTATTTAGTGTAATATTTACCTTTCCATCTGCAATCTGCTCTGTAGCCTTCTGAAGTTCTTCCATGGAAATACGAATTGTTCTTGTTACTGTGATAGATACATAGCCCATAATAGCCATCATCACAATAAATTCTACTATTGTAAAAATGCCAAAACTCTGGAGATAATGCTCCGGATTATCTACTTTATATATGCTTGCTGCTGTACTATAACCCAAACATAAACAAATAATCAATAACACGTCTATCACACAGAAACCCACTATTAATTTTGTTTTTATCTTTACATTTTTCATATTGGTCACTCTCCCTCTTCTTCTTTTTCATCGTTAATCTGCTCTAACATAGTTAAATCTTCATCATTTAACAGTTTATCAGGATCTAATAAAAGTTTTACGGAATCCCCAACCTTTCCTATAGCATGGACAAATATATTCTGTGTCTTATCCGTATTGTGAAGTGAAGGTGACGGAAGTATATTTTCTTCCGGTATTTCCACCACCTCAGCTATTTTTTCCACAATAAGCCCCACCACAGTATCATTTACATTTAATACAATAATACATGTCCTGTCATTGTACTCAATAGGCTCCTGTTTAAACCGAAGTCTTACATCCACCACAGGAATAATTTTTCCTCTTAAATTAATTAATCCTTTAATGTACTCTTCACTTTCCGGAATCTCAGTAATTTCCTGCATTACAATAATTTCATTTACATATTCAATTTTAATACCATAATATTCGTTTCCAGACCTAAAGGTCACATATTTGTCTTTTTGTGTATCAAATTGACTCATGTCGTTCCCCCCTTCCTTATTCCATCAAACCTGCCGCATCCAGAATAAGAGCGATGCTTCCATCTCCTAACTGGGTACATCCGGACAAGCCCTTTACTTGTTTTATGTATTCAGGAATTGGCTTCACTACGATTTCCTGCTTTCCAATCAATCTGTCTACCAGCAAACAGACAATCTGCTTTTCTACCTCAATAAGTACCAGCATTCCATCTTCTGTATCCGCCTTATAATCCTTCATCCCATACCATTCGCCCAAACGAAGCACCGGATAACCTTCGCCTCTTATCATAACGAATTCCTCACCATCGGGTTCCCTTACCAGATGATTGTCTCGAATTCCTACAAATTCCTTTACTACACCAGTCTCTATAACAAAAGAAGATTTTCCGACTTCCATTACAATACCATCAATAATAGCCAGTGTAAGCGGAATTTTCATATTCATCAGGCTTCCCTCGCCTGGTGTGCTTTCAATCTCTAAACTGCCACCAATTGCCTGCAGATTAGAAACAACCACATCCATACCAACGCCTCGTCCGGAATATTCCGTGACTTTTTCATTGGTAGAAAATCCCGGAAGCGTAATAAACTGATATACCTCTTTGTCTGAATAAGAATTTTCATCCCTTGTATAATCCAAAATCCCCTGTTTTTTTGCTTTTGCAAGGATTTTTTCCCGATCCAGTCCTCCTCCGTTATCCTGCACTCCAATCCATACTTTTCCTGATTCTGTCTTAGCAGAAATGGTGACTTTTCCTTTCTCTTTCTTGCCCTTTGCCGCACGTTCTTCATTTGACTCAATTCCATGGTCCACAGAGTTTCGAACCAAATGCATCAGTGGGTCTGAAATGTGTTCAATAATATTCTTATCTACTTCGGTATGCTCCCCAATCATTTCAAATTCCACATCTTTTCCCAGCTTTCTCGAAGCATCAAAAACGATACGGTTCATTTTCTGGAAAGTGTTCGTTAACGGAACCATTCGCATACTCATAATCACATTCTGCAAATCCGTTGAAATCTTTGCCATCTGGCCTGCTGCTTTGTTAAAATTGTCTAACTTAAGCCCCGGTACTTTCAAATCCGGGTTCTGTAGTACCACTGACTCTGAAATAACTAATTCCCCAATTAAGTCCATAAGTCTATCCATCTTAGCTACATCTACGCTGATAAAGCTTGTCTTTTCTGCTTTCTTCGGATTATCTTTTGCCAGCTTTTTCGCTTTACCGGGACCTTTGGATTCAACAACAAAATCTCCCGGTGCCATAGGTTTTTCGGCCTTTTCTTTTTTCTTTGTTTCCGCAGTTTTCTCCTGATCTGCCTTTTCTTCGATTTGTTCTACGTCAGACTCTAAATCAATACGTATTTCAGAACCGAAACTATCAAATCCCTGCTGAAATTCTTTGGCACTGCATTCAAAAATTTCAACCTTTTTTAACTCGTACCCTTCCTGTACAATGTTTCGAAGTTCTTCTTCACTGCATTGAGCCTGCAGTAGGATTTTAAATCCATTTTCTAAAATCTCGTCTGCACTACTTTCATTCGTAAGGATATCCTCTGGATAAAACAATAAGTCTTCCGCTATCTCCTTTAACGAATATACAATTTTATAAGCATGTACATTCGCAAGCTGAATATCCTGCTCATATGTAAGATACATCTTATAAAAACGGCTGGCGCTGGTGGCCATAGGTGCCAGATAAAACTGTTTTGGCTCCTCATGCACATTTTTTCCAATGATTTTTTCCTTTTCCCTTTTTCCGCCTTTAATGGAATCTAAAAACTTGTCAATGGAAGCAATAAGCTCCGTTGCATCTCCATCCGGTGCTTCTCCATTCTGAATCTTATCCATTTCATTGGTAATAAAATCCGCCACTTCCAAAACATGTTCTACCAATTCCATATGAGGAACATTTTGCGGATGAGACTCTCTTAAATAGAAAAATACATCCTCTAATTTATGAGCCACCGCTGTGATATTCTCAAACATCATAACGCCTGAGGAACCTTTGATGGTATGCATAGTTCGAAATATCTCATTTATACTGTCTTCATCAAAACACTCCTCATCTTTTTGTTCGAGTACAATTTCCTGAAGCTGTTCGAGTAACTGTCCGTTTTCAAACAGATACACGTCCAGCATGCCTTCTGTATTAAACCCATCAGCCATATTGCACTCCTTTCTAGATTAGCCCAAGTTTTTTCAAAGCTTGTTCAAATCTCGCCTGATCGATTGGTTTTCCTGAATAAATAGTACATCCAAGGTCAAATGCCATTTTTACATTTCTTTCATCATTCAGCGCAGTGGTCATAATGACTTTCACTGCCTTTTCTTCCGGAATCTTTCTTTCTTTTTCCAAATCTCGAATTGCCTTTAATACCTGATAGCCATCCATCGCAGGCATCATAATATCCAGACACACTAAATCATAAGGTTCTTCTTCCTCCAAAGCCAGTAAAAAAGCATCCACTGCCTCCACACCATCTACGGTTACATCACACTCACCATACTTTGACAAAAAGCTGTCCATAGCCTTTCTTGTCACATAATCATCTTCTGCTAATAAGATTTTCATATCCCTCACCTCACATACTACGTAATAATTGATAAGTTCTCTTTGCAACATCCTGCAACTTTTCCTGATACTCTACTGCCCCCAATTCATAGGCAACTCTTGGCATTCCATAGACAATACAGGTACTTTCATCCTGTCCGATTGTTCTAGCTCCTGCCCTCTTCATTTCCAGCAGTCCTTTTGCTCCATCTCCTCCCATTCCTGTTAAAATAATTCCTACCGCCCGACTGCCTGCCGTCTTTGCAACGGACTGAAACAATACGTCAACGGAAGGGCAATGTCCATTTACCTTTGGTCCCTGTTTACAGATTACCTGATAAACACCATTCACCTTCACAAGTTCCATATGTGCATTTCCCCCAGGTGCTATCAAAACATGTCCCGGTAATACGGCATCTCCTGTTTTTGCCTCCTTTACATGCACCCGACACTGATTATTCAGGCGTTCTGCATACATTTCTGTAAAATGCTCCGGCATATGCTGTACAATAACTACTCCCGGAATATCCTCGCCAAACTCTTTCAATACAGTAGCGATAGCCTCTGTCCCACCAGTAGAAGCTCCTATTGCCACTACCAAATTATTCTTCTCAGATAGCCCGGAGAGAGGCTGTTGCATCACAGGTCTCTGCCTGATATTTCTAAGCTTTGCCATAGAGGCTATCTTGATTTTAGCAGGTAATTCCCTTGCCACAAAATCTTCTAACTGCTTCCGCTCTGAAACTGCAGGCTTTGCCACAAAATCCAATGCCCCCGCATTTAGTGCATCAAATACTTTATCACTTAACGCACTAATCACAATTACCGGAAGTGAATACTGTGGCATCAACTTACGTAGAAATTCAATACCGTTCATTCGCGGAAGTTCAATGTCCAGTGTCATAACATCTGGTCTATATTTTACAATCGCATCCCTTGCTTCATAAGGATCTCTTGCGGTTGCCACAACTGTTATCTCAGAATCCCTGTTCAGATTCTGTACAAGAAGTTCCCGAAATACCAGGGAATCTTCTACTACCAATACTCTTATCTGGCGCATTTACATCTTTCCTTCCTGTTTTCGGAAGATAGATGGCTGAATCAATTGAAACGGAACGATATCACGTTCTAATGTTTCTGTTCTTCCAACAAACAGATATCCTCCCGGTTCCATCACATCATATACCTTCTGAATCAATTGTTTTTTTGTATCTTGATCAAAATAAATCATTACATTTCTTAAAAAAACGATATGCATTTTCCTTTTAAAAGGAAATGTATCCATCAGATTAAATTGTCTGAACATAACCTCATTTTTAATTTCCTGTGTTACTTCAAAGTGTTCCCCATCCGGCATTGCCCGAAGAAACCGCCTTTTCCAATGTTCCGGCAAATGTAAAATCTGCTCCTGGGTGTATATTCCCGCAATTGCCTGATTCAACACATCGGTGGAAATATCCGTTGCAAGAATCTTGGTATCCCACTGTCCCTGTTCCAGTCCGAAAAAATCTTTCAGAAGCATTGCCAACATATAAGGCTCCTCCCCTGTAGACGACGCTCCTGACCAGATACATAAATCCTTGCTCTTTTCTTCCTTCCGCTTAAGATAAGGAAGCACCACCTGTTTTAAATAATCAAAATGCTCAAATTCCCTCATAAAAAAGGTATGATTGGTCGTCAAAATATTTACCAATTCTCTTTCCAGTTTTCCAGTGAAGTCTGTTTCAAGTGTATCCATATACTGATTATAGTTTTTCCAGCCTCCGGTACGAATATAGTTTTCCAGCCTCCCAATCATAATTTCTTTTTTCCGGCTCATATCAATTCCATAACGCTTTTTTATGAATGTATAAATTCTGAAAAATTCTTCTTCTGTCATATTCACTCCCCCGGATTACTACGGCTTCATAAATTACTGCAATCGTCTGTAGATTTTTTGTAAAATATCAAAAATGCCCGGATTAAATTTTGTCCCCACATCCTGTAGCATAATTTCAAAAGTATCCTCCTTATCATACATGCCACGGTATGTTCTGTTTTCAGTCAATGCACAGTATTCGCTCACCAATGCTACAATTTGTGCTGACAATGGTATTTCATCACCCTTCATGCCCTCGGGATAACCGCTTCCATCCCAGTTTTCATGGTGATAATTGGCAATCTCAATAGACATTTCAATAAAATCGTTATAATCTCCATTTCTTTTGATATCCCGCAACACCCTTGCTCCAATTTCTGCATGTGTGCGCATAATTTTTTCTTCCTCTTCGGACAAAACTGTCTTCTTCTGAAGAATCTGTGTAGGAATTGCCACATTTCCTAAATCACATAAGGGTGCAGCCAATTCAATGGTTTCTATATAACCGTCAGAAATCAAATGTCCATACTGGTTTGATAACTGCATTGCTTCTGCTAGCACTCTGCAGTTATATGAAAGTCTGGACATATGATCCTCATCATAACTGGCATTTTCCCTAGCTACACGAATCAATGCATAAAGCACATTTTTCTTTTCTAATTCCATCTGTTTTAGTTGTTCATGCACAGAAATCTGAAGCTGTCTATTAATTTCCTGCAACCGCCGTGTAGCTTCGTAAAGCTTCAAATGAACCTTTACTCTGGCTCTTACCACTTCCGGTATAAAAGGTTTGGTAATATAATCCTCCCCCTCTAAGGCAAATCCCTTGACAATATCCGCCGGATTATCAAATGCCGAAATAAAAATAATAGGAATCTCCCTTGTATCAGGATTTTCTTTGATTCTTTTGCACAATTCATATCCATCCATAACAGGCATTGCAATATCCGAAATAATAAGCTGTATTTGAAAACGTGACACAATCTTTAATGCCTGCTCACCATTTTCAGTGAGAATAGCCTGATAACCCATATCAGTTATAATATCCCGCAATGTAAAACGGTTGGTTTCCACATCATCTACAATTAGAATTCTTGTTATTTCTTTGTCCGTAGTTTCATTTGCCATAAGAATCCTCCTTCATTGAAAGTAATGACTGCAGTGCTTCAAAAGCAGTGGCGGCTTTTTGATAATCCTCCTTTTGCACCGCCATTTTCAGTCGAAGAGAAGCGGTCTTTATTTCTTTTGGAGCTTCTTCCGTCAATTTTTTTATGGTATCTGCAAACATTTCCGCTTTTTCCCAGTTATCCATCTCAACGCAGAGAATCAATTTCGACATTTTCTTTTGCAGTTCTTCTAAATTTTCCGGTTCCCCATATTTCCAAATTTTTTCATTATTTTCCTCCTCTGAAAGTTTTCTCAGCTTCTGCATTACCACATCAATATCAGAATTAGCCGTAGTATTCCCCACTTCTTCCGGTGGTATCTCTACCCAGATGTGAAAAGAAAACATGCTTCCTCTATTCTGCTCACTTTCCACTCGGATGCTTCCATCCATTAATTCCACCAGTTGTTTACATATATTTAAGCCCAAGCCGGTGCCACCATACTTTCTGGTAATAGAAGCATCCACCTGTGAAAAACTTTTAAACAATTTATCCTGATCCGCCTTGTTGATTCCTATTCCCGTGTCAATGACCATAAAAAATAATTCTATCCGGTTATTGTACTGTGCTGTTTTAATAACTTCCAGAGTAATCTTTCCAACGTGGGTAAATTTGCAGGCATTGGACAAAAGATTATTTAAAATCTGAACGATTCTCAGTTCATCTCCCACAATGTATTCCGGTACTTCCGGCGAAATATTTACAAAAAATTCTAATCCCTTTTCTACAATTCTGTTCTTATGATTTGATTTTACATAATCAAGCATATGATACAAATTAAATTTTTGTAACTCTAACGTAAATTTTCCCGCTTCTAATTTGGAAAAATCTAAAATATTATCAATAATGGCATTCATGTTTTTGCATCCATGTTCTACCAGCGAAAGCAGGCGAAGCTTCTTTTCGTCTTCTTCTATTTTCATTAATTCTTTTATATTTCCAGATATGCCGTTGACCGGTGTCCTCAACTCGTGGGTTACATTCGCAACAAATTCTGATTTTGTCTTAGAGGCTGCCTCCACGTCAGAAGATGCCTGCTGCATTTTCTTTTCCATCATAATCCTTTCCGAGTTATCATATCCCATACAAAAATAAGTTCCCGGAATTTCTTCGCAAATCATAATTCTTGCTCTAAGTGGAAAACATGTTTTATTTTCCCGATATGCCATAAGTTCCTGTTTATCCATTCCGAAATTGCAGTCTGCTTCGAAGCCCGTTTCTGTTTTCTTAAAGTTTCCCGGAAATATGTCTGTAATGGAATTTCCGCATAATTCTTTTCCCGCTGCAATCTGCTGTTTTGCTGATTCATTGGCATAAACAATCTTACCTTGTCTGTTAAAAATCAAAATAATCTCCAATGCATTTTTCACAAAAAAATGAAGTAAATCTTCCTGCACCATGATCCATACACCCCCTGCGATTCCTAACATTATGAAAGAATAAATACAAAAAGCAACAAAACTTTAGATTCCAGCTTCGTTGCTTCTTTTACTCTACCACTGTATTATATGATTTCTGCCAACCATTTTCTAAAGTTCCCCAATTTTATAAACCGTTCTGAGAAGAATATATAACGAAAAAGATACCGTACTTTCCCCAAAAGCCGACAAAACATCGTATTATTTCATAAGCTCTTCTCATAAATACAATGAAATTCTATCATTTTTTCCAAATTCTGTCAAGTTTTCCCATATTTTTTTGTTATTTTTAACAATTTCTTAAAAAAAGAGCATACCACAAGATATGCTCCTTCAACCTTATTTTATTCTTCGATTACCAGACTGTCAATGTACTCCCAGATTTCCTCTCTGCCGTCTTTCGTGACAGCGGAAAATGGGAAAATCAGTCCTTCTTTCGGCATACCTAAACCTTCCCGGATCATCTTGACATGTTTTGCGCGCTGGCTTCGGTTAATCTTATCTAACTTTGTTGCGATGATTACAGGCTCATAGCCATTATACTGAATCCACTCATACATATTTCTGTCATTTGCCGAAGGCTCATGGCGAATATCAATCAGTAAAAACACTGCCCGTAACTGTTTTGACTTGTGGAGATAATTTTCTATCATTTTGCCCCACTTTTCTTTGATGCTTTCTGATACTTTTGCATATCCATACCCCGGTAAATCCACAAAATATAAGGCTTCGTTGATATTATAAAAATTGATGGTCTGCGTTTTTCCCGGCTGGGAAGATGTTCTTGCTAAAGATTTCCGGTTCATTAATCCATTAATCAACGAAGATTTTCCCACATTTGATTTTCCGGCAAAAGCAATCTCCGGCAGCAGATTCTCCGGTAGCTTACTAGTGATGCCGCACACAGTTTCCAAATTTACACTTTTTATAATCATATCATTTCACCTTTCCTGCTATACCAGTGCATGTTGTAATACTTCTTCCATACTTTCTACCAGCACAATTTCCAGTCCATTTTTGATTTCTACGGAAATTTCTTCTACATCTTTCTCATTCTTCTTTGGCACCAGAACCTTTTTGATTCCTGCATTTTTTGCCGCCAAAAGCTTTTCCTTCAAGCCGCCAATCGGAAGTACACGTCCACGCAGTGTAATCTCTCCGGTCATGGCAACTTCTGCTTTTACCTTACGCCCTGTGATAGCAGAAATCATAGCTGTTGCCATGGTTATTCCGGCAGAAGGTCCATCCTTTGGCACAGCACCTTCCGGAATATGGATATGAATATCATTATCTTTGAAAAACTCCGGCTGAATCTCATACTTATCCGCTACGGAACGTATGTAACTGATTCCTGCCGCTGCTGATTCCTTCATCACATCTCCAAGCTGACCGGTCAGTTTAAATTCACCCTTTCCGGGCATGGTATTTACTTCAATCTGCAACGTATCACCGCCTACACTTGTCCACGCCAAGCCTCTCACAATACCTACTTCATCTTTTTCGTTTGCCATGTTATAGTGATACTGTTCTTTCCCCAAATACTTTTCCAAATTTGAAGCAGTGACTTTAATGGACTTTTTGCCCTGTTCCACATATTGTCTTGCAGCTTTTCGGCATACCTCTCCTAACTTTCGTTCGAGATTACGAACTCCGGCTTCTTTGGTATAGCCACGGATAATTTCTTCTAATGCCTTATCACTAACAGTAAACTTACGCTTTTCTAAGCCGTTCATCTTAATCTGTTTCGGCAATAGGTGTTCCTTTGCAATGTGGAGTTTTTCATTTTCCGTATAGCTATTTACCTCGATTAATTCCATACGATCCAGCAAAGGTCTTGGTATGGTCTGCACCGAATTGGCAGTAGCAATAAATAGCACTTCCGACAAATCCAGTGGAATTTCCACATAATGATCACGGAACTTTACATTCTGCTCTGAATCCAACACTTCTAATAATGCTGCTGAAGTGTCACCCTTATAATCGCTGCTGACTTTGTCGATTTCATCCAACAGCATTAACGGATTTTTCACTCCGGCAGAACGCAGCCCGTTGGCAATTCGCCCAGGCATGGCACCTACATAAGTTCTTCTATGTCCCCTGATTTCAGCCTCATCTCTTACACCACCAAGAGAAATGCGGACATATTCCTTGTTCAATGCTTTCGCCACGGAATGGGCAATAGAGGTTTTTCCGGTTCCCGGAGGTCCAACCAAACAAATAATCGGACTTTCTCCCTTTTGTGTCAAAGCACGTACTGCCAAGAATTCCAGAATTCTTTCTTTTACTTTCTCCATGCCGCAATGTTCTTCATTTAAAATCTTTTCGGCACGCTTTAAATCTTTACTGTCCTTAGATGCTTTATTCCACGGAAGTTCTAACAGTGTTTCGATATACCCTCGAATCACTGCACTTTCCGAAGAGTTCATTCCTGCATTTTTAAACCGTTCAATTTCTTTTAATATCTTCTCTTTTACCTGCTTATCTGCTTTTAGTTTTACAACTGCTTCTTCAAAATGTGCCGCTTCACTCTGGAAATCATCTCCCAGTTCTTCACGAATCACTTTTAGCTGTTCCCGCAAAAGATAATCTTTTTGATTCTTATCTACTTTTTCTTTGATTTTTTCCTGCAAATCATGACGAATCTTAAAAATCTGTATTTCATTCATCAAAAGACCGCACAACACATCGTATCTTTCATCAAAATCAACAGCTTCCAGCAAACGTTGTTTGTCATGATAATATACCGGAATGTTAATGATAATCTGGTCTGTCAGCTTCTTCAAATCTGTGGTATCGGTAAGCCTTGCAACCAAATCCTTATTAATCTTCGGATGTGCTTTTCCATATATCCCAAACAAATCCTTTAAATTCCGAAGCATTGCTTCTGTTTCCTGCTCCTCATATTCGGGCATAATTTCTTCTAAATCCAACACCGTTGCCATAAAACAACCATCTTCTGTCCGAAGACTAAGCAAGTCTGCTCTGGCTAACCCCTCCACCATAACACGCACGGTCTTTGTTGGAAGTTTAATCACCTGCTTGATGCTTGCAGTTACACCTATTTTATATAAATCTTCTATCTCCGGCTCATCCACTTCACTGCTGCGCTGTGCCACCAGAAACACTTTCTGTTCTCCCTGCATCGCTTTTTCAATTGCCTGAATTGACTTTTCCCTCGTTACATCAAAATGGACAATCATATCCGGCAAAACGGTAATTCCCCGCAATGCCACTGCCGGAAGAATCATTGCTTCATTTTCCATTTAATTCACCCCTACGCGGTTTCTGTCTGCTTTCTGAATTTTTTCGAAAACTTTGACTTTACATCTTTTGCTTCTTCTGTTTCCTGTCTAACGATGATAGGCTCTGATTTTCCCTCAGCAGTTTCTTTGGTAATCACACAACTTTGAATCGTATCATCCGACGGAATCGTATACATTAAATCCATCATAATATCTTCTATAATGGAACGTAAACCTCTGGCTCCTGTCTTTCTCTCTAAAGCCTTTTCAGCAATTACTTCTAAGGCTTCCGGATCAATAGACATCTTAACACCATCTAATTCAAACATTTTTTCATACTGTTTTACCAGTGCGTTTTTCGGCTCTGTAAGAATCCGAACCATAGCTTCTTTGTCTAATTTATCCAAGGAAACCATTACTGGAAGACGTCCGATAAATTCCGGAATCAGGCCATACTTTGTCAAGTCCTGCGGCAGTACATTGCGGAATAAGATTCCTTCGTCTTCTTCATGTTTATCTGCTATCTCTGCCATAAATCCGATGGATTTTCTATCCATTCTGGTTTCAATGAGTTTTTCCAAACCATCAAAAGCACCACCGCAAATAAATAAAATATTTGTAGTGTTAATCTGGATTAATTCCTGATGAGGATGTTTTCTTCCGCCTTGTGGCGGTACAGAAGCCACGGTACCCTCTAAAATCTTCAACAATGCCTGCTGTACACCTTCACCGGATACATCTCGTGTAATGGACACATTCTCCGACTTTTTAGTAATTTTATCAATTTCATCAATATATATAATTCCTTTTTCTGCTCTGGCAATATCATAATCTGCCGCCTGTATCAGCTTCAAAAGAATATTTTCCACATCTTCACCCACATAGCCGGCTTCTGTCAATGCAGTGGCATCCGCAATGGCAAAAGGTACATTAAGAATTCTGGCAAGTGTCTGTGCTAAAAAGGTTTTACCGGAACCAGTTGGTCCTAGCATTAAAATATTACTTTTCTGTAATTCTACATCAAGGTCTTTCTGTGCCAAAATACGTTTATAATGATTATATACAGCAACGGAAAGTACTTTCTTGGCTTCATCCTGACCAATTACATAATCATCTAAAAGTGCTGAAATTTCCATTGGCTTTAATAAATTGATTTCTTCTTCATCCTCATATTCTTCTTCGTATTCTTCCTCAATAATTTCGGAACATACATCTACACATTCATCGCAAATATATACATTATTCGGTCCTGCAATCAACTTGCGAACCTGCTCCTGTGATTTTCCGCAAAAGGAACATCT
Source organism: Lachnospiraceae bacterium (assembly GCA_045126515.1). Taxonomy (GTDB): domain Bacteria; phylum Bacillota; class Clostridia; order Lachnospirales; family Lachnospiraceae; genus RUG11237. The sequence continues at coordinate 22,105 of JBGVOM010000102.1, forward strand.
GTAACGTTCTTCTATATTTTTCCCTGCCATTTTATACCTCCTTTTAGTCTGTCTTTTTATTCATGCATAAAACTGACATAAGGCTGCCCCAATTTCCGAGGCAGCCTTTTTATTAACGACTGGTTACAATTGTATCAATCAAACCGTAATCTAAAGCTTCTTGTGCTGTTTTCCAGTTATCTCTTTCGGTATCTGCCGCAATAACCTCATATGGCTGTCCTGTGTTCTCTGACAGCATTCTGTTTAATTTCTCCTTGGTCTGGAGAATATGTTTTGCAGCAATTTCGATTTCTGTTGCCTGTCCCTGGGCACCACCAAGAGGCTGATGAATCATAATTTCTGCATTCGGAAGCGCCATACGCTTTCCTTTTGTGCCTCCTGCAAGAAGAAATGCTCCCATGCTTGCTGCCATGCCAATGCACATTGTAGAAACATCACATTTGATATAATGCATGGTATCATAGATTGCCATGCCGGCAGTAACAGAACCACCCGGACTGTTAATATACATAAAAATATCTTTGTTTGGATCTTCCGATTCAAGGAACAGCAACTGTGCTACGATCAGACTTGCTGTTGTTTCATTTACTTCTTCACCCAGAAAAATAATTCTGTCTTTTAAAAGTCTTGAATAGATATCGTAGGATCTTTCTCCCCTGCTGGTCTGTTCAATGACATAAGGTACTAAACTCATTTACAATT